>NZ_JBWKZP010000007.1:0-309002 GCF_059424585.1 Hydrogenophaga sp. GW101-3F08
TCGCGCGGAACGTGATCAGTGAGGTTGAAAGCGTAGAAGAGCTGATCCTGCGAAGCCGTCTGACCCATCATGGTGTGTACCTCCGTCGATGACGAAGCGCATGCAAACCATGGGCCAGAAACAGGCCTCAGCGGAGTTTTTCAACACAATTGGTCGCAAGCTGTCCCTCACCCCTCCCCCGGCGTTACCCGGTCAGACTTTGAACGCGCGGATGAAGCTCTTCTGATCCTGAACCCCGACCGCACTGTGAGCCTTCGACTGGGTTGATCCCAGTGTGCCGAAACCTCAAAACCGCAAGTCAGGAGAAGGCGTGGGGTCCACCCGCTGGGCCAGGGCCGCATCGCGTTCCACGCGCAGGGCGCGCTGGAAAGCGGGGCGTTCCTGCAGCCGTTGCCAGTAGGCCGCCACCGCCGGCGGGAACTGGGCGTCCAGGCCGAGGTGCTGCGCCAGCACCAGCGCGTAGCCCACGGCCACGTCGGCGGCCGTAAAGCGGCCGGCGCACAGGTGCTCGTTGTGCTGCAGGGCGGCGTCCACCGCGCGCAGCCGGGCCAGGAACCAGCGCGCGTAGTCGGTGGCCACCTGGGGTTGCAGGCGCTCGGCCGGTTCGAAGTGGGTGTAGCGCAGCACCAGCGTCTGCGGGAAGGTGAGCGTGGCGTCGCTCATGTGCAGCCAGTTCAGGTAGTTGCCATAGGCTGGATCGTCGACGGGCACGTCCAGCACGCGCGGGCTGTGGCGCGCGGCGAGGTACTGGCACATCGCGGCCGACTCGGTCATGCGGGTGCCACCGTCTTCCAGCAGAGGCACGGTGCCCAGCGGGTTCAGGTCCAGGTAGGGCCGGGCGTGCACGCGCGGCGGGAAGGGCAGCATGCGCAGCTCGTAGGGCAGGCCCAGCTCTTCCAGCATCCACAGGGGACGCAAAGACCGGGCGCTGACGCAGTGGTGCAGAACGATCATGGGGCGGGTTTCGGGTTCAGTGGCGCTTCTTGAACGGCCGCAAGTCGTGCATGCCGGGCAGGGTGCGTGGGTCGGTGCCTTCGGCAAAGATGCGGTGCTTCAGGATCTTCTGGGTGCCGGTGGTGGGGATCTCGGCCGCAAACCAGAGCCAACCGGGCGCCTTGTAGTAGGCCAGTTGCTGGTGGCAGAAGTGAAATAGCGTGCGCGCCGTCTCCGCCGTTTCGTGGCCGGCCCGGTCTTTCAGCACCACGCAGGCCAGCACCTCTTCTTCGCGCACCTCGTCGGGCAGGGCCATGACCGCCACGTTGGCGACCCAGGGGTGGGTGAGCAGCAGGGCCTCGACCTCGGCGGCAGCGATGTTCTCGCCCGAGCGGCGGATGATGTTTTTGCGGCGGTCCACGAAATGGAACATGCCGTCTTCGCCCCGGCTCACGATGTCGCCGGTGTGGAACCAGCCGCCGCGCCAGGCCTCGGCGGTGGCCTGCGGGTTGTCGAGGTAGCCGCTGAAGAAGTGCCGCCGGGGCGTGGCTTCGGAGTGGCGGACCACCAGCTCGCCCGGCGTGCCGTCGGGCAGCACCTGGCCGGCCTCGTCCATCACGCAGGCGTCCAGGCCCGGGCGTGCGCGGCCGAAGGCCCGCGTGCCGACCTGCCGGGGTTCGTGGCAGTCGCACAGGGGCCGCACCATTTCGGTCATGCCCCAGAGTTCGAGCAGCGGGAAGCCATAGCGCGCCTCGAACGCCGCGTGCAGCTGGGGCTCGACGCCGGCGCCGTAGCCAAAGCGCACTTGGTGCGCGCGCTCCAGATCGCTCACCGGCTGGTTGAGCAGCATGGGCACCACCACGCCGAGGTAGTGCACGATGGTGGCGCGGCTCTCGACCACCTCGGTCCACCAGCGGCCGGGCTGGAAACGGTCGGTCTGCACCTGGCAGCCGCCGCTGAGCAGCATGCAGTAGAACGACAGGATGGACGCGTTCACATGGAACAGCGGCAGCGGGTTGTAGAGGCGCTCAACGCCTTCGCGCACCGCCCCCAGGCCGCCCTGGGTGGCGTACCAGTGGCCGGCGGCCAGCTCGTAGGTGTGCGAGAGCACGCAGCCCTTGGGCTGGCCGGTGGTGCCCGAGGTGTAGAGGATGCTGGCGGGCGTGTCGCCCACCGGTTCGCCGGGCTGGGCCGTGGCGGGCGGTGGTGGCAGGGCCTGCTGGGTGTCCAGCTTCTCCAGCCACGCCACGGCGGGCTGGTGGCGAGCGAGGGCCAGCGCCTCGCGCACCGCGTCGGCCCGCGCGGTCAGCGCCACCATCAGGTCCAGCCGCGCGTGGTCCACCACATAGGCCAGTTCGCGCGGCCGGTGGTCCGGGTTGATCGGCACCACGCACACGCCCAGCGCGTTGAGCGCGAGCTTGTGCAGCAGGTGCTCGGGCCGGCTTTCCAGGAACAGGCCCACGCGGTGGCCCAGGCCGTAACCGGCCGACCGGTACATGGCCATCAGCGTGCGCACTTCGGTGGCCGCGTCGCTGTAGCTGATGTCGCGACCGGCGGGGTCGTAGCTGCGGGCGGCGTTGGCGGGCACGGCCAGCAGGCTGTGGCCGGCGTAGCGGTCGCAGGCCTCGAAGAAGGCCTGGCCGATGGTGGTGTCGTCGTCGATGGCGATCATGTGGGCAGTCTAGACAGGGTGGTGGTCATGGCTGCGCCATCGGGGTTGCAGATCAGGCCAAGGGTGGGGTCCGGCTCCGAAAATCCCCCGGCGCCACCCCCGTCCAGCCCTTGAACGCGCGGATGAAGCTCTTCTCGTTCTGAAACCCGGCCGCTTCGGCCACCTGTTTGATGGGGCGGGTGGTGCGCTGCAGCAGGTCGAGCGCGCGGTCGCGGCGCACCTCGTCTTTCAACGCCTGCAGCGTGGCGCCCTCGTCTTTCAGTTGCCGGTGCAACGTGCGCGCCGAGGTGTTGAGCAGGGCGGCGAGGTCGCTGGCGTTGTGCGCGTCCAGCGGCTGGGTCATCAGCACTTGGCGCACGCGCTGCACCAGCAGGCGGTCGCGCCGGTAGGGGCGCACCTGGATCGGCAGGGCACGCTGCAGCATCTGGTTCATGGCGGCTTCGTCGCGCTTGACGGGCAGGGCGAGGTAGCGCGCGTCGAAGCGGATGGCGGCCTCGGGTGCGTCAAACACCGTCGGGCCGTCGAACAGCACGCGGTAGGCCTCGGCGTGCGGTGGCGCGGCAAACGGAAAGCTCGCGCCCAGCAGCGGGATGCGCGAGTCCACGAACCAGCAGGCCAGGCCCAGGCTGTTGCGCAGCACCGAGACGAAACAGAACTCGCGCAGGCTGCCGTCGCCACCGGGCGGGCGGTGTTCGGTGAGGCCGATGCTGGCCACGTCGCCGCTGGTGGTCACGGCGAGCGTGACGTCGGGGGTGAGCAGGCCGTGGTGGCGGCACCAGCGCTTGAGCGCGGCGCCCAGCGTGGGGGCCGAGAGCGAGGCGCGCGCGAGCATGCCGTAGCTGCCCCAGGGCAGGGGCCGGGCAAACCAGCCCAGGGCTTCGTCGTCCAGTTCGCGCATGGCCGCGCCCGACACGGCCTCCATTTGCGCGGCGGTGATGTGGCCCACCCGTTGCTGCAAAAGGGCTGGCGCGATCTGTGCCTGCGCCAGCGCGGGCGCCGGGTCCATGCCGCGGAGCCGGTACGCCCGCACGATGGCCCGCACAAAGGCCATGGGCGTTGCGGCGCGTGCCGTGCGCAGCTCACTGCGTGGGGCCAGGGGTGTCGGGTTGGGGCTTGGCATGGCGGTCAGTGTGCCTTAGTTGCGGCACGATTTGCAACCATTCTGGCAACCGGTGCACGGCCCGAGCTTCTATGCTTGCGCTTTCAGGCCCGGTCCGATCCGGGCGACCGCCTTCGGAGGAGACACACCCATGAGCGCAGCCCTTTCCACCGCCGCACCGCTGGCGCAAAGCCTGGCGCGTGGCGCGACCGACGTGCCGCTGATCGAACAGACCATCGGCGCGTTTTTTGACGCCATGGTGGCGCGCCAGCCCGAGCACGAGGCGCTGGTGAGCGTGCACCAGGGGCGGCGCTACAGCTACCGTGCGCTGCAGGCCGACGCGCACCGCCTGGCCAGCGCGTTGCTGGCGCAGGGCCTGCAGCCGGGCGACCGCGTGGGCATCTGGTCGCACAACAACGCCGAGTGGGTGCTGATGCAGCTGGCCACGGCGCAGGTGGGCCTGGTGCTGGTGAACATCAACCCGGCCTACCGCACGTCTGAAGTGGAATACGCGCTCAACAAGGTGGGTTGCAAGCTGCTCGTCACCATGGCGCGCTTCAAGACCAGCGACTACCTGGGCATGCTGCGCGAGCTGGCACCGGAGTGGGCGCACGGCCAGCCGGGCGCGCTCGAAGCGCAGCAACTGCCGCACCTGAAGACCGTGGTCTGGATCGACGAGCCGGGGCAGGGCATGGATGAGGCGGGCCTGCTGCGCTTCTCGGCGCTGCTCGCCCAGGGCGACGCCACCGACCCGCGCGTGGCGCAGGTGGCGGCCACGCTCCAGGCGAGCGACCCGATCAACATCCAGTTCACCAGCGGCACCACGGGCTTTCCCAAGGGCGCCACGCTGACGCACCGCAACATCCTGAACAACGGTTTCTTCATCGGCGAGTGCATGAAGTTGACAAAGGCCGACCGCCTGTGCATCCCCGTGCCTCTGTACCACTGCTTCGGCATGGTGCTGGGCAACCTGGCCTGCTTCACGCACGGCGCCACCGTGGTCTACCCGAACGACGGCTTCGACCCGCTGACCGTGCTGCAGACGGTGCAGGACGAACGCTGCACCGGGCTGCACGGCGTGCCCACCATGTTCATCGCCGAGCTGGACCACCCGCGCTTCAAGGAATTCGACCTGTCCACCCTCCGAACCGGCATCATGGCCGGTTCACCGTGCCCCACCGCCGTGATGCAGCGCGTGGTGAGCGACATGCACCTGTCTGAAATCACCATCGCCTACGGCATGACCGAAACCAGCCCGGTGAGTTGCCAGAGCAGCACCGACACGCCGCTGGACCGGCGCGTGTCCACCGTGGGCCAGGTGCAGCCGCACCTGGAAGTGAAGATCGTCCACCCCGACAGTGGCGAGGTGGTGGCGCCCGGCCAGTCGGGCGAGCTGTGCACGCGCGGCTACTCGGTCATGCACGGCTACTGGGACGACCCGGCCAAGACCGCCGAGGCCATCGACGCCGAGGGCTGGATGCACACCGGCGACCTGGCCACCATGGACGCCGAGGGTTACGTCAACATCGTCGGCCGCATCAAGGACATGGTGATCCGCGGCGGCGAGAACATCTACCCGCGCGAGATCGAAGAATTCCTCTACCGCCACCCCGCCGTGCAGGACGTGCAGGTGGTGGGCGTGCCCGATGCGAAGTACGGCGAAGAGTTGTGCGCCTGGGTCATCGTCAAGCCCGGCCAGGCGCTGGACGAAGACACGGTGCGCGCCTTCTGCAAGGGCCAGATCGCCCACTACAAGGTGCCGCGCTACATCCGCTTTGTGGACGCCTTCCCCATGACCGTGACCGGCAAGATCCAGAAGTTCAAGATCCGCGATGCCATGAAGGACCAGCTGGGGCTGGCCGAAGCCAAAACAGCCTGACCGAGAGAACCCCATGCCCGCACTCGACACGAAACTCAACGCCCGCTCCGCCGACTTCCAGGCCAACGCCGCCGCCATGCGCGCGGTGGTGGAAGACCTCAAGGGGCAGGTGGAAAAAGCCACGCTCGGCGGTGGCGACGCGGCACGCGCCAAACACACCGCGCGCGGCAAGCTGCTGCCACGCGACCGCGTGCAGATGCTGCTCGACCCGGGAACGCCCTTCCTGGAGCTGAGCCCGCTGGCCGCGATGGGCATGTACCCCGACCGCGACGGCAGCGACAGCGCGCCCTGCGCCGGGGTCATCGCGGGCATCGGCCGAGTGAGCGGTGTGGATTGCATGATCGTCTGCAACGACGCCACCGTGAAGGGCGGCACCTACTACCCGCTCACCGTCAAGAAGCACCTGCGCGCGCAGGAAGTGGCGCAGCAGAACAACCTGCCTTGCATCTACCTGGTGGACTCGGGCGGCGCCAACCTGCCGAACCAGGACGAGGTCTTCCCCGACCGCGACCATTTCGGCCGCATCTTCTTCAACCAGGCCAACATGAGCGCGCAGGGCATCGCGCAGATCGCGGTGGTCATGGGCTCGTGCACGGCGGGCGGCGCCTACGTGCCGGCCATGAGCGACGAAACCATCATCGTCAAGAACCAGGGCACGATTTTTCTGGGTGGCCCGCCGCTGGTGAAGGCCGCTACGGGCGAGGTGGTGAGCGCCGAGGACCTGGGCGGTGGCGACGTGCACACGCGCCTCTCGGGCGTGGCCGACCACCTGGCGCAGAACGACCTGCACGCGCTCGCGCTGGCGCGCCAGGCGGTGAAGAACCTCAACGCCCGCAAGGTCCCGCCCATCACCACCATCGACCCGGTGGCGCCGCTGTACCCGGCCGAAGAGCTGTACGGCGTGATCCCCACCGACACGCGCAAGCCGTTTGACGTGCGCGAGATCATCGCCCGCATCGTCGATGGCTCGGACTTCGACGAGTTCAAGTCGCGCTTCGGCACGACGCTGGTCTGCGGCTTCGCGCGCATCGAAGGCATGCCGGTCGGCATCATCGCCAACAACGGCATCCTGTTCAGCGAGTCGGCGCTCAAGGGTGCGCACTTCATCGAACTCTGCTGCCAGCGCAAGACGCCGCTGGTCTTCCTGCAGAACATCACCGGCTTCATGGTCGGCCGCAAGTACGAGAACGAAGGCATCGCGCGCAACGGCGCCAAGATGGTGACCGCCGTGGCCACGGCTGCGGTGCCCAAGTTCACCGTCATCATCGGCGGCAGCTTTGGCGCCGGCAACTACGGCATGTGCGGCCGCGCCTACAGCCCGCGCTTCCTCTGGATGTGGCCGAACGCGCGCATCAGCGTGATGGGCGGCGAGCAGGCCGCGAGCGTGCTGGCCACCGTCAAGCGCGACGGCATCGAGGCGAAGGGCGGCAGCTGGAGCGCGGAAGAAGAAGCCGCGTTCAAGGCGCCGATCAAGGAGCAGTACGAGGTGCAGGGCCACCCCTACTACGCCACCGCGCGCCTGTGGGACGACGGTGTGATCGACCCGGCCGACACGCGCCGCGTGCTGGCCCTGGGCCTGAGCGCTTCGCTGAACGCGCCGATCCCCGAGACGAAGTTTGGACTTTTCCGCATGTGATGTGTATGATTTTTGTATTTCATACACATTGAAGGAGGTTTCCCGTGCGGACCAACATCGTGATTGACGACAAACTCATGGCGGATGTCATGGCCAGCGGTGATTTCAAGACCAAGAAAGAAGCGGTCGAAGAGGGCTTGCGTCTGCTCAAACGGAAAAAGGCTTACGCGGCTTTGCTGGCAGCACGCGGCACCCTGTTCTGGGACGATTCCGACGAAGCCTGGGCGAAAGCGCGTGAAGAAGAGGAACTGCTTGAGGCCACCGTGCAGGAGCCTGCTGCGAGCTACGTGGTCAAGCCCGCAGCCAAGGCCAGACAAGCCCGAGCCACCGAGACGCGCGCCAAGCCCGGCAAACGGAGCAAGGCAGCATGATCCTGGTGGACTCCAGCGTGCTCATCGATCACTTTCGAGGCACCAACAACCCACAGACCGAACAGCTCAGGCGATGGCTGTCGGGCAAGGACGGCCCGCCAGACATTGGTGTGGCCGATCTGGTGGTGTTCGAGGTGGTGCGCGGTTTCTCCACCGCCGCCGCGCAGGCCCGGGCGCGCGATCTGTTGCTGGCGCTGGAGGTGGTGGAGATCGGCGGATTGGACAACGCCCTGCAGGCCGCCACGCTGTACCAGCGACTGCGCAAATCAGGCCGCACCGTGCGCAGCCCCATCGACGTGCTGCTCGCCAGCTACTGCATCACCCACGGTCACATGCTGCTGCACCGCGACGCCGATTTTGAATCGCTCAAAACGCTGGGAGGACTTGAGACATGGCCGAACTGAATCCGTGGCACACCCACTTTGCCCGACTGGCCCGTTACAACGTCTGGGCCACCGCGCGCCTGCTCGACGCGGTGGCGCCGCTGTCCGACGCCGACTACCGCAAGGACGTGGGCCTGTTCTTCAAAAGCATCCACGGCACGCTCAACCACCTGCTGGTGGGTGAACACGCGCTGTGGTTCCAGCGTTTTGCCCACGGCGCCTCCCCCGTGGTCCAACTGGACGCCGAGGTGGAGCCCGACCGCGCACGCCTGACCCAGGCCCTGCGCGACGGCGCGGCTCGCTGGGCGCCGCTGATCGCCAGTTGGCCGGCGGAGCGCTTCGACGGCACGCTGGACTACACCACCACCAAGGGCGTGCCCGTCTCGCTGCCGTTCGCCGCCACGCTGGCGCACGTGTTCAACCATGGCACGCACCACCGCGGCCAGATCACGGCCGCGCTCACCGCGCTCGGCCAGCCCTGCCCGGAGCTGGATTTCGCTTACTGCCTGCACGAAGAAGCTGCCCGGGAGAAAGCCGCATGAGCCAAGCCCTGACCGTCGCGGTGCAAGACCGCATCGCCCGCATCACGCTCAGCCGTCCCGAGCTGCGCAACGCTTTCAACGACGCTGTGATCCAGGAACTCAAGGCCGCGTTTGAAGCCGTGGGCGCGCGCGACGACGTGCGCGCCGTCGTGCTGGCCGCCGTGGGACCGGCCTTCTGCGCCGGGGCCGACCTGAACTGGATGCGCCGCATGGCCGACTACACGCGCGACGAAAACGTGGCCGATGCCGGCCAGCTCGCGGCCACGCTCAAATCCATCTACGAGTGCCCCAAACCCACCATCGCCGCCGTGCAGGGCGACGTGTTCGCCGGTGGCATGGGGCTGGTCGCGGTCTGCGACATGGCCGTGAGCGTGGACAGCGCCACCTACTGCTTGAGCGAAGTGAAGCTCGGCCTGATCCCCGCGACCATCAGCCCCTACGTGATCCGCGCCATGGGCGCGCGGGCTTCGCACCGCTATTTCCTCACGGCCGAGCGCTTCTCCGCCGAAGAGGCACACCGCATCGGCTTCGTGCACGAGCTGGTGAGCAATGCCGATGCGCTGGACGCCAAGGTCAACGAGCTGGCCCAGGCGCTGGTGAGCGCCAGCCCGGCGGCGGTGAAAGCCTGCAAGCGGCTGGTGCAGGACGTGGCCGAGCGCGCCATCGACGCCGGCTTGATCGCCGCCACGGTGCAGGGCATTGCCGACATCCGCGCGAGCGAACAAGGTCGCGAAGGCGTGCAGTCCTTTTTGCAGAAACGCAAGCCGGCCTGGCTGGCGGGCTGAGCGGCCCCTTCCACACCCACAGCACCCGGCATGGCATCGATCTGGACTTCGTTCGTGGCGTGGCTCCGGTCCTGGGGCGCCCAGGTGGGCGACGGCGCGGCCGACGTGGGCGTGCAGATGGGGGGCCAGGTGATCGACGGCGTGAGCGCCGCCGCCAGCCAGCTCGACATGCCCAGCCTGCTGGCGCTGGCCGCGGCGCTGGGCTGGGTCAGTGGCTTCCGGCTTTACGCGGTGGTGTTCCTGGTGGGTGCGTCGGGCGCTCTGGGCTGGATGCCGTTGCCCGAAGGCCTGCAGGTGCTGCAGCACCCGGCCATGCTCATCACCAGCGGCGCGCTGCTGTTCGTGGAGTTTTTTGCCGACAAGATCCCGGGGCTCGACTCGCTGTGGGACATGGTCAACAGCGTGATCCGCATCCCCGCCGGCGCCGCGCTGGCGGCGGGGGCGCTGGGCGCTGACGGCAGCACCATGGCCCTGGTGGGCGCGCTGCTCGGCGGCACGCTCGCGGCCAGCAGCCAGGCCGCCAAGACCACCACGCGCGCGGCCATCAACACCTCGCCCGAGCCGTTCTCCAACATCGCCATGAGCCTGGTCGAAGACGGCCTGGTGGTCGGCGCGGTCTGGCTGGCCACCAACCACCCGCTGGTGTTCGGCGTGCTGCTGGTCATCGCCGTGGTGCTGATGTGGATCGTCACCTGGATGCTGTTCAAGTTCCTGCGCGCGGTGTTCCGCCGGGCGCAGTCCCTGTTTTCTTCTGCCAACGCCTGAGGCCCCGAATGTTCACCAAAATCCTGATTGCGAATAGAGGCGAGATCGCCTGCCGCGTCGCCGCCACCGCCCGCCGCATGGGCGTGCGCACCGTGGCCGTGTACTCCGACGCCGACGCCAGCGCCAAACACGTGGCCGCCTGCGACGAGGCGGTGCACATCGGTGGCAGCGCGCCGAAAGACAGCTACCTGCAGTGGCAGCGCATCCTCGACGCGGCCAAGGCCACCGGCGCGCAGGCCATCCACCCAGGCTATGGTTTTCTGAGCGAAAACGAAGCCTTCGCCAACGCCTGTGCCGAAGCCGGGCTGGTGTTCATCGGCCCGCCCGCGAGCGCGATCCAGGCCATGGGGCTGAAGGCCGAGTCCAAGCGCCTGATGGAAAGTGCCGGCGTGCCGCTGGTGCCGGGTTACCACGGCGCCGACCAGGACCCGGCCATGCTCAAGCACGAGGCCGACCGCATCGGTTACCCGGTGCTGATCAAGGCCAGCGCGGGCGGCGGCGGCAAGGGCATGCGTGCGGTGGAGAAATCTGAAGACTTCGCCGCTGCGCTCGCTTCGTGCAAGCGTGAGGCCATCAACAGCTTCGGCAGCGACGCCGTGCTGGTGGAGAAATACGCCCAGCGCCCGCGCCACATCGAGATCCAGGTGTTCGGCGACACGCACGGCAACTGCGTCTACCTGTTCGAGCGCGACTGCTCGGTGCAGCGGCGCCACCAGAAGGTGCTGGAAGAAGCGCCCGCGCCGGGCATGACGCCCGAGCTGCGCCAGCAGATGGGTCTGGCCGCCGTGGCTGCGGCGCGCGCCGTGAACTACGTGGGCGCCGGCACGGTGGAGTTCATCGTGGAGCAGCCGCCCGAAGGCGGCATGCGCTTCTATTTCATGGAGATGAACACGCGCCTGCAGGTCGAGCACCCGGTGACCGAAGCGATCACGGGGCTTGATCTGGTCGAATGGCAATTGCGCGTGGCCAGCGGCGAGCCCTTGCCGCTGAAGCAGGAAGACCTGCACATCCAGGGCCACGCCATCGAAGCCCGCATCTGCGCCGAAACGCCGGACAACCAGTTCCTGCCCGCCACCGGCCGGCTCGACGTCTACCGCAAGCCCGCCTGCACCGGTTTCACCCGCGGTTCGGTGCGCATCGACGACGGCGTGCGCGAAGGCGACGCCATCAGCCCCTTCTACGACTCCATGGTCGCCAAGCTGATCGTGCACGGCCGCACCCGCGCCGAAGCACTGGCCCGGCTCGACGCCGCGCTGGCCGAAACCCGCATCGTCGGCCTGTCCACCAACGTGCAGTTCCTGCGCCACGTGGTCGCCAGCCCCTCGTTCGCGCAGGCGAATCTGGACACGGCGCTGATCCCGCGCGAAGCGGGTGTGCTGTTCAACCAGGACAAGGTGGGTCTGAATCTGGCCGTGGCCGCCGCCGTGGCGCAGACCCTGCTGGCCGAGCGCGCGAGCGAAGGCAAAGACCCGTTCTCGCGCCGCGACGGCTGGCGCCCGCACGGCCTGACCGTGCGCCGCTTCGACTTTGAATACCAGGGCGAGGCGATGCAGGCCAACCTGACCTACCTGCACGATGGCGCGCTTCAGTTGGCTTTTGCTGAGGTCAGCGGCTTGCTGACGTTCGACGCCTTGCCAGCGCCCAACGGCACGCTGATGGACCTGCGCTTCATGGGCCAGCGCCAGACGGTGCAGACCTGGCAGCGCGAAGAGGTCGTGCACGTCTTCTGCGCCCTGGGCGCCACGCAGATCATCGAACTCGATGCACTGGCCCACGCCGGCGAAGCCGCGCACGACGGCGGGCGCCTGACCGCGCCCATGCCGGGCAAGGTGGTGTCGTTTGCCGTGAAGGCCGGCGACGTGGTCAAGAAGGGCCAGCCGCTGGCGGTGATGGAGGCCATGAAGATGGAGCACACCATCGCCGCGCCGGCCGACGGCACCGTGGCCGAGCTGCTGTACGCGCCGGGCGATCAGGTGGCCGAAGGCGCGGAGCTGCTGAAGATCGCCACGGCCTGACGGCTCCTCTGGCCGGGATGTCCCGGCCGCGGGGATCTCCAACCTCCGTTCGGGCTGAGCCTGTCGAAGCCCTCGGCGCCAACGGGCCTCTCCGTCCACGGGCTATTCGTCTTGCCATAAGCTCGCCGCATGAACATCACTTTCTGCTGCACCGACACCAAGGCCGAACCCTGGCTCGAAGGCCTGCGCGCGGCGCTGCCGGGCGCCACCGTCGAGGTCTGGCAACCCGGCGCACCGCAGGCCGACCACGCCGTGGTCTGGGCGCCACCGCAGCAGTTCCTGGACGAACAGCAGGCGCTCAAGGGCCTGTTCAACATCGGCGCCGGCGTGGACGCGCTGCTCAAGCTGCGGTTGCCACCGGGCGTGAAGGTGGTTCGGCTGGACGACGCCGGCATGTCGGTGCAGATGGCCGAATACGTGTGCCACGCGGTGATCCGCCACTTCCGCGAGTTCGACGCCTACGAGGCCGACGTGAAAGCGGGCCAGTGGTCGTACCGCAAGCCGCGCCATCGCCAGGACTTCCCGGTCGGCGTGATGGGCCTGGGTGTGCTCGGTGAGCGCGTGGCCAAGGCGCTGCGGGTGTTCGAGTTCCCGGTGCACGGCTGGAGCCGCACGCCCAAGGCCGTCGAGGGTGTGCTCACGCACAGCGGCGAGGTCGGGTTCCAGACCTTCCTGTCGTCCTGCCGCGTGCTGGTGAACCTGCTGCCGCTCACGCACGAGACGCAGGACATCCTGAACCGCGACACGCTCGGACGCCTCCAACCCGATGCCTACCTGATCAACGTGGCGCGCGGCGCGCACCTGGTCGAGGCCGACCTGCTCGCCCTGCTGGAGAGCGGCCACATGGCCGGCGCCACGCTCGACGTGTTCCGCACCGAGCCGCTGCCGGCGGGGCATCCGTTCTGGACCCACCCGAAGATCACCGTCACGCCACACACCTCGGCGCGCACCCTGCGCGACGAGAGCATCGCGCAGATCGCCCGCAAGATCGCGGCGCTGGAGCGCGGTGAGCCGGTGGCCGGGGTGGTGGACACGGCGCGGGGATATTGAGTCCGCCCTGAGACCGAGACTGCACAATAGCAAGGCTTTGCATTCGTGTTCGTACAAGAAGTCTCAGGAGGACAACATGTTCAAAGAACCCTTGGGCGGGGTGTGCCCGCCCGCCGTGCGCCGCCCGCCCGTGCCCCAGGTGCTGCGGGACGCACTGAAGGACCATCCTTCGCTCATCGCGGAGTTGCAGCAGGCCCTGAACGCGATCGAACTCGCGCCGACCATGAACAAGCGACAGCGCTTTGATCTGTTCGAGCGGGCCACCCTGTCTCTGGAGGGCCGGCTGGAAACCTTCGTGGCCCGCGCCCAGACCGAGCTGCTGGCGGCCAACGCCGCCGGCGATGGCGTCGCTGCCGCCAGGGCGAGGGACAGAAAAGCCCTGCTGCTCCGGTGCCGGGGCGAGGGGCATCCGGAACTGATCGGATTTTTTGACCTCAGAACACTCCCACCCGACACGGCCGACCTGCGCGCCAGTGTGGCGCCGGGCTGACCGGCGCCGGCCACCCACCAACACACCACCCGGATTCAGACCACCATGCAGACCCCGATCCACTTCCCTTCCATCATGCCCTCGCGGGTCAAGCTCGTGGACGTGGGGCCGCGCGACGGTCTGCAGAACGAAAAGCAGCCGGTGCCGGCGGCGGTCAAGATCGAGCTGGTGCACCGCCTGCAGGCCGCAGGCCTCAAAGAGATCGAGGTCACCAGCTACGTGAGCCCGAAGTGGGTGCCGCAGATGGCCGACAACCACGAGGTCATGTCAGGCATCCAGCGCCTGCCCGGGGTGCGCTACTCGGTGCTCACGCCCAACCTCAAGGGCTTCGAGGCGGCGCTGCGCGACCAGCCCGACGAGATCGTGGTGTTCGGCGCGGCCAGTGAAGCCTTCAGCCGGAAGAACATCAACTGCTCCATCGCCGAGAGCATCGAACGCTTCGCCCCGGTGGTGGACGCGGCCCGCGCCGCCGGCATCTTCGTGCGCGGCGCCATCTCCTGTTCGGTGGGCTGCCCCTACCAGGGCTTCGTGCCGCCGGAGAGCGTGAAATACGTGGCCACGCTGATGAGCGGCATCGGCGTGCAACACATCGGGGTGGCCGACACCATCGGCGTGGGCACGCCGCTGAAGGTGCAGCGCGCGCTGGACGCGGCCCTGTCGGTGTATTCGGTGGACGAGATCTCCGGCCATTTCCACGACACCTACGGCCAGGCGCTGGCCAACACCCTGGCGGCGCTGGAAATGGGGATCTGGCAGTTCGATGCCTCGGTGGCCGGCCTGGGCGGCTGCCCCTACGCCAAAGGCGCCACCGGCAACGTGGCCACGGAAGACGTGGTCTACCTGCTGCACGGCATGGGCATCGAAACCGGCATCGACCTCGACGCCCTGGTGGACGCCGGCCAGTACATCAGCGAACAGCTGGGCCGGCCGAGCGGCTCGCGCGTGGCGCGCGCCTTGCTGGCGAAGCGGGCGGGGTGAGCACCATGGATTTGAATGTCTGGCTGGCTTTTTTTGCCGCGTCCTGGGTGATCGCGGTGTCGCCCGGTTCGGGCGCGGTGCTGTCCATGAGCCACGGCCTGGCCTACGGCGTGCGCCGCGCGGGCGCGACCATCGTGGGGCTGGAGTTGGGCCTGGCGGTGATCCTGCTGATCGCGGGTGTCGGTGTGGGCGCGCTGCTGCTGGCCTCCAGCACCGCGTTTCTGGTCGTCAAGGTGTTGGGCGCGGCCTACCTGATCTGGCTGGGCTGGAAGCAGTGGCGCGCGCCCAGCGGTGCCGCGAAGCTGCCCGGCTCCGATGCGGCCGACGGCGCACCGGCGGGTGATGCGAACGGCCTGCCCTCGGTCCGCGAGCGGCTGCTGATCGGCTTCATGACCAACGTCACCAACCCCAAGGGCATCGTCTTCATGGTGGCCGTGCTGCCGCAGTTCATCGACCCGACCCGCGCCCTGTGGCTGCAATTGCTGATCCTGCTGCTGACCTCGGTGGGGGTGGACGTGCTGGTGATGCACGGCTACGCCTTCCTGGCCTCGCGCGCCAAGGACTGGCTGGCCACGGCCCGGGCCCGCCGCGCGCAGAACCGGGTGTTTGGCGGCGTGCTCATGGCCATGGGGGCGAGCCTGCTGGTGGTCAAGCGCGCGGCCAACTGAGCCCGCCCGGGCCGCTACCATTGCCGACCATGAGCGAAGAATCCCCGAACACCCTCGATCTGCCCGCCGGCGTGCTGCGCGTCACCGAAGCGCTGGCCGCGCTGGGCCATGCCCACGCCCCGGTGATGCTGAGCGACGCCGCGCGCACCGCCCAACAGGCCGCCGACGCGCTGGGCGTGGCGCTGGGCCAGATCGCCAAGAGCATCATCTTCCGCCGCAAGAGCGATGACGCCGCCGTGCTGGTCATCACCTCGGGCGACCTGCGCGTGGACGAAAAGAAGGTGCAGGCCATCGTTTGCGCCGAAGGCGGCAAGCTCGGCCGCGCCGACGCCGATTTCGTCAAGGCACGCACCGGGTTTTCCATCGGTGGCGTGTCCCCGCTGGCACACGCCACCGCGCCCGTCACCCTGATCGACGATCAGCTGTTCCGCTTCGACGTGATCTGGGCCGCGGCGGGCCATCCGCATGGCGTGTTCCGCCTCACGCCGGACGACCTCCAGCGGCTCACCGGCGCGCCGGTGCACGACGTGACCGCACCGCCGCCCACGCCCTGACCCCCATGCTGCTCAAGAAACTGTTTTCGCGCCGCGCGGCGCCAGCGCCAGCGCCCGCGCCCAAGCCGAGGCCGCTGATCAACCTCGACGACGCGCGCGCCCGCCACGTGGACCCCGAGGTGCCCTCGCCGTGCATCTCGGTCTGCCAGATGGACCCGGCCACCCAGCTGTGCAGCGGCTGCTACCGCACGCTGGAAGAAATCGCGGACTGGAGCACACTGGACGACCCGCAGCGCCTGGTGGTCTGGGAGCGCATCGAGGCGCGCCAGGCCCCACGATGAAGCACCCCCGCCGCGCTGCGCGCGACCCCCTCAAGGGGGCGGCACTGATCGTGGAGACCAACCCATGAGCACCGACACCCTGCACGACATCGGCTTCTGGTACGACCCGATCTCGCCCTATGCTTACCTCGCTTTCGAGCGCCTGCCCGAAGCGCTCATGGGCCTGAGCGTGCGGGTGCGCTACAGGCCGGTGCTGTTTGCCGCGCTGCTGCAGGCCCACGGCCAGCTCGGGCCGGCCGAAATTCCGGCCAAGCGCGACTGGACCTACCGCCAGGTGGGCTGGCTCGCGCAGCAACACGGCGTGCCGCTGGAGTTGCCGGCCGCGCACCCGTTCAACCCGCTGGCGCTGCTGCGTCTGGGCCTGTGCACCGCCACCGACGACGCCTCGGGTGAGACCAACCGCTACGTGACCGGGTTGCTGTTCCACCACGTCTGGCGCGGCGGGCAGAACGCCACCGACCCGGTGCGTCTGGCCGCGCTGCAGACCCTGCTGCAGGACCACATGGCCCAGCGCCAGAAGCCCTGGGCCGCGCCGGACAGCGCACCCGTGAAACAGCGCCTGCGCGACAACACCGACGCAGCGCTCGCGCTCGGCCTGTTCGGCGTGCCCGCGCTGGTGGTGGACGGCCGCGTGTTCTGGGGCCACGACGCCCTGCCCATGCTGCGGGCCTACCTGGACGGCGACGCCTGGTTCCGCTCCGGCGCCTGGGAGGCGGCGGCCCGCCTGCCGACGGGTGTGCAGCGAAACCCCACCTGACGGGGCCACCGGCCCAAGCCCTCCGTCAGTCTCAGGCCGGGAAGGCGTCTTCCAGCGTCAACACCCGGCCGGTGTCGGCGGCTTCGTAGCCTTTGAGTGCCGCGACCCGCGCGCGGAACGCGGGCGACTGCAACACCGCCAGCACCGGTCGGAGTTCGTCGCGCTCCAGCGCGCCGGCCGTGAGCGCGAAAAAGTAGCGTTCCTTGAGCAGCGGGATGAAATGCAGGCCGAAGCGGTGCGCGGCGGTCTGCACGCCGATGCCCACGTCGGCCATGCCGCTGGCCACGAAGGCGGCGACGGCGGCGTGCGTGAGTTCGGTGTTGTCGTAGCCGGCGATCTGGCGCGGCGCGATGCCCTGGCGCTGCAACAGCAGCTCGGTCAGCACCCGCGTGCCCGAGCCTTCGGGCCGGTTCACGAAACGCAGGCCCGGGCGGGTGAGATCGCCCAGGCCGCTCAGGCCCAGCGGGTTGCCGGGCGCCACGAACAGGCCCTGGGTGCGCACGGCCAGCTGCACCAGCCGGTGGGTCTCGGGCCGGAGCCAGTGCAGGTAGCGCTGCGCGGCCGCCGCCTGGAATGTGCCCAGTGGCACGTGAAAACCGGCCAGATCGCAGTCGCCCTGGGCCAGCGCCGCCACGGCTTCCAGGCTGTTGCGGTAGCGCAGCTCCACTGCCACCTGGCGCGCCGCCAGTTGCTCGCGCAGCGCCGCCACCGCAAAACCGTGGCTCGCGTGCAAGCGCGGGACCGCGCGCTCGCGGCGCTGCACGCGCCCGAGCTCGCCCTCCAGCTCCGAGGCCAGCGACTCCAGCAGCGGTTGCAGCCGCGCGCCGATGCGGGCGTCGGCCCAGATGAGCTGCTGGCCCAGCGCGGTGAGCAGCGAGCCGCGGCCCCGCCCGCGGGTGAGCAGCGCCTGGCCGAACAGCTGCTCGGCCTGCCGCACCAGGCCCCAGGCGTGCCGGTACGACAGCCCCAGGTCGCGCCCGGCCTGCGAGATGCTGCCCGAGTCCTGCACGGCGGCGAGCAGGCGCAGCAGTGTGTTGGCGTCGAGCGCTGCGGCGTCTTCGTGGCCGATGCGCCACTGGGGCTGGAGGGTGATGCGCAGCATGCGGGTAGGAGGGCGTGGGGTGGGGGAATGACCGACTTTATGAAATTTCAAACATATTAAATCCCCCCTCCGGTGCTACGCTGAATCCATGACGAACAGCCCCCACGAATCGCGCGCCACGCTGGCCACGCCGGTGATCCCCATCCGCCCCGTCGGGGCGCCCGGCCGTGCCCGGCCGCGCTTCACGCCGAAGGGCCGGCAGGTCCAACCAGCGGCCAGCGCGCGCGTGGCCGCGCTGTGCGAGGGGCTGGCGCTGCGCGCCGATCTGCTGATCGAGCACCTGCACCGCCTGCAGGACGCCGAGGGCGCGCTGCGCCACGGCCACCTGGCGGCGCTGGCCGAGCGGCTGCGCCTGAGCCAGGTGGAGGTGTTCGAGGTCGCGAGCTTCTACCACCACTTCGAGATCGTGGCCGACGACGCGCCCGTGCCGGCCACCGTGGTGCGGGTCTGCACCAGCCTGTCGTGCTCGCTGGCGGGCAGTGCCTCGCTGCTGAGCGATCTGCAGACGCGGCTGGCCGGTGACGCCTCAGTGCGGGTGCAGGCGGCGCCGTGCATCGGCCAGTGCCACCAGGCGCCCGCCGCCTGCGTGGGCCAGCGCCAGTTGCCGCGCGCCAGCGTGGACGCGGTGCAGACCCTGCTGGCGCGGGGCGAGAGCGGGCCGCGCGAGCTGCCGGCGCCCACCGCGTCGGCCCTGCCGCAGCTGCAGCGCCTGTTGTCGGGCGCGCTCACGCCCGAGCA
Source organism: Hydrogenophaga sp. GW101-3F08 (assembly GCF_059424585.1). NCBI lineage: Bacteria > Pseudomonadati > Pseudomonadota > Betaproteobacteria > Burkholderiales > Comamonadaceae > Hydrogenophaga > Hydrogenophaga sp. GW101-3F08. The sequence goes on from NZ_JBWKZP010000007.1 coordinate 18,699, forward strand.
GGTGCTGGCCGAGCTCAAGACCTCGAACCTGCGCGGCCTGGGCGGCGCGGGTTTTCCGGCCTGGCGCAAATGGGAAACTGTGCGCGCGCAGCCCGGGCCGCGCCACATGGTGGTGAACATCGACGAGGGCGAGGTCGGCACCTTCAAGGACGGCCACCTGCTCACCAGCCCGCAGGGCGGCGCGCCCCAAGTGCTCGAAGGCATGCTGATCGCTGCGCAGGTGGTGGGCGCCGAGCGCATCTGGCTCTACCTGCGCGACGAATACCACGACGCGCGCGGCCTGCTGGCGCGCGAGCTTGGCACCCTGCACACCCGGCTGCAGGGCCTGGCCGGGCAATACCCCGGCTACACGCCGCCGCAGATCGAGCTGCGGCGCGGCGCGGGTGCCTACATCTGCGGCGAAGAGTCGGCGCTGATCGAATCGCTGGAGGGCAAACGCGGCATGCCGCGCCTGCGCCCGCCCATCGTGGCCACGCACGGCGTGTTCGGCCGGCCCACGCTCGCGCACAACCTGGAGACGCTCTGGTGGCTGCCCGAGATCCTGGCCCGGGGCGGGGCCTGGCTGGCCGCGCAGGGCCGGCGCGGGCGCAGCGGCTTGCGCCGCTTCTCGGTGTCGGGCCGCGTGCGCCAGCCCGGCGTCTATCTCGCGCCCGCCGGCATCACGCTGCGCGAACTGATCGATGAACACGCCGGCGGCATGGCCGAGGGCCATACGCTCTACGCCTACCTGCCCGGCGGCGCGTCGGGCGGCATCCTGCCCGCGGCGCTGGCCGACGTGCCGCTGGACTTCGACACCCTGGCCGACCACGGCGCCTTCATCGGCTCCATGGCGGTGGTGGTGCTGGGCCAGCACGACAGCGCGCGCGACGCCGCGCTCAACCTCATGCAATTCTTCGAACACGAGTCCTGCGGCCAGTGCACGCCCTGCCGCGCCGGCACCACCCAGGCGGTGGCGCTGATGCGGGCGCCGGTGTGGGACGCGCCGCTGCTCGGCGAGCTCTCGCAGGTGATGCGCGACGCGTCCATCTGCGGCCTCGGGCAGGCGGCGCCCAATCCGATGGACTCGGTGCTGCGGTTTTTCGCGCACGAGGTGAATGGCGCCCGGCGCGACGGGGTGAACGCATGAACGCCCGCGATCTGCCCCAGGGCATGGCGCCCGTCGCCTTCACGCTCAATGGCCGGCCGGTGGAGGCCGCGCCGGGCGAGAGCATTCTGAAAGTGGCGCAGCGCGTGGGCATCGCGATCCCGCACCTGTGCCACAAGGACGGCCTGCGCAGCCCCGGCAACTGCCGCGCCTGCGTGGTCGAGGTGGCGGGCGAGCGCGTGCTCGCGCCCTCGTGCTGCCGCGCGCCGCAGCCCGGCATGGCGGTCAACACCGACAGCCCGCGCGCCGCAGCGGCGCAGAAAACGGTGCTGGAACTGCTGCTGGCCGATGCGCCCGACACCACGGCGCTCAAGCACGACAGCGAGCTGGCGCACTGGGCCGGCGTGGCCGGCGCGCGGCCGGGGCGCTTCCCGGCCCGGTCCCAGCCCTTTGTCGGGCACAACGGCCCCGCCGCCGGGCCGCCCCAAGGCGGGGTAGCCCCCTCGGGGGGCAGCGACCCGCTTCCAGCGGCGGAGCGTGGGGGCAGGGACACCTCTCACCCGGCCATGACGGTGAACCTCGACGCCTGCATCCAGTGCACGCGCTGCATCCGCGCCTGCCGCGAGACGCAGGGCAATGACGTGCTGGGGTTGGCTTTCCGGGGCGGCCACGCGCAGATCGTGTTCGACCAGAACGACCCCATGGGTGCGAGCACCTGCGTGGCCTGCGGTGAATGTGTGCAGGCCTGTCCCACGGGGGCCATCGCCCCCGCCAACGGCGCCTACGCCAAAGCCTCGCAGCAGCGGGTGGATTCGGTCTGCCCCTTCTGCGGCGTCGGCTGCCAGATGACCTACCACGTGAGCAACGGCAAGATCGAACACGTGGAGGGCAAGGCGGGCCCGGCCAACGAAGGACGGCTCTGCGTGAAAGGGCGCTTCGGCTTTGACTACGCGCACAGCCCCGAGCGCCTCACGCGCCCGCTGATCCGCCGCGCCGACGCGCCCAAGGACCCGGCCAGCGTGATGCAGCGCGACTGGCGCGAACTGTTCCGCGAAGCCACCTGGGACGAGGCGCTGGACGCCGCCGCCACCGGCCTGCGCCGGGCCATGGCCAGCACTCCCGCACGTGGCCGTCTGGGGCCGGTGGCGGGTTTCGGTTCGGCCAAGGGCACGAACGAAGAGGCCTACCTGTTCCAGAAGCTGATCCGCAGCGCGTTTGGCACGCACAACGTGGACCACTGCACCCGCCTGTGCCACGCCTCCAGCGTGGCCGCGCTGATGGAAGGCCTGGGCTCGGCGGTGGTCACCAACCCGCTGCGCGACGTGGTGCACGCCGACCTGGTGCTCATCATCGGCGCCAACCCGGCGCAGAACCACCCGGTGGGCGCGACCTGGATCAAGAACGCGATCAGGCAACGCGGCATGAAGCTGGTGCTGATCGACCCGCGCCGCACCGAGCTGGCGCGCCAGGCCTGGAAACACCTGGGCTTCAAGGCGGGCACCGACGTGGCCCTGCTCAACGCGCTGCTGCACACCATCATCTTCGAGGGGCTGGCCAACACCGCCTATATTGAGCAGCACACGCTGGACTTCGCGCTGCTCAAGGCCCATGTGGCCGACTTCAGCCCCGAAGCCATGGCCCCGGTCTGCGGCATCGATGCGGCCACGCTGCGCGAGGTGGCGCGCGCCTACGCCACGGCCCAGAGCGCCATGATCCTCTGGGGCATGGGCATCAGCCAGCACACCCACGGCACCGACAACGCGCGCTGCCTGATCGCGCTCTCGCTCATCACCGGCCAGATCGGCCGCCCGGGCACCGGCCTGCACCCCCTGCGCGGGCAGAACAACGTGCAGGGCGCGAGCGACGCCGGCCTGATCCCCATGGTGCTGCCCGACTACCACCGCGTCTCCGAACCCGCCGCGCGCGAGAAAGCCGAGCGGCTCTGGGGCGTGCCCGCCGGCACGCTGGGCAGCGAGCCCGGCCTGACCGTGGTGGAAATCGTCAACGCGGCTTATGACGGCCAGATCCGCGCCATGCTGATCCAGGGCGAAAACCCCGCCATGAGCGACCCCGACGCCCACCACGCCCGCGAGGCCCTGGCGCGGCTGGACCACCTGGTGGTGCAGGACATCTTCCTGACCGAGACCGCCAGCCTGGCCGACGTGGTGCTGCCCGCCACCGCCTGGCCCGAGAAGACCGGCAGCGTGACCAACACCGACCGCTGCGTGCAGCTCGGCCGCAAGGCCGTGCCAGCGCCCGGCGAGGCACGGGCCGACGCCTGGATCACCGAGCAGCTCGCGCGCCGCCTCGGCCTGGGCTGGGCCTACGACGTCGCGCCCGACGGCACGGCCAGCGTGGACGCGGACCACGGCATCGGCGCCGTGTTCGAGGAAATGCGCGCGCTCATGCCCAGCATCGCCGGGCTGTCGTGGGCGCGGTTGCAGCGCGAAGGAGCCGTCACCTACCCGGTGGACAACGAGAGCGACCCCGGTCACCCGGTGGTGTTCACCGACCATTTCCCCACGCCCACCGGCCGCGCCACCCTGGTGCCATCCGCGCTCACGCCGCCGGCCGAGACGCCCGACGCCGATTACCCGCTGGTGCTCATCACCGGGCGCCAGCTCGAACACTGGCACACCGGCAGCATGACGCGGCGCAGCCAGGTGCTGGACGCGGTGGAGCCCGGCCCGGTGGTCAGCCTGCACCCCGAGACCGCGGCGCGGCTCGGCCTGGTGGCGGGCGAGGCGGCGCAGGTGCGTTCGCGGCGCGGCAGTGTGGCGCTGGCGGTGCGGTTCGACGCCGGCATGCCGCGCGACACCGCTTTCATCCCGTTCGCCTACGCCGAAGCCGCGGCCAACCTGCTGACCAACCCCGCGCTCGATCCGGTGGGCAAGATCGCCGAACTCAAGTACTGCGCGGTGGACGTACAGCCGATGAAGACAAACTGATACGGCATGAACGCGGCGTCCATCTTGACGCGTCTCAAGCGCAGCGCCGTGCCAGACCGCTAAGATGGGTTTCGCGGACGTTGCGGCAAACCCGTGGCGTTCTTTCTGCAACAACTTCCCCCATCAGGAGGCATGCCATGTTCAAGAAAATCCTCGTTCCCACCGACGGTTCCCAGCAGGCGGCCCACGCCTCGACCATCGCCGCGCGGCTCGCCAAGAGCCAGGGCGCCCAGGTCGTGGGTGTGTATGTGCTCGACCCGTTTCCCTACATCGGCATTGGCGACGCGTCCGCGGTCGGCCTGCAGGCCTACCTGACCGAGGCCAAGTCGGCCGCCGGCCAGGCGCTGGACGCGCTGGGCAAGGTCTGCGCCGACGAAGGCGTGCCTTTCGTGGGCGACACCATCGAGCGCAACGTGGTGTACGAAGGCATCCTGGAAACCGCCGAGGCGGAAGGCTGCGACCTCGTGGTGATGGGCTCGCACGGCCGCCAGGGCATCAAGGCGCTGATCCTGGGCAGCGTGGCGCAGAAGGTGCTCACGCACGCCAAGGTGCCGGTGCTGATCGCCAAGTCCTGAGAACGTCCTGGCGACCTGAGGGCGTCACCGTCTGAACTTGCCGGTGGCGTCCACGATGGACAGGTCGGCGAAGTCCAGCCCGGTGTGGTTGGTGGGGCTGTAGCTGACCGACAGACCCCCCAGGTTGAAGTTGCGGATGCCTTCGAGCGCGTCGCGCAGTGCCACCGGCGTCGGGTTGGGGCCCGCGCGCCGCAGGCCTTCCACCAGCACCTTGGCCGCGGCAAAGCCTTCCATCATGGCGGGCGACACCCCGTCCAGCCCCTTGGCCTTGGCCAGGTCCAGCGCTTCCTTGATCAAGGGAAACGCCACCGAGCGCTCGTTGGGAAACACCTGGGTCACGATCACGCCGCGCGCGTGTTCGCCCAGCAGCTTGATGAAACCTTCCGAGGCGTTGTTGGAGAGCGTGACGATCTGCGCGCGCGAACCCGCAGCGCGGATCGCTTTCACCGCGTTGGCCGTGTTGCCGGCCGAGCCGATGATCATGACCGCCTGGGCGTTGCTCTGGTGCACCTTGGGGGCCAGCTCGGCGAAGTCGGGTTTGTCGCGGGGAAACTTGTCCTGCAGCACCGGTTGGATGCCCGCTTTGGCGAAACCGGCGAGTGCGCCCTTGGCCGAATCGGCGCCGAAGGAGTCGTCGGTTTCCAGCACGGCGATGCGTGCGATGCCGATGCTGGCCAGGTGCTCGATGGCCTTGGCCGCCTCGCGCTGGTAGGTGGCGCGCACGTTGAACAACCAGGGGTGGACCGGATCGTGCAGCGCCATGGCGCCGGTGCTCGGGCCCACCAGCGGCACCTTGAGCTCGCTCAGCAGCGGCAGCAGGGCCTGTGCGTGGGGTGTGCCGCGGTTCAGGAACAGGGCCAGCACGTTTTGCCGGGTGACCAGCTCGCGCGCGGCCTCCACCGTGACTTTCGGGTCGAACTTGTCGTCCACCGAAATCAGCTCGATCTTCTGTCCGTTGACACCACCGCGCGCGTTCACCGCGTCCAGGTACAGCTTGGCGCCCTCGGTGTTCTCTTTCACGCCAGCGGCCACCGAGCCGGTGAAGCCCGAAGGCTGGCCGATGCGCAACTGGGCCCAGGCGGGTGCGCTCAGGGCGAGCAGGGCGGCGAGGCCCCAGAGGGTCAGCGCGCGGCGCGTGCCCGAGGTGGTCGTTTGCATGGGTTTGTCTCCGGTTGTATCTGTCGCATGGGGGAGTCTGGTGAGTTCGCCCGGGTGCCGCATTGTGGATATTACCTACGCGACCGTGACCCCCGTCACCCCTCCGTAGAATGTTTGCCTCCCCCACTGGAGCCCCCCCGCATGTCCGACGCCTTCCTGCCCGCCGAACTCTTGTCGGCCGATACGCCTGTTTCTCCAGCCGTCGCCGGGGAGGCGGGCCGCACGGCCGAGGGCGGCACCGGGCTGATCCGCATCCGCGGCGCGCGCCAGCACAACCTGAAGAACATCGACCTCGACATCCGCACCGGTGAACTCACGGTGGTCACCGGGCCCAGCGGCTCGGGCAAGTCCAGCCTGGTGTTCGACACCCTGTTCGCCGAGGGCCAGCGCCGCTACGTCGAGACCTTCAGCGCCTACGCGCGCCAGTTCCTCGACCGCATGGACAAGCCGGCGGTGGACCGGGTGGAAGGTGTGCCACCCGCGATCGCGATCGACCAGACCAACCCGGTGCGGTCCTCGCGTTCGACCGTGGGCACGATGACCGAGCTGAACGACCACCTGAAGCTCCTGTTCGCACGCGGCGCCGAGCTGTTCGACCGCGAGACCGCGCTGCCGGTGCGGCACGACTCGCCGGAGTCGATCTACGCCGAGCTGCAGAAGCGAGCGGCGGGATTCACCGCCGGGCCGCCCCAAGGTGAATCAGCCCCCTTGGGGAGTGTGGGGGCACACGGTTTTGATCCCCGTCTGGTGGTGACCTTTCCCGTGGAGCTGCCCGCCAGCACCACGCCCGAAGAAATCGAACAATGGCTCTCGGCCAGCGGCTACACGCGCGTGCAGGCCGAGCGCGTGGTGCAGCGCGCCACGCCCGTGCCCGATGCCAAGGCCGCCAAGACCACGAAGGCCAAAGTGTCCCGGACCGCCCCGGCCAGCGCGTCGGTGAAGGTGCTCGACGTGGTGGCCGACCGCTTCCGCATCGGCACCACCGAGCAGGCCCGCGTGATGGAAGCCATCGAAGCCGGCCTCAAGCGTGGCAGCGGCAAGCTGATGGTTTATGTGTTGCCCGAAGACGGTGCTGAACAGATCTGGCGGTTCTCGACGGGTTTGCACTGCCCCGAGAGCGATATCCGCTACACCGACCCCACGCCGTCCATGTTCTCGTTCAACTCGGCCGTGGGCGCCTGCGAGGCCTGCCGGGGCTTTGGCCGGGTGATCGGGGTGGACTACGGCCTGGTCATTCCCAACGACAAGCTCACGCTGCGCAACGGCGCGATCAAGGTGTTCCAGACGCCGGCCTGGAAGGAGTGCCAGGACGACCTGATGCGCCACGCCGAGACCGCCGGCATCCCGCGCGACACGCCCTGGAGCAAGCTTACGCCCGAGCAGCGGCAGTGGGTGATCGGCGGCACGCCCACCTACAAGGAGGGTCAGTGGAGCAAGCAGTGGTACGGCGTGGCGCGCTTCTTCGAATACCTGGAGAGCAAGGCCTACAAGATGCACATCCGGGTGCTGCTGTCCAAGTACCGCAGCTACACCGAATGCCCGAGCTGCAGCGGTGCCCGCCTGAAGACCGACAGCCTGCTCTGGCGCATCGGCACGAAACAGCAGGCCGACGCGGTGCTGCCGCCCGAGAAGCGCTATTTGCCGCAGGGCGTGAAGTGGTCGCGCGCGCAGCTCGAAGCCTTGCCCGGCCTGTGCCTGCACGATTTGATGCTGCTGCCGCTGGACAAGTTGAGGGTGTTCTTTGCATCGCTTTCTCCCTCCCCCGCTGGGGGAGGGCAGGGGTGGGGGCCTGTTGGCCTGCAGGCCCCCATCCCCGCCTTCCCCCAGGGGGGGAAGGAGTCGCACACCGGCCAGGCGCAGGCCCTCAAGCTCCTGCTCGACGAAATCAACACCCGCCTGCGCTACCTTTGCGAGGTCGGCATCGGCTACCTCACGCTGGACCGCCAGAGCCGCACCCTCAGCGGTGGCGAGGTGCAGCGCATCAACCTCACCACGGCGCTCGGCACCTCGCTGGTCAACACGCTGTTCGTGCTCGACGAACCCAGCATCGGCCTGCACCCGCGCGACATGGCGCGCATCAACAAGGCCATGCTGCGCCTGCGCGACGCGGGCAACACCCTGGTGGTGGTGGAGCACGACCCGGCGGTGATGCTCGCGGCCGACCGGCTGATCGACATGGGCCCGGGCCCAGGCGAGCGCGGCGGGCAGATCGTGTTCGACGGCACGCCCGAAGCCATCCGCGATGCCGACACGCTCACCGGCGCCTACCTGGGCGCGCGCAAGCAGGTCGGCATGGGCTTCAAGCGCATGGTGACCGACAACACGCCGCGCCTCATCCTGGAAGGCGCGCGCGAACACAACCTGAAAAACGTCACCGTGGACTTCCCGCTGCAGCGCCTGGTGGTGGTCACCGGCGTTTCGGGTTCGGGCAAGTCCAGCCTGATCCAGGACGTGCTCGCGCCCGCGCTGCTGCGCCATTTCGGCAAGACCACCGACACCCCCGGCGCGCACGACCGCCTGCTCGGCGCGGACTTCCTGTCCGAGGTGGTGTTCGTCGACCAGTCGCCCATCGGCAAGACCGCGCGCTCCAACCCGGTGAGCTACGTCGGGGCCTGGGACGCCATCCGCGCCCTGTTCGCCGACGCGCCGCTGTCGCGCCAGCGCAGCTACACCGCGAGCAAGTTCAGCTTCAACGGCGGCGACGGCCGTTGCCCCACCTGCGGCGGCTCGGGTTTCGAGCACGTCGAAATGCAGTTCCTGAGCGACGTGTACCTGCGCTGCCCGGACTGCGACGGCAAGCGCTACCGGCCCGAGATTCTGGAGGTGCGCATCGAACGGGGCGGCCGCACGTTCAACGTGGCCGACGTGCTCGACCTCACCGTGAGCGAGGCCGCGGCGCTGTTCGCGGGCGACCGCGAAGTCATCCGCGCCCTGCAACCCATCGTGGACGTGGGCCTGGAGTACGTGAAGCTGGGCCAGCCGGTGCCCACGCTCTCGGGTGGCGAGGCGCAGCGCCTGAAGCTCGCGGGCTTCCTGGCCGAAGCCGCCAAGACGGCGAGCGCCAGCCGCCAGCCGATTTCGCGCAAGGGCACGCTGTTCCTGTTCGACGAACCCACCACCGGCCTGCATTTCGACGACATCGCCAAGCTCATGCGCTCCCTGCGCAAGCTGCTGGAGGCCGGGCACTCGCTGGTGATCATCGAGCACAACCTGGACGTGATCCGCGCCGCCGACTGGCTGATCGACCTCGGCCCCGAAGGCGGGGAGGGCGGTGGCATGGTGGTGGCCGAAGGCACGCCCGAGGATGTGCGCAAGCACCCCACGAGCCACACCGCGCTGTCGCTGCGCGAGTACGCGTTGTCCATGGGCGAGGTGCACGAAGCGCACGAGGGCCGGGTGGCGGATTACCTGGCGCCCGCCCGCGTGCCGGGTGCGGCGAAGACCGCGCACGTGGCCGCGCCGCAGCCCAACACCATCCGCATCGTCAACGCCAAGGAACACAACCTCAAGAACCTGAGCGTGGACATCCCGCGCGGGCGGTTCAACGTGATCTCGGGCGTGAGCGGCTCGGGCAAGTCCACGCTGGCCTTCGACATCCTGTTCAACGAAGGCCAGCGGCGTTACCTCGAATCGCTCAACGCCTACGCGCGCAGCATCGTGCAGCCCGCGGGCCGGCCCGAAGTGGACGCGGTCTACGGCATCCCGCCCACGGTGGCCATCGAGCAGCGGCTCTCGCGTGGTGGACGCAAATCGACGGTGGGCACGACCACCGAGGTCTGGCACTTCCTGCGCCTGCTCTACGTGAAGCTGGGCACGCAGCACTGCGTGCACGACGGCGCGGCCGTGATGCCGCAAAGCCCCGAGAGCATCGCCGCCGCCATCCTCACGCGCTACGCGGGCCGGCACATCGGCCTGCTCGCGCCGCTGGTGGTCAACCGCAAGGGCGTCTACACCGAGCTGGCCGACTGGGCGCGCCCGCGCGGCCACACGCACCTGCGCGTGGACGGCGAGTTCCTGCCCACGTCGGGCTTCCCGCGCATCGACCGCTTCAAGGAACACACCATCGAACTGCCGGTGGCCGACGGCGTGGTCAGCCCCGACGAAGAGACCTGGTGGCGCCGCCAGCTCGCGAAGGCGCTGGAGATCGGCAAAGGCCAGGTGCATGTGCTGCACCCGCTCGACGGCCTGAGCCAGGCGCTGGCCGAGGGCACGTCCACCGTGGGCCTGGGTCGGCTGGAGGTGTTTTCCACCACCCGCGCCTGCCCGGTCTGCGCCACCAGCTACCCCGAGCTCGACCCGCGCCTGTTTTCGTACAACAGCAAACACGGCTGGTGCCCGGACTGCGTGGGCACGGGTCTCGCGCTGTCGCGCGAACAGCGCAAGGCGCTCGACGACTCGGTGCGCGACGACGGGGAGCGCGGGCGCGAGCAGAGCTTTGCCGAACCCGATGTGGAAGACCTGGCGGACCGGCCTTGCCCGAGCTGCGAAGGCACCCGCCTGAACGCCCAGGCCCGCGCGGTGAAATTTGGCGGTGTGGGCATCACCGACGTGGCGCGGTTGTCGGTGAACGAAGTCCGGAAATGGGTCCGGACCCTGATGGGCGATGGCGGCGTGGCCGACGATCCGACGCCGGGCCGTCCCAAGCCGGATCAGCCCCCTCGGGGGGCAGCGACCCGCGTCAGCGGCGGCGCGTGGGGGCTATTGACGCAGCGCGAAGCCGACATCGCACGCGACCTGCTGCCCGAAATCGAAAGCCGCCTGGCCTTCCTGGAAGAAGTGGGCCTGAACTACCTCACGCTCGACCGCGGCGCGCCCACGCTGTCCGGCGGCGAAGCGCAGCGCATCCGGCTGGCCGCACAGCTCGGCAGCAACCTGCAGGGCGTGTGCTACGTGCTGGACGAGCCCACCATCGGTCTGCACGCGCGCGACAACGCCATCCTGCTCAACGCCCTGCACAAGCTCGGCGACCAGGGCAACACCCTGGTGGTGGTGGAGCACGACGAAGACACCATCCGCCGCGCCGACCACATCATCGACATCGGCCCCAGCGCCGGCAAACGCGGTGGCCGCGTGGTGGCGCAGGGCACGGTGGCCGACCTCTCGGCGAACGAAGAATCCGTCACCGGGCGCTACCTGCTGCACGCGATGAAACACCCGCTGCAGCCGCGGCGCACAGTGACCCCGAATGGCTCCTTCCTCCTTTGGGGGAAGGCAGGGATGGGGGCTGGCGTGCCGGACACTTCTTCTCTGGCGGGCCCCCACCCCAACCCTCCCCCAGCGGGGGAGGGGGCCATACCCTGGCTCGAAGTCCGTGGCGCCCGCCTGCACAACCTGCAGAACCTCAACGTCGCCGTCCCGCTGCAGCGCCTGGTCGTCGTCACCGGCGTCAGCGGTTCGGGCAAGTCCACCTTCGCGCGCGACGTGCTGCTCACCAACGCGGCGGCCGCCGTGTCCCAGCGCAGCACCTTCGCCGGCCGCACGGCCTGGGACGCGGGCGAGCGCCCCACCTGGACCGGCTGCGACAAGCTGCTGGGCTCCGAGGTGGTGGACCGCGTGCTCGAAGTGGACCAGACCCCCATCGGCAAAACGCCGCGCTCCTGCCCGGCCACCTACATCGGCTTCTGGGACACGGTGCGCAAACTCTTCGCCGACACGCTCGAAGCCAAGGCGCGCGGCTACGGCCCGGGCCGCTTCAGCTTCAACACCGGCGAAGGCCGCTGCCCGGGCTGCGAAGGCCAGGGCATGCGCACCATCGAGATGAGCTTCCTGCCCGACGTGAAAGTGCCCTGCGAGGTCTGTCACGGCGCGCGCTTCAACCCCGAAACCCTGGCCGTCAGCTGGAAGGGCAAGAGCATCGGCGACGTGCTGCAGATGGAGGTGGACGAGGCGGTCGGGTTCTTCGCCAGCATGCCCAACATCGCCCACCCGCTGCAGTTGCTCAAAGACGTGGGCCTGGGCTATCTCACACTGGGCCAGCCCAGCCCGACGTTGAGCGGCGGCGAGGCGCAGCGCATCAAGCTCGTGACCGAACTCAGCAAGGTGCGCGACGACGTCACACGCCGCGGCCAGAAGGCACCGCACACGCTCTACGTGCTCGACGAACCGACGGTCGGCCTGCACATGGCCGACGTGGAAAAACTCATCCGCGTGCTGCACCGCCTGGTGGACGGCGGCCACAGCGTGATCGTGATCGAGCACGACCTGGACGTGATGGCCGAGGCCGACTGGATCATCGACCTGGGCCCCGAAGGCGGTGGGGGCGGCGGCCGTGTGGTGGCCGAGGCCCCGCCCGACGAGGTGGTGCGGCTGGACACGCACACCGGGCGCGTGCTCGGGCCGGTGCTGGCGCGGGTGTAGTCCCCTCGCGCCGCTGAGTGCCTTTCTCCAGGGGCGACGACTGTGGCCCGGCAGGCCGGTGGCAGCGGCGACAATGCCGCTCACCATGCTGATCTGGCCGCTCCCCGCACTGCTGACCTGGGCGCTCGCCTGGGGTGTTTTCCTGGGGCTGCGCGTGGCCGGGCTGGGCGCGGTGGCGGCCTTTGTGCTGGCGTTGCTGGTCTCGGGCCTGCCGGCCTGGACCGGGCGCACCCCCTGGCGCCGGGTGTTCATGCTGGCCGGGTTCCCGCTCTCGCTGCTGGCCAGCGGTGCGGCGGCCGGTCTGCCGGCCTGGGTCTGGCTGCTGCCGCTGGCGCTGCTGCTCGCGCTCTACCCGCTCAACACCTGGCGCGATGCGCCGCTGTTCCCCACCCCGGCCACGGCGCTGCGGGGCCTGGCGGACAAGGCGCCCTTGCCGGACGGCGCGCGGGTGGTGGACGCCGGGTGCGGGCTCGGCGCGGGCCTGAAGGCGCTGCACGGTGAATACCCCCAGGCCCGCATCCACGGCCTCGAATGGAGCTGGCCGCTCACCGCGTTGTGCGCCTTGCGCTGCCGTTTTGCCCAGGTGCGCCGGGCCGATATCTGGGCCGCCGACTGGTCGGGCTACGACCTGGTCTATCTGTTTCAGCGGCCCGAGAGCATGCCGCGTGCGATGGACAAGGCGGCGGGCGAACTGCGGCCCGGGAGCTGGCTGGTGAGCCTGGAGTTCGAGGCCGGCGGCTGGGCACCGCAGGGCCGGCTGCAGAACGTGGACGGCAAACCGGTGTGGCTCTACCAGGCGCCGTTTCGCCGGCGCTGAGACCACCCGTTCGACACAACCGAGCCGGCCGGTTCAGGTCCAGGCCATCCAGGCCAGCGCCAGTGCCAGCGCCACAAAACCCCAGAGCAGCAGGCGCGAGCGCACGCGCAACGCCTCCACGGCCGTGACCAGGCGCGCGTTCTGTTCGGCCAGTTCGGCCACGGTCTGGGTCAGCTGTTCCTGCGCCTGGGCCTGTTGGTGGATCTGCTGCTGCGCCGCGATCAGGCGGTTTGTCAGCTCTCCCAGGCTCGGTGTTTCGCCCGCCGGCATCTCGATGACGTCGGCGGTGGGCGTCGCCGGGGTCTGCGCGCGCTGGCGCTCCAGCAGCTTGCGCGCGGCGCTGAGCACCTTGGGCGCGTGTTCGATCACATCGCCCCAGGGAATGACTTTGAGCGCAACCAGCCAGGGAATGGCCATGGGGAGTCCTTTCGGTGCGGGTACGGGTGGGGCGTTGGAGCTTACCCGGCGCGCCGGGTTCGCCAGAAGTTGCGCCGCGTCAAGCTTTGGGGTGATTGGTCGGCGTAACATGATCGTTTGCGCATATCTTCATAAACGGAGACGTCATGGACTGGACAAGCTGGATCGAGCGGGTGGGGGAACCGGGCGTGCTGGCCCTGTGCGGCCTGTTGGCCGGGCTGGGCTTCGGCTTTTTTGCCCAGCGCTCGCGTTTCTGCCTGCGCGCGGCGGTGATCGAGTTCTGGCACGGCCGCTTCGGCGACAAGCTCACCGTGTGGCTGCTGGCGTTCGCAACCGCCGTGGTGGCCGCGCAGCTGCTGGTGCTGTCCGGGCTGCTGGACGTGAGCACGGCGCGCCAGCTCTCGGCGCGCGGCAGCCTCTCGGGCGCGCTGCTGGGCGGCCTGATCTTCGGCGTGGGCATGGTCATGACGCGCGGCTGCGCGAGCCGGCTGCTGGTGTTGTCGGCCAACGGCAACCTGCGCGCGCTGCTCTCGGGGCTGATCTTCGCGGTCACGGCACAGGCCTCGCTCAACGGCGTGCTCGCGCCCTGGCGCGAAACCGTGTCGACCTGGTGGGTGGTGGAGGGTGGCCCCTCGCGCAGCCTGCTCGCGCTGGTCGGGGCCGGGCCCTGGGACGGCCTGGCGTTCGGCATGGTCTGGCTGGTGACCGCGCTGTTTTTCGCCTACCGCAGTGGCTGGGGCTTCTGGAAGTGGGCCGGCGGCATCGGCACTGGGCTGATGGTGGCGCTGGCCTGGGCCGGCACCTACCAGGTGATGGCGCATTCCTTCGAGCCGGTGCAGATCCAGGGCCTGACCTTCAGCGGTCCCTCGGCCGAGTGGCTGATGCGGGTGCTCAGTGCGCCCGGCGAACCCTGGACTTTTGGCCTGGGCCTGATGCCGGGGGTGTTCCTCGGCTCGCTGGTCGGCGCCCTGGTGGGGGGCGACTGGAAGCTCGAAGGCTTCGGCGGCGGCTACACCATGCCGCGCTACATCGTCGGCGCCATCCTGATGGGCTTCGGCTCCATGCTGGCGGGGGGCTGCGCCGTGGGCGCGGGCATGACGGGCGGCGCGATCTTCGCGCTCACGGCCTGGGTCACGCTGGCGGGCATGTGGATCGGTGGCGGTGTGGCCGACCGCGTGTTCGACGGCGCGAACAAACCCGCGCCCGCACCAGCGCCGTCGGACGATCCGGCTCCGCGGGCGGCGAACGCTCCGACCGCTGCGCCTTGAACGGTCCCCCCCTGCGCCGCCTTCGGCGTCACCCCCCCCCCGGGGGGCGCCAGCTGCGGCCTGGCGGAGCCAGTTCCGCGCTGGCCTGGGTTGGCGTTGCTTCGGGCGGTGCTCTGAGGCTTTGAGGGGGCTTTCGTTGCACGGCGGCCATCAGCTGCGGCCTGGCGGAGCCAGTTCCGCGCTGGCCTGGTCTGGTGTTGCTTCAGGCGCTTCTCAGAGGCCTTGAAGAGCGGCTTTCCCTGCGCAACAGCCACCAGCCCGGCCCGGCCACGGCCAGTAGCAGCGCGGGGAAGCCGAGCACCGGCGCCCAATCCAGCATGGCCGCGCCCAGGGCCGGGGCGAGCACGCCGCCCAGGGTGTACGACAGCACCAGCACGGCGGTGCTGTTGACCAGGGTGATGCCCTCTTCACGCGAGCCGATGTCGATCATGGCCAGCGTGTAGAGGCTGCCACCCGCGCCGCCCCAGAAGAAGGCCACCGCCGCCGCCAGCCAGGGCGTGCCGGCCACGAAGGGAATGAGCGCCGTGGCCGCCAGCGTGACCAGCGCGCAGGCGTGCATGATCGCCAGCCGCGCGCGGTGGGCGCCGCCCCAGCGCGGGAGGCCGCCCAGCCGGTCGGCCAGCAGGCCGGCGGGCAGCATCATGAGTGCGCTGCCCAGGCCGCTGGCCGAGACCAGCAAGGCCGCCGCCGCGACGCCCAGACCCAGGCTCAGGCCGTACAGCGGCAGGATGGAGGTGAGCCCGCTTTCGAAGAAACCACCGACGAAGCCCACCGTCATGATCAGCGGGTGCGCGCGCAGCGCATGCCACACGCCGTGCAGGCCCACGCGCGCGCTGTGGGCGTCGACCGCGCGCGGCAGCGGAGGGATCGCCAGGCTCCACAGCAGGCCGATGAACAGGCTGGCCAGCACCAGCCACAGCGCCGCCGGGTTCTGCGGCCCCAGCACGGCGAGCAGGGCAGGGCCGATCACGAAGGTGGTGCCCACCATGGTCTCGAACAGGCCCACCATGCGGCCGCGCTTCAGGGGCGGCGCGAACTCGGCCACCACCGCCTCGGCCAGCACCCAGCGCAGGCCCGAGGCCGCGCCGGCGATGAAGTCCAGCACGAACCACGCGGGCAGCCAGTCGGTGAGCAGAAAGCCGGTGGTGGAGATCACCGGGATCAGCGCCGACAGCCACAGCGTGGGCCGGCGCCCGAGCCGCTGGGTGATGGCCGAGGCGAACGGCGTGATGAGAAACACGCCCACCCAGCCGCTGGCCGCGAACAGCCCGGCCAGTGTGGTGGACACGCCGTCGCCCTTGAGCCGCAACAGCAGCAGCGGCAGCAGCATGAAATAGCCCACCAGCTCGAAGAAGGTGGCGCCGAAGATGGCCACCAGGCCGAGCCGGGCATGGACCGGGGGGGCTGCGGGCAGGGGCGAGCCGCCGTGGCCGGGCGGCAGCGGGTGCTCGATCATGCGAGCGCTTTCGCGGTGAGCACAGCGTGTGCCAGCTCGGCGAAGCCCGCGCCGCGTTCGCCTGGCGTCACGTAGCGCGGGCGGTGCGTCAGCTGGTCCCAGAAGCGCGCCACGTTGGCCACGCCCACGCTGTGCGCAAAGTGGCCGAACATGCGCGCGTCGTTGGTGGAGTCACCCACGTAGACCCAGCGGTCGAGCTCGGCGTCGAGCTCACGTGCCAGGTGGCTGCGCACGATCCATCGCGCGCCGGCGAGCTTGTCGTGTCCGCCGATCCAGCCGTTGATGTGGATGGAGCTGACCGTGGCGTTCAGGCCACCGGCCCGCATGAGGCGCACCACCTCGTGGATCGACACGTCGTCCAGGTGGGCGAACTCGCTGTGGTCGATGGCGATGTCGGTCTCGCGCCCCGGGCTGTCCTGCGACAAGCGGGTGTGTGGCAGTGTGGTCAGGATGTTTTGCGCCACCGCCTGCAGTTGCGCGAAGTTCGCGCGGCGGGTGGCCTCGTCCTGCAGCCAGGCCTTGCACAGCGCGCCATCGGCGCCGCGCCACAGCGCCACGGCACCGTTCTCCGCCACGATGGCGTTCACCGGCCAGGCCAGGGCAAAGGCCTCGCTCCAGCCCGCCGGGCGCCCGGTGATGGCGAACACCGGCAGGCCGGCGGCGCGCAGCGCGTGCAGGGCGGCCAGAGCGTCGGGCGTGATCACGCCCTCGGTGGTGAGCGTGTCGTCGATGTCGGTGAGCACGCCGTGGATGCGCGCGCGCTCGGCCAGCGGCCAGTCGGATAGCGGGGGATGGGTCATAAAGGCCCGCCAGTTTCGCAGATAGCCAAAACGGTTGCCTGCGTTAGAATCGTTGCCATCCGAGGAGCGTTGCAGCGCACCCCTGACCACCGGTCAGCGCGGGGCGTGAGGCTCGGAAATCCATGCAACGACGCTCATCCACTTCCGTGCGATGGGCTTTTTTATTCCCGTTTCGCGCGTGGGGTGGTTCATTCAACCTTCTCAGGAGCGAACCATGAACGCACGCATTCCCGCCGCCGTCGCCACCGACTGCGCCATCACCGACATCGGCCTGGCCGACTGGGGCCGCAAGGAAATCCGCATCGCCGAGACCGAAATGCCCGGTCTGATGGCCATCCGCGAAGAATTCGCTCCCAAGCAATCGCTCAAGGGCGCGCGCATCACCGGCTCGCTGCACATGACCATCCAGACGGCCGTGCTGATCGAGACCCTGCAGGCCCTGGGCGCCGAAGTGCGCTGGGCCTCGTGCAACATCTTCTCCACGCAGGACCACGCCGCCGCCGCCATCGCCGCCGCCGGCACGCCGGTGTTCGCCGTCAAGGGCGAGACCCTGACCGACTACTGGGACTACACCCACCGCATCTTCGACTTCGGCCCCAAGGGCAGCGAAGGCGAAGGCCCCAACATGATCCTGGACGACGGCGGCGACGCCACGCTGCTGATGCACCTGGGCAAGCAGGCCGAGCGCGACCAGAGCGTGCTGGCCCACCCGGGCAGCGAAGAAGAGCGCATCCTGTTCGCCGCCATCAAGGCCAAGCTGGCCGAGGACAGCACCTGGTACAGCCGCAAGAGCGCCCAGATCATCGGCGTGACCGAAGAGACCACCACCGGCGTGCACCGCCTGAAGGAAATGTCGGCCAAGGGCACGCTGCTGTTCCGCGCCATCAACGTGAACGACTCGGTGACCAAGAGCAAGTTCGACAACCTCTACGGCTGCCGCGAGAGCCTGGTGGACGGCATCAAGCGCGCCACCGATGTGATGATCGCCGGCAAGGTGGCTTGTGTGGCCGGCTACGGCGACGTGGGCAAGGGCTCGGCCCAGGCCCTGCGCGCCCTCTCTGCCCAGGTGTGGGTGACCGAGATCGACCCCATCAACGCCCTGCAGGCCGCGATGGAAGGCTACAAGGTCGTGACCATGGAGTACGCCGCCGACAAGGCCGACATCTTCGTGACCACCACCGGCAACCGCGACGTGATCACCTTCGAGCACATGGCCGCCATGAAGGACCAGGCCATCGTCTGCAACATCGGCCACTTCGACAACGAGATCCAGGTCGCCAAGCTGGAAGCCCACTGCCAGTGGGAAGAGATCAAGCCCCAGGTGGACCACGTGATCTTCCCGGACGGCAAGAAGATCATCCTGCTGGCCAAGGGCCGGCTGGTGAACCTGGGCTGCGGCACCGGCCACCCCAGCTTCGTGATGTCGTCGAGCTTCGCCAACCAGACCATCGCCCAGATCGAGCTGTTCACCCACCCCGAAGGCTACGACGTGGGCAAGGTCTACGTGCTGCCCAAGCACCTGGACGAGAAGGTCGCGCGCCTGCACCTGAAGAAGGTGGGCGCGATGCTGAGCGAGCTGAGCGACGAGCAGGCCGCCTACATCGGCGTGCCCAAGCAAGGCCCGTACAAGCCCGACACGTATAGGTATTGATCCCCCCCGCGCCGCCTTCGGCGTCACCCCCCAGGGGGCGACGCTGGCGGCCCGGCGAAGCCGGTTCCGCGGCGCCCTGGGGCTCTCGCGGCCTTCGGACCGCTCGTTTCGCTCCGGCGAGCTTGCTCTATTCGTTGCTCTGTGCCACCCATGCGTGCTGATCAGTTGATTGTTGAGCGAGGCCTCGCCGCTTCGCGCTCGCAGGCCCAGCGGCTGATCGCCGCTGGCGTGCGCTGGCGCCTGGCCGGTGGCGACTGGAAGGCCGTCACCAAAAACGGCGACGAACTGCGTGAGACGGTGGAGCTGGAGCTGCTGGACACGGCGGAGTCGCGTTTCGTGTCGCGTGGCGGCCTGAAGCTGGAAGGCGCGCTCCTGCACGGCGGCATCGATGTGACAGGGCTGCGTTGTCTGGACGTGGGCCAGAGCAGCGGTGGCTTCACCGACTGCCTGCTGCAGCGCGGCGCCACGCAGGTGGTGGGCGTCGACGTCGGGCAGGGTCAGCTGCACCCCAAGTTGCGCGGCGATGCGCGCGTGGTTTGCATCGAAAAATGCAACGCCCGCGAACTCACGGCGGAGCAACTGGCGCAAGCCGGTGGCGAGGCCGCCGCGGCACCGTTCGACCTGGTCGTGGGCGACCTGTCGTTCATCTCGCAGACCCTGGTGTGGCCGGCGATCGTGCCGCTGTTGAAAGACGGTGGCGACTTGCTGATGCTGGTCAAGCCGCAGTTCGAGCTGCAGCCCGAACACATCGGCAAGGGCGGCCTGGTGAAGAGCACCACGAGCTACGCACGGGTGCGCGAGCGAATCGAACAGGCCTGCCTGGACAACGGGCTGGCGATGCAGGACTATTTTGAGAGCGCCATCACCGGCGGTGACGGCAACCGCGAATTTTTTGTCTGGGCGCGGCGCACGGTCTGAGGCCGGCGCCCCGTGCCACCCCACTGAGGCAACACCATGGCTCTGCCACTGAGTTTCGAGTTTTTTCCGCCCAAGACGCCCGACGGCGCCGAGAAGCTGCGCGCCGTGCGCCAGCGGCTCTACGCGCTCAAGCCCGAGTTCTGCTCGGTCACCTTTGGCGCCGGCGGCTCCACGCAGGACGGCACGCTGCAGGCCGTGACCGAGATCATGGCCGAGGGCTGCTCGGCGGCGCCGCACCTGAGCTGCATCGGCCAGTCGCGCGAGTCCATCCGCGAGCGGCTCGCGGCCTATGCGGGTGCCGGCATTCACCGCCTGGTGGCCCTGCGCGGCGATCTGCCCAGCGGCTACGGCCTGGGCGGCGAGTTCCGCTACGCCAGCGATCTGGTGGCCTTCGTGCGCGCCGAAACCGGCGACCAGTTCCACATCGAGGTGGCGGCCTACCCGGAAACCCACCCGCAGGCCAAGTCGCCGCAGGCCGACCTGGACGCGTTCGTGGCCAAGGTCCGGGCCGGCGCGAACTCGGGCATCACCCAGTACTTCTTCAACAGCGACGCCTACTTCCGCTACATGGACGACCTGCGCCAGCAGGGCGTGGACGTGCCGGTGGTGCCGGGCATCATGCCCATCACCAGCTCCACCCAGCTGATGCGCTTCTCCGACGCCTGCGGCGCCGAGATTCCGCGCTGGATCCGCATGCGCCTGCAGGCCTATGGCGACGACACCGCGTCCATCAAGGCCTTCGGGCTGGACGTGGTGAGCGACCTGTGCGATCGCCTGCACCGCGCCGGCGTGCCCGGGCTGCACTTCTACACCATGAACCAGAGCGCCGCGACGGTGGAGATCGTGCAGCGCCTGCGGTTGTCATGAACTCGCGGGCCGCGCTGCTGCTGACCCTGGCCACGGCGCTGTGGCTGGGTGGTTGTTCCACCACGCGCGAGCCGTCGCTGCCCGACCTGGGGTTGCCCGGTGGGCCATGGGACGGGCCGGGCGGCGGCGAGATCGAGCGCGGCATGGCCTCCTGGTATGGCCAGCAGTTCCAGGGCCGGCGCACCGCCAGCGGCGAGCCGTTCGACATGCATGCGCTGACGGCCGCCCACAAGACCCTGCCGTTCGGCACACGGGTGCGGGTGCGCCACCTGGGCAGCGGCCAGGAGGTGGTGGTGCGCATCAACGACCGCGGTCCCTTCGCCAAGGGCCGTGTCATCGACCTCAGCCGCGCCGCCGCAGCGGCCATCGGGCTGGTCCAGTCCGGCACGGCCCAGGTGGTGTTGCTCAGGCCTTGAAGACGAACCTGCCGGTACGAGTCCACCCGACGGCGCTCTGACGAATCCCTTGTCATGAATCGGGCTGCCCATCTCACGGAACGATTGCCCTTGCGCTGGCTGCGGGCCGTGTCTGCCGTGGCCCAGACCGGCAGTGCCACCCGCGCGGCTGAGCCGCTTTTCCGGTCGGTTTCGGCGGTATCCCGTTCGCTGCGACAGGCCGAACAGCGTCTGGGCTTGCCGTTGTTCGAGCGTGGGGCAAGGGGCATGGCCTGCACGCCGGCCGGTCGGGTGCTTGCCCTCAGGACCCACCGTGCCCTGGCCCACCTGATCGCGGCACATGCCGAGATCGAGAAGCGCTGGGGTGCCGCTGGCTCCGGGTCGCGGCCATCCGCTCTCGAGCGGACGGTGACCGACGCCATGATGCTGTCGCTGGTGGCGGTGTCGGGCGCTTCGGGTGAGTCTGCGGCGGCGGCGCAGCTGGGTCTTTCGCAGTCGGCCATACACCAAAACCTCCAGGCGTTGCAGCGCATGGTCGCGACGCCGTTGTTCAGGCGATCGGCACAGGGCACGCGACTGACGGAGGCCGGCGACTGCCTGGTGCGCCACGTGAAGCTCGCACTGGGCGAGCTGCGCATCGCCCACGAGGAGGTGGCCACCTTCCTTGGTCAGCCGCGGGGTGAACTGGTCGTGGGGGCCTTGCCCATGGCCAGCACGGCCTTGGTTCCGCAGGCCTTGTCCCGTCTGCTGCGGACCCAGCCGGGGGTGCTGGCCACCGTGGTGGATGGCACCTACGAGACGCTGTTGCGGCTGTTGCGACAAGGCGATGTGGATCTGATGGTCGGCCCGCTGCGCGGTGAGCAGTCGCCCGGCGACATGGTCGAGCACGAGCTTTTCGTGGACTCTCTGGTCGCGGTGGTCCGGCGGGGTCATCCCTGTGCGCTCGCGGATCGGCGCTTGCAGCTGGGGGCCCTGCGGACGGCGACCTGGGTGGCTCCCCTGCCTGGGACGCCGGCGCGACGGGCCTTCGATGGCGTGTTCGCGGCGGTGGGCTGGTTGCCCCGTGTCTGCCTGCAGGCCAACAGCCCTTCGGTCGTGCGGGCGATGCTGCTGATGGGGGACGTCGTGGCCCTGTTGTCTCCCCAGCAGATCAAGACGGACGTGGACTCCGGTTTGCTCGAAGTGCTCCCCCTGGTGTTGAGGGGCACCGAACGCCGGATCGGCATCACGCTGCGCCGCGACGGCCTGCCGTCCCTCGCATGCCAGGGGCTGCAGGCGGCGTTGCAGGCGGTGGGTCGCTCCTGGACGGGTATTGAAACCACGGGTGTGCCGGATCGCTAGGGTTTGTCCCATGGCCGTATAAGTCAAACGCGAAGGTTCGAGCCCATTGAGCGTTGGTCCGGAGGGGCCGTGGTGGAGACACTTCTGGCAACCTCATCCGCATCCCATTCTCGCCAACGGAGTTTTCATGTCAGACCCGGTTTTCGGCACGCACCGCCGCACGTTCATCACCGTTGCCCTGGCTTCAGCCGCGTGGCCCTGGGCCCAGGCGCAGATGCCCAAGACCATCCGGCTGATCGTTCCCTTCCCTCCGGGGGGCTCCACCGACATCCTGGCCCGTGCCATCGCTCCCAAGCTCGCTCTCGCACTGGGTGCCACCGTGGTGGTCGACAACCGGGGCGGTGCCGGGGGATCCATCGGAGCGGGCGAGGCGGCCAAAGCTGCACCCGATGGCAGCGTGCTTCTCATGGGGCACATCGGCACCTTGGCGGTCAACCCGTCCATTTATCCCCGGTTGAGCTATGACCCCGTCAAGAGCTTCACGCCCGTGGCCTGGGTAGCCCGCGTGCCCAACGTATTGGTGGTGGGTGCCGACTCCCCGATCCAGAACTTCAAGCAGTTGATCGATGCCGCACGGGCACGACCGGGTGGACTGACGCACTCGTCCGGCGGGAACGGAAGTGCTGCGCACATCACGTTCGAATACCTCAAGCAAAAGACGAAAACCTTCATGTTGCACATTCCCTACCGGGGGACCGGGCCGTCGGTGGTGGACGTGATCGGAGGGCGGGTGGATGCCACCTTCACCGGCTCGCCCGCCGTCATCCCGCACATCAAGGACGGGAGGCTGCGCGCGCTGGCCGTGTCCAGTCCGCAGCGTCTGCCCTCTCTGCCCGACGTTCCCACCGTTGCCGAGAGCGGATATACCGGATTTGAGGCCGACCAGTGGTACGGCATCGTGGCGCCTGCGGGCATGTCACCGGCATTGGTCTCCCTGCTCAATACCGAGATCAACAAGGCGTTGGCGCTGCCCGATGTGGCGCAACAACTCGCCACCGAAGGCGCCACGCCCACGCCCACCACCCCGAAAGCGTTTGGAGAACTGATCGTGCGGGAAATACCGCGCTGGGCCGAAGTGGTCAGGATCAGCAACATGAAAGCGCCCTAGGGTGCGACACCCCCATAGCGCTTCGCACGCCCTTTGAGCCGCTGAAGGCGCCGTCTCGACGGTGTTGCTCAGGCCTTGAAGCCGGGCATGTCCCGGTTTGATCCAGATCAATCTACGGGCAATTCCACGCCGCACAAGGGGGGTGCAAGGGCGTGGTTTGACGATCCTCAAACGCCCGCATGCCCCGCTCTTCTGTAATCCCAACCGGGAATGTTCCCGTGTCGAGGACTGAGAGATGAGCATGAAAAAACACATCATCGCGATTGCCGCTGTAACGTTGTTGGCATCGGGCGCCACCATGGCGCAGGATTTCAAAGAAGGCTCGCTGCTGGTGCGTGCCCGCGCCGTGCACCTGGACAGCGCCAACAAGGACACCACCGGTCTGGGCCTGGAAATCAACAACAAGTGGCTGCCCGAGGTGGACTTCACCTATTTCCTCAGCCCGAACCTCGCGGCCGAGCTGATCCTGACCGTGCCCCAGAAACACACCATGACCGCCGGCGGGGCCAACATCGGCTCGCTGCGCCACCTGCCGCCCACGCTGACGGTGCAGTACCACTTTGACCTCGGCGGGGTGAAACCCTATGTGGGCGCCGGCCTGAACTACACCCGTTTCAGCTCGGTGAATCTGCTGGGCGGCGCCGCCGACGTCAAACGCAACAGCTTCGGCCCGGCCCTGCAGGTCGGTGTGGACGTGCCGCTGACGGGCAACATGTACCTGAACTTTGACGTGAAGAAGGTCTTCATCAAGACCGACGTGCTCGCGGGCGGCGTCAAGGCCGGCACCTTCAAGGTGGACCCGCTGCTGGTCGGCATGGGCCTGGGCTGGCGCTTCTAAGAAAAAGCGTTTTTGGTTTTTGTGAGGGGTTGTGGCCCGGGGCGCCAAGGTGCTCCGGGTCTTTTTTTCGCGCGTCCCGGCCCGATGGCGCCGTTGTGCGCTCAGACCATCCGGGTCAATCCCAGCGTGAACAGCACGCCATCGGCCACGTTGCGCGCCTGCACCGTACCGCCCATCTTGCCCATGTAGGTCTTGACCACGAACAGGCCCTGGCCGCGGTGGCCGTCGGTGGGCGGCAGGTCGGACACGCCGTAGTCAAAAATCCGCGGCAGCAGCGCCGCGTCGATCGCAGGCCCCTGGTTGTGCACCGCGATCCAGGCGTGCTGCGGGTCGGCCGTCAGCGACAGCGTGATGGCCGTGTCCGGTGTGCGGCAGCGCTGGGCGTTGCTCAGCAGGTGCGTGACCACGTCTTCCAGCGCGAAGCCATCGGCCCGCACCTGCAGGCCCGCCAGCGCGGGGTCGTCCGCGTCCAGGTAGCGCACGCCGTCGATGCCGGAGAAGTGCGCGTTGTCGGCGATCTGCCGCAGGAAGGCGTGGATGTCCAGCCGTTCGCTGGCCATGTCGGCGGCGACGATCGCCTCGCTCGGGGAGGCGTGGCCGTACAACACCTTGACGGCCTGCTGCATGCGCTGCACATAGCGGTGGCTCGGGTCCTCGGGCCGGCCGTGCAGCACCATCAGCGACTGCAGCGGCGACATGATCTCGTGGCCCACGGCGTGCCACATGTCCAGTTCCTGCTGGGCGCGCTGGTGCTCGCGCGAGATGTCGTTCTTCACCCGCTGCAGCAGGTCGGACAGGCCCCCGGCCAGGATGCCGAGCTCGTCGCTGCCGCGCAGGTCGCTCACGTCCAGATCGGCCAGCCGGTTTTCCGGCAGCGGCGCCTGCACGTTGTACGACACCGCCGCGGCGCGCCGCGTGAGCTGGGTCACGCGGCGGATGAGCCCGATCTCGATCAGCAGCCAGGCCAGCACGATCGCGCCCAGCATGGCGCCGACCAACCAGAGCAGGCGCGTGGCGACGATGCTGATGCGGCGCTCCACCGTGCGCACGTCGCCCGTCAGCGTGATCTCGAAGCGGCCCACCGGCGTGGCCACGGTGTCCACCGCCTGGAGCAGCGGCACCCGGGTGTCCACCGGCAGCAGGCCCACGATGTGGCGCACCCAGGGCGATTCGCGTTCGCCCGGGTCGGCGCTGCCGTGCAGGGTCTGCGTGGCGGGGGCGCGTGTGAGGCCGGGCGCGAGGGAACTGGCCATGCGCTGGATCTGCAGGCTCTCGCCCGGCAGCAGGGACTGCGCCAGCTCGGCCAGCGCGGACGGCTCGGCCTGGCGCGGCGCGGCGGTGTCGAGCAACTGCGCCGACGCGGGCCCCACGATCCGCAGCCCGACGCGGATGTCGGCGAGATCGGCGGGCGGCCAGACCACCCGGGCCGGCGGCAGATTCGCCACGCGCAGGGCGTCCGAGGGCAGGCGGATGGAATAGAAGGCGCGGCGCGGGCAGTCGGGCTGCGCCTGGCCTTCGTCGGCGCAGTCCGGGCTTTGCCAGACCCAGCCGCGGAAGTCCCGCACCGGGCGGGTCTTGCGTTGCAGCGTGTCGGGCTCGGCACCGGCCGCGGGTGCCCGAAAGCCGGCCCAACGCCCCACCAGCGGCGCCTGCGGCTGGCCGGTGGCGGCGCTGGCCACCAGCTCCAGCGGTGCGATCCAGCGCGTGGTCTGGCCGCGTAGCGTCAGGTGCACCCGGGCGCGGTGAACCTCCTGCAGCTCCAGCTGCCCCCGCTGGCGGCCCACCAATGGCGGGCTGACGAAGCTGCCAGCGAGGTAGACGAAACCGCCCGCGTAGGGATTGCTGCCGATCGCCGCGCAAGCGCTGGAGCCGTCCTGGAACAACACGGCGCAGCCCGAGCTCTCCAGCGCCTGCTGGGCCTTGAACGGGTCGTCGAAGTCGAGCGCGCCAAAGGGCAGCAGCAACGGCGAGAGCTCGGCGCCCTGGCCGGGCGCGGCCGGTTCGTGCTGCGGGTTGAGCAGGGCGAGCTGACCGGCCGGGTGGCGCAGGCGCGCGAGGATCTCCGACTGGGTCTTGCGAAAGCTGTTCTGGTAGTTGAGGTAGCTGCGCTCTTTTTCGTGCCGCAGCACGGTCAGCGCCAGGCCCAGCGTGGCCAGCACCAGCAGCGCAAAGACGGCGCGAAAGAAGATGCGCCGCCGAAAGCCGGCCAGCCCCAGGCGCGGCACGCCGAGCTTGCCCATGCGAAAGCGGGGCAGATCGAGGCCCGGCACCTTCATGCGGGCTTTCGGCCGGGCGCGGAAACCAGGGGCGCGCGGACCCAGCGAAAGCCCCGCATCGGCACGTTCTCGATGCCCTCGAACTGCGGGTCCACCTCGCGGAACGCGTCCCGGATGGTGCTCACGTGCTTGCGCACGTTGTCGCGGTTGCGCCCGCTCTTGACCACGTCGAACAGCTCCTCGTACGACACCACCTCGCCCGCGCGCTGGTGCAGCGTGGCCAGGATGCGCTGCGCGGTCAGCGGCAGGTTGATGCGCTGGCCGCGCCAGATCGGCGTGCGCTGCCACAGCGGGTCCAGGCTCAGTTCGTCGGCGGGCGCCGCCGGTGCGGCCACCGCGGCCTGCTTGCGTGAGACGCGCAGGATGTCCAGAAAGGTCTCGATGAAATCGCGCTCTTCGAAGGTGGTCTTCTGCAGGTAGTCCCAGGCGTCCAGCGCCTTCATGATGCTGCGGTAGATGGCCGCGGGCATGGCCGAGACCACCAGCACCGGCGTGCCCTGGCGGTTCTTGTTGATCGCGTTGATCAAGGCCACGCCGGCGTGGCGCTCGTGGCCGAGTTCGATGTCAAGCACCACCAGGTCGTAGGGCACGCGGTTGATGGCGTTTTCCGCGTCGTCGCGGTTGAACCACTGGTCGATCCGGATGTCGGGCCGCGCCGACCGGATCCAGGTGGCCAGCTGTCGGCTGGTGGGTTGATCGTCCTCGATCAGGGCCACGCAAAGGGTCGGGGTGGGGCTGGACATGGTGCGCCATTATGAAATGGCCCCCAGCGCGCGGCGCGGAAGGAATCTTCCGTGGGCGAAGCAAATGCGCCGCCCGCCTGAAGCCTCTCGCCCGGCGCCCGCGTTGTAGCTTCCCGGGCCCTTGCGAAGAATCGGGTTCATCGGTTGAGCGGCGTCTGCCCCCCGATCCCCAGGAGTCTTCACCATGTCGTTTTCGCTCAAGCAACTCTCCGCCCGCCTGCGCCAGGCCTTCGCCCGGCCGGCGCCCGACGCCAGCACGGCGCCGCTGTTCGAGGACGGCGCGCCGCCGGCACAGCCCCGCCCGCCGCTGCGACTGCCGCGCCTGCCCCGGCACACCGCCCCGGTGGTGGTGGTGGCCCTGCTGCTGGTGGCGGGCGGCTACACCCTGGTGCGCCACCCGCCCGCGCTCACGATCAACCCGGGCCAGGCGGCGCTGCGCACCAACCAGCTCACCGGCCACCAGCAGGAACTGGGCGCGGGCAATGTCTGGGTGCTGCCCGGCCTGCACCGCCTGCGGGTGCTGTCGCTGCGCGACCAGAACTGGAAGTCGGCCGAGATGGCGCGTCACGACGGGCCGGCGCCGGTGCAGTCGGTGGAAGGGCTGTCGCTGGGCGTGGACGTGACGGTGCGCTTCGCGGTCAACCCGGCCCAGCTCGCGCTGGTGGCCAGCCGGCTGCAGGTGGACCCGGGCGCCGAGCTGGTGGACCCGGCCCTGCAGGGCGTGGTCTACAAGACCTTCGCGCGCTACACGGCACGGGAAATCTTCTCGACCCGGCGCACGGAGATCCAGCAGGCCATGGAAGCCGAACTCAAGCCGAAGCTGGCCGCCGAGGGCCTGATCCTGCGCAACGTGCAGGTGGGCAAGATCGACCTGCCGCCCCAGTACAGCGAGCGCATGGAAACCCTGCTGGCCGAAGAGATGGCCAGCGAAAAGATGCGCTACACGCTGGAGCTGAAAGAAAAACGCGTGAAGGAAAGCGAGCTCGAAGCCCGGGCCGAGATGGTGCAGCAGGAGTTGCAGGCCGAGGCCGCCGGCAAGGTGCAGGTGATCGCGGCCAAGGCGCAGGAAGAGGCCATGAAACACGTGCTTCCCTTCAAACAACGCCAGGTGGAACAGCGCAAGCTGGAAGCCGAGGCCGACAAGCAGTCGCGCATCCGCACCGCCGAAGGCAACGCCGAGGCGCGGCGCATCGAAGCCGACGGTGAGGCATTGGCGCGCCAGCGCCTGGCCCAGGCCGAGGCGTTCCGACTGGAGGCCGTGGGCAAGGCCAACGCCGAACAGATGGCGCGCGAAGGCAGCCTGCTGAGCCGCCATCCGCTGCTGATCCAGAAGGTCATGGCCGACAAGCTGTCGGACAAGGTGCAGGTCATCATCGCCGCGCCGCCGGCCGACGGCGGCTTCATCGGTTCGGGGCTGCTGGGCCAGTCGGGCAAGTCCGTCGCGCTGGCCCGGGGTGAGCCGGCCGATGAGGGGGAAGAAGAATGAACGCCCTCGCACACCCACCCGAGACGGCCGTGAAAACCTGTCTGCGTTATGTGGCCACGGCCGCGCTGGCCGCGGCGGCGGCCTGGCTGCTGGTGTTCGTGGCGCCCCCGGCCCACGCCGCCGAGGCACAAACACCGGCGCTGCCGCCGCAGGCGCTGATCGTGCAGGACGCCGTGGCGCTGCGCGCCGCGCCACGCGACGCCGCGACCCAGCAGGCCCGGCTGTGGCAGGGCGAACTGGTGGAGATCCGCGGCGAGCGCCTGGAGTACGTGCAGGTCTGGGACCACCAGCGCGAGCGCGGTGGCTACGTGCGGGCCAGCCAGTTGCGCCGCCTGTCGCTGGACGCGGCCCACGCCGACGAGCTGCTGGCGGTGCTGCGTTTCGTCAAGGACAGCGCGGGCAGCGAAGGCCTGGGGTTTGGCTACGGTGCGGCCTGGCTGCGGGCGGCCAGCCCGGCGCAGCTGTCGGGCCCGGTGGGGGCGGAGGTGCTCGACGCCGTGGCCGGTGCGGCGCAGCGGCTGGCGCAACGGGCCTCGGCCGCGGGCCTGTCCCGCAGCGCCCAGGAAGCGCTGCTCGGCCAGCTGGACGCGGCGGGGCGCTACGGCATCCGCTTCAACAGCCACGAGATCGGGGACCGCATGCAGATCTGTTACGACGGCGAACTGTTCACCCGCGTGCTGGCCATGCCCGCGGCCAGTGCCGAGCAACGCGCCCGTGCCGCGCTGGCCCTGACCGACCCGGCGTGCGAAGACCCCGCGCTCGGTGTGCTGCAGCGCATCCAGCGCCAGGAAGACAGCGCCCGCCTGCTGGACCAGGCCGACGCGCCGGGCCTGCCGCCGGTGTTGAAAAACCGCTTGCAGATGCGCCGCGCCAGCGTCTGGTCGGCGGTGGCTTTCGAGCGCTCGCGCCGGGCGCCGGGCGGTGCAGACGCCGCCACCGCCGCCGAGCGCGCGCTCGAGGCGCTGGCGCGGGTGGACCCGCAGGGCCTGCCCGACACCGATGCGGGCCTGATGAACGACGCGGTGATGCACGTGAACGCCTCGCGCTGGGCGGCGGTTCCCGCCAGGGCCCCGGGCAAGGGCCTGCAGCTGCGCACCAGCCCCGGCGCGCAGGCGGGGCAGACCTGCGTGAGTCTGCACGGCGGGGCGGCGGGCAGCGCGCCGCTGTTGACGCAGTGCAGCCACGGTGTGGTGTGGACGGCTTCGTTCAGCGTGAACCGCGAAGGCAACGCCGCGGCCCTGGCGGTGCAGCCGATGGCGGGCTGGCGCGAACTCTGGCTGCTGCGCAAGCAGGCCGGGGGCTGGACGCTGAGCGTGCTGCCGCCAGCGCCCACCCTGCCGGGCATTGGCTACGCCGAACTCGCGGGCTGGGTGCCGGGCGGGCGCCAGGTGCTGGTGGCGCGCGAAGCCCGGGGCGAGGGCGCGTACCAGCGCCGCTACGAAGTGCTCGATCTGGCCACGCTCGCCCCCCAGCGCCAGGCCAGCGACCCGAGCGTGCTGGGCGCTTTCCAGCGCTGGCAGATGCCGCAGTGGAAACAGCAGAGCGTGAGCCTGCGCTGAGGGCTGGGCGCTCGGGAGCGCGTGACGTGCCCGCTGCTCGGGTAAGGTCGCGGGGCTGGTTCCAATCAGCAGACAGGAAATGCCATGCCCTCCGCACCGAACCCCACCGCCTGCCGCCCGCGCCTCGCGATCGCCCTGCTGGCCACCCTGGTCGCTGCCTGCGCCGGGCCGTCGCCCGTGTCCGTGCAGGCACCCGATGAGCCGCGGCCGGGCCCGGCGGTCCGTTCCCCCGCATCGCTGGCGGACGAGCCGACAGCCGCACCGACGCCTTCGCCCGCGTCCGAAGCCCCCGGGCCTGTCAGCGCGGAGGCTCCCGCGGCGCACGCTGCGCCAGCGACGCCATCTGCCCCCGACGATTTGATCGACCAAGGGCTCGCGTCCTGGTACGGAAAGCGTTTCCACGGCCGGCGCACCGCCAGTGGCGAGCGCTACGACATGCACGCCTTCACGGCGGCCCACAAGACCCTGCCCTTCGGCACCAGGGTGCGGGTGCGCAGCGTGCGCACCGGCCAGGAAGTGGTGGTGCGCATCAACGACCGCGGGCCTTTCCGGCGCGGGCGCGTCATCGATCTCAGCCAAGCGGCGATCAACGCCCTGGGCCTGCGCCAGCGCGGGGTGACCGCGGTGGAGCTGCTGAGAGAATGAGCGCGCGGATTCGCAACAACACACTCAGGAGAGCGACAGCATGAGGATCGAAACCATCGCCGTGCACGGCGGCTACACGCCCGACCCCACCACCAAGGCCGTGGCCGTGCCGATCTACCAGACCGTGGCCTACGCCTTCGACGACACGCAGCACGGCGCCGACCTGTTCGACCTCAAGGTCGCCGGCAACATCTACAGCCGCATCATGAACCCGACCAATGGCGTGCTCGAAGCGCGCCTGGCCGCGCTCGAAGGCGGCGTGGGCGCGCTCGCCATGGCC
The DNA here is from genome assembly GCF_059424585.1 of Hydrogenophaga sp. GW101-3F08. Classification (NCBI taxonomy): domain Bacteria; kingdom Pseudomonadati; phylum Pseudomonadota; class Betaproteobacteria; order Burkholderiales; family Comamonadaceae; genus Hydrogenophaga; species Hydrogenophaga sp. GW101-3F08. The sequence continues at coordinate 49,686 of NZ_JBWKZP010000007.1, forward strand.
TCGGGCATGGCGGCCATCACGGCGGCGATCCAGACCATCGCCGAAGCGGGCGACAACATCGTCTCGGCCTCCACGCTCTACGGCGGCACCTACAACCTGTTCGCCCACACCTTCCCGCAGCAGGGCATCACGGTGCGTTTCGCCGACCCGCGCGACCCGGCTGCGTTCGCCGCGCTGATCGACGAAAAGACCAAGGCGATCTATTGCGAGTCCATCGGCAACCCACTGGGCAACGTGACCGACATCGGCGCACTCGCCGCCGTGGCCCACGCCGCGGGCGTGCCGCTGATCGTGGACAACACCGTGACCAGCCCCTACCTGTGCCGCCCGTTCGAGCACGGCGCCGACATCGTGGTGCACTCGCTCACCAAGTACCTGGGCGGCCACGGCACCACCATCGGCGGCGCCATCGTCGACAGCGGCAAGTTCCCCTGGGCCCAGCACAAGGCCCGCTTCAAGCGCCTGAACGAGCCCGATGTGAGCTACCACGGCGTGGTCTACACCGAAGCGCTGGGCGCCGCCGCCTACATCGGTCGCGCCCGTGTGGTGCCGCTGCGCAACATGGGCGCGGCGCTCTCGCCCATGAACGCGTTCCAGATCCTGCAGGGCATCGAGACGCTGGCGCTGCGCATGGACCGCATCTGCGAGAACGCGGTCAAGGTCGCCACGCACCTGCAGAACCACCCCAAGGTGGCCTGGGTCCACTACGCCGGCCTGCCCGATCACCGCGACCACGCGCTGGTGCAGCGGACCATGGGCGGCAAGGCTTCCGGCATCATCAGCTTCGGCCTGAAGACCGCTGCGAAGGGCCGCCCCGAGCAAGGTCAGCCCCCTCGGGGGGCAGCGACCCGCGAAGCGGTGGAGTGTGGGGGCGTTGAAACTGGCGATGCGATCACGGCCGGCGCGCGCTTCCAGGATGCGCTGCAGCTCTTCACCCGCCTGGTCAACATCGGCGATGCCAAGTCGCTGGCCTGCCACCCGGCCACCACCACGCACCGCCAGCTCAACCCCGACGAGATGAAGAAGGCCGGTGTGAGCCCCGACATGGTCCGCCTGTCGATCGGCATCGAACACATCGACGACCTGATCGCCGATCTGGAGCAGGCGTTGGGCACGGTGTGACCCCCCTGCGCCGCGTTGCGGCTTCCCCCCAGGGGGACCACACCCTTGGACCGGCGAAGCCGGATATTCGGCGTGTGTGGGGGTGGGGCACGCGCTCCGGCTCGACCGGTGGGCGCCGGCAGCGCTGACCGTCTTGTTCAGCGCTCGTCGTAGCTGACCACCAGTTTGTCCGTGGTCGGTCGCGCCTGGCAGCTCAGCACGAAGCCTTTGTCGGTCTCCCAGGGTTCGAGCGTGAAATTCTTGTCCATGGTGACGGCGCCTTCCACCACTTTGGCGCGGCAGGTGCAGCACACGCCACCGCGGCACGACCAGGGCAGGTCCAGGCCGGCGTTGAGCGCCACGTCCAGCACGTGTTCGTCCTTGCCCATGCGCAGCTGGTGGGGTTTGCCGTCGAGCACCACGGTCAGCGCCACTTCACCTTTGGTCGGCACGGCCGGATGGCCCAGCACCGCGGCCCGGCGCTGATCGGCGGGCAGGGCTTCCAGCGTGGGCGAGGTGAAGCGCTCGGTGTGCACACGGTCGGACCGCACGCCGGCTTCCAGCAGCGCCTGTTGTGTGGCCTCGATCATGGCCTCCGGCCCGCAGATGAACACCTCGTCCATGCTGCCCACCGGCAGCAGCGCAGCGATGATGGCGCGCACCTTGTCGCCGTCGATGCGGCCTTCGAGCAGCGGCACCTCCTGCGCCTGACGCGAGAGCACGTGGATCAGCGTGAGGCGGCCGGGGTAACGGTCCTTCAGATCTTGCAGCGCTTCGTTGAACATCACACTGGCCATGCGGCGGTTGCCGTAGACGAGCGTGAATTTCGCTTCGGGCGACTCTTCGAGCGTGCTGGCCATGATGGACAGGATGGGCGTGATGCCCGAGCCGGCCGCGAAGCCCACGCGGTGGATGGCGCGCGGCTTGTGCACGGTGAAGCGGCCGTCGGGCGGCATCACTCGGAGGGTGTCCCCGGCCTGGAGGTCGGCCGCCGCCCAGTTGGAAAACACGCCCCCTTCGACCGGGCGGATGCCCAGCGTGAGTTCACCCTGTTGCGTGAGCAGGCTGCGCGGGCTGCTGATGGAGTAGCTGCGCCGCACGTCCTGCCCGGCGATGGTTGTGCGCAGTGTGAGGAACTGGCCCGGCTCGAAGGCGAAGGTCTCGCGCAGCTCGGGCGGAATGCGCAACGACACCGCCACCGATCCGGCGGCCTCGGGGTGGATGCGCGAGACGGTGAGCTCGTGGAAGCGGGGGGCGGCGTGGCTCATGGTGTCAGTACGGCTTGAAGTAATCGAAGGGTTCCAGACAGTCGAGGCAGCGGTACAAGGCTTTGCACGCGGTGGAGCCGAACGGTGAGGTTTGTGTGGTGTTGGGCGAGCCGCATTGCGGGCAGGGCACCGCGGTGTGCCGCACCGCGTAGCGGCTGAACTTCACCACCCCGGCGGGCGTGTCGGACTGGCTGCCACATTGCGGCGGCGCGATGCCATAGGCGCGCAGCTTCTCGCGCGCGCCCTCGCTCATCCAGTCGGTGGTCCAGGCGGGCGAGAGTTGCGTGATGACACGACCGGGCAGTCCTGCAGCAGTCAAGGCCGCATGGATGTCGTCTTCGATCTGGCCCATGGCCGGGCAGCCGCTGTAGGTGGGTGTGATCACCACTTCCGGCACGCCGTCTGCACCTTCACGCACGTCGCGCAGGATGCCCAGCTCGCGCAGGCTGATGACCGGAATCTCCGGGTCGGCCAGGTGCGCCAGTGCCTCGGTGATGGCCTGCAGCGAGGGGTGGGTGGCCACATCCATGGGGTTCACCAGATGGCGGTCGGGTGCGCACGCGCCAGACTCTGCATCTCGGCCAGCAGGAAGCCCAGGTGCTCCGAGTGCACGCCCACATGGCCCTGGGCCACGTAGCCCGCGTGCGGCTGGTCATGGCGCGAGAGCGTGGCCTCGGTCAGGGTGTCGTTGACGAGGGCGTTCCAGTGATCGCGCAGGGCGGCGGTGTCCACGCCGCTGCCATCGGCCGAAGCCGCCTGCTCGGCGGGCGACGGCTGCCAGAAGGCCTCGCAGTAGGGCAGCAGGTGGTCGATGGCCGCCTGCGCGCGGCGGTGGGATTCTTCGGTGCCGTCGCCGAAGCGCACCAGCCAGTCGCTCGCATGGCGCAGGTGGTAACGCACTTCCTTCAAGGACTTGGCGGCGATGGCGGCCAGCTGTGCGTCCTTCGAGGTCTGCAGGCGGTCCCACACCAGCACCATGAGCGCGCTGACGAGGAAGTTGCGTGCGATGGTCACGGCGTAGTCGCGTTCGCTCACCGCATAGCCCACCAGCGGGCCGTGGTGCGGCAGCTCCATCAGCGTGTGGCAACGGAACTCGGCGGTGTCGCGGAAGTAGGCCAGCGTGTCTTCGGTGATCAGGCCGTTCTGGCGCGCACCCTGCAGGTGCGCGAATCGCAGCGTCTCGGCCGGGTCGGCGTTGATGAAGCCGGCCGCGTGCTGGTACAGCATCCGCGCCTGGCCGATCAGGTCCAGGCTGTTGTTGGCCAGGGCCAGGTCCTCTTCGAGGATGGGGCCGTGGCCGCACCACTCGGCGTTGCGCTGGCCCAGCACCAGGGCGTTGTCGGCCAGGTGCAGCAAATACTCAATGGGAGCCCCCACGCTTCCCACTTTGTGTGGTGCGCTGCCCCCCAAGGGGGCGCTCGCTGGCTTGGAGCGGTCCTGCGCGGCGCTCGGGTCGGTCGCGGCCATCACATGTGCCCCACTTTTTCAGGGATCTCGTAAAAGGTCGGATGGCGGTAGATCTTGTCGGCCGCCGGGTCGAAGAAGCTGTCCTTGCTGTCGGGCTCGCTCGCGGTGATGGCGTTGGACGGCAGCACCCAGATGCTCACGCCTTCCTGCCGACGCGTGTACACATCGCGCGCCATCTGCAGCGCGTGTTGTGCGTCGCTGGCGTGCAGGCTGCCGCAGTGCTTGTGCTCCAGGCCCTGCTTGCTGCGGACGAACACTTCCCAGAGCGGCCATTCCTTGAGCGCGGGTGTCGATGTGGGCGCTCCCTCTCCCTTGGGGAGAGGGTTGGGGTGAGGGCTTTTGTTCATGCGGCCTCCTTCAGGTTGCGGGCTTGTTGTCTGGCGGCGTGCGCCATCGCGGCGTCGCGCACCCACTGGCCTTGTTCGTGGGCCTTCACGCGGGTTGCCAGGCGTTCCTTGTTGCAGGGGCCGTGGCCGTTGACCACCGCCCAGAATTCGTCCCAGTCGATGGGGCCGTGGTCCCAATGGCCACGCGCTTCGTTCCATTTCAGGTCGGGGTCGGGCAGGGTCACGCCCAGCACCTCGGCCTGCGGCACGGTCGCGTCGATGAACTTCTGACGCAGGTCGTCGTTGCTGATGCGCTTGATGCCCCAGCGCATGCCCTGCACGCTGTTGGGGCTGTCGGCGTCGGGCGGGCCGAACATGGCCAGGCATTTCCACCAATAGCGGTTCACCGCGTCCTGCACCATGGCCTTCTGCTCGGCCGTGCCCTGCATCATCACCAGCAGGGCCTCGTAGCCCTGGCGCTGGTGGAAGCTCTCTTCCTTGCAGACGCGGATCATGGCGCGGGCGTAGGGGCCGTAGCTGCAGCGGCACAGCGGGATCTGGTTCATGATCGCCGCGCCGTCGACCAGCCAGCCGATCACGCCGACGTCGGCCCAGTTCAGCGTGGGGTAGTTGAAGATGGAGCTGTATTTCGCTTTGCCGCTGTGCAGGCCGTCGAGCATCTGGTCGCGGCTGGTCCCCAGCGTCTCGGCGGCGGAATAGAGGTACAGGCCGTGGCCGCCTTCGTCCTGCACCTTGGCGATCAGGATGGCTTTGCGTTTCAGGCTGGGCGCGCGGCTGATCCAGTTGCCCTCGGGCAGCATGCCCACGATTTCGCTGTGGGCGTGCTGGCTGATCTGGCGCACCAGGGTCTTGCGGTAGGCCTCGGGCATCCAGTCGCGAGGCTCGATCTTGCCGTCGGCGTCGATCACGGCATCGAAATGGGTTTGCAGCGCCGCCTCTTCGGCGCCTGGCGGTGGCGCCACCGACTTCAGGCCCGGCTTGGCCTCGCTGTCCGCGACCGAAAAAGACTGGGTGTACATGGGCTTCTCCTGCTCCGGTCGGTGGGTGCGACACGGGTAGGACGGCAGTATAGATAATTAACCGACCGATCGGTTGGTTAATTATGGGGAGCGGCATCAGGGTTTTACCGAAGGTGCCGCGAGGCGACACATTCACTTACCCGACGGGCGGCATTTGCCCCTAGAGTCGCGCCTCATGATGTCTTCCCTCGTGTTTCCTGGCCCGGTGGCGCGGCGTGTGCCGGCCTGGATGGGTGTGGGGGCCGTGGGGGTGGCGCTGTTGATCGCCTGTGGCGGCGGCGATGGGGCCGACGCCCCTGAGCCCGATCAGGCCGCCAGCGGTTGGGTGCCCCTGGACGCCAGCACCAGCTGCGGCCTGCCCGACTTCCAGGCGACCCTGCTCCAGCAGATCAACGCGGCCAGGGCCCGTGCGCGCAGCTGTGGCTCGACGGCCATGCCGGCGGTGCCGCCGCTGGCCTGGGACGCGCGCCTGTTCTCAGCGGCGGCCCGCCACTCGACCGACATGGCGGGGCACAACTATTTCTCGCACACCGGGCGTGATGGCCGCAACGTCGACCAGCGCGTGCTGGCCGAGGGCTACGCCTGGACCTCGGTGGGGGAGAACATCGCCGCTGGTCCGTCATCCGTTTCGGCCGTGATGTCAGGCTGGCTGGACAGCCCCGGCCATTGCAGCAACCTCATGCGTACGGGGTATGTGCACGTGGGCGTGGCCTGCGTGCAGCGCAGTGGCAGCACCTATGGCCGCTACTGGACGATGGTGCTGGCGCGTCCTTGAAGCGCCGGCACGGCTCAGCCGCCGGTGTCCAGCGACTGGGACTTGCCCCGGCCGCGTCCCAGAATGGCCAGCAGTTGCGGCAGGGTCGCCTGCAGCGCGGCCTTGAGCGTGTGCGGTGGGTTGATGACGAACATGCCGCTGGCGGTCAGGCCGGGGCGGTCGTCCGGGCCGTGCGTCGGGTCCTGCCCGATCGCCAGCGTGGCGTGCAGCCAGGGCCGTTGCGCCTGGTTGGCCAGGGTCTTGAGTCGGCGTGGCAGGTCGTGCGCCTCCGGGCGCGGAATGATCGGGTACCAAACCAGGTAGGTGCCGGTCGGGAAGCGGCGGATGAGCTCCTGTATGCAGGCGCTCACTTTGCCGTAGTCGCTCTTGATCTCGTAGCTGGGGTCGATCAGCACCAGGGCCCGCTTGGAGCCGGTGGCCGACGGGGGCGGTGGCAGCAGCGGTTTGACGCCCTCGAATCCGTCCTGCAAGGCCACCGCGATCTGGCGGCCGGCTTCGAGCTGGCCGATGTTGGCCGACAGGGTCCGGCTGTCGGTGGGGTGCAGCTCAAACAACTTGAGCCGGTCGCGCGATTCGGTGCGCAGCAGGGAATGCATGACGAAGGGCGAACCCGGGTAGACACGCAACAGGCCCGAAGGGTTGAAGCTGGCGATCAGGTCCAGGTAGTCGTCCAGCGCCGGTGCGGCGGCCACAGGCTCGGCGCCGGCCGGGCGCAGCGCCGCCATCAGCTTGACCACGCCGTCCTTGGCCTCGCCCCCGGTTTCGGTGTAGTCGCCGTCCAGCCGGTACAGCCCGGCGCCCGCGTGGGTGTCGATCAGCGTGATGCCGGCCTCTTTCTGCATCAGATGGCGCAGCGTGGCGATCAGGGTGGTGTGCTTGAGCACGTCGGCGTGGTTGCCGGCGTGGAAGGCGTGTCGGTAACTGAACATGCACCGATGGTAGCGCCCCCGACCCTGGTGAGAGACAAAACTTGCCGCCCCGCTTGCCAGCGACAGCCGTTGTTTCGTACAATCGAGGGCTTCGCAGCGAAACGCATGGCTCCGCGACGAAGACCGCGCACCGGGCAACCGGGGTGCAAAACCCCACCTAAGAGTGTTCCGACAGAGAACAACCGACCGTGGAAAAGAGCCGCCAAACCACTTCTTTGAAAAGAAACTCATGACCAAAACGTTCAGCGCCAAACCCGCTGACGTGACGCACGAGTGGTTTGTGATTGACGCGACCGACAAGGTCCTCGGACGAGTTGCCAGTGAAGTGGCTCTCCGTTTGCGCGGCAAACACAAGGCCATTTACACGCCTCACGTCGATACCGGTGACTTCATCGTCATCATCAACGCGTCCAAGATCCGCGTCACGGGCACCAAGTCCCTCGACAAGATTTACTACCGCCACTCCGGTTACCCGGGCGGTATCTACGCCACCAACTTCCGCGACATGCAGGCCAAGCACCCCGGCCGCGCGCTCGAGAAGGCCGTCAAGGGCATGCTGCCCAAGGGCCCGCTCGGCTACGCCATGATCAAGAAGCTCAAGGTGTACGGCGGTGCTGAGCACCCGCACACCGCCCAACAGCCGCAAGTGCTGGAACTCTAAAGGAGCCTTGAGATGATTGGTGAATGGAACAATGGCACCGGCCGTCGCAAATCCAGCGTCGCCCGTGTGTTTCTGAAAAAAGGCTCCGGCCAGATCGTGGTCAACGGCAAGGACATCCAGTCCTACTTCGGCCGCGAGACCTCCATCATGATCGCCAAGCAGCCGCTGCTGCTGACCAACCACGCCGAAACCTTCGACGTGATGGTCAACGTGCACGGTGGCGGCGAGTCCGGCCAGGCCGGTGCGGTGCGTCACGGCATCACCCGCGCCCTGATCGATTACGACGCAACGCTCAAGCCGGAACTGTCCCAAGCCGGTTTCGTCACGCGCGATGCCCGTGAAGTCGAGCGCAAGAAGGTCGGTCTGCGTTCCGCACGCCGCGCCAAGCAGTTCAGCAAGCGCTAACGCGCCTGGCTCCTGCCGCGAAAGCCGCCCGCAAGTTCGTCTTGGGGCGGTTTTTTGCTTCTGAGGGTCCCACGTGGGCGTCTGAATCGTTGGAGGGTGAGTGAATGCGGTTTCGCCTGTTGCGCCGAAGGTTGACGGTGAGCGCACCCCGGGTTTCGGTGCGCAGTGCCCTGCCGTGGCCGTTTCGCTGGCTCCTGGGGGCCGTGGTTCTGGGCTTTTCCGGTGCGTTGGCGCTGTGGGCCTTCGAGTTCGGCAAGGACATTGCCGGCCTGGACCGCAACGCCAAGCAGGAGTTGCAGCAGCTGCGCGCCGAAGTGCAGGTGCTTCGCGCCGAACTGGGCAAGGCGCAGTCCGTGTCCAACACGTCCGAGAGCCTGCTCACGGCCGAAAAGGCCGCCCAGGCGCAGCTCATGTTACAGATACGCCAGCTCGAAACCGACAACCAGGTGTTGCGCAGCGACCTGGGGTTTTTTGAGCGCCTCATTCCGGGTTCGGGCACGAATGCCCTGAGCATCCGTGGCCTGCAGGTGGAGCGCGTGACCCAAGGGCAGCTCAAATGGCAGGCACTCATGATCCAGGCCATGAAAAACGCCCCGGACTTCCGGGGCACGCTGGAAATCACCTTCGCCGGCACGCTCGATGGCAAGCCCTGGGCCACGACCCAGGCGCCGGAGCCCCAGCCGGTGCTGATCCAGAGCTATCTGCGGCAGGAGGGACTGGTGGATGTACCCGTTCAGGCCGTGGTAAAAACCGTGACCGCCAAAATCCTGCAGGGTGGCGCGGTCAAGTCGGTGCAAACCCTCAAGCTTTGAACTTTGAATAACCATTAGTCGTCTGGAGCATTTCCCCATGTTTGGCAAAAAGAAGCAGCCACCCATCAAAAGCCTGATCGCGCATGGCACCCGCATCGAAGGCAACGTCCTGTTCCACGATGGCCTGCGGGTCGATGGTGAGGTGGTGGGGGACATCCGAGCCAGCGACGCGCAGCCCAGCATCCTGGTGGTCAGCGAAACGGCCAGTGCCACCGGGCAGATCCATGCGGACCACGTCATCATCAACGGTGCCGTCAAGGGCCCCGTGTTTGCCTACGATCTGCTGGAGCTCCAGCCCAAGGCGCGCATCGAAGGGGACGTGTCGTACAAGTCGCTGGAGATGCACCAAGGCGCCACCATCTCCGGCCAGCTCAAACCCATGGCCGGCGGGCTCGAAGAGAAACCCCCACTGAAGCTGGCGGCAAACAACGGCTGAGCACATTCCCGAGCGATTTGCTATAGCATTCAGTTTCCGGTGAATGGGCGACATTCACACCAGCATTTTCCGCGTGCGGGCCCACCCCGCCACAACCACGATACGAGGTGAACCATGAGCGCAGTGGCCGACAACATCCAGACCGAAATGCCCGCACCGCTGGTCTTCACGGACAGCGCCGCGGCCAAGGTGGCCGAGTTGGTTGCCGAAGAGGGCAATCCCGACCTGAAGCTGCGCGTGTTCGTGCAAGGCGGCGGGTGCTCGGGCTTCCAGTACGGCTTCACGTTTGACGAAGTGGTCAACGACGACGACACCACCATGACGAAGAATGGCGTGTCGCTGCTGATCGACGCGATGAGCTACCAGTACCTGGTCGGCGCCGAGATCGACTACAAGGAAGACTTGGAGGGTGCCCAGTTCGTGATCAAGAACCCCAACGCCAACAGCACCTGCGGGTGTGGATCGAGCTTCAGCGTCTGACGCGGGGCTTCACGTCATGAAAAAAGGGGAGCCATCGGCTCCCCTTTTTGTTGTTCTGATCGAACCGAACCCTATTCGGCGCTGGCCTGCTCGATGGTGGTGGCCGCATCCAGATGCATGCGCTGAACCTGCGCCACCGCATCGAAGCGCGAACGCAATGCGGGGTTCAGTGGGATGTTCTCGCTGCGGCGCGCGATCTCCAGCGGGTCCTGGTGCACGCCGCGGTCGCGGAATTCAAAATGCAGGTGCGGCCCGGTAGAGGCGCCGGTGGTGCCCACAGCGCCCACGCGCTCGCCTTGTTCGACGGGCTGGCCGCGCCGGACGTCGATGCGGCTCAGGTGCGCGTACAGGGTGGACTTGTTGTCCCGGTGGTTGATTTCGATCACGTTGCCATAGCCGCGCTGCCATCCCGCGAAACTGACCACGCCGTCGCTGACGGTGCGAACCGGTGTGCCGGTGGGCGCGGCGTAGTCCACACCAAGGTGGGCTTTCTGTTTGCCGGAGAGGGGGTGAAAGCGCATGCCGTAGCCGCTGCTGACCCGGGTGAACTCCAGTGGCGAGCCCAGGAAGGCCTTGCGTGAGCTCTGGCCATCGAAGCCGTAGTAGGCCCCCTTCTGGCCAGGGGCTTCAAACCACACCGCTTCGTGCGCGCGCTCCTTATTGACGAACACCGCGCTGAGAATCCGGCCCGCGCGCAGGCTTTCGCCGTCGGCCTCGAGGCTTTCGTAGACGACGCTGAAGCGGTCGCCCTGGCGCAGATCGCGCCGGAAATCGATGTCGGAGGCAAAGATCTCGGCCAGTTGCGCGGCGACGTTGTCGGGCAGGCCGGCTTCATCGGTGGCGGCAAACAGCGAACTGTGGATGACGCCACCGGCGAGCTTGTTGCTGGCGACCAGCGCGCCGGTTTCCACCCGGGCGGACAAGCCATCGACGCCAGGCTCGACCACCAGGCGGTGGAACACCTGTCCTTCGTCGGGCAACCAGCGCGCGCTCAGGCGCAACAGTTCCTGGCGGTCGTTGGTCTCGACGGTCACCAGTTTGCCGGCGCGCCCGCCAAAGAGCTGGCGCGCGGTGGGATCGTTGCGCAGGAATTCGGATGCGGCCGCATCCAGCACGCCCAGGCGTTGCAACAGGCTTTGGGCGGTGTCGTCCCGGCGCACGGTGTCGCTGCGGTACAGGGTGAAGGGGACGGCAGCGGCGGGCAGTTCCAGCGCCAGCGGCTCGGCGGCCAGGGCTTCGATCACCTGATGCACCGGCAGCGTGGCGGCATCGGGGGCCAGCGGGGCGAGACCGAATGCGGTGACGCCGGTGCCCAGCAGCAGCAGGCCGATGCCGGCCATGACGCGGCGCGGGTGGCGACCGAGACTGGCGGCCAGACGCTGCGGTGCGGTGCGCGCCGTCAGGCTCAGCGTGTCCAAGGTGGATGGTTTCAAGATACAGGTCCAGCGGGCACGCCGCGTGAACGGCGCACAAAAATGGGGGAAAGATTCAGCGTTGGGGATTGTGGTTCCCGCTGGCCGATCAACGGCAAGGGACACACTTTGTGTTGGCATGAATCATGCCAACTAGAATCCACGGTTCTGTCGACCAAAAGTATAGCCAGATCCAGGGCTGCAGCATCTGAAAAAACCCGTATGAATACCTCTCAAAAAGACGGTAAAAGTTCTCAAAAACAGGCCTTTGGGCCGGGTGAACCGACAGAAGGCGTGCGCGAGGCCCTGGCCGTGACGCTGCGCGGCTGCGAAGAGCTGATCCCGCAGGACGACTGGGTGAAGAAGCTGGCGAGGTCGGAGGCCACCGGCGTGCCGCTGCGCATCAAATTGGGGCTGGATCCGACCGCGCCCGACATCCACATCGGCCACACGGTGGTGCTCAACAAGATGCGCCAGCTCCAGGACCTGGGCCACCAGGTGATCTTCCTGATCGGCGATTTCACCAGCCTGATCGGCGACCCATCGGGGCGCAACAACACGCGCCCACCGCTGACCCCCGAGCAGATCAAGGCCAACGCCGAAACCTACTACCGGCAGGCCAGTCTGGTGCTGGACCCGGCCAGGACCGAGATCCGCTACAACAGCGAATGGAGCCTGCCGCTGGGCTCCATGGGCATGATCCAGCTCGCGGCCAAGTACACCGTGGCGCGCATGATGGAGCGCAACGATTTCCACGACCGTTTCAAGGCCGGCACGCCGATCAGCGTGCACGAGTTCCTGTACCCGCTGATGCAGGGCTACGACTCGGTGGCGCTCAAGAGCGACCTGGAGCTCGGTGGCACCGACCAGAAGTTCAACCTGCTCATGGGGCGGCATCTGCAGCAGGAGTACGGTCAGGAGCCGCAGTGCATCCTGACCATGCCGCTGCTCGAAGGTCTGGATGGCATCGAGAAGATGTCCAAGTCCAAGAACAACTACATCGGCATCACCGAAGAAGCCAACACCATGTTTGCCAAGGTGCTGAGCATCTCGGACACGCTGATGTGGCGCTGGTACACGCTGCTGTCCTTCAGGACGCTGGCCGAGATCGAGGCGCTGAAGCGGGAGATTGACGGCGGGCGCAACCCCAAGGACGCCAAGGTGATGCTGGCCAAGGAAATCACCACCCGCTTCCACAGCGCTGCGGCCGCCGAAGCGGCCGAGCAGGACTTCATCAACCGCAGCAAGGGCGGTGTGCCCGACGAGATTCCCGAGGTGTCGCTGTCGGGCGCGCCCATGGGCATTGGTGCGCTGTTGAAGGCGGCCGGTCTGGCGGCATCGTCCAGCGAGGGCAACCGCCTGATCGACGGCGGCGGCGTGCGCATCGACGGCGCGGTCGTCAGTGACAAGGGGCTCAAGCTCGATGTGGGGACGTACGTCGTCCAGGTGGGCAAACGCAAGTTCGCTCGCGTCGGTCTGCTGTGACGCGGCGCGGGCCGCTCCGCTGGGCCGGCCCCCGGGCGCAGCACGCTTCACGCCCCAGCCGCTGAACCCCAGAAACCCCGCCGGACTTTTCTGATTGACAAGTGGTGCAGCCATGATCATGCGATTTCTGACGCCCCGGCGCCTGTTGATGGCCTCCGTGGCGGTGGCCGTGATCACCATCACCCTCAAGACCCTGGCCTGGGTGGTCACCGATTCGGTGGGCCTGCTGTCCGACGCCATGGAGTCACTGGTGAATCTGGCCAGCGCCGTCTTCGGGCTGGTGATGGTGACGATCGCCGCGCGCCCGGCCGACGAAGACCACCCCTACGGCCACCACAAGGCCGAGTATTTCTCCTCCGGCTTCGAAGGCATCCTGATCATCGTGGCCGCGCTGGGCATCGTCTGGACGGCGGTGCACCGTTTGCTCGATCCACAACCCATCGAGCAGGTGGGCTGGGGTCTGGCGCTGTCGGTGGCCAGCTCGGCGCTCAATGGCCTGCTGGCCTGGGTGATGTTCGGCGCGGCCAAGCAACACCGTTCGATCGCGCTCGAAGCCGATGCGAAGCACCTGATCACCGACGTCTGGACCTCGGCCGGTGTGGTGATCGGCATCGCACTGGTGCATTTCACGGGCTGGCTCTGGCTGGACCCGGTGGTGGCCATCGGCGTGGCGTTGAACATCCTGAAAGAAGGTTTTCATCTGCTCTGGCGTTCGTCGCAGGGGTTGATGGACGAAGCGGTGGAGCCCGAGGTGATGGCCACGATCCAGCAGACGCTGGACGGATTCGCGAGCCAGCGCGGCGAAACCGCCATCATCCGCTTCGACCACGTGAGCACCCGCAAGGCCGGGCAACGCCGCTTCGTGGATCTGCACATGCACATGCCCGCGGCCTGGTCGCTCGGGCGCGCGGCCGCGGTGCGGGGCAGCGTGGAGCAGGCGCTGATGAGCGCGGTGCCCGGCTTGCGCGCCAGCATCCAGCTGCTGCCCAGCGACGTGGAAGCGCATTTTGAAGACGAAAGGGACTTGATTTGATCGCTTTGCTGCAGCGCGTGAGCGAGGCCCGCGTGGTGATCGCGGGCGAGACGGTGGGCGAGATCGGCCCGGGCCTGCTGGTGCTGGTCTGCGCTGAGCCCGGTGACACCGGGGCCGTGGGCGATAAGCTGCTGGCCAAGATCTTGAAGCTGCGCATTTTTTCCGACGAGCAGGGCAAGATGAACCGCAGCGTGCAGGACGTGGGCGGTGGCCTGCTGATCGTCAGCCAGTTCACGCTGGCGGCCGACACGACGGGCGGCAACCGGCCCGGCTTCAGCAACGCGGCGCCGCCGGCGCTGGGTGAGGCGCTCTACGACGACTTCGTTCGGAAAACCCGCGCGGCGCATCCTGTTGTGCAGACCGGCCGCTTCGGCGCCGACATGCGGGTGCACCTCGTCAACGATGGCCCGGTGACGATCCCGCTGCGCATGACGCCACCTACTTCTTCCCCGCTGTGAACCCATGACGCTTGAGTTGATTTCCACCGATTCCCCGTTCACCGGCGACGGCGCCCGCGTGCTGGGCGCCAGCCTGCTGGGCCGGCCTTTGCCCGCCGGCCGGCCAGGCTGGCCGGTGCAGCGCCTGGAAGCGCCACTGCTGGGCGCCGGGCCGGGCGCGCTGCACGAAACCTGGGTGGCGGATGCGCCCACGCTGCAGGGCCACACCGAAGGCATCCACTGGCGGCGCAGCGGCGACGTGCTGTTCGGCCAGATCGACCTCGACGAACCGCCGGCCGATCCGGACGCCCTGCAAAGCCTCAGCGAGCAGGCCTATGCCAGCCTGTTTCGCCTGCTCGACGCGCAGGGCTTGCCGCATCTGTGGCGGGTCTGGAACTACATGGCTGACATCACCGGCCAGGCTGGCGAGCTCGAACGCTACCGGCTGTTCAACCTGGGGCGCGGCTCGGCGTTTGTGCAGAGCGCCCGCGGCGTGGAGGGCCAGGTGCCGGCCGCCTGCGCCCTCGGCCTGGCCGGCGGGCCCTTGTCGATCGCCTTCCTGGCGGGCGCCACGCCCGTGGTGCCGGTCGAGAACCCGCGCCAGGTCAGCGCCTACCACTACCCGGCCGACTACGGGCCGCGCAGCCCCACGTTTTCGCGCGCCGCGCTGGCCTACCCGCCGGGGCAGGAGCTGCTGTTCATCTCGGGCACGGCCAGCATCGTCGGCCACCGCAGCGTGCACCTCGGCGACGTGCGGGCGCAGAGCCTGGAGGCGATGGACAACATCGCCGCCGTGGTCGCCGAGGCCAACCGCCATGCGCGCGGCGGCGCTTTCACCCTGCCTGCGTTGAGCTACCGGGTGTACATCCGCCACGCGGCGGACCAGGCCGTGGTGCAGGCCGTGCTGGAGCAGCGCATCGGCGCGGCGCCCCTGGTGTGCCTGCGGGCCGACATCTGCCGGAGCGAGCTGTTGATGGAAGTCGAGGCGATGGGTGCGCAGCCTGTGTAGGTGAAACACCCCTGCCGCGCTTCGCGCGACCCCCTCAAGGGGGCGACACCTGCGGCCCGGCAAAGCCGGTTCCGCGGTGTCTCTTGGTGGCTCAACTTGCTCTGGGGGCGGTCCGGCGCTGCCGGTTCAGTCGCGCCGGTACGGGTCCGGCTCGCCGAGCCCGGCCAGGATCTGGGTCTCGCGCGCTTCCATCGCCTGCGCGTCCTCTTCGCCGGTTTCGTGGTCCCAGCCCTGGGCGTGCAACGCGCCGTGCACCAGCAGGTGCGCGTAGTGCTCGGCCAATGGTTTGCCCAGGTCGGCGGCCTCGCGCGCGACCACCGGTGCGCACAGCACCAGGTCGGCCATCACCACCGGTTCGGTGGCGTAGTCGAAGGTGAGCACGTTGGTGGCGTAATCCTTGTGCCGGTAGTCGCGGTTGAGCGCCTGGCCTTCTTCGGCGTCGACGATGCGCACCGTGATCTCGGCGTCGGTGTCGAGCGCGTGGCGGATCCAGCGCATCACCTTGTGGCGGGGCAGCGCGGCGCGGTGGGGCGCGGCGTCTTGCAGCGCGCCGAATTGCAGGGAGAGGCTCAGGGAGGGCAGGGCCATGGCGGGAAAGGGGTTCAGGCGGCCGTGCGGCGCGCGCGTTTGGCGGGGGCCACGTCGGTGCTGGGGTGGCGCGCTTCGTAGGCGTCCACGATGCGCGCCACCAGCGGGTGGCGCACCACGTCGGCGCTGCTCAGGCGCGTGATGGCGATGCCCTGCACGCGTTTCAACACGCGCTCGGCGTCGATCAGGCCGCTGAGTTCGGTGCGCGGCAGGTCGATCTGGCTCACGTCGCCCGTCACCACCGCCTTGCTGCCGAAACCGATGCGGGTGAGGAACATCTTCATCTGCTCGACCGTGGTGTTCTGCGCTTCGTCCAGGATCACGAAGGCGTGGTTGAGCGTGCGCCCGCGCATGAAGGCCAGCGGCGCGATCTCGATCTGCTGGCGCTCGAAGGCCTTTTGCACCTTGTCGAAACCCATCAGGTCGTGCAGCGCGTCGTAGAGCGGGCGCAGGTACGGGTCCACCTTCTGGCCCAGGTCGCCGGGCAGGAAACCGAGTTTTTCGCCGGCCTCCACCGCCGGGCGCGTGAGCACGATGCGCTGCACGGCGCTGCGCTCCAGCGCGTCCACCGCGCAGGCCACGGCCAGGTAGGTCTTGCCGGTGCCGGCCGGGCCGATGCCGAAGGTGATGTCGTGCGTGGCCATGTTTTCCAGGTAGCGCGCCTGGGCCGGCGTGCGCCCGCGCACCTCGCCGCGGCGCGTCATCATGGCCAGGGCGTCGTCGCCCGTGGCCGGCAGGGCGGTGTCTCCGCTGAGCATGAGTTGCACCGTTTCGGCGGGGATCGGCTTCTTCGCCATCTCGTACAGCGCCTGCAGCGTCTCCATCGCCTGGCTGGCCTTGGCCTTGGGGCCCTCGACGCGGAACTGCTCGAAGCGGTGCGCCACCTTGACCTGCAGCGCCGCCTCGATGCTGCGAATGTGGCTGTCCATCGGTCCGCACAAATGGCCCATGCGCAGGTTGTCGGGCGGGGAGAAGGTGTGTCTGAGAATCAAACCGATAATCCGTGAAGTTGATGGCCCCCCGAGGGGGTGCGGTCGTTCCCGGGGCGGCCTGGCGAACGACTTACAAAGGAAAGTTCCCAATGATAGGCAAGTTGACCGGCACCCTGCTGGAAAAGAATCCGCCGCAGATCCTGATCGACTGCCACGGCGTGGGCTACGAGGTGGACGTGCCCATGAGCACTTTCTACAACCTGCCGGGCGCGGGCGACAAAGTGTCGCTGCTGACGCACTTCGTGGTGCGCGAGGACGCGCAGATCCTGTACGGCTTTGGCAGCGCGCCCGAACGCGAGGCCTTCCGCCAGCTCATCAAGATCAGCGGCGTGGGGCCGCGCACGGCGCTGTCGGTGTTGTCGGGCATGAGCGTGGCCGATCTGTCCCAGGCCATCAGCGCGCAGGACAGCGGGCGCATCGTCAAGGTGCCCGGTATCGGCAAGAAGACCGCCGAACGCCTGCTGCTCGAACTCAAAGGCAAGCTCGGCGCCGACCTGAACCTGGCCAGCGGAGGCCCGGTGCAAAGCGATGTGCAGAGCGACATCCAGCAGGCCCTGATGGCGCTGGGCTACAGCGAAAAAGACGCCGCCGCCGCCCTCAAGGCCCTGCCGGCCGATGTGGGCGTGAGCGACGGCATCAAACTGGCGCTGAAGGCGCTGGCGAAGTGAGCACCCCATGAGCATCCAGACCGACGATTTCGCCCCCGCGCCCCGCGTGGTGTCCGCCGCGCCCGCGTCGCCCAAAGAGGAAGCGATCGAGCGCGCGCTGCGCCCCAAGCTGCTCGACGAATACGTGGGCCAGGTGAAGGTGCGCGAACAGCTCGAAATCTTCATTGGCGCGGCCAAGAAGCGCAGCGAGGCGCTGGACCACGTCTTGCTGTTCGGCCCGCCGGGCCTGGGCAAGACCACGCTCTCGCACATCATCGCGCAGGAGCTGGGCGTGAACCTGCGCCAGACCAGCGGCCCGGTGCTGGAAAAACCACGCGATCTGGCCGCGCTGCTGACCAATCTGGAAGCCAACGACGTGCTGTTCATCGACGAGATCCACCGGCTCAGCCCGGTCGTCGAGGAAATCCTCTACCCCGCGCTGGAGGACTACCAGATCGACATCATGATCGGCGAAGGGCCGGCGGCGCGCAGCATCAAACTGGACCTGCAGCCCTTTACTTTGGTCGGCGCGACCACGCGCGCGGGCATGTTGACCAACCCCCTGCGCGACCGTTTCGGCATCGTCGCGCGGCTGGAGTTCTACACCGCCGAAGAGCTGGCGCGCATCGTCAAGCGCAGCGCGGGCCTGCTGAACGCGCCCATGGACGAAGAGGGCGGTTTCGAGATCGCGCGCCGCTCACGCGGCACGCCGCGCATCGCGAACCGGCTGCTGCGCCGCGTGCGCGACTTCGCCGACGTGAAGGGCCGCGGCACCATCACGCTGGACATCGCCAACCGCGCGCTGGCCATGCTCGACGTGGACCCGCAGGGCTTCGACCTGATGGACCGCAAGCTGCTCGAAGCCGTGATCCACCGCTTCGACGGCGGGCCGGTGGGGCTGGACAACATCGCGGCCAGCATCGGCGAAGAGCGCGACACCATCGAGGACGTGATCGAGCCTTACCTGATCCAGCAGGGGTTTCTGCAGCGCACGCCGCGCGGGCGCATCGCCACGCTGGCGGCCTACCGCCACCTGGGGGTGGCGCCACCGGCGAACGAGGGCGCGCTGTTCAGCGAGTGAGCCCTGGGGCGCTGCCGCGCAGCACGCCCATCACCATCAGGCACTGCGCGGCGTAGTAGCTGCCCAGCACCCAGAAGGCCGACATCGGCAGCGGGCTCACGAAGCGGTTGAGGGCCAGCAGCGCGTCGCTCGCCATGAAACACGCGGCACCCACCGCCACCATCACAGAGGGGCCGTCGCGCAGCACACTGGCGCGGCCCATGGCCTGCGCGGCCATCAGGCCGATGGCCAGCACATAGGCCGCCACTGGCCCGCGCAGCCCGGTGGGCAGGCCACCGAACCACAACACGGCATACATGCCCAGCCCCACCGTGGCCACCGCGCCCAGCGCTCGGCGGTTCGCCAGCCAGGGCACGCCCTGGCGGAACAGCACGGTGTAGGCGATGTGGGCGAGCAGGAAGGCCGCCAGACCGGGAATGAACAGGCCGTCGAGCATCAGGAACACGTCGCCCGCCAGCGAAGCGGCGAGCGCGGCCAGCAGCCAGGGGGCGCCCCGCAGGCGGGCTGAGGGCGCGCGCATGGCCCGCAGCACCAGGCCCAGCGCCACCAGCATGCTCAGGGGCTTGAAGACCAGGTGCACCGTGGGCCAGCCGATGGTGGCGCTGGCCATGGACAAGGCGGCGCATTCGATCAGCAGTACCTCGCCCATGGTGATGCGGCCTTGCAGCAGTGCGCCCACGGCCCACAGCCCGGCCAGCAGCGCGGCGAACCCGGCAATGTTGTGCGCCAGCGGGGCGGTGTCGGCCTGCCAGAGAAACGCCGCCACACCAGCCAGCAAGGCCACGAACTGCAGGGCCGCGAAGACCGCCGCCGGGCGGGCAACGGGGGGTGCGTAGGGGGTCACGGCGGTGATGTCGAACGCCGGCTTGGGGTGGTGCGCCGCCACGTCGGCCGGCCGCCAGCCCGGTGGTTTGAACCAGAGGCGCAGCTTGTCGGCCCAGCGGCGCGTGCGCCAGGCATCCTGGCCCAGCGCCCAGTAGACCTCGGCGTTGGCCCACAGCGGGTCCCAACTGGCCAGCGGGCTGCGCGTGCCGTAGACGCAGGGTTCGCGCGGGTCTTCTGCCTGAAAACTGCCGAACAACCGGTCCCACAGGATCAGGATGCCGCCGTAGTTCTTGTCCAGGTAGCGCTCGTTCACGGCGTGGTGCACGCGGTGGTTGGAGGGCGAGGCGAACACGCGGTCGAACCAGCCCAGGCGCCCCACGTGTTCGGTGTGGATCCAGAACTGGTAGAGCAGATCGACCAGCCCCACCACCACGAACACCAGTGGCGGCACGCCGGCCAGCGCCATCGGCAGGTAGAACACCCAGCCCAGCAGCGGGTAGCTGCTGGGCTGGCGCAGGGCGGTGGAGAGGTTGTAGTCCTGGCTCTGGTGGTGCACCACGTGCGCGGCCCAGAAGATGCCCACGGTGTGGCCCAGGCGGTGGTTCCAGTAATAGAGGAAGTCGTAGAACAGCAGGGCCAGCAGCCAGCCGGGCAGCGTGGTCCAGAAACCGGCGTCGGGCACCAGCGCCAGGCTGCTGTACACGGCGGTGTAGACGCCGATCCTGAGCAGCGGCGTGAACACCGCGCTGGCCTGGCTCAGCATGCCCAGCGAGACGCTGTTGATGGCGTCGTCGAGCCGGTAGGTGTTGCGGCCGCGGCGCAGGCCGATCACGAATTCGATGGCGATGAGCGCGAGGAAAACCGGTACGGCCAGCACGATGATCTGGCTGGGACTCATGGGGAAAAGGCGCGGTGGTGGGGTCGGAGCATGCGGGCATTGTGGCGAGTTTCGCCACCGCGTGGCGCTGGCATCAACCCGCAGTCACCGTGCCAGAATCCGGCATGCCCGCCACCCCGCTGCCCGCCGCGAACGCCCCGGAGAGCGCCACGACCGCGCTGTACCGCGCCGCCATCGGGCCGGTGAACACGGCGCACTACCTCGCGCTGTTCGCGCGCTTCAACGAGGCGGGGCGGGCCGGCCCGGCGTGGAACTGGGCCGCGGGTTTTCTCACGCTGAGCTGGCTGGTGTTTCGCCAGCTCTGGATCGCCGCGCTGGTGTACGTGGCCTGCGCGGAAGGGCTGTCGCTGCTGGTCCTGGGCGTGGGCCGGCGTTGGCTGCAATGGCCCGCCGCGGTGGAATGGGGCGTGCTGGGCGCCCTGCTGGTGTTGAGCATCGCCATCCCGGGCGCCTACGGCAGCGCCTGGCTGCACGCCGAGACCCGCCGCCGCATCACGCGCGCCGTGCGCGAGGCCCGCACCGTGCGCGAAGCCTGTGCCGCGCTGGAGCGGCAGGCCAGCACGCGGCGCCGGCTCTGGGGGCTGGTGGTGATCAATGGCGTGCTGGTGGTGGCGCTGGTTGGGGGTTATGTGGCCTGGTCGGTGGTGCCGGCCGGGCGGGTATCGGCTGTGGGGTCGGTCAACACGCCGCCGCCAGCGCCCGCCGCGCGGCGCGTGCCCCAGGTGGCGCCGACGCCGCCACCCGTCCTGGCCTCCACCTCCATCGCTGCCGCTGCCGAAGCCCAGCCCGCCGCGCCGTCTTCCGCTGGCTTTGCCATCAACGTGGGTCTGTTCGCCGACCCCGCCAACGCCCGGAAAGCCCACGACCGGTTGATCGAGGCGGGCCTGCCCGCGTTCACGCAGACGGTGGCGATGGCCAAGGGCCCGCGCGTCCGGGTGCGCGCCGGCCCGTTCACCACCGGGCCACAGGCCGAAGCCGCCGCCGAGCGCATCCGCGCGCTGGGGCTGGAGGCGCGGGTCTTTCCGCTGCCGTAGCGCGCAAACGCTGAACGGGCCCTTGCGGAGGCGCGCGCCGCGAGGGGCCTGTTCCGCGTTTCTTTACCCCGCGGCGCCCCGTGCGTCGACGCGCACGATGCGCTCCACCCGCCCGGCCGCCAGGCCGCCGCGCACGCCCACCATGGCGTCGTGCAGGTTGACCGTGGGGTCGCAGTGGCCGGGGATCAGCCAGACCGTCTCGCCCAGCCCGGGCAGCGGTGTGTCGCCCTCGGCACGCAGCAGGCCGTGTTCGTCGCCGCCGTTGGCGTACAGCAGCCCGCCGGGGAAGCTCACCTGGGGCAGGCCGCTGTCGATGGCGTGGCTCTTGTGGCCGGCGTCGCACACGGCGTGGTGCGCACTGCGGCTCATGACCTGGGTCTTGACGAACAGGGCGTGTTCGAAGACCGGTGCCTCGGGGTGCGGTTGATTGGCGGCGTAGTCGGCGTCCATGAACAGGTAGGAGCCGGTCTGCAGCTCGTCCCAGACGCCGCTGGCGGCCTCCAGCGCGAAGCTGCCGGTGCCCGCGCCGGTGACCAGCGGCACGGCGATGCCGGCCGAGGCCAGCGCGTCGCGGGTGGTGGCCACGGCCTGGGTGGCGCCTTCGATCGCGCGCTGGCGTTCGGCCAGCGTGCGCAGGTGCTGCGCCCGGCCGTGGTAGGCCTGAAGGCCCGCGAAGCGCAGCGCGGGGTGGTCGGCGATCTGGCGCGCCAGCGCCAGCGCCGCTTCGCCCGGTGGCAGGCCGCAGCGACCCTGGCCGACGTCGATTTCGATGAACACGTCGATGGCCTGGGGGCGCTCCACGCCCGCCTGGGCCAGCGCAGTGGCCAGCCGCGCGATGCCCAGGGCGCTGTCCACCGCGATGGCGAACCGCGTGGGCAGCTCGCGCACCGCCTGGGCCAGCCGAGCCAGCTTGGCCGGAGCGATCACTTCGTTGCTGATGAAGATGTCGCCCACACCGCCTTGGGCGAGGGCCAGCGCTTCGTCGGTCTTCTGCACGCACACGCCCACGGCGCCGTGCGCCATCTGCAGCCGCGCCAGCTCGGCGCTCTTGTGCAGCTTGGCGTGGGGGCGCAGCCGCAGGCCGCGTTCGGCGGCGAAGGCGGCCATGCGCGCCAGGTTGCGGTCCATGGCGTCAAGGTCGATCACCAGCGCCGGGGTGTCGATGGCCTCGACGCTGTGGCCGACCCAGTCCAGCGCACGCTGCCATCGGAGGGATGCAAAGGTCTTGGTCATGCGGCTCCGTCAGGCGTGGCGTTCGTCCAGCGCGTCGTTGCCCTCGGCGGCCTGCAGGTGGGTGGTGTCGGCCCAGCCCACCAGGGTCAGGCCCTCGGGCGACCACAGCAGGCGGTTGATGGCGGTGTTGGTCAGCTCCCAGCTGCGTGGCGCCTGCAGTTCGAGCCGGGTGGCGGCGCGGTAGAGGATGTCGAGCACGCCGCCGTGCGCCACCATCAGCACCTGTTCGCCGGGGTGGCGCGCGGCCAGTTCGACCACCGTGTGCACCACGCGCGCCTGCAGCTGCCGCAGCGACTCGCCGCCGGGTGGCGCGAAGTCGGGCACACGCTTGCGCCAGGCCAGGCTTTCCGCGGGGTGGTGGGCTTCGAGCTCGGCCCAGGTGCGGCCTTCGAAGCTGCCAAAGTGGCGCTCGCGCAGGCCGGTGTGGGTGTGCACCGGCTTGCCATGCCGGCTCGCCACGGCCTGTGCCGTTTCCCGGGCGCGGCTCAGGTCGCTGGCGTAGATGGCGTGGATCGTTTCGTCGGCCAGCGCGCGCGCCAGCCGCTGGGCCTGCCAGCGGCCATGCGGGTTGAGGTCGATGTCGGTGTGGCCCTGGATGCGGGTGTCGCGGTTCCAGGCGGTTTCACCGTGGCGCACGGCCAGGATGCGGGTGATCTGCAAAGGGGGCGTCCTGTGGGTTTGTCGATGCAAACACGCACTGTAGCGGTTTGGCCGCTGGCTGCAAACGGCGCGGCCAAGCGCGAAAACCGGGCTGTTTTTCACGCATGGATGGGCGGGCTTTCGGCCAGAATCGGCCCATGACGCCAGACGCCCGTGTCCCGGACGAGGATTTCTCCTCTTTGTTCAGCTTTCTGCCCATCGGGGCCTACCGCAGCTCGCCCGAGGGCCGGATGCTGCGTTCCAACCCGGCGCTGGTGGCGCTCAATGGCTACAGCAGCGAGGCCGAACACCTGGCCAGTGTGAAAGACATCGCCCTGGAATGGTATGTGGATCCACGGCGGCGCGACGAGTTCAAACGCCTGCTGGAGCGCGACAGCTTCGTGCGGGGCTTCGTCTCCGAAATCCGGCGCCACAAGACGGGCGAGCGGATCTGGATCAATGAAAACGCCCACGTGGTGCGCGATGCGGCCGGGCGCATCCTGTTCTACGAGGGCACGGTGGAAGACATCACCGAACGCATCCAGGCCCAGGAGGCGCTGGTGCAGAGCGAAGAGCGCCTGCGGCAGATCACCGCGCAGGTGCCGGGCCTGGTGTTCGTGGTCTACGTGCGCCGCGACGGCGGGCGCGAATACCGCTACGTGAGCCCGGGCGTGCGCGACATCTACGGTTTCGGCCCCGAGGACCTGATGCGCGACCCCGAGCTGATCGCGCGCTACCGCCACCCCGACGACGTGCCCCTGCTGCGCCAGGACCTGCAGGCCATCGGCCAGGGGCCGGTGGACCTGGGCGGTGAGTTCCGCATCGTCCTGCCCGACGGCCAGATCAAGTGGGTGTTTCGCCGCTCCTGCACGGTGTCGTCGGACGAGCAGGGCTTTCTGCGGGTGGGCGTGTTGCTCGACGTGACCGACCGCAAACGCGTCGAGGCCGCCCTGCACTCGAACGAGGCGCTGTGGAAGCTGGCGCTGGAGAGCGCGGGCGACGGGGTCTGGGACTGGAACCTGAAGACCGGCGAGGAGTTTTTGTCCCGGAGCATCAAGCGCATGTTCGGCTACGAAGACGACGAGCTGTGCAATCTGGCCGCCGAGCTCGACAGCCGGACCCACCCCGACGACGTGGAGCAGATGCGGGTCGACCGGCAGGCGCATTTCGAGGGGCGCGCCCTGGTGTACCGCAACGAACACCGGGTGCGCTGCAAGGACGGCCGCTGGAAGTGGGTGCTCTCGCGCGGCATGGTGATCGGGCGCGACGACGACGGCCAGCCGCTGCGCATGGTGGGCACCCACACCGACATCACCGAACACAAGCAGGCCGAGGCCCATCAGCGCGCGCTGGAGACGCAGCTGCGCGAGTCGCAGAAGATGGAGGCCATCGGCACCCTGGCCGGGGGCGTGGCGCACGATTTCAACAACCTGCTCGCCGCCATCCTGGGCAACCTGGCGCTGGCGCGCGAAGACGTGGGCGCGCACCACCCGGCGCAGGAAAGCCTGGCCGAGATCAGCCGGGCTGCCATCCGCGCCCGCCAGCTGGTGCAGCAGATCCTGACCTTCAGCCGCCGCCAGACGCAGGAAATGCAGCGCCAGCCGCTCACGCCGCTGGTCGAGGAGGCGCTGGGCCTGATGCGTTCGCTGCTGCCCGCCGGGTTCCGGCTGGTCACGCGGCTGCCGGCCACCGCGCTGCCGGTGCTGGCCGACGCCACCCAGATGCAGCAGGTGCTGATGAACCTGTGCACCAACGCCTGGCAGGCGTTGGAGGGCCGCTCGGGCGACATCACGGTGGCGCTGCGCGAGGTGTGCCTCGACGCGTCGCAGGCGTTGCAGCTCGGCGAACTGCCCAGCGGCGCCTACGCCTGCCTGAGCGTGGCCGACAACGGGCCGGGCATGGACGAGGAGACACAGCGCCGCATCTTCGAGCCCTTTTTCACCACCAAGGCCCCGGGCGCGGGCACCGGGCTGGGGCTGGCGGTGGTGCACGGCATCGTCAAGGCGCACCGCGGCGCCATCGCGCTGCACAGCAGCCCGGGTGCCGGCGCGCGTTTCGACGTCTACCTGCCGCTGGCCACCGGCGCGTTGCCGCCAGAGGCCCAGGACGCGCCACCGGACGCCGCCGTGCCCGTGGCCGCGCCGGTGAACCCGGGCAAACACGTGATCTACATCGACGACTACGAGGCCATGGTGTTCCTGGTGGGGCGCCTGCTGCGCAAGCAGGGCTACCGGGCGAGCACCTTCGAATCGGGGGAGGCGGCGCTGGAGTGGCTGCGCGCGCACCCGCAGGACGCGGTGGACCTGGTGGTGACGGACCAGAACATGCCCGGGCTCTGCGGGGTCGAGGTGGCGCGCGAGCTGCGGCAGCTGCGCCCGGGCCTGCGGGTGGCCATCGTCTCGGGCCATGTGAACGACCGCCTGATCGCCGAGGCCGCCGAAGCCGGCGTGTGCGACGTGATGGGCAAGCAGGACAGCATGGACGCGCTGGGCGACGCGATCCGGGCGTTCCTGGACTGAGAGGCTGAGAGTCTTTCGCTCATGCCCGCTCACCACGCCAAAACGCACCCACTCGGCGTTGCAAATGCGCGCCATAGCCCGAGCTATGGCTGTGCTTTGCGCCTTGATTGGGCGCGTTGTGGCGCGTTGCTCGGACACGCCCGAAAAACTCTCAGCCTCTGAGGTGCAACCCCCCGCGTCGGTTTTAGCGCGGGACTTCGATGTTGACCTGCCGCACACCGCTGGGTGGGGTCGGGAAATCGCGCAGCGCCGCGTCGATCATGGCCGACCACAGCCCGGGCGTGCTGTTCCAGGGGCCTTCGTGGGCGGCGTGGGTTTCGTACACCACCTGGCCGCTGGCCGCGTGGCGGATCACCAGCGAGACCTCGCGCTTGTAGTAGGGCGGGTCCAGGTGCATGAACATCGGCGCCCAGACGATCTGGCCATGGACGTTGACCACGTGGCCGCGATGCCCCGACAGGCCAAAGCCGCCCCAGGGTCCGTGCCATGGGTCGTCCCAGGGCGAGCGGGGCAGGCGCAGGGTGTCCGCGGCGACCTGCACCGTCCAGGGGGCCGACGAGGCCGTCTCGGCCGGTGACCAGCCGAGACGCGACAGGGCCGGTCGGGCCAGGTTCTCCAGCTCGTCCTGTGCGGCGGCGGACCGGCCCTCGCGCTGCGAAGGCAGGCGCTCGAAGCGGTAGTTTTGCGGTGCCTGGGGCACGGCGGCGGGCGCCGGGGCCGCCGCGGGCCGGTCGCCCCAGCGCGCGAAGCTCTGCACCTGGTTGTCCACCAGGTACACGCTGGCGCAGCCGCTCAGGGCCAGCAGCGTGAGCGCAACCAGGGCGCTGCGCAGGCCACGAGCGAGGCCGGGGCGTGATGCGGTGGTTCGGGTGGTCGAAGGTCGAACGGTCATGGGGTCTCCTGCGGCGGGTGGCGCGGTCCGGCGGCGGACCGGGTTGGGTCAGTGCGCCGACGCAATCGGTATGACCGCTTTGCCCACCGTGGCGTTCCCGGCGGCCTCGGCTTCGGGCCAGGCGTCCGCCGGCGGGGCGGCGGGCATGGGCAGGGGTTCGTCGTCGAACGCCTTGTCGCCGTCTTCGCTGGCCTGGCCGGTGGCGTGGATGGTCTGGAAGGGGAAGAGCGCGCGGTCCATCAGGTGGCTGGGCACCACGTTCTGCAGCGCCGAGGCCATGTTCTCGACCCGACCCGGAAACTTCTTTTCCCACTCTTTCAACAAGTTACCGACCTGCTTGCGCTGCAGGTTTTCCTGGCTGCCGCACAGCGTGCAGGGAATGATGGGGAACTGCCGCACCTCGGCCCAGCGGGTGAGGTCTTTTTCGGCCACGTAGGCCATGGGGCGGATCACCACGTGCTGGCCGTCGTCGCTCACCAGCTTGGGCGGCATGCCCTTGAGCTTGGCGCCGAAGAACATGTTGAGCAGCAGGGTCTGCAGGATGTCGTCGCGGTGGTGGCCGAGCGCGATCTTGGTCGCGCCCAGTTCGCTGGCCACGCGGTACAGGATGCCGCGGCGCAGCCGGCTGCACAGGCTGCACATGGTCTTGCCCTCGGGGATCACGCGCTTGACGATGGAATACGTGTCCTGGTTCTCGATGTGGAACTTCACGCCGAGTTTGGTCAGGTAGGCCGGCAGGATGTGGTCGGGGAAGCCGGGCTGCTTCTGGTCGAGGTTGACCACGATGAGCTCGAAGCGCACCGGCGCGCGCGCCTGCAGTTTCTGCAGGATGTCGAGCATGCCGTAGCTGTCCTTGCCGCCCGAGAGGCAGACCATCACGCGGTCGCCTTCCTCAATCATGTTGTAGTCCACGATGGCGCGGCCGACTTCGCGGCACAGGCGTTTTTCCAGTTTGTGGTTCTCGCGCAGCTGTCTGCCGGCGGCGCCGTGTTCGGCCACCGGGGCCGGGGCCGCGCTGTCGTCGATGAGGGGTTCGACCCAGCCGGCGGGTTGGAGCGTGTGGTTCATGGTGTGGTGGCCAGCCCTGGGGCTGGCGGGAAAAACGGGGGGCCGGTGTGGGCGGGCCGCAGTGGCCGGCGCCCGCGCCCGGTGGCGAATGCGGTACTGCGAATCGTACCGGGTACGGGCGGGGCTGTGCAGTTGCGGTCGGTGTGCCCATGAACGCCCCTGCGCGAGGATTGAGCGCCTCAGATCATGAACGCGTTTGTCTCATGCAGACATGCCCACCCCGCCGGGAGTGGACGTCCGCGCCAGCCAGCGCGCCAGCCGCCCGCCGAACAGCAACTCGTACAGCACCGGCACCAGCCCCAGCGTGACCAGCGTGCCCAGGGCCAGGCCGCCGATGATGGTGACCGCCATGCCTGACCACAGCGGCCCGCCGAACAGCAGCAGCGGCACCAGGCCCGCCACGCAGGTGAGTTTGGTCATGACGATCGGGCGCAGCCGCTGCACCGCCGAAACCACCACCGCTTCGCGCAGCGGCCGGCCGGCATGCAGCTCGGCCTCGATGCGCTCGAGCAGCAGCACGGCGTTGTTGACGATGATGCCGGCCAGCGACAGCAGGCCGAAGTTGGCCATGAAGCCCAGCGGCTCGCCGGCGATCTTCAGCGCGGGGGCCACGCCGATCAACGCGAACGGGATGATGGCAAGGATCAGCGCCAGCTTGCGGAACGAACCGAACTGCCAGACAAAAAGGATCAGCATCGCCACCGCCGCGTGCGGCAGGTACTCGCTGAGCGCCGCGTTGGCCTCGGCCGCCTCTTCGATCTCGGCACCGAGTTCGATGCGGTAGCCCGGCGGCAACGCAAGCGCCGCCACGGCCGGGGCGAGCTGGTCCACCACCTGCTGCGCGGTCTGTGTTTCGCTGCGGCCTTGCACGGTCAGCGTGCGCGACAGGTCGCGGCGGCGGATGACCGAAGGCTCCGAGTTCACCGAGACCGTCGCCACCGCCGACAGCGGCACCGGCGCGGCGCCGGTGGCCGGGTAGATCAGGCTGTTCGCCACGTCCTCGGGCTGCTGGCGCTCGGCCTGCGAACCGCGCACGACCAGCGGCACCAGCGTGTCGCCATCGCGCAGCGTGGAGACGGCCAGGCCGCTGAAGCGCGCGCCCAGCGAGGTGGCCACGTCTTCGCTGGTGATGCCCAGGCGGCGTGCCTTGCGCTGGTCGATCTGCACGTCGAGCCGCGGCACGCGGCCGTCCCAGTCGTCGCGCACACCCACCACGCCGGGCACGCCGCGCAGGGCGGTTTGCAGCTGCTCACCCAGGCGGCGCAGCTCGCCTTCGTCGGGGCCTGCAATGCGGTAGGCCACGGTGCCGGAGTCGCTGGAACCGAGCGAGAAACGCTTCACGTCGGCGCGCAGCTCGGGGTGGTGGCTGGCCAGCCAGGCGCGGGTGCGCTCGATCATCGGGTCGAGTGCGTCCTTGTCGTTCACGCCGACGGTGAAGTAGCCGATGTGCGAGGCCGGCAGCGGCGGGTTGAGCCCGAGGATGATGCGCGGCCCGCCGTCGGCCACGTAGCCGATGCTGGTCGTCACCTCGGGGTTGGCTTCCTTGTCGCTCAGCCAGCGGCTGACGGCCTGCACGGTGGACAGCGTGGCGCGCGAGTCGCTGCCCGGCTGCAGCTCGATGGCGATCTGGTACTGCGGCCGGTCGGAGGGCGGCAAAAAGCCCGCCGGCACGCTCGACAGCAGCAGCATCGCCAGCGTGAACAGCAGCGCCATCGCCCCGAGGAAGATCGCCTTGTGGTCGAGCACCGTGCCGATGGCGCGCCGGTAGGTGCGGTAGAACTTCGACTCGGCGTTGGGCTCAGGCTGCGCGGCGTGCTGCGACGGCTTGAGGAAGTAGTAGCACAGCAGCGGCGTCACCGTCAGGCAGAACAGCCACGAACCCAGCAGCGCCAACGCGAGCACGATCACGAGCGGGCGCAGGTACTCGTTGATGGAGGTGTTGCCGAAGAAGAAGGGCGAGAACGCGAAGATGATCACCAGCGACGAGGTGAGCAGCGGGATGGCCAGCGTCTGGCCGGCGCGGATGCAGGCCTCGCGGCGGTCCTCGCCAGCGGCCAGGCGCCGCTCGATGTCTTCGGCGATCACGATGCCGTTGTCCACCAGCAGGCCCAGGGCGATGATGATGGCGGCCATCGACAC
Organism: Hydrogenophaga sp. GW101-3F08; assembly: GCF_059424585.1. Classification (NCBI taxonomy): domain Bacteria; kingdom Pseudomonadati; phylum Pseudomonadota; class Betaproteobacteria; order Burkholderiales; family Comamonadaceae; genus Hydrogenophaga; species Hydrogenophaga sp. GW101-3F08. The sequence continues at coordinate 79,317 of NZ_JBWKZP010000007.1, forward strand.
GTTGTGCAGCTCGATCGACAACATCTGCATCGCGATCAGCGTGCCCAGGATGGTCAGCGGCACGATGCTGCCGACCACGAGGCCGGCGCGCCAGCCCAGGAACAGCACCACGACCGCCATCACGATGACGATGGTCTCGCCCATCACGCGGTTCATCTTGCCCATTTCGCGGTCCACCACGTCGGCCTGGAAGGTCACGTAGTCGAGCGTGAATCCGGCCGGCAACTGCTGCTGCAGTTCGGCCACGCGCGCTTTCAGGGACTCACCAAACGCCTTGATGTTCTGGCCGGCGCGCATGGACACGCCCAGCACCACCGCCGGCTCGCCCTGGTAGATGGCGGCCGAATCCGGCGGGTCGGCGGGCAGCACCTGGATGCGCGCGATGTCACCCAGGCGCACGGTGGCATCGGTGCTGCCGCTGCGCTGCGGCACGCTGAGCACGAACTGCCGCAGCGCCTCCAGCGAGACGATTTCGCCGGAGGAGACCAGGGCGCTGTTGAGCCCGCCGAGCACCACCTGACCGCCCGAAAGCACCACGTTTTGCTGCTGCAGTTGCCGCAGCACGGCCGGGGCGCCCAGGCCCAGGCCGGCCAGGCGCGCGCGGTCGAACTCGATGTAGATCCGTTCGTCCTGCAGGCCGTGGAAGCTCACGCTCTGCACGCCCGGCAGGGTGTAGAGCTGGTCGCGCAGGCGCTTGAGCGGCTCGCGCATCTCGCTCATGGCAAAGCCCGGCGCGGTGACGGCGATGGAGGCCACCGCGACGCGCCCGAAGTCGTCGTTCACCTGCACCGGCAGCGTGCCGTCGGGGAACTGCGGCGACACCTCGGCCACCTTGGCGCGCACCTTCTGCCAGATCGGCTGCAGGTCGGCCTGGTTCTCGTGGACCGTGACCTGCACGATGGACAAGCCGGTGCGCACGGTGCTGACCACGTGCTTGATCTCGGGCAGCTCACGCAGCCGCTCTTCCAGCGGGCGCGCAATCAGCTGTTCCATGCGCTCCACCGGCAGGCCGGGGTTGGCGACGAAGATCATCGCGTCGCGGATGGTGGTGGACGGCTCTTCCTGCGACGGGAACTTCAGGAACGCGAACACACCGGCCAGCAGCACCAGCGCGGCCACGAAGAAGGTCAGTCGGCTGGCGCCGAGCGCGGATTCCGTCAGCTTCATGGTTGCGCTCCGTGCAGCAAGGTGGTCGGCGCGTGGGGCACGGCGGCCAGGCCTTCGGTGAGGAAGGCGGCGCCCGCGACCACCACCTGGTCGCCCGCCTGCAGCCCCGAGGTGACGGGAATGCGGCCGCCGGACAGGACTTCGTTGCCGATCTGCACCGCGCGGCGCACGAGCGTGCCCCGGGCCGCGTCGAACAGGAACACGCTGGCCGCGCCGGGCGCGGAGGCCGGCAGCAGGGCGGGGGCGGGCACGGTCACGCCGGCGGCCCGGGGCTGCGGCAGTTCCACCGACACCACCGAGCCGCTGCGCAGGCCGGGCGCGGCGCCTTCCAGGCGGAACACCGCCTGCACCAGGGAGCCGTTGTCGCTGTGCGTGGACAAGCGCTCCAGCTTCAGCGGGCGTGCGTCACCGCCCTGTGCGGCGCTGTCGAGCCGGGCGGTCGCGGTCTGTCCGGGTCGCAGGCGCGCGGCGGTCGCCTCGGGCAGCATGCTGACCACCTCCAGCGCCTGTCCGGCCTCGATCTGCAGCACCGTCTGGCCGGCGCCCACATCGCTGTGGGGCTGGGTGGTGCGGGCGACGATCTCGCCGTCGAAGGGTGCCTTGATGTCCGCCAGCGCCAGGTCGCGGCGCGCCATGGCCAGCGCGGCGTCGGCGGCCTGCAGCTGGCTGAGCGCCACGCGGTGCTGCGTCTGCACCGCTTCCAGCGCGGTGGCCGAGATGATCTGGTCCCTGGCCAGGGCATCGTGCTGCTGCAGCTGGGTCGTGCGCTCGGCCAGCGCGGCGGCCGCGGCGGTGCGGTCGGCCTGTGCCTTGTCGAGCCGCCACTGCGCGGGCGCCGCGTCCAGGCGCGCCAGCACCTGGCCGGCGCGCACCCGGTCGCCCACGTCGACCAGGAGGGCGGCGATGCGCCCCGGCTGTTCGAACCCCAGCTCGGCGCGCTGGCGGGCGCGCAGGGTGCCGATGAAGGTTTGTGTGGTGTTGGCTGCGGCAGCGGTCACACGTTCCAGCTTGACGGGGCGGGGCGCGGTGGCGGCGGGCGGGGGCGCTTCGGTGCAGCCGGCGAGCAGCGCGGCCAGCAGGGTGGCGATGGCGATGGTCTTGCGACGGGGCGAGGGCATGGGCAGGGTGTCCGGTTCAGAAGGGCAGGGGAAAGCGGGGGCGTCGTCAGTCAAAGCGCTGGGCGAGCTGCTGCAGGGCCTGGCGCATGGTGGCGTGTTGTTGCGGGCTGAACTGGTGCAGGTTCAGCAGCTCCAGCAGCGAGATGCCGTCCAAGGCGGCGGCCACCACCAGTGCCAGGCCCGCCTCGGGGCCGGCGTCGGACAGTTCGCCGTAGGTGCGGTCGAAGAGCTGCTGCACTGGGCCCAGCAGGTGCGGGTAGCTGGTGGCCGCGGCCAGCAGGTTGGCCTGCAGGCGTTTTTCGCCGGGCGGCATGTCGAAGGTGTCGTCCACCAGGGCCATCAGCCGGGCGCTGGTGGTGGCGCCGCGCTGTGCGGCCTTGGCCCGGCTGCGCTGGTCGAGTTCCAGACTCATGCGCTCGACCAGGGCGCCGAGCAGATCGTCCTTGGTCTTGAAGTGGTAGATCAGGCCGGCCTTGGTGACGCCGGCGGCGGCGGCCACGCCCTCCAGCGTCAGCTCCTGAACACTGTGGGTGGCGATCAGTTCGGCGGCGGCGTCCAGCAGCTTCTCGCGTGAACTGCTGCGTCCTGGTGGGTTGGCCATGGGGGCTCCTGAAGTGGTTGAAACTATACTACACGTATAGTAAAGTTACGAACACCGTCTGTCAACAAGGAGATCGTTCATGTCCTGTTTTTCCACGACCCGTCTGGCCCTGGCCACCGCCGCGCTGTTGGCGCTGGCGGGCTGCGCTGCGCCGGTGGCCGCACCCACCGCTTCCTGGAAGGCTCCCGCTGGCTGGAGTGCGGACGCCCCCCTGGCGGCGCCCACCGCCCAGGCGGCTGCACCGGTGTCCGATGCCTGGTGGGCGTCGGCCGGCAGTGCCGAACTCAACGCGCTGGTGGAGGCGGCGCTGCGCGCCAACCGCGACCTGCACATTGCCGCGGCCCGCGTGCTGCAGGCGCGCGCCGACGTCGAGGCGGCCGATGCACAACAGCTGCCGCAACTGGGTCTTGCGGCCAGCGCGCAGCGAGGGCGCGACTCCAGCGCCAACCCCAAGGCCAGTGTGTCGTCGGGTGGCCTGCGCGCGAGCTGGGAGCCCGACCTGTTCGGCGCGCAGGGCCTGGCCAGCCAGGCGGCGACCCTCGACGCACAAGGTGCCGAGCTGGCGCAGCAGGCGATGCGGGTCACCATCGCGGCCGACGTGGGCACGGCCTGGTTCGAGATCCAGGCGCTGCGGCGCCGCGAGGCCGTGGCGCGCGACGCACTGGCCACCCTGGAGCGCCAGATCGAAGTGGCGCGGCGGCGCTTCGACGCGGGCCAGTCGACTGCGCTGGACGTGGACCGTCTGCTGGCCGAACGGGGGCAGGAGCGGGCCGCCCTCGCGCAGTTGCAAGGCGCGCAACGCGCGCGCCAGCGCCAGCTGGCGGTGCTCACCGGCGCCGCGCAGCCCGATCCCGTGCTGGCCTTTGCCGACACCGATGCGCCCGACATCGCCGCACCGGCCGGCCTGCTGCCGGCGGAGCTGCTGGAGCGCCGTCCCGACGTGCAGCTGCAGGCCCGGGCGCTGGAGGCCGCCGCCGCGCGGCTGGGCGTGGCACGGCGCGACCTCTACCCGCGCATCCAGCTGGACTGGGCGGGCCGAAAGGAGCGCCTCAGTGTGGACGGGGCGAGCGCGTCGCCCACGCTCGTGGTGGGCTACGGGGTGTCGCTGGCGCTGCCGATCTTCGACGGTGGCCGCATCCGCGCCAACATCGCCGTGCACGAGGCGCGTACCCAGGAAGCCATGGCCAGCTATGAAAAGGCCATGATCGGCGCGCTGGCCGATGCCGAAACCGCACTGGTGCAACTGGCCGCGGCCGAGACCACCGTGGCCGAGCTGGAACGGGCACAGCGCGCGGCGGCCGACGCCGTCTCGCGCAGCCAGCGGCTGTACGAGGCCGGCCTGGTGGGCCTGGACACCGTGCTGGACGTGCGGCGCAGCCACCTGCGCGCGCAGGATGCCCTGCTGCAGGCGCGCGGCGCCCAGTGGGTGGCGGGCGTGTCGGTGCGCCGCGCGTTCGCCGGCCGGGTGTGAACCGGCCGGCGACGCCGTTCAGGGTGCGCCGCGGCGCTCACCGGGCAGCGCACCCGACCAGCGCTTGAACGCGCGCCGGAAGCTGCGGGCATCGGAGAACCCGCAGGCCAGGGCCACCTCGGCCACGGGCAGGCCCGCGTGCTGCAGCAGGTCGCGTGCGCGCTCGTGCCGGATGTCGTCCAGCAGGCCCTGGTAGGACAGCCGCTGTTCGGTCAGGCGGCGGCGCAGCGTGCGTTCGCTCATGTTCAGCTCCTGCGCCACGGCGTGCAGGGGTTGGGGCTGGTCCAGGTGGGCGCGCAACCGGCTGGCGATGGACTCGACCAGGTCGCTGCGGCGCTCCGGTCGCCGCAGAAAGCCGTCGAGCTGGGCGCGCAACGGCGCGCAGGTGATCTCGTCGTAGCCGGGCAGCGGGCTGCCCAGCCACTTCACATCGCTGACCAGCCGGTTCGCCCCGGCGCCGAAGTGCACCGGGCAGCGGAAGATCTGGGTGTAGGCGCGGGCGTGGGCCGGTCGCGGATAAGCCAGTTCGACCCGCCGCGGGCTGTAGCCCGGGCCGACCAGGCCGCGCACCACGGCCACGGCGCTGGAGAAGGCCTCTTCCACCAGAAAGGGTTCGATGGCGACATCGAACTGCTTGGGCCGGACCTCCAGCACCAGCTCGTCGCGCTGGATGGACGAGCTGTGCTCCAGCAGGGCGCCCACATCGCCCTGGTGCGCGAGGCCGTACTCAATGGCCTCGCCCAGGGTTTCGCAGGTCAGCATGGCCAGCCCGGGCAGCCCCCAGGACACCGGGGTCTGCCGCGCCCCGGCGGACAGGCCGAGCGCCGGGTCCTGCAGGGCCTGGTAGCTGCGCACGATGAGCAGTCGCAGCTGCCGGTACGACAGCCGCATGCCGAGGTCGAACAGGTCGCGGTAGCCAAAACCCAGCCCCCGGCAGACCCGTCCGGGCGGCAGCCCGCGCTCGCGCAGCAGGCCCAGCAGGGAGCGTGCGGTGTTGGGCACCAGCGTGGCGTCGGTGAGGTGGTGGGCGTCGCCGCCGGGTGCGGGGGCTGGGCGTGGTGGGGTCATGGGGTTTGGAGGAGGCCGTGGCGTGACCGGAGTGTGACCGATGCGTGGCCGCAATGGTCCCCTGTCTGGCCGGATGGGTCTCCGGTCGAAGGCGGGGTCGCCTCTAGATTCACGCCAGCTGTTTCGCACCAGCCCCGGCACCAGACACCCCATCCAGCCACGAAGGAGACACCATGACCCCCACCACCGAACCCGGCGTCGTCGACTGCGGCGAGGCCACCTGCATCATCGGCGCCGGCCCCGGCGGCCTGAGTGCGGCTCGGGCACTGAAAGCCCAGGGCCTGCCCTACGAACAGTTCGAGCGGCACCACGACGTGGGTGGCCTCTGGGACATGGACAACCCGGGCTCGCCGATCTACGAGTCGGCGCATTTCATCTCGTCGCGCGACCTGTCCGGGTTCATGGGCTTCCCCATGCCGAAACACTTTCCGGACTATCCCTTGCACCGGCAGATCCTGTCCTACGTGCGCAGCTTCGCCGATGCCTACGGCCTGCGCGGCGCGATCCGACTGGGCACCGGCGTGAACCAGGTGCGCAAGGATGCGGCGGGCCACTGGGTGGTTGAACTGAGCGACGGCACGCGCCGACGCTACAAGGCCGTCATCTGCGCCACCGGCTGCAACTGGGACCCGAACCTGCCGACCTTTGAAGGCCGGTTCAGCGGCGAACTGCGCCACTCGGTCACCTACCGGTCGGGCGACGAATTCCGCGGCAAGCGGGTGCTGGTGGTGGGGGCGGGCAACTCGGGGGCCGACATCGCCTGCGACGCGGCCACCCACGCGGACCGCGCCTTCATCAGCGTGCGGCGCGGCTACCACTTCATCCCCAAGCACATCTTCGGCATGCCGGCCGACGAGTTCGGCGAGTCGGGGCCGCACCTGCCGCTGTGGCTGGCGCGGCCCATCATGACCGGGCTGCTGCGCCTGATGACCGGCGACCTCACCCGCTTCGGTCTGCCCCGGCCCGACCACCGCCTGTTCGAAAGCCACCCGCTGATGAACGCGCAGCTGCTGCACCACCTGCAGCACGGCAACATCGCGGTCAAGCCCGACATCTCGCACCTGGACGGCCACGCCGTGGTGTTCAAGGACGGCTCGCGCGAAGAGGTCGACCTCGTGCTGTGCGCCACCGGCTACCGCTGGAGCTGCCGCTACGCGGCCGAGTACTTCGAATGGCGGGGCGGGCGCCCGCAGCTCTACCTCTCGATGTTCAGCCGCGACCACCGCAACCTGTTCGGCATCGGCTACCTGGAGAACAACTCCAGCGCCTACAAGCTGTTCGACACCCAGGCCTTCATGATCGCCGCCTACCTGAAGGCCCAGCGGGACCGCGATGCCAGCGCGGCCCGCTTTGACCAGCTGATCCAACACGACCAGCCCGACCTCTCGGGCGGCATCCGCTTCGTCGACTCGCCGCGCCACGCGGTGTACATCGACGCACATTCCTTCAAGACCTACCTGCGCAAGCTGCGCGCTCGCATGGGCTGGAACGAGCTGAGCGAGGCCTTCTACGACCGCGTCAGGGTTGCGCCCACGGCCCCGGCACCGGGCCCGCAGGCACCGGTGCGGGAGGTGGTGTCCCATGGCTGAGCCCTTGAACTGTTCCGGCTGGGTGGCGCTGATCACGGGCGGCGCGGGCGGTCTGGGCCGGGCCATCGCCGCGCGGCTGATCGAACGCGGCGTGCGCTGCCTGCTGGTGGATGTGAACGCGGCCGGCCTGGACCAGGCGGTGCGCGCATTGGGGCCCCTGGCCACGGCGCATGTGGCCGACCTGACCGACGCCGACGCGGTGCAGCGGCTGGTGGCCCAAGTGCGCGACGGCATCGGGCGGCTGGACCTTCTGGTCAACAACGCCGCGGTGGCGGACACGCAGCCCTTCGAGCAGCGCAGCCTGGCCTCCATCCAGGGGGAGTTCCACATCAACCTGCTGGCGCCGGTGCTGCTGACGCACAGCCTGCTGCCCCAGTTGCGCCAGGCGGCGGACGGCCGGGTGATCTCCATCGTCTCGCTCGGGGGCATCTTCCCGCTGCCCGAAACCAGCGTCTATTCGGCCACCAAGTTCGGCCTGCGCGGCGCCATGCTCTGTCTGGGCCTGGACGGGCCGCGCCTGGGGGTGAAGTTCGGGATCATCAACCCGTCGGCGACCGAGACGCCGATGCTGGTGCGCGAGGCGATTGATGGCGGCAACAAGCTGCAGTTCATCGACCCGCCCCAGCAGCCCGACGAGGTGGCGCTGCAGGTGCTGCGCATGCTGGACCAGCCCTGCCTCGAACGGTATGTGCGGCCCAGCGAGTCCTGGACGGTGCGGCTGGCCATGCTGGTGCCGAACCTGCTCGGGCGGCTGATTCCGCTGTTCCGGCGGCAGGGCGATGCGGGGCACCGCCGCTACCTGGCCTCACTGGAACAGCGCGGCATGATCCGCCAGCAGGACGGCGTCTGGCAGCTCGGGCCGCCGCCGGGTCCGTGAGGGTGGCCTCTGGCGTCAGCGGGCCGCGGACTTGCCGGCAGCCTTGCGCGGCGGTGCGGCGTCCGGTCGGATGCGGGTCAGGTGGCTGGCGATCATGCCGGCCACGGTGCGGGCCACGGCCTTCACGTCCAGCGGCTCGTCGAAGATCATCTCGACGGTGGCGTAGATCAGTTCCACCACGATGCGGCTGACGAGCGCCAGCTCGGCCGCGTCGGCTTCGGGCAGGGCCAGCGCAAGCAGCCGGGCCTGCTCCTGCGTGACGGCGGTGTGCGAGGCCAGCCGCACCTGCTGCAAGGCGGGCACGGCGCGCAGGGCCCGCATGATCCAGACCCCGCCCACGGTCTGCACCGTGGCTTCGTAGGTGTCGATGATCAGCCCCTCGACCGCCCGCTCCAGGCTCTCGACGCCCCCGTTGAACACCTCCAGCGTGATCCAGCGGTCCACGCGCTCGTTCTGGGCCTGCATCAGGCGCTGCCCCAGTTCGGACAGCAGCGCGTACTTGTTGGGGAAGTAGCGGTAAAGCGCGGGCGGCGTGAGCCCGGCGCGCTCGCACACCAGGTTGGTCGACAGCCGCTCGATCCCCACGTCGGCCAGGGTCTGCGCCGTCACTTCCAGGATGCGCTCATAGGTCTCGGTGGCGCGCTGCTGTGCGGGCTGCTTCTTGGTGACCAGGGAAGGCTGGGGTTTGCGCATCGGTGGCATGGGGCGGAGCAGGGTTGGCATCAGGGATTCTCCCAGTAATTTTTTTCACAAAAACAATAGTCATCACTATATACTAGCCATCACTATCTAAATATTCCTTGTCCTAGCGCAAGAAAGGTGCACGCCATGAAGACCCTGACCCGCCTGATCGCCGTTGTCTGCTGGTCGCTGGCCATGTCGGCGCAAGCCGCCGGACCCGAGGACGCCCAAGGCTTGTGGATGACGGCGGAGAACGACGCGGTGATCCGCTTCGCGCCCTGCGCCGAGCTGCCCGGCGCGCTGTGCGGAACCATCGTCTGGGACAAGGACGCCGGCACCCCGGTCGACACCTGCGGTGTGCGCATCGCGCAGCTCGCGCGCTACGACAAGGACGCCTGGCGCGACGGCTGGGTCTACGACCCGCGCGACGGTAAGAAATACAAGGGCGCCGTGCGCGCCAAGGCCGACGAACTGCGCATCCGTGCTTTCGTGGGCGTGGAGATCCTCGGCCAGACCGAACAGCTCAAGCGCGTGGCCACCTTGCCCACCGCGCCGGTCTGCAAATCCTGATCCCGTCCCCTGCGTTCCCCCCCGTCCCCCCTCCCAACCACCGCCCAAGGAGAGTCCCCCATGAATCCGATCCGCCCCCTGTCGGTCGCCATCGCCAGCTTGCTGGCCGGCGCGGCCGTGCCCTCGTTCGCCCAGGAAACGGCCAGTTTCGCCGTGACCACGGAGCTGAAAGTCACCTCCGACCAGCGCAGCCGCGGCGTCTCCGACTCGTTCAACCGGCCCGGTGCGAAGCTCAGCGTGCAGGCCGCGCACGAAAGCGGCTTCGTCGGCCTGGCGGAGTTCGCCACGGTCAGCAAGAAGCAGTTCCTCGGCGGCGAAGGCCTGGGCGTCACGCTCGCTGGCGGCTACCGTTTTGGCGACCCCGAGGGCTGGCATTACGGCGTGGGCCTGGCCACCGAGCTGTTCCCGGGCGCGAGTTTCGAAGCGCCCCACGGCTTCGACATGAGCACCGGCACGCCCACGGACTGGCGCAGCACCAAGTACGACAGCGCGTTCGCCGTCGCCGAGATCGGCTACGGCGCGCTGGAAGCGCGCGCCATGAATGTGATCTCCAAGACCTACCGCGGCGCCAACACGGGCGGTGTGTGCGGCACCATGCTCTCGCTGATGGCCGACCCCATGCCGGGGCTGGCCTGCTATGCGCGCGGCGACCACGGCTCGCGCGGCAGCTGGCTGTTCGACCTGGGCTACAAGATTGATCTGAACCCGACCACCGCGCTGAACCTGCATGGCGGCTACCAGAAGATCGCCAACTTCAAGGAAGCGAACTTCGCCGACTATTCGGTGGGCATCACGCACAAGCGCTGGGGCTTCAACTGGAGCGCCGAATGGATGACCACCCGCACCAAGGTGCGCGAGCTCTACATCGCGCTCGATGGTGACAAGGCACGCGCCACGGACAACAGCCGCCTCGTCGTCTCGGTCGCACGCAGCTTCTGAAAGATGGAATACCCCCGCAGCGCTTCGCGCTACCCCCAAGGGGGCGACACCAGCCGTCCGGCGAAGCCGGCCCGGCGGTGTCCCCGGTTGGACCGTTTCATGCATCGCGGATTGCGCGCCGTGCGGTGGAGCCACTGAAATGCCCCCATTGCTCGACAAACCCATCGGCCAGGCCGACGCGCGCCTCGTGCTCGCCGTCGACCTGGGCACCTCGGGTTGCAAGTGCGCCCTGGTGTCGCTCGATGGCACCGTGCTCGCATGGGCTTTCCGGGCGGTGAAGCTGCACGTGCAGGGCGCCCTGGCCGAGCAGGAGCCGCAGGACTGGTGGTCGGCCTTTATCGACAGCGCGGGCGAGATCCTCGGGGCCGATGCCGGCCTGCGCAGCCGCGTGGTCGCGGTGTGCTGCTCGACACAGACCGAAGGCACGGTGTGCGTCGATCGCAACGGTCAGGCGATCGGGCGGGCGCTGACCTGGCTCGACTCGCGCGGCGCGGCGGCGATGGCGCGCCGCGTGCGCGGGCGCGGCCCGAGCATCGAAGGCTACGGGCCGATCAAGCTGTGGCGCTGGCTGCGGCTGACCGGCGGTGCGCCGTCGCTCTCGGGGCGCGACTCGGCCGGGCACATGGCCTACCTCCGCGACGAAGAGCCCGAGCGCTACGAGCGCACCCACAAGTTCCTCAACGTGCTGGACTACCTGAACCTGCGCCTGTCCGGCCGCTTCTGCGCCACGCAGGATTCAACCGTCACCTCCTGGGTGACCAACAACCGGGACCCGCACCGGATCCGCTATGACGCAAGCCTGATCCGCATGCTGGGCATCGATGCAGCCAAGCTGCCGGAGATCGTGCACTCCACCGACGTGCTGGGGCCGTTGCTGCCTGGCGTCGCGCAGGCCCTGGGCCTGGGCCCAAAGACGGTGGTGGTCGCCGGCGCCGTGGACAACTCCGCCGTTGCCGTGGGCGCGGCCGTGGGCGACTTCGAAACCCATCTGTACCTGGGCACCTCGTCCTGGCTGGGCGCGCACGTGCCGTTCATGAAGACCGACGTGCGCCACAAGATCGCCGCCGTGCCCAGCGCGGTGGACGGGCGCTACCTCGCGATGGCGCTGCAGTCCACGGCCGGGGCCAACCTCTCGTTCCTGCGCGACCGCATCCTCTACCACCCCGACGAACTCGCCAGCGACGAGGAACACCCCGCCGTTTACGAGGTGCTCAACCGCATCGCCGCGCGCGTGCCGCCGGGTGCACGCGGCCTGATCTACACGCCGTGGCTGCTGGGCGAGCGCACGCCGGTGGACGACCCGCGCCTGCGTGCGGGGCTGCTCAACATGTCGCTGGAGCACACCCGCGAAGACATCTTCCGCGCCTTCCTCGAAGGCGTGGCGCTGAACACGCGCTGGATGCTGGAGCCCTTCGCGCGCCTGCTCGGGCGCAACGCTGGCACCATCACCGCCGTGGGCGGCGGTGCGCAGTCGGACGTGTGGTGCCAGATCATGGCCGACGTGACCGGCCAGCCGATCCGCCAGCTGGAGAACCCGATCCAGACCAACGCCATCGGCGCCACGTTCATCGCCGGGGTGGGCATGGGCGCGCTGTCGTTTGCCGACCTGGGTCACCTGCGGCGCACGCGGGCCATCTACGAGCCTTCCAGCGCGCTGCGCCGCCTGTACGGCGACCAGTTCGAAACCTTCAAGGAAGTGCGCACCCGCCTGGCGCCGCTGTACCACCGCATCAACGCACCGCAGGGGGCCGCCGCATGAACACGCAGAACATCCGCCAGACCGTGGTCGAGCTGTGCATCGAACTCTCGCACCGGGGCCACTTCTCGGGCACCGGCGGCAACATCGCGCTGCGCATCGATGCGGAGCACATCGCCGTCACACCCTCGGCCACCGATTACCTGACGATGACCGCGGCCGACGTGTGCGTGCTGCGTCTGGCCGACCTGCGGCAGGTCGAAGGGAGCAAGTCGCCGTCGGTCGAGAGCGGCCTGCACGCGCAGGTGCTGCGCGCCCGGCCCGACGTGCAGGCCAGCGTGCACACGCACCAGCCCGTGGCCAGCGCCTGCGCCCTGCTGGGCCGGCCGCTGGAGGTGCCGCCCGGCCCCCTGCGAAGGCTGCTGGGCGAGCGCATTCCCGTGGCGGGCTACGCCCCCTCGGGCAGCGGCTGGCTGTCGTCCAAGCTGGCCCGCCAGTTGCGCCCGGACACCAACGCCTACCTGATGCTCAACCACGGCGTGCTCTGCTGCGGTGCCACGCCCGGCGCGGCCCTGCAGGCGGTGGAAGAGCTCGAAACCCTGTGCACATCCCTGCTGCTGCAGCGCATCGCGGCGCGTGCCGAGCGGGAGCCCTTCATGCAGGCGGCCCTGCGGCGCGTCGCCGACGCGCTTGCCGCCTGATCCATCCCTTTTCCCGATCCAATCACCATGAGCAACCTGTCCTCCGTTCACACCGCCGCCGCGGCCACCACCGCCCCCCGTCCCGCCATCTCGGCCTGGCCCGACGTGGACAAGCTCTACCGCCGCTTTTCCGAACTGGTGAAGCAGCCCATGCGGCCCATCCGCAGCGACAAAATGCCCCAGGTGATGCGCTACTTCGACGAGCGCTGCCAAGGTTCCAGGCGCCTGTCCGAGCGCGCCAAGGCCGTGATCCCCGGCGGCGTGCAGCACAACCTGGCCTTCAACCACCCGTTCCCGCTCGCCATCACCCAGGCCGACGGCGCCCACATGACCGACGTGGACGGCAACCGCTACATCGACTTCCTGCAGGCCGGTGGCCCCACGCTGCTGGGCTCCAACCACCCGGCGGTGCGCCAGAAGGTCAACGAGGTGCTGGATTCGTGCGGCCCCGTCACCGGCCTGCTGCACGAGTACGAGGTCAAGCTGGCCGAGCTGGTGTGCCAGAGCATGCCGGGCGTGGACATGGTGCGCCTGCTGGGCTCGGGCACCGAGGCGGTGATGGGCGCGGTGCGCCTGGCGCGTGCCTACACCGGCAAGAAGCGCATCATCAAAGTGGGCGGTGCCTACCACGGCTGGAGCGACCAGCTGGTCTACGGCATGCGCCTGCCCAAGACCGGCCGCATGGAGGCCGTGGGCATCCCGCGTGGCGCCACCGGCAACACGCAGGAGTGCAACCCCAACGACCTGGACGCGCTGCGCAGCCAGCTGCGCTGGAACCGCCTGCGCGGCGGCACGGCGGCCGTGCTGCTGGAACCCCTGGGCCCCGAGAGCGGCACCCGCCCGGTGCACCCCGACTACAACCGCCAGGTGCGCAAGCTCTGCAACGAGTTCGGCGCGCTGATGATCTTCGACGAGGTGGTGACGGGTTTCCGCGTTGGCATGGGCGGCGCGCAGGCCTACTTCGGCGTCACGCCCGACCTCACCGTGCTGGGCAAGTGCCTCACCGGCGGCTACCCCATGGCGGGGGCCATCGGCGGGCGCAAGGACATCATGATGATGCTGGTGGGTGGCATCGGCTCCACCGCCAAGCGCGCCTTCGTGGGCGGCACGCTCTCGGCCAACCCGCTGTCCTGCGTGGCTGGCTACTATGCGCTGCTGGAAGCGCAGCGCACCGACGCCGCTGGCGTGGCGGGCCGCGCGGGCGACCGCCTGTGCCAGGGGCTGGAGGAGATCATCAACCGCCTGGGCCTACCCTACGTGACCTACAACATGGGCTCCATCGTGCACCTGCAGACCTCGGGCGTGCTGCTGCTGGACACCAGCAGCCTGTGGAAGCTGCTGAAGGTGAAGGACGAGGCCAAGCGCCGCAAGCACATGATGGAAGAGATGGGTGCCGCGTACACCGCCCACGGCCTGATCACCCTGGCCGGCAGCCGCATCTACACGAGCCTGGCCGACACCGACGAGGTGATCGACGATGCGCTCAACCGCTTCGAAGATGTCTTCAAGCTGGTGTGAGGCGATGAACATCGAACAAGACCTGCGCACGCAATGGGCCGGGCTGCGCGACCGGCTGCAGGCCAAGCGCCTGCTCGAAGGCGAGGACGCCAGCCTGTCCTTGCGCATCCCTGGCACCGAGGCGATGTGGTTCGGGCTCGCCCACGACAGCGCACCGCAGCGACTGGTCTGGCGCGCGGCACACCGTGACGCAGAGGCGCATGCCGCGGTCTACGCCGCGCGGAGCGATGTGGGCGTCATCGCCCAAGGCGGTGGCCGTTTCGGGCGCTGCCTGGCGGATTTCGGGGGGGCGATGCCGCAGGTGTTTGACGAGCAGGCGCGCCATCTGGGACCGATGGGGCCGCCGAGCGCGAGCGTGGGCGATGTCCCGGCGGTGCTGCGGGGAGGTGGCAATGTGCTGCTGCTGCGGGGCCGGCCGGTCTGTCTGGGCATGACCCCGCTGCGCCTGGCACTCAACGCCGAGCTGTTCGAGAAGTGCGCCAAGGCCTATGTGCTGGCCGTGGCCGGCAACGGGCGCGTGCGTGCGCTGCCCTGGATCGTCCGCCTGGTGGCCAACCGGCGACTGGCGAAAGACCGCCAGCGCGCGGCGGTGCGGTTCGTGCAAGGGCATCTGCCCGAAGAGAGCAACGGTTACTGATCCATCCTGGAGGGGCCTGCCATGTCATCCCGACCCGATCCGAGCGTTTCCCCTGTGCAACTGGCCGGCGCGCTGGCCATCGGCACCATCGCCGTGCTCATGGTGGGCGTGCAGCCCATCCTGCTCGGTGCCCTGGTCGAGGCCGGCCACGTCAGCCTGGAGGGCGTGGGCATCGTGGCCATGGCCGAGATCATCATGCTGGGGCTGGGCGTGGTGCTCGGCGACACCCTGCTGTCCGGCGCGCGGCTGCGGCTGATCACCATCCTCGCCGCGCTGTGCGCCGCGGCGCTGGACCTGCTCACCCTGCATGCCGTGGGCGACGGCGGCATGGCGGCCGTGCGGGCGGGCGCGGGCCTGGCCGAGGGGGTGCTGATCTGGGGCACCACCGGCGTGATCGTGCGCACGGCCCAGCCGGCGCGCATCGGCGGCGTGTTCTTCGTGTTGCAGACCATCGCCCAGGCCCTGCTGGGGCTGGCGCTGGCCAACGCCATCATTCCGCGCTGGGGCTGGCCGGGCGGCTTCGCGGCGCTGGGCCTGCTGGCGCTGCTGCCCTGTCTGCTGGCGTTCGTGCAGCCCGCGCGCCTGTCGCCCCTGGCCCCGCCCGCCGTCTCGGGCTTCCGCTGGTCGGCCCGCACGCTGCAGCCTCTGGCCGTGGTGTTCCTGCAGCTGGCGGCGCTGGGCTCGTTCTGGGCCTACCTGGAGCCGCTGGGCCAGGCCGTGGGGCTGGACGCACGCGCCGCGCAGACCCTGGTGGCCGCGGTGCTGGGGATGCAGGTGGTGGGCGGCAGCGTGGCGGCGCTGGCGGTGCGCCGGCTGCCGCTGGTGCCCACCCTGGTGTTCTGTTCCATGGCCCTGGCCGCGGTCACCGCCACCGTTCACCAACTGCCTGCGGGTGGCGTGCGCACCTTCTCCCTGGCCTGCGCGGCGTTCGGTTTTGTGTGGCTGTTCATGCTGCCGTTCCACATCGGCCTGGCGTTCCGCGCCGACCCCAGCGGCCGCCTGGCCGGCCTGGTGCCGGCGGCGCAGCTGCTGGGCAGCGCCCTGGGACCGCTCACGGCCTCGTTCATGGTCGAGGGCAACGACGCCAGCGCCGTTCCCCTGCTCAGCGTGGCGTTTGCCATGACTGCGGCCGCGCTGGCGCTGCTGACCCGAACGCGCCGCGGCGCACAACCTGTGAGGGTCTTGCCTTGAACACCATTCACCTGGTCACGGGTGCCAGCGGTTTTGTGGCCGCGCACCTCACGCGCCTGCTGCTGGAAGCCGGGTACACCGTGCACGCCACGGTGCGCAGCCTGGGCCAGACGGCCAAGCTGCGCCCCCTGCACGCCCTGCAGCAGCAGTTCCCGGGGCGCCTGGTCCTGTTCGAGGCGGACCTGCTCAAACCCGGTTCCTTCGACGCGGCGATGGCGGGCTGCTCGGTGGTGCACCACGTGGCCTCGCCCTTCCTGCTGCCGGAGAAGATCACCGACGGGCGCCGCCAGATGCTCGAACCGGCGCTGCAGGGCACGCGCAACGTGCTGGGCGGCGTCGAGCGCATCCCCAGTGTGCAGCGCGTGGTGATGACCTCGACCGTCGGCGCGATCTTCGGCGACTACATCGACGTGCGGCAGATGAAGGGCGGTGTGCTCTCCGAGGCCTACTTCAACACCAGCAGCACGCTGGAGAACAACCCCTACCACCTGTCCAAGGTCGAGGCCGAAAAGGAGGCCTGGCGGCTGCACGGTCTGCAGCAGCGCTGGAGCCTGGTGACGATCAACCCGGGCCTGATCCTCGGCCCCTCACTCACACCCGAATCGGTGTCCGGCAGCCTGTTCCTGCTCGACGAGATGCTGCGCGGCGTGCTGTTCTACGGCATGCCCGACCTGAGCCTGACCACGGTGGACGTGCGCGAGGTCGCCCTGGCCCATCTCCGCGCGGCCGAGCGGCAGGAAGCGCACGGGCGCTACATCCTGGCCGAGAAGGAGATGATCTCCTTCGTCGAGATCTCGAAGATCCTGCGCAGCGTGCACCCCCGGCCCTGGCTGCTGCCGCGCCACACCATCCCCGACTGGCTGGTCCGGCTGATCGGTCCCGCGTTCGGTCTGACGCCCGAGTACATCCGCAACCACCTGGGCATCCGGTTCCCGGTCGACAACCGGCGCAGCATCGACGAACTGGGCATCGCCTACCGGTCGATCCGGGAGACCCTGACCGAGCATGCGATCGAGTGGTTGCGCCAGCGCCGCAGCGCTTCGGCAACGTGAGGGAGCGTCACGGTGGAATTCAAGAACAAGGTGGTCCTGATCGTCGGTGCGTCGTCCGGGATCGGCCGGGTGCTGGCGCTGCGGCTGGCCGGCGAGGGCGCGGTCGTGACCGTCACCGCCCGGCGCCAGGAGCGGCTCGATGCCCTGGTGGACGAGATGGCGCAACGCGGCGACCTGGGGCTGGCGCTGGCAGTAGACGCCCAGGACCCGGACGCTGCCGAGCAGGTGGTGAAAGAGGTGGTGCGCCGGTTCGGCCGCATCGACCTCGTGGTGCTCAACGCCGGTGGCGCGCCCGCCCTGGACATGCGGACCATGGGCGCCCGCGAAGTCACCGCCTGCATGCGTTCCAACTACGACGTGGCGGTGAACGTCCTGTTCCCGGTGCTGCACCAGATGGTGCGCCAGGGGCACGGTCTGGTGGCGCTGACCAACTCGCTGGCGGGCTGGCTGGGGGTGCCGCTGCAAGGCCCGTACTCGGCGGCCAAGGGTGCGCTGCGCTTGCTGATCGACACCTGTCGCATCGAGTTCGGTCCGTTGGGCGTCCGTTTCGTCTCCATCTACCCCGGCTTCGTGGCCACCGAGGCCACCGCCAATGACGGCATGCCCGCGCCGCTGGCGTTGTCGGAGGCGCAGGCCGTCGAGCACATCGTGCACGCTCTGCGCCGCGAGCCCCTGGATTACCTGTTCCCCTTCACCATGCGTTGGCTGGTGCGGCTGGCGTTGTTGCTGCCCAAGCGCTGGACCACACACATCCTGCGCAGGGAGCTGCCGGCGCTGCCCGCCCATGCAGCGGGTAGCCCGCCCACCACATGAAGGCCCTGGCCATGCACACCACCCACGACGCAGACCCGGCCGTCATCGCGGCGCTGTTTGCGCAGCAGGCCCCCACCGCGCTGGCGCTGCGCTGCTCCACCGCCCGTGATCGGGTGGCCAAACTCCGTCGGCTGCGCGACGCGCTGCTCAAGCGCCGCGAGGCCTGGTACACCGCCTTTGCGGCCGACCTGCGCAAGCCGCCGCTGGAGGTCGACCTGACCGAGCTGCTCCCGGTGGTGGACGAAGCGCGCCACGCCATCGCGCACCTGGCGCGCTGGATGCGACCGCAACGGGTGTGGCCCACGCTCACCACGCTGGGCACGCGCGCGCGGGTGCTGGTCCAGCCGCGCGGGCGCTGCCTGATCATCGGCCCCTGGAACTACCCGGTGAACACCTTGCTCGGCCCGCTGGTGTCGGCCATCGCGGCGGGCAACACGGTGATGCTGAAGCCCTCGGAGTTCACACCCCATGTCAACGCCCTTGTCGCCGAGCTGGTGGCCGAGCTGTTCGACCCGGCCGAAGCCACGGTGGTGCAGGGCGGGGTGGCCACCGCACAGCAGCTGCTGGCGCTGCCCTTTGACCATGTGTTCTTCACCGGCTCGCCGGCGGTGGGCAAGATCGTGATGGGCGCGGCCGCGCAGCACCTGACGTCGGTGACGCTGGAGTTGGGCGGCAAGTCACCGGTGATCGTGGACGAGACCGCCGACCTGCAGCGCGCGGCCGAGCTGATCCTGTGGGGCAAGTTGACCAACGCCGGCCAGACCTGCGTCGCGCCCGACCACGTGTTCGTGCACCGCAGTGTCAAAGACCGCTTCGTGCGGCTGTGCCAAGACCTGATCGCGGCGCGCTACGGCGCAACCGACGCCGCTGTCGCGACCAGCCCCGACCTGGCGCGCATGATCACGCGCCGCCACACCGAACGCCTGGGCGCCTTGATTGACGACGCACTCGCGCGCGGCGCCACGCTGCTGGCCGGCGGGCGACACGACGCCGCGGCGCGATACGTGGCGCCGACGCTGCTGGCCGATGTGCCGGCCGACGCGCGCATCAGCGCCGAGGAAATCTTCGGCCCGGTGCTGCCGATCGAGGCCTTCGATGCGATCGACGACGTGATCCGCCGCATCAACGCCCAGCCCAAACCGCTGGCGCTCTACCTGTTCAGCCACCACCGGTCCACCCAGGCGAAAGTGACCGCGCAGACCAGCTCGGGCGGCATCTGCCTCAACCACTGTGTGCAGCAGTACGCCCACGGCGGCCTGCCGTTTGGCGGCGTCAACCACTCGGGCATCGGCAGTGCGCATGGCGTGTTCGGCTTCAAGGCGTTTTCGCACGAGCGCGCCTGCCTCGCTTCAGGCCGCTGGATGGTGCTGAGCCTGTTCTACCCGCCTTACACCGCGCGCAAGAACCGGCTCAGCACGGCGCTGCTGCGGGCGCTGCGCTGGGTCTGACGAGAGGGAACACACCATGAAGATGAGCACCGTTTTCGCAGGGATGTTGATCGGCGCCAGCGTGGGCCATGCGCAGGCGCAGGACAACGGGGACGACTTCGTCGGCTACTGGAAGACGGCCCAGGGCGAAGGCATCGTTCAGTTGCAGCGCTGCCCGCTGTACAAGAACGCCCCGCCGACGGCGCTGTGCGGTGTGATCGTGTGGGACGCCGAAGTCAACAACCCCCAGCGCAGCACCTCGCTGGACTGCAACCGCAAGGTCTTCGAGGCGTCGAAGTTCGACGGCGGTGTCTGGCGCGAGGGCTGGGCCTTCGACACCCGCAAGCGCAAGTTCTACAGCGCCAAACTGCGCCTGAAAGGCGGCAACCTGCATGTGCGCGCCTATGTGGGCAGCGAGATCAATGGCGAGACGGAGATCTTCACCCGCGTGGCAGAGGTTCCCCCTGGCTGCGCGGACCGCAAACCCGAGTCCATATCGGTCAACGGCGCGGGGCGGTGAACCGCGGTTGGAGGTCCGCGCCACGCGCGTCTCGGCGTCAGTGACGGGCGTGCCCTGCGGCGATAATGAACGGCTGCTCTGTGTGTGGGGCAGGGAGCCTCACTTCATGGAACTGCTGACGCTGGAACACTTTTCGGGCTGCGTGAACGAGCCTTTCGCCACCCGGCTGGACGATGTGAACCTGGAGTTCGTGCTGGTCGAAGCCCGGCCCCTGGGGAACGGTGCGCCCCACCCGGTGCGCCAGCCGTTTTCCCTGCTGTTCCGCAACAC
The DNA here is from genome assembly GCF_059424585.1 of Hydrogenophaga sp. GW101-3F08. Lineage (NCBI taxonomy): Bacteria > Pseudomonadati > Pseudomonadota > Betaproteobacteria > Burkholderiales > Comamonadaceae > Hydrogenophaga > Hydrogenophaga sp. GW101-3F08. Next base: position 99,223 of record NZ_JBWKZP010000007.1, read on the forward strand.
CGCCGCCGTGGTGTTCCCGCAGAAAATCTACCCGATGCACCACCCGCGGGTGGGCGAGGTGGGCATCTTTCTGGTGCCCATCGCGTACGAGAAGGCCGGCTTCCTGTACCAGGCGGTGTTCAACTGAGCGGCGTCTCTCGGGGCGTCCAGCGCATCAGCAGGTGCGAGCCCTCGCCGTCTTCGGCGACAAACCCCAGGCGTTCGTAGAGCTGGCGGGCCCCGGTGTTGGTCTGCAGCACGTGCAGGCGCACACCACACCCGGCGTCGGCCGCGTCGGCCTGGCATTGCCGGATCAGCGCCGAGCCCAGCCCGCCATTGCGCGCGTCCGGAAACAGGCTGATGTGGATGATCAGGTGCTCGGGTGGCGTGCGCAGCAGGTAGCAGTTGCCCGCCGCACCGCCGTGCCGGTGCTCGATGGCCCAGAAACAGGCCTCGGGGTAGTGCGCCAGATAGTGCCTGTGCTGCAGCGTGAACTGCTGTTCGATGAACTGTCGTTTGACCGGGTCCGGCCACGGCACCAGGGCCATCTCCTCGCTGCGCGTGCTGGCATAGAGATCGCATAGCCAGGGCAGGTCCGCATCGCGCAGTGCGCGCAAAGAAAACCCGCGCTCGGTGAAGAGCGCGGGCTCGGGCCGGTGTTCGGCACGTTCCGGCGGGAACGGCGCCAAGCCTTGCAGGGCGGCCGTTGCCACGTCAGGGGAAGGAGGGGAAGACGCCCTGCAGCGCGATGCAGAAATTCACGCCGAGATACGGTTGCTGGTTTTCATGCGGGAAACCACCGCCCTGGTTCGGCGAGATCATGTTCGGGGCAAAGGTGGTGCTGGGGGACGCATCATTGAACGGTCTCGCGGTATTGCTGCCCAGCGTGGAGAGCGCGCTGTTGTTGCCAGGCGTGCCACTCTTTTTGGCGCGATCGGATTGGGCGAACGCGTTGACGCCGTGGTTGTGCACCGGGATCTCGGTGCTGATGAGGGTGACCGTGTTGACGCCGAAGGTCTCGCCCAGCACGCGTTCGCTGAGCCCCGGACTCTGGCCTTGCTCACAACCGGCGCGGGCCGCGAAATTGGGCAACTGGAACGTGGTCGTCCCGTTGCCACCGTAGATGGTGCCGATGAGGGCGAACAGCGCGGTGTTCTGCGAGATCGGCAGCGTGGCGCCGTTGCAGTACGCCCAGTTGCGCGGGTTGAAGTAGAAGCCGAACATCTGGATTTCGCCGATAAAGGGTTCGCTCATGATCTGATTCCTTCGTGGGGTTGTGCCGCGTTCAGGCCTGCTGCGGGAAGATGCCTTCGGTGGCGATGCAGTACTGCACCGTCAGTGTGGGCATGGTGTTTTCGTGCGGTTGCGAGCCGCCAGCGATGGTGGTGGATTGCGCGGACATCGGGGCGGGTGTGGCACCGGTGACGTCGGTGGCGTAGAAGACGTCGCCGCTGACCGAGCCAGGCAGCAGGTTGTTGCCCGGTGTCAGCGCGGTGGCCGCGCCCGTGGTCACGACCATCGTGTGCGTGTGCGTTGGCATCTGGGTCGTCAGCAGCGTCACGCTTTCGGTGCCGGCCATCTGACCAATGACGTAGTTGCTCAGCCCCGGGCCCTGGCCCTGGTGGATGGGCAGGCGGCCGCGCAGGTCGGGCACGGCGAAGGTGCTCTGGCCATCGCCGCCGTAGGTGGTACCGATGAGGACGAACAGGGTTTCGTAGAGGGAAATCGGCAGCAGGCTGCCGTCGCAGGCCTGCCAGCCGATGGGGGTGCGGCCGAAGCCGAACATGCGAATTTCGCCGATATAAGGTGTGGACATGAAACGGTGCTCCGAATGATCAGTCTGGTGCCCTGGGGTCGGGCCGTTAGTCGCGCGAGGGGAAGATGCCGCTGAGCGCGATGCAGAAATTGATCGCGGTGTAGGGCTGCAGGTTCGGGTGCGGCTGGTTGCCGCCGGCCGTGGCCACCGACTGGGTGTTCATCGCCACCAGCGCACCGTTCGAGGGGGCGTACAGGTTGGCCGCCGTCGCGGAGTTGGTGCTGGTGGCCAGCAGACCGTTCACGGGGGTGCGGTTGTCGCCCGCTGCGGTCGACGCCGCCATGGTGTGGGTGTGCGCCGGCAGGTTGCTCGACAGCAGCGTGACGTTCTCGACGCCGCCCGTCTGGCCCATCTGCACCGCCGGAGGCTGCCAGCTCGGGTCCACCGAGCTGGCATAACCCACGGGTGAGCGTCCGCGCAGGTCGGGCAGGGCGAAGTTGGTGGTGCCGTTGCCCCCGAACTGCGTTCCCAGCAGGGAGAACAGCGCCTGGTTCTGGCTGATCGGCAACAGCTGGCCGTTGCATTGCGCCCAGAATTTCGGCGCGAAATTGAAGCCGGTCATCATGACCTGGCCAATGAAGAAGTCACTCACTTCGATCCTCCCTGGGTGGTTGGCGGCGGTGCGGATGTGGCACCGCCTTGTTACATTCTGTGTGCTTTGAGTGGTCGAGGCAAGGCCGCGCACCAGGCCCATGTTTGCGTGGGCCAAGGGGATTGCCCGGAGCCACTGGGGCTGGAATTCCAGGTGTTCAGGGCGTCCCTGCCGTGGGCGGCGCCCCGTGAATGGCCTCTTGCCGGCTGTTCGGCCGGGTCGTCTTTTCGTCAAAATGTTCACGAAAACCGGCCAAAGAAAAAAGCAAAACAGGCAGGTCCGTGGCCAATCTGCAACTTTTATGTAGCCCGTTGTAAATATACTGACCAGCCTTATTGGCCGTTTTTGCGCGCTGATCAAGTTAACAGCTCAGGTCGAAACGACCGCGAGGGAGGGCAAAAATGCCAGCAGGATTTTTGAGTCTGGGTGCGTCTTTGCGCGTGTGTCGCTGGCGCACGCGGTCGCTGTCACTGACGCGATGGATCTGGCTTTCCATGGCGTTGTGCCTGCCGAGTCTGGCCATGGCCCAGGGGGTGTCGCCCTACTGCCCTACGCAAAACCTCTCGGTGAGCAATGGCGGGTCGGTGACCTCGATCGATCTGATCAATTGTGATGGTCCGTTCAATTTCGGGATGGGTGGGCCTTTCGCGCCCGACCTGCCGGTGAATGGCACCGCGATTCTTGGCCCGCAATCCGGGCCTGGCAATCAAACGGTCACCTACACCCACAATGGCAGCGCGACCACCACCGATACCTTCAAGCTGGAAGATGAAAACGGTGACTTGCTCACCTTCAACGTCACCATCAGCCCGCCAGCCTCTGCCATCGTGGTGTCCCCGGCGTCGCTGCCGACCCTGACCGCCGGCACGCCGTTCTCGCAGACCCTCACCTCCAGCGGCGGCACCGCGCCTTACACCTACACCTTGCAATCCGGCACCTTGCCGGTCGGCCTCAGCCTGTCTGGTGCCGGGGTGCTCAGCGGCACGCCGACCGAGCGCGGCAGCTACAGCTTCACCGTCCGCTCCACCGACAGCGTCGCCGATTTCGTGGACAAGGGCTACACCGGCACGGTGGAGAACCCGACGCTGTCCATCACGCCGACCAGCGCCACCGCCATCCAGAGCGTGGCGTTCTCCCAGACCCTGACCGCCATCGGTGGCGTCGCACCCCATTCCTACCTGCTCGAAACCGGCAGCTTCCCGGCGGGCATCTCCATCTCCAGTGCTGGCGTGATCAGCGGCACCACGGCCGCCGCGACCGGCGCCTACCCGGTCACGCTGCGCGTCACCGACGCCAGCACCGGCCCGGGCAGCTATTTCGAGCTTGAATCCTTCACGCTCAACGTCAGCCCGCCGCCGTCGGTGTCGATCGCGGTTTCCCCGGCCAGCGTGTCCGAAGACGGCGCGACCAACCTCGTCTACACCGTCACCCGCAGCCTGAACCTGGCCTCGGCGACGGTGGTCAACATCACCACCAGTGGCACCGCCACCTCGGGCACCGACTACACCGGCGGTGTCGCCACCGTCAGCATCCCGGGCGGGGCGACCACGGCAACGATCACCATCAACCCCTCGGTGGACGGCACGGTCGAGGCCGATGAATCCGTCACCCTGACCGTCGCCGCCGGCACCGGCTACACCGTGGGTGCGCCGGCCAGCGCCACCGGCACCCTCCTCAACGACGACGTGCCGACCGCGTCGATCGCGGTCTCGCCGGCCAGCGTGGCCGAAGACGGGGCGACCAACCTCGTCTACACCGTCACCCTGGACCAGGCGTCGCTCTCCTCGCTGTCGGTCAACTACACCGTGGGCGGCACCGCCACCTCCGGCACCGATTACGCGGCCGTGACCTCGCCGCTGGTCATTGCGGCGGGCAACACCACCGGCACCATCACGGTCAACCCGAACGCCGACGCCACCATCGAAACCGACGAAACGGTGAGCCTCACCCTCGCGGCCGGCACGGGCTACACCGTGGGTGTTCCGACCAGCGCCACCGGCACGATTCTCAACGACGACCTGCCGACACTGACCATCAACGACGTGACGCTGGCCGAAGGCAACGCGGGCACCACCAACGCCACCTTCACCGTCAGCCTCAGCGAGCCGGCCGGCCCGGGCGGCGTGACCTTCGACATCGCCACCGCCAATGGCACCGCCACAGCGGGCGTGGATTACGTCGCCAACAGCCTGACCGGCCAGACCATCCCCGCCGGAAGCAGCACCTACACCTTCACCGTGCTGATCAACGGCGACACGCTCAACGAACCGAGCGAAACCTTCTTCGTCAACGTGACCAACGTGGTCAACGCCGTCGTCGCGGACGCCCAGGGCCTGGGCACCATCGTCAACGACGATCCCCTGCCGAGCCTGTCCATCAACGACGTCACCGTGGTCGAGGGCGACAGCGGCACCACCAATGCCGTCTTCACCGTCACCCTGAGTGCGGCCAGTGGCCAGACCGTCAGCGTCAACTACGCCACCGCCGACGGCACCGCCACACAGCCGGCCGACTACACCAGCGCCAGCGGCACGCTGACCTTCACCCCGGGCCAGACCACGCAGACCATCACGGTGCCGGTGGCGGGCGAAACCGTGCCCGAGGCCAACGAAACCTTCTTCGTCAACCTCAGTGGCGCGACCAACGCCACCATCGCCGACAACCAGGGCGTCGGCACCATCACCAACGACGACGTGCCGGTGACCGTCAGCCCGAGCACACTGCCCAACGGCGCGGTCACCGTGGCCTACAGCCAGACCCTCACCGCCGGCGGCGGCGTGTCGCCGTACAGCTTCGCGGTGACGGCCGGCGCCTTGCCCGCGGGTCTGAGCCTGTCCTCGGGGGGCGTGCTCAGCGGCACGCCGACGGCCGGCGGCACTTTCAACTTCACCGCCACCGCCACCGACAGCAGCCCCTTCCCGGGCCCGTTCGCGGGCAGTCGCGCCTACACGCTCGTCGTGACCCCGCCCACCATCGTCCTGCCGGCGACCAGCCTGGCCGGTGGCACGGTGGGCACGGCCTACGCCGCCAGCATCACGGCGGCCTCGGGTGGCACGGCACCCTACAGCTACGCGGTCACCGCCGGAGCACTGCCGGGCGGCCTGAGCCTCAACGCCGCGAGCGGCGCCATCACCGGCACCCCCAGCGCACCGGGCACCTTCAACTTCAGCATCACCGCGACCGACAGCAGCACGGGCACCGGCCCCTACACCGCGACCCAGTCGTATGCGATCACCGTGATCGACATCCCGCCGGTGGCCAACGCGGTGTCGCTCACCGTGGCCTACAACGCGGCCGCCACGCCGGTCACGCTGAACGTCACCGGCGGTGCGCCGACCTCGGTGGCCGTGGGCACCGCTCCGAGCCATGGCACGGCCATCGCCGGCGGCACCAGCATCACCTACCAGCCGACCACTGGCTACGCCGGCCCCGACAGCTTCACCTACACGGCGACCAACAGCGGCGGCACCTCGGCGCCGGCCACGGTCACCGTCACGGTGAACGATCCGGTCATCACCATCACCCCCAGCGGCGGTTTCGCGGCCACCGTCGGCGCGCCGTACACCCAGACCTTCACCTGGAACGGCGGTGCCCAGCCCTGGAGCGGCTTCCAGGTGACCAACCTGCCGGCGGGTCTGTCGATCACCGGCAGCACGGCCAACAGCGTCACCGTCTCCGGCACCCCGACCCAGGCCGGCAGCTTCACGCTCAACGTTTTCGCCACCGACAGCAGCACCGGCAACGGCCCCTACACGGTCGGGCAGGCCTTCGTGCTGAGCGTGGCGGCGCCCGGTCTGGCGCTGAGCCCGGCCGCCACCACCTTCAACACGCCCTACGCCGCGGCCTACAGCCAGAGCTTCACGGCCAGTGGCGGCACCGGTCCGTACAGCTACGCGTTGACGGGCTCCCTGCCGACCGGCGTGAGCTTCTCGGGCAACACCGTCTCGGGCACACCCACCGTGCCGGGCAGCTTCAACTTCACCATCACGGCCACCGACACTGGCTCCACCGGCACCGGTGCGCCGTTCTCGATCGCGCAGAACTACACGCTGACCGTCGCCGCAGCGGCCATCGTGGTGAATCCGGCGACCCTGCCGGATGCCACCGCCGGCACGGCCTACAGCCAGACCCTCAGCGCCAGCGGTGGCGTGGCCGTCTACGGCTTCTCCCTGAGCGCCGGCAGCCTGCCCACCGGCCTGACCCTGAGCACGGGGGGCGCGCTGAGCGGTACGCCGACCGAGGCCGGCAGTTTTTCGATCACCGTGACCGCGACCGACGCCAATGGCCAGACCGGCAGTCGCGCCTACACCCTGGTGGTGGGTGCACCCACGCTGACCATGACGCCGCCCCCGGGCACGCTCAGTGCCCCCTACGGCGTGCCCTTCAGCCAGACCTTCGCCGTCAGCGGCAGCCCGGGCCCGTACAACCGGGTGATGATCGGCTCCCTGCCGACCGGCCTGTCGATCAGCGGCTACACGATCTCGGGCACGCCGACGCAGTTGGGCAGCTTCAACATCAGCATCATGATGGTCGACTCTGGCCTGACCGGCACCGGCGCGCCGTTCTCGATCACGCAGAACTACACCATCGAGGTGGCCGCGCCGACCGTCGTGGTCAACCCGGCGACGCTGCCGAATCCCACCCCCGGTGTGGCCTACAGCCAGACCCTCACGGCCAGCGGGGGCATTGCGCCCTACAGCTTCGCCCTGTCCAGCGGCAGCCTGCCCGCGGGCCTCACCCTGGGCAGCGGGGGCGCGCTCACGGGCACGGCGACCGAGGTCGGCAGCTTCAGCTTCACGATCACCACGACCGACAACTTCAGCCAGGTCGGCAGCCGTGCCTACACCCTGGTCGTCGGCGCACCGACGCTGGCGGTGTCCCCCGCCGCCGGTACGCTGACGGCCCCTTATGGCAGCGCCTACACGCAGAGCTTCACCACCAGCGGCAGCCCGGGCCCGCATACCTACGTGCTGACCGGCGCTCTGCCAACGGGCCTGAACTTCAGCGGCAGCACGCTGTCGGGCACGCCGACGGCGCCGGGAAGCTATCCGGTCACCGTCACCTCCACCGACAGTGTGCTGACCGGCGTGGGGTCGCCCTTCGCGGTCGCGCAGAACTACGTGGTGGAAGTGGCCGTGCCGACCATCGTGATGGCGCCCGCCACGCTGCCCGAGCCGGTGGCCGGTGAGGCCTACAGCCAGCTCATCACCGCCACCGGCGGCGTGGCGCCCTACAGCTTCGCGCTGACCGGGGGCGCGCTGCCCGCGGGCCTGAGCCTGAGCGCCGCCGGCTTGCTGTCGGGCACCGCCACGCAGGTGGGTGCCTTCAACTTCACCGTGGCCGCCACCGACGCCAACAGCCAGGTGTCGAGCCGCAGCTTTGCCATGGCGGTCACGGCGAACCCGAGCCAGACCCTGGTGAAAGAGCTGGTGAGCAACGCGGACCAGGACGGCAACGGCCAGGTGTCGATGAACGACACCCTGACCTACCGCATCACCGTGGGCAACTCGGGCTTCGTGGCGCTCACCGACGTGGTGATCAGCGATCCGTTGATCAACCCCGGCAATGTGGTCTGTGCCAGCGTGCTGCCGGGCCAGACCTGTGTGCTCCAGGGCACCTACACGGTCACCGCGGCCGACGTGCGGGCGCGCCGGGTGGTGAACGTGGCCACGGTCACGGACAACATGTGCACCTCGGGCAGTCAGGAAGCCCAGTGCCGCGTCACGCTGACGACGGAGGTGGTCCCCGCCGTGATACGGGCCAAGGACGATGACTTCGGCGAGGTCATGTGCCCGAAATCGGATGTGGCGGTGGGCAACGCCTACAAGAACGACACCCTGAACGGCCGCCCCATCCGTGCCGCCGACGTGCTGGGCACGGTGACCTCTGCGGCCAAGCCCGCCAAGCCGGGCAAGCCCGTGCCCGTGCTCAACACGGCCACGGGGGAGGTGAAGGTACCGGCCGGCACGCCGGGTGGCACCTACGTCATCGGCTACCGGATCTGCCAGCGCAGCGTGTCGAACAACTGCGACAGCGCCCGGATCGTGGTGAAGGTCAAACAATGCCAAGTGCTGGTCCGGGTGATCAAGACCGCGCAGACGAAGCAGGTCCGCGTGGGCGACTTCGTTTCCTACACCCTGCAGGTGGACAACCTCACCGAGAACGACGGTGAAGTGGACGGCCTGCGGATCGTGGACACGCCGCCACCGGGCTTCAGCCTGGTGCCGGGCAGCGTGCGCTTCCAGGACGAGGACACGCACGGCTCGGTCGACGGGACCGGCCCGATCACCCTGGGCCAGATCGACCTGGCGGGCAACGGCCGGGCGTACATCAGCTACCTGATGCGGGTGGGCGCCAACGCGCGCCGGGGCGAGGCCGTCAACACGGCCGATCCATTCCTCGTGGGCGGGAAGGCCGGCAGAACGGCCGATCCCGAGGGCGGGAAGGTCGGCAACACGGCCAAGGCCGTGGTGGTGGTGATCGCTGACGCCGATGCCGATGAGACCTCCATCATCGGCAAGGTGTTCATCGACCAGGACGGCGACGGCTGGCAGGACAGCGCCGACGCGCAGGATGTGCGCATCCAGGGCGGCATCGATCCGGCGGTGTACGTGGCCGGCTCCACCACGGTGGACCGCGGGCAGGGCGCGCAGCCCGAACCGGACGCGAACGCGCCGCTGTTGCACGGTATCCGCATCGGCACGGTCCGTGGGCGCGAGGGCGACGACGAGACGGTGCCACTGCGCCGGGTGGTGATCAGCCAGTGGGTGACGGAACCGGTGTTCAGCGGTGACAGCGTGATCACCAGTGGAGACGGAACCCGAATCGTCGTGAGGCCCAGCGGTGAAGTGCGCTACGAACACTCGGGCGATGTGGCCGCCGGCCTGAACCTCCAGGACCTGCGCGTGCAGCGCACGGTCACGCCGCTGGAGGGCAAACACCGTGTCGACTACGTCATCACCAACCACGGGGTCTCCGAAGTGGGTATTCCCGGTGTGCGTCTGGCCAGCCCCGAAGGCCTGGTGGTGCAGACGGACAGCTACGGGCGATTCCACCTGGAAGACATCGATGTTGGGGAACGTGCCCACGGGCGCAACTTCGTGCTCAAGGTCGATCCGGTCAGCCTGCCGCCGGGCGCCCGGGTGATCACGGCGAATCCCCTGGTGCGCCGCCTCACGGGGGGCCTGATGGTGCGCTTTGACTTTGGCGTCGGGTTCGGCACGCAGACGCCTGCCGTTGCCCCCGCGGCCAAGTGATGGCGCCGCAACCCGCAGCCCCCAGTACGGATGACCGCAAGATGAACACCCAATCCAATCACATCGAACGTCTGTTGTGCGCACGCCGCCAAAGCCAGGGTACGGGCTGGCTCCATGGCCTCGCCCTGGTTCCGCTGGGCGCGCTCTTCGCGTTGACGCCGCTGGCCGCGAGCGCCCAGGCGGTGGAGCGTGCGCCCCTGGCGCAGGCGGCAGGGGCGCCCGGGGCGGGGCAACCGCAGGACGTGGCCGCAACCACCACGGCCAAGCCGGTGGTCAGGCCCGGGCAGGTCCTGTCCCTGCCCGGCGGAGGCCGGGTGTGGGCGACCGAAGACCCGGCCAACCTCAGTCCGCAGATGAACGTCTCGGGCCAGAGCATCGCGGGTCTTCGAGACGACCGGCTGGTCGAAGGGCTGAGCTTCAACGTCAGCAACAACTACGCCAGTTTCATCGAACGCATGGAGCTGCTCATCTACAGCGGGCGCGACACCGATCTGGTCAAGCCGCTGGTGCGGCTGCCCGTGCCGGTGAGCGGGGAAGGGGTGATCCAGTGGGACGGCCAGTTGCCCGCGGGCCACCGGCTGCGGCCGGGCGACACCCTGGTCTATCTGGTGCGGGCCTATGGCCAGGGTGGACAGGCCGACGAAACCCAGGCGCGCACGGTGCGCCTGTACACCGAGGAAGAGTGGCGTGTCGCCCGGGAGCAGCTGATCAGCCAGAGCAATGAGCTGGCCGATGGCTTCACGCTGGACCAGCGCCTGGCGCGCGAGGCGCAACTGGTCAACGGCCTGGTGAAGCAGAACATCCCGCTGTCGGGGTCGATCGTGCGCATCTTTGGCCAGGACATGCCCGACCAGTCCAGCATCAAGATCAACGGCAAGAGCGCCGCCATCGACGTCAACCAGCGCTTCGTCTCCGAGTTCCTGCTCCCGATCGGCGCGCATGCGCTGACGATCGACGTCAACGGCCTGCCGGGCCAGCCGGTCTTCACGCGCCATCTCGACGTGAACATCAGTGGCGAGTACTTCTTCATGGTCGGCATGGCCGACTTCTACCTCTCCAAATCCCAGGTCACGGGCAACATCGTGCCCGCGGCCGCGGAAGATGGCTTCGACCAGGAGCTGCTCAAGGAAGGGCGCCTGGCCTTCTACCTCAAAGGCAAGATCCAGGGCAAGTACCTCTTCACGGCGCAGGCCGACACCGAAGACCAGGAACTCAACAACCTGTTCCACGACTTCTTCAAGGCCACGCCGCAGGACATCTTCCGCCGCCTCGATCCCGATCAGTATTACCCGGTGTATGGCGATGACTCCACCAGCTACCGCGACGCCGACAGCGAGGGCAAGCTCTACCTGCGCCTGGACTGGGACAAGAACCAGGCGGTGTGGGGCAACTTCAACACCGGCATCAGCGGCGGCGAGTTCAACCAGTACAACCGCACCCTCTATGGCGGTGCGCTCAGGTGGCGCAGCAACGAGACCACGCCGTACGACGACCCCAGGTCGCAGCTCAGCGTTTTCGCCTCCGAGTCCCAGACCGCCAAGGGCTACAGCGAGCTGCTGGGCACCGGGGGCAGCCTGTACTACCTCAAGCACACCGACATCCTGCGCGGCTCCGAACAGCTGCGCATCGAGGTGCGCGACCGGGTCACCGGTCAGGTCGTTCAGCGCGGTCGCCTGGCCTATGGCACCGACTACGAAATCGACTACATCCAGGGCCGCATCATCCTGAGTCGCCCGCTGGGGCGCAGCGAATTGGACAGCGGCTTCGGCATCGTGCGCCTGAGCGCCGACGGTGACTACGAGAACCACCTGCTGGTGGACTACGAGTACGTGCCCGAGGGCTCGGAAAACCTGGTCGCGGGCGGGCGGGGCCAAGTCTGGGCCGGCGACCACGTGGCCGTGGGCGGCACCTACGTGTCGGAAGAGCGCGCCGGTGACGACTACCAGCTCCATGGGGTGGACCTCACCTTGCGCGCCGGGCGCGGCACCTACCTCAAGGCCGAGGTGGCGCAGAGCGAATCGACCCAGGCCAGCGTGCACTATTCCGACAACGGGGGCCTGACCTACACCGACCGGACCGCCGAGCTGGAAACCGGGCCGCGCTCCGGCCAGGCCGTGGGGGTCGAGGCCAGGGTCAACCTCAACGAACTGGGGTGGACGCGGGAAAACGTGAGCGCCGGTGCCTGGTACAAGGACCGCGAGGCCGGTTACTCCACGGCGCGGGCCGAAACCGGGGGGCTGCGCAGCCGTGAGTCCGGGGTCGAGACGATGGCCGAGGTGGGCACCGATCTGGACGTCGGGGCACGCCTGAGCCGCCGCGAAGTCGAGGGGCAGAACCGGCTCGACCAGGTCCAGCTGGTGAGCAACTGGTACCTGGACGAGAAGCAGAGCCTGGGGCTGGAGCTGCGCCAGGTTCGCAGCTCCGAGGCCAGCGGCGAGTTTGCCGACCCCGACGCGCAGGCCGGCGCCGGCGTGGGCACCGCGACCTATGCGGGGCTGCGCTACAAGCGCAAGCTCAGCGGCCGCACCGAGGCGTATGGCTTTGTGCAAAGCACGCTGCAAAGCGACGAAGGGCTGAAGAACGACCGTTTTGGCCTGGGCGCGACCCGGCGCTTTGGCGAGCGATCTTCCGCCACCGGCGAGGTCTCCACCGGCACGCTGGGGCTGGCCGGGAAACTCGAAGGCAGCTACTACCTCACGCCCGACTACAACCTGTACTCGCGCTACGCGTACGCCCACCAGCCCGGCGACATCTTCGGCAACGAGTTCCTGGAGGACGGGGCCGGTCGCACCCTCTCGGTGGGGCAGCGCTGGAACGCGGGCGGCGGCCTGAGCCTGTTCCAGGAAGCGCAGCTGAGCCACCGGGCCGATGAAGACGGGCGGGGCCAGAACCTGGGGCTGGACTACAACGTCGCGCGGCACTGGCAACTGGGCTTTCGCCATGCGCTGAGCCAGATCGAGCACGCCGCGGGGGGCGAAACCACGCGCCGCACCAGCACCGTGCTGGCCAGTTACAACGACAACCGGACCAGCTTCACCCCGCGCATCGAGGTCCGGCGCGATCGTGGGGCGCAGTCGCGCGACCAGTACCTGCTCAGCATGGGCCTGAAGCACAAGTTCAGCGAAGACTGGCGCACGGCGGTTCGCCTCCGAACCGCGCTGACCCAGGACAAGCTCTCCAGCGTGGACGAAGCGCGCTTCACCGAAGCCAATTTCGGCCTGGCCTACCGCCCCGCGGGCAACAACCGCTGGGCCTGGCTGGGCAAGTACACCTATGTGTACGACCTGGGCGCGCTGACGCAGGTCTCGCCCACCTCGGGCGTGGCCAACAACGAGGTGGACCAGCGCGCGCACATCCTCGCCAACGAGCTGCTCTACCGCATCAACCCGCTGTGGGAGGTGGGCGGCAAGTACGCCTACCGTCGCGGCGAGTTGCGCGAAGGCCGCAACACCGGCGCCTGGTACCAGAACACCCGGCACTTCGCCGCCGGCCAGGTGCGCATGCACATGCTCCAGTCCTGGGACGCCCTGGTCGAACACCGCTGGTTGAAGACGGTGCAGGACAAGAACACGCAGTCGGGCTGGCTGGTGGGGGTGGACAAGCAGATCACCCCCTATTTCCGTCTCGGGTTGGGCTACAACTTCACCAGCTTCAGCGACGACCTGCGCCACACCGACTACCGCTTCAAGGGCTGGTACCTCAACGCCGTGGGCGTCTATTGAGGGGCGGGGGGATGTGAGCTTCTGAGCTCTTGAGGGTTACCGCAGAGGAGGGTGGCCCCAACGGCACAGGGCCCGCCGTCGCAAACCGCGACGGCGGGCCCTGTGGTTTCAGCGCTACCCCGTCAGCGCACCTGGGTCCAGTTCTGGTTGTTGCCGCTGTGACAGGTCCAGGTGATCAGCGGGATGTCCTGCGCCGTCGAGTTGTTCGGCACGTCCAGGCAGGCGCCCGACGCCCGGTTGCGGATGGTCGAGCCGACCAGACTCCACTGCGCCGTGTTGCCGGTGTTGCAGGCCAGCTGCACCACCCCGGCGCCGCTGGTCACGGCGCTGTCCTGCGCGAGGCACAGGTTGCTGTGCTGGGCGACCAGTTGCACGTAGCCATCGGCGACGTTGCGCACCGCGAAGGTCTCGTTGCTGGCGGTGCCGCAAGGCCACTGGATGGCGACCGTGCCGCTGGCCTGCGAGACCCCCCGGATGTTGACGCACAGCGAGCTGTGGTTGGAGCGCAGGCGCGTGCTGACCTCCGAGGCGGTGTCCTGCGAGCGCACGTAGTCGGCGATCGCCTGCTGGTCTGCCGCGGGCAGGCCCGAGGCATTGCCATGGCCGCCCGCGATCACGTCCAGCACGCTGGCCTTCTGGCCGTTGTGCATGTAGGACTTCGCGGCCCAGCTGCCGATCAGCGTGGGCGTGTCGAAGCCCACGCCGGCCAGCGGCTGGTTCATGCCCAGGCCGGAGGACGGCTGGATCGTGCCCACGTCGTGCCGCAGACCGTCGCGCAGGGTGCCTCCGGCATGGCAACTCGCGCAGTTGGCGCTGGCGAACAGGGTCTGCCCGCGCGTCGCCTCCACCGTGAGGGTGCCATCGGCGGCGCGCGCCGGGCTGCGGATGTACTTGGTCAGCGAGCTCAGGTAGGCGGCCATGTCGTCGAGCTGCGCGCTGCGTCCGGCCTTGGGCGCGCCCAGTGGGTCGGCCGTGGCGGCGAAGTCCGCGTCGCTCAGGAAGCCGGTGCCGCCGAAGGCGTTGCGCATGTCGTTCTCGAAGTCCTGCACCTCGTCGAAGTTGGCGCTCCAGTGCAGCTTGCCGTGGCCCAGGCCGGCCCGGCCCTGCAGGCTGATGGTGCGGCGCAGGCCCTCGCCGCGCTGGGTGAAGTCCCACACCATGCCGTCGTCCCCGCCGTCGGCGTGGCAGCTGGCGCAGGACATGTAGTTGTCCTTGCTCATGCGCCGGTCGGCCGCGTTGTAGAACACCAGCTTGCCGCGCAGCGCCGCGGCCGCCATCGGCTCCTGCGCCACCGTGGAGATGTGCTGCAGGAAGACGGCGGCCGCGCTGCGGGAGGCCAGCACGTCGGCCACGTCGTGCGCCGTGACCGAGCGCGCCAGGAAGTTGTTGACGAACAGGCGCTTGCGCGAGGCGTCCAGGTACAGGCCGTGCGGCGCGCTGCTGGCATTGATCTCGCCGCGCACGGCGTGGCTGTAGGCGTCGACGATGGCGATGTTGTTGCCTTCCATCTGCGCCACGAACAGGTAGTCGCCGGCCGGTGAGAACAGGGCGGCGCGTGCCGGGGCCCGGTCATCGAAGTCGATCTGCTCGTTCGCCAGGTGTGTGCCCTGCGCCAGCTCGACCTGCGACAGGATGGAGCGCACCGTCTGGTCATGCTCCAGGTCGCTGCCATCGCGGAAGCGCCCGCGCACGATGTTGTCCTTCTTGCCCGGCAGCACCGCGCGGCCACCATCGGGGGAGATCACCACCTGGCTCAGGTAGTTGGCCACGCCGCGCGCGCTGTTCTCCGTGTCCACCGTGGTGGTGTCCACCGGCAGAGCGATGGTGGACACCAGGGCCATGCTGTTGAGGCTCACCTTGTGCAGCTGCCCACCCGTCATCTTGGACTTGAAGCGCGTGATGTAGGCCGTCTGCGAGTCGGCCGCCACCGCGATGCCGCGCAGGTCGCCCTCCAGGGCCAGTGTGCCCGTGGTGGTGCCGCTGGCGGGATCGAAGGTGATCAGCGTGGACTTGCTCTCCAGCGTCAGCAGGCCCTTGGCACCGTTGGGCGTGAAGGCCACGCCGTAGGGGCCGCTGCCGTAGGCCAGCGCCACCGTGGCGGAGATGCTGCCATCGGCCGGGTTCAGGGCCACGAGCTTGTCCTCACCCTGCACCGTGACCCAGATGCGGCCGTCGGGGCCGCGCGCGAGGGTCTTGGGCTCGTCGCCCACACGCACCTCCCAGCGCTTGGTCAGCGCCTGGGCGTCGATGGCGGCTACGGTGCCGCTGTCGGGGTTCACCGCGTAGACGGTGTTGGCATCGCCCACGATGTTGCTCGAATGCGTGGGCGGCGTGGCGGTCACCGGGAAGGTCACGGTCACGTTGTAGGTGTAGTAGGTTTCCCGGCCCGAGGCATCGCGCACCGTGAGGGTCACGGTGTAGTGGCCGGGGCGGTTGTAGCTGTAGGTGGTGCCCAGCTGGGTCGAAAACGCCGTCTGTGTGCCGTTGCCGAAGTTCCAGCGGTAGGTGGCGCCGCTGCTGCCGCCCAGCTGGGCCGGGTTGAACGTCAGTTGCCCGTTGACCATCTGCGGGCCGTCGCTCAGACCCACGTCTCCGATGAGGGGCTGTTCCCGGAGCTGCGTGACCTCCGCGTCGCTCAGCACGCGGCCGTAGACCCGCACGTCGGCCAGGCTGCCACGGAAGAAGTCCGCGTTGCCCTGCATCTGCCCGAGCAGGGTGAACCGGTTGAACAGGCCCTTGGTGCCCGTGAGGCCGGTGGAGCTGGTCTTGACGCCGTCGACGGTCAGCGTCTGCGCGCCCGTGGCGGCGTCGCGCGTCATCACCACATGGTGCCAGTTGCCGTCGTTCACCGGGGCGGTGGAGCGGGTGCCGGGGTTGTTGGTCGCCGCGTTGCCCACCGACAGGTTGAGGCGGCCGGTGTTGTCGATCCAGCCCCAGAACACATCGTCTGCACCGCCCACCTGGTCGCGCCCGAAGAGGCCGGGGGCCGTCCAGGCGTTGGCCGAGCCGGCCTGTGTGGTCTTCATGTAGAAGGCGAGCGAGGCGGTGCCGCCCAGCGTGCTGGCCACGCTGTCGTTCTTGAGCGTCACGCCGCCGCTGCGCTGCGCGAAGTTCAGGCTGATGCTGTCGAACTGGTCGGCCGCCGAGGCCGTGCCGTTGTTGGCACCGATCTCATCGGACAGCCCGCTCGCCAGGGGCCAGTGGTTCATCAGGCCGATGTCGCTGGCGGTGCCGGTGGTGAAGACGGCGCGGTACTCGGTGGCAATGCCGTTGCCCGCATAGTCCTTCACGCCGCCGGCCGTCAGCAGGATCTCGTAGCTGGTGCCGGCCTCCAGGGGCTGAGCGGGGTGGAAGTTGATGATGCCCAGTTGCACGCTGTAGGTGCCGGCCAGCGTGTTGCCGTTCACCGGTCGCACGACGAAGGTGCTGGCGTTGACGCTCTCGGGCAGGATGCTGTCCGAGAGGCCTATACCGATGCGCGAGCTCAGGGCCTGCTGTTTGGCGCCGTTGGCCGGCGAGGTCTGCTTGACCGCTGGTGGCGTGGTGTCGCGCGCCGTCTGGTGCACGATGAAGCCGCTGCCCGAGCCGTGGTCGTTGCCGATGAACACCAGGTTGCCGAAGGGTGCGACCTGGCCGTGGTCGGAGTGCGAGAGTTCGGGGTCGTCGGCCGCGAACAGGCTGCCCTGGCCCACTTCGACATGGTTGAGCGGGTTGCTCACGTCCACCTTGTGCACCTTGGTCTGTGCGCCCTGGAACACGTACTGGTCCTGCGTGCCGCAGTACAGCTGCTCGTCGATGACCAGCCGGTTGTCCTCGGCCACGAACTGGGTGCGGTCGCTCAGGTTGTAGCTGTACATCTTGGCGCCGCCGCCGCGGGCCGAGGCGTGCAGGCTCTTGCCGTCGTAGCAGGTGGCGTAATAGAAGGTGTTGGAACCCACGGTGTCCAGCACCTTGGGGTTGAGCGGGTCGGAGATGTCCAGGCTGGCGAATCCGTCGCTGTTGTCCATCGAGGTCAGCACCATCTGGTTGCCCATGGTGAAGATAGGCCCGACGCGAAAGCCCCCGAGCTCACCGGTGGGCACCGGGTTGGGCCTGCCGGCGCCGCGGTTGGCGATCACGGCGTTGGCCGGGTCGCTCGCGTCCACGATGTAGACGCCGTCGTTGGCCGAGGCCACGTACAGGTAGGGCGCCTGCCACCACAGCTGCCAGGCCACATTGGCGTAGTCGCCGCCGTTGACGGTGGGCAGCGCCAGTTTCTTGACCTGCTGGATGTCGTTGATGTCGGTGAAGTCCCAGAACTCGACGCCCTTGATGCTGGGCACCACTACGTACTGGCGGCCACCGATCTTCGCGGCGCCGAAGGCGTGCGCCTCTCGGAACTCCTGGGTGCGGCCCTCGGGCTCGTAGATCTTCTTGACGAGCCGGATGGCGCGCGGGTCGGACACGTCGTACAGCAGGAAGCCGCCCGGGCCCAGGCCGCTGTCGGGGGCGAAGGAGGTCAGGAAGTAGCCGTTGATCATGATGCCCACGTTCAGCCCGTAGGCCTTGCGCCCGGGGTAGGTGGCCGGCACGTCGCCCGATTCACGGGTGATCATGGAGACCGGCTTGAACAGCTCGGTCGAGGAATAGGTGAGGTTGCCCAGACCCGGTCCCTGCAGCGGGAGCGGGTCCTCCGCGGCCTGCGTGACCGCATCCGCCATGGTTGATAGGGTGGTCATGGGGCTGATCCCCGTGATCGCCGCGTGCGTCAGCAGCGTGACGAACGGCAGCAAGAGCGCCATCAGGTAATACCGAACTTTCATCGTCGCCTCCAGGTTGTGGGTGGTTCACTCGGAACCTTCTTCCTCGATCTGTCCGACAGGCCGCCGTCACGGGCGCGCAGGCACGCCCAGCCGGTGGCTCGCGCCACCGACCGCAGTGCTCTTTCTCTCTTTCTCCCTCGCTCCTTCTTTTTTCGCCGTACCCCGTGTGAACGGGATCAGGTCCCCGCGTAGATGTCCCAGGCCTCGGATGCGCTCGCGCCGCGGTGGATCATGGCCATCAGCGCATTCACCACCGCCGAGGGGTTGGCGTGCTGGTACACATTGCGGCCATAGACCATGCCCGAGGCGCCTTGGTCCATCAGCACACGCGAGCGGGCGAACACCTGCCGCAGGTCTTCGCGGCCACCGCCGCGCACCAGCACCGGGCAGCGCGCGGCCTGCACCACGCGGTGGAAGTCGGTGGGGTCGGTGGTGGGGTCGGCTTTCACGATGTCGGCGCCCATCTCGCGCGCCAGGCGCACCAGGGTGACGATCTTTTCGGCGTCGCCGTCGACCATGTAGCCGCCCTGAGCGCTGTGCGGGCGCATCACCAGCGGCTCGATCATCAGTGGCATGCCGTAGCGGTCGCAGTCGGCGCGCACGCGCGCGATGTTCTGCACGCATTGGCGGAACAGGTCCGGCTCATCGGGCAGCATGAAGAGGTTGACCACCACGCAGGCCGCATCGCGCTGCACGGCCGGCAGCACCGGGTCGTGTTCGTTCTGCAGCACGGCCCACATCACGCGGTGCGCGGTGGCGTTGTAGGGGTTGCCCATGTCGATGCGCATCACCAGCGCCGGCTTGTTGCGGCCCGGGCGGTCCTGCAGCAGGTCCGATTGGCCATAGTTCAACTGGATCGCATCGGGCCCTGCGGCCACCAGCTTGTCCATCACCAGGGGCATGTCTTCCAGCCCGTTGAGGAACGAGGGCTCGTTGCAGACGCCGTGGTCGAGTGCGATATCGAGGCAACGCCCGTTGTTCAGCAAGCGGTTCAGGCGCGCGGTCTTGTCCTTCGACATACGAAGAGGTCCTTTGAAAAAGGGGAGTGGAAAAAGGGGGTCAGGCGAGTGCCTGCAGGTGCCGGGCCGCGGCCTCGTCGATGCGCTGCACGGCTTCCTCGGGCAGGTCCAGCGCGCCGGCCGCCGCGTTCTCGATGGCCTGCGGGCGCACGCGTGCGCCGCACAGCGCCACCGACACGCTGCCGCTGGCCAGCGTCCAGGCGATCATCAGCTGGCCGAAGGAGCAGCCGAGTGGCCGGCGCACCGGTTCCAGCTCGTCGAAGAAGGCCTTGAGCCGGGCGCGGTTGGTGGCGCTGAAGCGCGGGTTGCTGGCGCGCTGGTCGTCGCCGGTGAACTCGCGCGCGGGATCGATGGGGCCCGCCAGAAGGCCCAGCGCCAGCGAGGAATAGCCCAGCACGGCCACGTTGTGCCGGCTGCACAAGGGCACCAGCGTCTGTTCGATCTCGCGGTCGATCAGGCTGTAGCGCTCCTGGGCCGCGTCCACGGGGCCGTAACGCAGGTACTCTGCCAGCGTCTCGGGGTCCACATTGCTCACGCCGATGGCGCGGATCTTTCCCTGCTGCTTGAGCGCGAGCAGGGCGTCCATGGTCTCTTCGACCGGTGTCGTGCTGTCCTGCCAGTGCGTGATGTAGAGGTCGATGTAATCGGTCTGCAGCCGTTTCAGGCTCTCCTCCGCCTCGTGGAAGATCGACTCGCGGCCCAGGTGGCGGTACACGGGGTGACCGTCTTCGTCGAAGAAGTGCGTGCCCTTTTGCGTGTGCCACACCAAGCCGCACTTGGTGGCGATCACAGCCTCGTGGCGGCGGCCCTTGAGCGAGGCGCCCACGATGCGCTCGGAAGCGCCCAGGCCGTAGGCCGGCGCGGTGTCGATCAGCGTCACGCCGGCATCCAGCGAGGCGTGGATGGCCTCGGTGGCGCCGGCGGCGTCCTGGCCGCCCCACATCCAGCCGCCCATGGCCCAGGTGCCCAGGCCAATGGCCGAGCATTCGATGCCCGAGGGGCCGAGGGTGGTGGTCTTCATCTCTGCGCTCAACACGGCATTCATCGTTTGGTCTTTCGGGTGTTCATGAGGTGGTCGATGGTCACGGCCGCGAGCAGGATCAGGCCCTTGATCACGTCCTGCCAGTACGGCGATACGTCCAGCAGGATCAGCGAGCTGGTCACCACCGAGAGCAGCGCCAGGCCCAGCACGGCGCCCAGCACCGTGCCCGAGCCGCCCTTGAGGCTGGCGCCGCCGATCACGGCCGCGGCGATCACGTTGAGCTCCATGCCGATGCCGAAGGTGGGCGTGGCCGCGCCAAAGCGCGCGGTGTAGATCACGCCGGCCAGGCCGGCCGACGCCGCGCACAGCACCGTCACCCAGAACTTCACCCGGCCCACGCGGATGCCCGAGTACAGCGCCGCCTTCTCGTTGCTGCCGGTGTAGAACACGCGGCGCATCACGGTGGCGCGGCGCAGCACGAAGTCGCTCACCACCACGATGAACAGGAAGATGAGGATCACGGCCGGCATGCCGAACACCGTGCCCTGGCCGATGAACTTGAACGAGGCCGGCAGCGAGAACAGCGACTGCGGCGTGCCCTGCGTGAGCGCCAGGCTCAGGCCGCGCACGATGACCATGAAGGCCAGCGAGGCGATGAAGTGGTTGAGGCCGATGCGCGTGACGCAGCCGCCGATCATGGCCCCGATCAGTGCGCTGGCCGCGATGGCGATGAGCCCGGCGCTCCACGGGTCCAGCCCCATGAGGAACAGCTTGCCCGTGACCACCATGGCAAAGCACACCACCGAGCCCACCGAGAGGTCGATGCCGCCCACGATCAGCAGAATCGTCATGCCCACCACCACGATGCCCTCGATGGAGAACGAGAGCAGCATGGCCCGGATGTTGTCCCAGGTGAGGAAGTAGGGTGAGGCGAAGCTCATGCCCACGCACAGCACCGCGATGATGGCCAGCAGGCCCATCTCGCGCATGCTGGTGAGCCGGTTGCCGCCCGGTTTGCCGGGGGGGCCTCCGTGCTGCGCCTGGCGCGCCGGCGGCAGGCCGGCCACGGGGCCGGCGTTCAGTTGTGCGGGGTGATTCATGCCATTTCCTCTTGTTCCAGTCCCGAGGCCAGCCGCAGCAGGGCCTCTTCCGTCATGTCTTCGCCTTGCATCTCGCCCGCGACGCGGCCGTCGCGGATCACGAGGGCCCGGTCGCACAGCCCGATGATCTCGGGCAGCTCCGAGGAGATCACCACCACGCCCACGCCCTGGCAGGCCAGGTCGCGCAGGATGTGGTGGATCTCCGACTTGGCGCCCACGTCCACGCCGCGCGTGGGTTCGTCCATCAGCAGCACCGACGGGTTCGTGGCCAGCAGCTTGGCAATCGCCACCTTCTGCTGGTTGCCGCCCGACAGGCTGGCCACCTCGATCTGCACGCCGTCGGACTTGAGGCGCAGCCGAGCGCCCAGCTCCTGCGCCAGCCGGTGCTCGGCCGCGCGCTGCAGCAGGCCCCAGCGCGAGCTCACGCGCTGCAGCGCCATGGCGGCGATGTTCTGCGCGATCGGCAGGTCCAGGTACACGCCCGCGGCCTTGCGGTCTTCGCTCAGGTAGGCGATGCCCTCGCGCAGCGCGTCGCTGTAGTTGCGGATGGCGAGTTCCCGGCCGCGCAGGCGCACGCTGCCGCCGGTGGCGGGGCGCAGTCCGCACAGGGTCTGCGCGAGCTCGCTGCGCCCGGCGCCCATGAGCCCGGCAATGCCCAGGATCTCGCCGCGCCGCAGCGTGAAGGACACGCCGTGCACGCGTTCGCCGTCGGCCAGGTCGCTCACGTCCAGCACGTGCTCGCCGCGGTCCGCGTCCTGCTGCTTGGGCGGGTAGTAGTTGCCCAGGTCGCGCCCGACCATGCGGCGCACCAGGTCGTCCGCGTTCAGTTCGGCCAGCGGGCCCGAGTGCACGTTGCGCCCGTCGCGCAGCACGGTCACGCGGGTGCAGTGCGCGAAGATCTCGGCCATGCGGTGGCTGATGTAGATGATGCCGATGCCCTGGTCTTTCAGGTCGTGCAGCACCCGGAACAGCGCGGCCGACTCGTTGTCGGTGAGTGCGGCCGTCGGCTCGTCCAGGATCAGCACCTTGCAGTCCAGCGTGAGCGCCTTGGCGATCTCGATCAGCTGCTGGCTGGAGATGCCCAGCTCGCACACGCGCGCGGCGGGGTCGATGTCCTGCCCCAGCCGCGCCAGCACCTTCGCGGCACGTGCGTTGAGGCTGGCGTAGTCCATCCACGCCTGCTTGCCGGCGTTGATCTCCGGCATGAAGATGTTCTCGGCCACGGTGGCGTCGCCGCACAGGGCGATCTCCTGGTGCACCAGGCCGATACCCAGGCGCATGGCCTGGGCCGGACCATCGATGGCCACCATTTCGCCGTTGAGCACGATCTCGCCCGCGTCCGGCTGGTGGATGCCATCGATGATGTTCATCAGCGTGGACTTGCCCGCGCCGTTCTCGCCGCACAGGGCGTGGATCTCGCCCGCTTGCAGCGAGAAGTCCACGCCCGAGAGTGCCTGCGCAGCGCCGAAGCGCTTGCCGATGCCACGCAACTCGAGCAAGGAAGTGCCCATGGCGCTCACTCGTTGATGCCCTTGGTGCCGCGGCGGGTGAGGTACTTGTCCCAGTAGAAGTCGTCGGCGTTGGCCTTGCTGACCACGGCCAGGCCGTTGTCCAGGAAGGGCACGGCCATGGGGTTGGTGCCGTTGCGCTTGGCGTCGTTCATCGGGTCGATGAGGCCGGGGTTCTTCGCCAGGAACAGCATCATCATGCCCATGTAGCCCTGCATGCCCTGGTTGGGGTTGATGGCGCCGAACACGTCACCGGACTTGATCATGTCCAGGATCTTGGCGTTCACGTCGCAGCACATCACCTTGATGTTCTTCTTGGTTTCCACCTTGGCCTGTGCCGCGCCCAGCGCCGAGTTGGCCTCGGGCATGAACAGGGCGCCCAGGTTGGGGTTGGCCTGGGCCAGGCTCTGCACCGCCTGGTAGGCCTTGTTCGGGTCCTGGTTGCTGGCGGCGCGGCCCACCAGCTTCATGCCGGGGTGCTTGGCCTTCATGCGGTTGATGAAGGCGGCGATCCTGCGGTCGTGGTTGTCCTGGCCGGGGTTTTCCAGCACGGCGTATTCGCCCTTGCCACCCAGCGATGCGGCGATGGCGTCGGCCGCCTGCGCGCCTTCGCGGTCGTTGTCCGAGGTGATGAACGAGGTGCGCTTGGAGTTGGGCGAATCGGCCGCGAAGGTGACCACCGGGATGCCCATCGCCGCGGCGCGGTTGATGGGCTCGATGAACGGGTCGGGGTTCATGGGGTGCAGCAGGATGCCGGCGGGCTTGCGCGCCAGCTCCTGCTCGAACGAGGCCAGCTGTTTGTTCACGTCGTACTCGGGCGTGCCGGAGTAGCGCGTCTTCACGCCCAGCGTGCGGCCGAGCTGCTTCATCATCTCGTAGACCGGAAACCAGTACTCCACGCCCGAGACCATCACGTTCATCACGTAGACGTCGTTGGGGTTGCCGCGCAGGCCGGCGCCCGCCGCGGCTGGTTGTTGCGCGAACGCGCTGGTGCCGGCCAGGCCGATACCGGCGGCGGCTGCGGACTTCAGGAAATTACGCCTCATGTGGGTCTCCTCGTTGTTGAGTGGCAGAGCTTGCGATGCCGTTCTTTCGATGCCGGCGGTTGGGTTCTTGTTGTCACGACAGTTGTTATGACAGGTGGACTATAATTCAGGCCGAATCTGCCAGATAGTTAGGGGAAACACTACTGGATGAACCCGCTGGATGAGCGGAAGCTGTTATGACATGAAGACCAACATACTCATCGGAATCGACCTGGGCTCCAGCAGCCTGAAGGCCCTGGCCCTGGAGGCCACGAGCGGCCGCACTCTGGCCCTGTCGCGCATGCCCCTGCCCCACGACCGGCTGCCCGGTGGCGGCTGTGAGTTGGGGGCGCCGGCCATCCGCGCGGCCCTGTCGCAGGTGCTGCGCGACGTGGCGCACCAGCTCGGCCCGCGCGTGGGCGAGGTGCGCGCCATCGGCTGCACCGGGCACGGCGCCGGGCTCTATGCGCTCGACGCGCGCCATGAACTCGTGGGCGGGCGGGCCGTGGCATCGACCGACCAGCGCGCCGATGCGCGGGCGCTGGCCCTGGCGCGCCAATGCGGCCCGCAGCTGCAGGCCGAGGTCGGCTGTCAGCCCTGGCCGGGTCAGCCCACCGTGATCGCGGCCGAACTGCTCGGCGCTGACGCGGTGCGCAGCGGCGCTCTGCATCGCCTGATGTTCGCCAAGGACTACGTGGGCTTTCTGCTCACCGGCGAGATCGCCACCGACGCCAGCGACGCCAGCACGGCGGGCCTGATCTCTGTGGCCACCGGCACCTGGTCGCCCTTGGCCTTTGCCGCCTCGGGCATCGCGGACCTCTCGCCGCAGGCCTTCGGGCCGCTGGTGCCCAGCGGTCAGGCCTTCGGCACCCTGCAACCCTCGGCCGCCGAGGCGCACGGTCTGCCAGCGGGCATTCCCGTGGCCATGGGCGCCATCGATCTGCTGGCCTCCATGACCGCCCTGCGTGCCCAGGAGCGCGGCCGCGCGGTGTCGGTGCTGGGCACCTGGTGTGTGAACGCCGTCATCGGCCCGGTGATGGCGCCCCGGCCCGACGTGGCGGCCGTCGTGCATTTCGGCCCGCGCGACCAGCGCCTGTACATGGAGAACAGCCCCTCGTCGATGGCCAACATCGCCTGGCTGGCGGGCGTGCTCGGCCTGCCCGATGCGCGCGCGGTGGTGGACCTGGCGATGTCGGTGCCGTTCGGGGCCGGGGGCTTGCGCTTCCTGCCCTTCGTGAACGGTGGCGCGGGCGTGACGGCGGGCTTCGTCGGCCTCAAAAGCCACCACACACGCGGCGACATGGCGCGTGCCGTGGTCGATGCGGTGGCGGCATTGCATGCGCGGCACACGGCCCGCCTCGCCACGGCGGGCTTGCCGGTCTCGGCAAACACCGTGCTCGGCGGCGGCGCCAGCGACGCGCGCCTGGTGCGCCTGCTGGCCGGCCTGCTGGGCCGACCGGTCGAGCGCTGCGCCGACGACGAAACCGGTGCGCGCGGCGCCGCGATCTACGCCGCGATGTCGCAGGGCATCGATACCCACCCTTTGCGCGCACCGTGCGACACGGTCGAACCCGATGCCGCCCAGGCGCGGGCCCACGCGGACTTCAACGCCACCTTCAACGAATTGATCGCCACCATGTCCCCTGTGTTTGGCCATCTGGCGGGCAGCCCGCAGAAAACCCCCCGGCCGCCCCAGGCCCTGTGCGCGCCTGCGCAAAGCGCGGAGGTGTCGCCATGAGCAGCCCTTCACCATCGACGCCATCGCCTTTCGTGCGCCCGGCCGCCGTGGCCGGCCGCCATTTCTCCACCGTGATCGTGGGCGCCGGCATCAACGGCGTGGGCGTGTTCCGCGACCTCTCGCTGCAGGGGGTGGACTGCCTCATCGTCGACAAGGGCGATTTCAGCGCCGGTGCCAGCAGCGCGCCCTCGCGCATGATCCACGGCGGCCTGCGCTACCTGGAAAGCGGCAGCTTCTCGCTGGTGGCCGAGGCCACGCGCGAGCGCAACCTGTTGCTGCGCAACGCATCGCACCTGGTGCAGCCTTTGAAGACCGTGGTGCCGCTCTCCAGCTTCTTCGGCGGCCTGATGAGCAGTGCCCTCAAGTTCTTCGGCCGCACGCCGCCCCAGCGCACGCGGGGCCTGCTGGCCGTGGCGGCGGGGCTGCGCCTGTACGACCTGCTGGGCCGGCGCCAGCGCGTGATGCCCAACCACCGCATCGGCCGCGTGCAGCCGGCCGACCGCCAGCTGTTCCGCCCGGCGGTGCGCTGGACCGCGACCTTTTTCGACGCCTGGATCAGCCACCCCGAATGGCTGGTGCTGGAACTGATCCGCGATGCCTGCCGCGACGAGCCCCGCTCGGTGGCCACCAACCATTGCCGCGTGATGGGTTGCGTGGGCAAGACCCTCACGCTGCGCGACGAGATCACCGGCGAGGTGGTCAGCGTGACGGCCGACGCCGTGGTCAACGCCAGCGGCGCCTGGCTGGACCGCAGCACGGCCCTGCTCGGTGGCGTGGTGCCGCGTGTGATGGGCACCAAGGGCTCGCATCTGGTGCTCGACCACCCCACGCTGCGCGACGCGCTGGAAGGGCGCATGGCGTATTTCGAGGCGGTGGACGGGCGTGTGTGCATCGTCTACCCGTTTCTGGACCGGGTGCTGGTGGGCTCCACCGACATCCCGGTGGACGACCCCGACCAGATCGCCACCGAGCCGGCCGAGGTGGACTACCTGCTGGAGGTGCTGGGCGAGGTCTTCCCCAACCTGGCCTTCGACCACCGCGACGTGGTCTACACCTATGTGGGCGTGCGGCCGCTGGCGCGCTCGGACGCCGACAAGCCGGGCCAGATCTCGCGCGACCATTCGGTGGTGATCGACCCTCCCTCAGCATCGCGCGACATCCCGGTTGTGGGGCTGGTGGGCGGCAAATGGACCACCTTTCGGGCCTTGGCCGAAGAGGCCACCGACGAGGTGCTGCGCCTGCTGGGCCGGGAGCGCAGGGCCTCGACCCGGCAGTTGCCCATTGGCGGCGGGGCGGACATGCCGCAGGGCGCGCAGGCGACCCAGCGGTTCATCGAGCGCATCACCCGGGATTCGGGCCTTTCGCCTGCGCGGGCCCAGGCGCTGCTGGGCCGCTACGGGTCCCACGCCTTGCGCATGGCGCAGGGCTTCAAGTTGGCGGGCGACGTGCCGCTGGCGCATGCGCCCGATTATTCGGCGTCGGAGCTGGCCTACCTGTGCAGCGAAACCGGCGTGATCCACCTGGACGATCTCGTGATCCGCCGCACGCTGCTGGCCATTCGCGGGCGGGTCACGGACGCCGCGCTGGCCGAGGTGGCCGGCGTTGCGGCCCAGGCGCTGGGCTGGGATGCCGGGCGCGAACACCGGGAACTGCACAATTGCGCCACCGCCCTGCGCGAGCGCCACGGCGTGCGCCTGGCCCCCGCAACACCCGAGGCCGATGCCGCGCCGGCTGTCCCTGCCCCCTTGACCATCCAACCGGCCCTGAGCCCGTCCTGACGTGAACGCTCCGAACGACACCCCCCACCTGCTCGACCGCAACTCGGAATCGCCCCTGTGGGCGCAGTTCCGCGATGCGCTGCGCCTGCAGATCCTGCAAGGCGTGTTGCCCATTGGCGCCAAGCTGCCCTCCGAAGCGGAGCTGGGCGAGCAGTTCGGCATCTCGCGCATCGTGGTGCGCGAGGCCCTGGCCGATCTGGTGCGCAACAACCTGATCTACAAGATCAAGGGCCGTGGCGCCTTTGTCGCAGCGCGCGAGCGCGATGAGGACTTTGTCTCGACCGTGCTCGGTTTCTCCGACGAGATGGAGCGCAAGGGGCGATCCGTGCGCACCCAGGTGCTGGCCCAGCAGCTGCGCGCACCGACCCCGCAGGAGATCCAGGCCCTGGGGCTGACCGACGACACCCAGGTGGTGGCCTTGAAGCGGCTGCGCAGCGTGGATGGCGAGCTGCGCCTGCTGGTGGACACCGTGGTGCCGGCCGACCTGGCTCCCGGGTTGCACCGCATGCGCCTGGACGACCGCTCGCTCTACGACGTGTTGCGCCGCCAGTACGGCGTGCGCCTGGTGCGCGCCGAGCGCTGGATCGATGCGGTGCTGCCGGACGCCGAGACCTGCGAACTGCTGCAACTGCGGCAGCCCGAGCCGCTGCTGCGCATCGAGTCGATCGCCTACGGTGCCAACGGCCGGCGTCTGGAGTACTACAACGCCTTGCACCGCTGCAAATCCAGCCGGCTGCACGTGCAGACGACCACGTAGCCGGGTCGGCTACCCGTTCACCACTGCCCGCTCTCCATGCGGATCGCGACCTCGCAGTCGTCAAAGATTTCCAGCTTCGCGATCTTCACGCGCACGCCGATCACGCCCGGCAACAGCATGAGCCGGCGCGTGAGCTTGCCGATCAGGCTCTCCAGCAGGTTCACGTGTTCGGCGGTGCACTCGTCGATGATGATCTGACGCACCTTGCGGTAGTCGAGCACATGGCCGATGTCGTCGTCGTGCGGCAGCAGCGGCTGGTTGCCCTGGTTGAGCTCGGCGTCCACCTGGATCGGCTGCGGCGCCGTCTTCTCGTGGTCCAGGATGCCCAGATTGGCGTCGAAACGCAGGCCGGTGAGGGCGAGGATCTGGGTGCCGGCTTGGGTCGAAAGGGGTGTGTTCATCTTGGATGGGGCCTGTGGCCGGTCACGTCACATCAGCGAAAAATCGCGCTCGAAGCGCATCAGGTGCTGGCCTCCGTCGACCAGCAGCGTGGTGCCGGTGATGGACCGGTTGTCGAGGGCAAAGGCCACGGTGGTGGCCACGTCCTGCGGGGTGGACGAACGGCCCAGCGGTGACTGGCGGTGCAGTTCGGCGAACTTCTCCTCACTCAGCAGGTGGCTGGTGAGCGTGAGCCCTGGCGCCACGCCGACCACCCGCACGCGCGGCGCCAGCGCCAGGGCCAGCATGGTGGTGGCGGCTTCGAGCGCGGCCTTGGAGAGCGTGTAGCTGAAGAAGTCGGGGTTCTGGTTCCAGAGCTTCTGGTCCAGCAGGTTGACCACCGCGCCCTCGCGTGTGTCGCCCGTGGCCAGCAGG
Organism: Hydrogenophaga sp. GW101-3F08; assembly: GCF_059424585.1. Lineage (NCBI taxonomy): Bacteria > Pseudomonadati > Pseudomonadota > Betaproteobacteria > Burkholderiales > Comamonadaceae > Hydrogenophaga > Hydrogenophaga sp. GW101-3F08. Next base: position 128,110 of record NZ_JBWKZP010000007.1, read on the forward strand.
TGCGCATGCAGCGCCTGCGCCAGCAGCACGGCCGCGCCGGTGTTGGTGCGCAGGTGTTGGTCCATGGCGGCGAAGCCGAAGGTCTGCGCGCTGTCGTGTTCGAACAGCGAGGCGTTGTTCACCACCGCGTCCACCCGGCCGAAACGCGCCACCACGGCCGGCAGCAGAGCACGCACGCTGGCCTCGTCGCCGAGGTCGGCATGCACGGGCTGGGCGCTGCCGGCGCGGCCGCTGAGCGCGTCGCAGTCGGCGGCGGTCTGCCGCGCTTCGTCCACCGACAGCCGGTGGTGCACCGCCACGTTCCAGCCACCGCGCGCCAGCGTGAGCGCGATCTCGCGGCCCAGGCGCCGGCCCGCGCCGGTGATCAGCACGGTGCGGGGAGCGGTGGGTTGTTCGGTGGGGGCGGGGCTGGGCATGTCGGACCGTCTCGGATAATGGGCGGGTGAACACCGAATCTGTGAGCGAGCCGACAAGTTTAACGAGCACCCTGCGGGAGCGCCTGCGCGAGGCCATCCGCGCGTCGGGCGGCTGGCTGCCGTTTGACCGCTTCATGGCCATGGCGCTGTACGAACCGGGGCTGGGCTATTACGCCAACCAGAGCCCCAAGTTTGGCCAGATGCCGGCGGGTGTGGCGGGGCAGGGCAGCGACTTCGTGACCGCGCCCGAGCTGTCGCCGCTGTTCGGCCACACGCTGGCGCGTCAGGTGGCGCAGGCGCTGGTGGCCACCGGTACCGACGAGCTGTGGGAGTTCGGCGCCGGCACCGGCGCGCTCGCGCTGCAGGTGCTGGACGCGCTCGCCGCCATGGGCCAGCCCCCGCGGTGCTACACCATCGTCGATCTCTCGGGCAGCCTGCGTGAGCGCCAGCGCGAGACCCTGGCCGCGCACGGCGCCGTGGTGCGGTGGGCCGATGCGCTGCCCGACGCCTTCGAAGGCGTGGTGCTGGGCAACGAGGTGCTGGACGCCATGCCGGTGCAGTTGCTGCACCGCGTGGGCGGGCAGGCCGGCGGAGTCTGGCACGAGCGCGGCGTGGCGCTCGACGACGGCGGCGCGCTGGTCTGGGCCGAGTGCTCCACGCCCTTGCGTCCGCCGCTGGACATCGAAGGCCCGCACGACTACCTGACCGAAATCCACCCGCAGGCCGAGGCCTTCATCCGCACGCTGGCCGACCGGCTGCAACGCGGCGCGGCGTTTTTCATCGACTACGGTTTCCCCGAAGCCGAGTACTACCACCCGCAGCGCCACATGGGCACGCTGATCTGCCACCGCGCGCACCAGAGCGACGACGATCCGCTGGCCGACGTGGGCGAAAAAGACATCACCGCGCACGTGAATTTCACCGGCATCGCGCTGGCCGCGCAGGACGCCGGCATGAGCGTGCTGGGCTACACCAGCCAGGGCCGCTTCCTGATCAACGCCGGGCTGCTGGAGGTGGCGAAAGACGTCGGCCCGCGCGAAAACGCCATGTTCGGCAAGCTGGTGAACGAACACGAGATGGGCGAGCTGTTCAAGGTGATCGTGCTGGCGCCGGCGGCCAGCGCCGAGGGCTGGTCGCCCGTGGGTTTTTCCGCTGGCGACCGGACACACAGGCTATGAAACACCCCTGCCGCGCTTCGCACGACCCCCTCCAGGGGGGCGGCACCCCCGGAGCCATCCCCTTCGCGTCTGAAGGAGTTGGCGCTTGATCCGCTGGATGATCGTCATCTTCCTGGCCCTGTTGCTGATCAGCTGGTTCACACCGTTGCTGCAGAAACTGGGTTTCGGCAAGCTCCCAGGCGATTTGCGGTTCAAGGCTTTCGGGCGCGAGTGGTTCATCCCCCTGACCACCACGATTCTGCTGAGCTTTGTGGCCAGCCTGATCGGCCATATCCTCTGAGCGGCCGAGACCAGGCCCCCTTCATGGCCGGCGGCGGCGCGTGATTTTTGTGGCAATTGAGCGCTCGATCCGGCCCCGGGCACCCGGTTCCGTCTTTGGGCCCGGCCGGGTTGCGGTGTAATTCAGACAAGCACTTTGAGGCGTTCTTTCACCTATGTCGTCCGAACAGATTGGCCGGTACATCGTTCTTGACCTCCTGGGCGAAGGTGCCATGGGTGTGGTGGTGCGGGCCTATGACCCGGACCTCGGGCGGGTGGTCGCCATCAAGACCCTGCGCTCTTCGGGCATGTCCAGCGAGGCCGTGCTGGCGCAGGAACGGCGCTTCGTGGTCGAGTCGCGCTCGGCGGCCCGCTTGCGCCATCCCGGGATCGTGGCCGTCTACGACGTGGGGCGAAGCGACCAGGGCGCCTACATGGTGATGGAATGCGTCCACGGGCTGAACCTGCGCCAGTGCCTGAACCACGGTGTGCGCTTCTCGGTCCCGGGGGTGTTGCACCTGGTCGACGGCGTCCTGGCGGCGCTGGAACATGCGCACGAGCACCACGTGCTGCACCGGGACATCAAGCCGGAGAACATCCTGGTGGACCACCGGGGAAACGTCAAACTCACCGACTTCGGCATCGCCAAGATGCTCGACCTGGATGGCATACAGGCCACCGTGGTCGAAGGGCAACTGATCGGAACGCCCCGCTACATGGCGCCCGAACAGCTCAGGGGAGAGCCGCTGGACGGGCGGTGTGATGTCTTCGCCTGCGGCGTCTTGCTGTTTGAGCTGTTGACCGGTCGTCCACCGTTTGGCGGGCGGCAGTTTGTCGAGATCACCCAGAACATCCTGAACCAGGCGACGCCCAACGCCGCGGACCTGTCGCCAGGGGTGACCGCCGGGCTGGACCGTGTCTTGCAGCAGGCTTTGCAAAAAGACCGGTCGCTGCGTTTCCCAACGGTGTCCCAATTGCGCCAGGCATTGGCCGCTGCCGGTGCCGATGCGACGCAGGGCGCGGACGGACCCCTGCCCGGTGACCCCTCGGAACTGCGCGACTGGGTCGCTGCGGACAGCCAGTCCAGTCTGGCGGATTTGCTGGCGGCGGTGAAGCCGGCCGAGCTCGCCGGCAGGGTGGCCACCGGCTCGCCGCTCCGTTCCTTCCCGGTGCCGATCGATGTCCATCTGACGCAGACCACGCAGGCTTTGGTCTCTGACCCGGCCAACGCTCCGTCGGGGTTCGAGCGCACGCAGCCGCTGCGTGGCAGATCCCTGCGGCTGTGGGAGAGGGTCCCTGTCGGGTGGCGTTCACGCCGTGCCGGCTTGCTGCTGGCGCTGTTGATCGGGGTGGTCTGGCTGCCCGGGCTTCCGGTCGGACCGAGTGACGGGTCCACCGGGTCGGCACCGAAGGCGGTAGCCGTGACCAGGGTCGAGCCACCTCCCGTCGCCGCAGAGCCCTTGCCGTCCCTGTTGGAGAAGAAGCCGCTGATCACGCAGGCGCCGCCCAGCGAGCCTTGCACCCATCTGGGCCTTTTCCAGCGCGAACGCTGTCTTTGGAAGCAATGCAAAACCGACCGTTACCGCCGCCATGCGGTCTGTGCCCGGTTCCGCTGAGGCGTGCAGATGCCGCGTCGGCGTTGGTGGCCGCGGCTGTGGGCCGCAGGAATGCCGATACCCCATAGAGTGTCTTGAAATCGAAGGATCAGGCCCGCATCTGGCGCCAATCGCCACTGAGGTCCATCCATGTCCACCGATTCCCTGCACATCGTCTGCCCCCATTGCCACACCACCAACCGCATCGCCAGTGCCGATCTCTCGGCCGCGCCGGATTGCGGCAAATGCCACCGGCCGCTGTTCACCGGCCATCCGGTGGCGCTGGACGAGGCGGCGTTCGAAAAACACATCGCGCGCTCGCAGGTGCCGGTGTTGGTGGACTTCTGGGCGCCCTGGTGTGGCCCCTGCCGCACGATGGCGCCGGCCTTCGAGCAGGCCGCGCAGCAGCTGGAGCCCGGCATGCGGCTGGCGAAAGTGAACACCGAAGAGGCGCAGGCCCTGGCCGCCCGCTTCAACATCCGCAGCATCCCCACGCTGGCGCTGTTCATGAACGGCCGCGAGGTGGCGCGCCAGCCCGGCGCCATGGGCGCGGCCGACATCGTGCGCTGGGCGCGTTCGCAGCGGATCTGAGTGTTCGCGCGACGGCGGCGGCGGGCCGGGCCGTTCTTCCTGTTTTGGCATCCATGTAACTGAGTTACATGTCCGGCATAATCCGCTTCCTTTGCCGGGCGGTCATGGGGTACTGTTCGGGACAGACTTTGTGGGTCAGATCAGATGCCAAACCAGACCACCGGACTTCACCACGCCCGACTGCTCGCCGACGTGGGCGGTACCAACGCCCGTTTCGCCTGGCAGGCCGGGCCGGGCGAGCCCATCACCGATGTGCGCGTGTTGCCCTGCGCCGAACACGCCCGCCTGCAGGACGCGATCCGCGTCTACCTGAACGACCTGGGTCGCGGCACGCCGTACGCGGCGGCGATCGCCATCGCCAACCCGATCACCGGCGATCACATCCGCATGACCAACCACCATTGGTCGTTTTCCCAGTCGGCGGTGCAGGCCGAGTTCGGCTTTCACACCCTGCGCCTGCTCAACGACTTCACCGCGCTCGCATTGGCGCTGCCCGATCTGCCCGCGGCCGAGCTGCGCCAGGTGGGCGGCGGCCAGGCCCAGCCGCGGGCGGCCATTGGGCTGGTGGGCGCGGGCACCGGCCTGGGGGTTTCGGGCCTGCTGCCCGTGGGGCGCACAGGCTGGGTGCCGCTGGAAGGCGAGGGCGGCCACGTGACCCTGCCGGCCACCACGGCGCGCGAGCGGCTGGTGATGGACGGCCTGATCCACCGCTACGGCCATGCCTCGGCCGAGCGGGTCACCAGCGGCCAGGGCCTGCTCGACACCTACCTGCTGCTGTGCGAGGCCGACGGGGTGGACATCGGCAGCGTGGTGGGGGCCGCCGACGTGAGCGACGCCGCCCTGAAGAACGGCCAGCCCCAGGCGCTGGAGGCGCTCAACATCTTCTGCGCCATGCTGGGTTCGGTGGCGGGCAACCTGGCCCTCACGCTGGGCGCGCGCGGGGGTGTCTACGTGGGCGGCGGCATCGTGCCGCGGCTGGGCACCTGGTTCGACGCTTCGCCGTTTCGCGAGCGGTTTGAAACCAAGGGCCGGTTCAAGAGCTACCTGGCCGAACTCCCCGTGTGGGTCATCACGTCCGCCCGGTCGCCGGCGCTGATGGGCGCGGCGCGGGCGCTGGATGCGCTGGGCTGACTTTTTTTATCCGACATCGGGTTTTCCCCGCTTGAACAGATACATTAATTAATGAAAAATTAACATGTCTGGGGCGGCATGGTGTCGCGCTGGATTGAATATCGCTTGCGGTCCCCTGTGGCCGCGGCGACCTTTTTTTGATGGAGTCATGATGTTGAAACTCTCGAAACTCGCCACCGCCGTTGCTTTGGTCATGCTGGGCTCGGCCGCCAGCGCTGGTGAAGTGGAAGTCTTGCACTGGTGGACTTCGGGCGGTGAGGCCAAGTCGGTGGGCGAGCTGAAGAAGATCATGCAGAGCAAGGGCCACACCTGGAAGGACTTCGCCGTGGCCGGTGGCGGCGGCGACGCGGCCATGACCGTGCTCAAGAGCCGCGTGGTGGCGGGCAACCCGCCGGCCGCCGCCCAGATCAAGGGCCCCGGCATTCAGGAATGGGCCAACGAAGGCGTGCTGGCCAACCTGGACTCGGTGGCCCAGGCCGAGAAGTGGGACAGCCTGCTGCCCAAGGTCGTGGCCGACGTCATGAAGTACAAGGGCAACTACGTGGCCGCGCCGGTGAACGTGCACCGCGTGAACTGGATGTGGGCCAACGCCGCCGTGCTGAAGAAGGCCGGCGTTGCCGGCGCGCCCAAGACCTGGGACGAGTTCTTCGCCGCCGCCGACAAGGTCAAGAAGGCCGGCTTGATCGCCGTGGCGCACGGTGGTCAGAACTGGCAGGACTTCACCACCTTTGAATCGGTGGTGCTGGGCGTCGGTGGCGCCAAGTTCTACCAGGACGCGCTGGTCAAGCTCGACCAGAAGGCGCTGACCAGCCCGACCATGGCCAAGTCGCTCGAAACCTTCCGCAAGATCAAGGGCTACACCGACGCCGCCGCCCCGGGCCGCGACTGGAACCTGGCCACCGCCATGGTGATCCAGGAAAAGGCCGCGTTCCAGTTCATGGGCGACTGGGCCAAGGGCGAGTTCACCGCCGCCGGCAAGGTGCCGGGCAAGGACTACATCTGCGCCGCCGCTCCCGGCACCGCCAACGCCTACACCTTCAACGTCGACTCCTTCGCCATGTTCAAGCTGAAGGACGCCAGCGCGCAGAAGGCCCAGGGCGACCTGGCCGCCGCCATCATGGGGCCGGAGTTCCAGGAAGTGTTCAACCTGAACAAGGGCTCGATTCCGGTTCGTCTGAACATGAAGATGGACAAGTTCGATGACTGCGCCAAGCTCTCCAGCAAGGACTTCGTGGCCACCGCCGCCGGTGGCGGCCTGGTGCCGTCCATCGCCCACGGCATGGCCGTCAGCCCGGCGGCCGAAGGCGCCATGAAGGACGCCGTGAGCCAGTTCTGGAACGACGACAAGATCTCGGTGGCCGATGGCGTGAAGACCATCGCCAAAGCCGCCGCGACCAAGTAAGCATCCGCTGGCTGAACCAATAACCCCATCCCTGGTGGATGGGGTTATTTTTGGATGAACCCCCCATGAAAACTGTTGAAAACCTGCTGCCCAAGCTGGTGATCGCGCCGGGCTTCGTGCTCGGCTTCGCGTTCATCTACGGCTTCATGATCTGGAACGGCGTGCTCTCGCTGACCGGATCGCGCATGCTGCCCAACTACGACAACTTCGTCGGGCTGGAGCAATACGTCCAGCTCTGGGACATGGACCGCTGGTACGTGGCGCTGATGAACCTGGGCATCTTCAGCGTGCTCTACGTGGGCGGCTCGATGGCCCTGGGCATGGTGCTGGCCATCTTCCTGGACCAGAAAGTGCGCGCCGAAGGCGTGTTGCGCACCGTGTTCCTGTACCCCATGGCGCTGTCGTTCATCGTGACCGGCACGGCCTGGAAGTGGATTCTGAACCCCAGCCTCGGGCTGGAAAAACTCATGCACGACCTGGGCTGGACCAGCTTCACGTTCGACTGGCTGGTGCAGTCCGACTACGCCATCTACTGCGTGGTGATCGCGGGCATCTGGCAGTCGGCCGGTTTTGCCATGGCCCTGTTCCTGGCCGGCTTGCGCGGCATCGACGACAGCATCATCAAGGCCGCCCAGATCGACGGCGCCGCGCTGCCCCGGATCTACTGGCGCATCATCCTGCCCATCATGCGGCCGGTGGTGTTCTCCACCATCCTGGTGCTCTCGCACCTGTCCATCAAGAGCTTCGACCTCGTGATGGCGCTCACCGGCGGCGGCCCCGGCTACGCCACCGACGTGCCGGCCACCTTCATGTACACGATGAGCTTCACGCGCGGCCAGATCGGCCTGGGCGCGGCCAGCGCCACCATGATGCTGGCCACCGTGGCGGCCATCGTGGTTCCATATTTGTACAGCGAACTGAGGGCCAAACCCCATGACCGCTAAACCATTCAATTTCGGGCGCGTCATCGTCTACGGCGTGCTGCTGGTGGCCGCGCTGTTCTTTCTGGCGCCGCTCTACGTGATGATCGTCACGTCCTTCAAGGACGCCGACCAGATCCGCTCGGGCAACCTGCTGAGCCTGCCCGCCGGCCTGAACTTCGAGTCCTGGCAGCTCGCCTGGTCCACCGCCTGCACCGGGGTGGACTGCCGCGGTCTGCAGCCTTACTTCTGGAACTCGGTCGCCATGGCCGTGCCGGCGGTGCTGATCTCCACCGCCTGGGGCGCCATCAACGGCTACGTGCTGAGCATGTGGAAGTTCAAGGGCAGCGACGTGCTGTTCGGCTTCATGCTGTTCGGCGTCTTCATGCCGTTCCAGGTGGTGCTGCTGCCCATGAGCCAGGTGCTGGGGTACCTGGGCCTGTCCAGTTCCATCGGCGGACTGGTGCTGGTGCACTGCCTGGCCGGTGTGGCCGGCACCACGCTGTTCTTCCGCAACTACTACACCGCCATTCCACGCGAGCTGGTGAACGCCGCGCGCATCGACGGTGCGGGCTTCTGGCGCATCTTCTGGCGCATCGTGGTGCCCATGTCCACGCCGATCATGATGGTCACGCTGATCTGGCAGTTCACCAACATCTGGAACGACTTCCTGTTTGGCGTGGCCTTCAGCGGCGCCGACAGCAAACCCATCACCGTGGGCCTGAACAACATGGCCAACACCACCAGCAGCGTGAAAAGCTACAACGTGGACATGGCCGCCGCCATCATCGCCGGCCTGCCCACCATGCTGGTGTACGTGCTCGCGGGACAGTACTTTCTGAAAGGTCTCACAGCCGGCGCTGTGAAAGGATAAAAACCCATGGCTTCTTCATTGCACATCGCGGGCATCCGCAAGGTTTTCGGCAAGGGCGACAAGGCGGTCGAGGTGCTCAAGCGCATCGACATCGACGTCGCGCCGGGCGAGTTCCTCATCCTCGTCGGCCCCTCGGGCTGCGGCAAGTCCACCCTGCTCAACATCATCGCCGGCCTGGAAGAGCCGTCCGAAGGCGAGCTGCTGATCGCCGGCAAGAACGTGATCGGCATGGCGCCGGCCCAGCGCGACATCGCCATGGTGTTCCAGAGCTACGCGCTCTACCCCACCATGACGGTGGCCGACAACATCGGCTTCGCGCTGGAGATGCGCAAGGTGCCGCTGGACGTGCGCAAGAAGCGCATCCAGGAAGTGGCCGTGCTGCTGCAGATCGAGCACCTGCTGGACCGCCGGCCCAGCCAGCTTTCGGGCGGCCAGCGCCAGCGCGTGGCCATGGGCCGGGCCCTGGCGCGCGACCCGCAGCTGTTTTTGTTTGACGAGCCACTGTCCAACCTGGACGCCAAGCTGCGCGTGGAGATGCGCGCCGAGATCAAGCGCCTGCACCACGTGAGCGGCATCACCACCGTGTACGTGACGCACGACCAGATCGAGGCCATGACCCTGGGCAGCCGCATCGCGGTGATGAAAGACGGCATCCTGCAGCAGATCGACACGCCCGACGAGATCTACCGCCGCCCGGCCAACACCTACGTGGCGGGCTTCATCGGCTCACCCACCATGAACTTCATCCCGGGCCATGTGGAGCGCTCGGGCGACAACGGCAAGTTCGTGTTCGAAGGCGGCTCGCTGGACCTGCCGTGTCCCGACGTGCAGCAGGTGACGCTGGGCCAGCGGCCCGAGCACATCCACCTGAGCGACGACGCGCCCTGGCGCGGCGAGGTGGTGCTGGTGGAGCCCACCGGGGCCGACACCTACGTGGTGGTGAAAACCGCGGTGGGTCTGATGACGGTTCGCGCGCCAGCCAACACCAAGATCCAGCTCGGCGAGACCGCCGGCATGACGGTGAGCGGCCGCCACAACAACTGGTTTGATCAGGCGTCCGGCCTGCGCTTGAAGGAGATGGACGGGCACCACGCGCCCTGATCCGCCAGGCTCATGCTCTCTACCCTCTCCCCCTGGGAGAGGTCAGGGGTGCGGGCTCTCTCTCCTCCCGGCACCCCGCTTCAACCCAGCCGCAGCTCGATCCGCAACCCCTGCGGCTTGAGCTGCTCCACCCGGGCCTCGCCGCCGTGGCGGTGGGCGATTTCCTGCACGATGGCCAGGCCCAGGCCGCAACCGCCGGGCAGTTGGCTGCCGCGCCAGAAGCGCTGGAACACGTGGGCCATGTCCTCGGGGTTCAGTCCCGGGCCGTCGTCTTCCACCGCCAGCCGCGCGCCCTCGGGCCCGTGGTCCACGCGCAGCGTGATCGTGCTGCCGCGCGGCGTGTAGCGCAGCGCGTTGTCGATCAGGTTGCTCAGGGCCTCGCGCAACTGCAGATCATCGCCTTCGATGCGCAGATGCTCTTCCCCCTCGTAGCCCAGGTCCATGCCCGCGGCCAGCGCGCGTGGTGTCCACTCGCGCGCCACCTCGCGCGCCAGCGCGGCCAGGTCCAGCGGCTCGCGGCGGGCCTGGGTTTCGGTGCGCGCCAGCGTCAGCAGCTGGTGCACCAGGCGTGCGCTGCGTTCGGCACCGGTGTGCACCTTGCGCAACCGCTCCAGGAGCACGGGTTCGCTGGTGTCGCGCTGGGCCAGCTCCACCTGGCTGATCAGCCCGGCCAGCGGCGTGCGCAGCTGGTGGGCGGCGTCGTTGATGAAGCGCTTTTCCTGGTGCACGCTGCGCGCCACCTCGTCGAGCAGCCCATTGATGGCCTGTACCAGCGCGTGCACCTCGCTCGGGGCCTGGGTCATGCCGATGGGCGAGAGCGCGTTGACCGATCGGTTTTCCAGCTGGGCGGTGAGTTTGGTCAGCGGCGTCAGGCCGCGCTGGATGCCCCCGTACACCAGCAGGCTCAGCAGCACGCCCAGTGCCAGCAGCGGGGCGAGCATGTCGGCCACCAGCTCGCGGGCGATGCGCTGCTGCAGCGCCGTGCCCTTGGCCACCTGCACGCGCAGGGTCTGGCGGGCGTCCTCCGCGCCGTAGCTCACGTCCAGCGCGACGATGCGCAGGGGCTTGCCGTCGAGCAGGCCGCCGTAGAACAGCGGTTCGTTCTCGCCGCTGGGCGCCGTGGGCGGCGGCGGCAGGTGCTGGTTACCCAGCAGGAACTGGCCCGGCGGCGACGACACCATGTAACTGATGCGGTCGTTCGGGTCCTGCTCCAGCACATCCTGTGCAGCCCGGGGGAAGTCGATCAGCAGCCCCGAGCCGATGGGCTTGACCTGGCGCGCCAGCGCCCGCACCGACTGCGTGAGCGACTGGTCGATGCCTTTTTCGGCGTAGGTCAGCGCAAAACGGTACGCCAGCAGGCCCCCGCCGGCCCAGAGCACCAGTTGGGGCAGCAGCAGCCACAGCAGCAGCTGGCGGCGCAGCGAGAGGCGGGAGGGTTCACCCATGGCTGGCGCCGCGCTCAGGCGTTGGCCGCCTCCAGCATGTAGCCCAGACCGCGGATGTTGCGGATGTTCAGGGTCGAGCCCGCGAGCTTGCGGCGCAGCCGGTGCACATACACCTCCAGCGCGTTCGAGGCCACGCCACCCGCCTCGCTCGGCTCGGACTGCCAGGCCGCCAGCACGTCTTCACGGCTGACCACCCGGCCGCTGTGGCGCACCAGCAGGTCGAGCAGCACCCATTCGCGCTGGGTCAGATCGATCGCCTCGTTGCCCAGCCAGGCGCGCGGCAGCAGGGGGTCCAGCCGCAGATTGCCGACGCCCGATCCGGGCGCCGGGGCGGGGCTGGGCGGGCCGAACGCGGGCAGGCTGGCGCGGCGCAGCATGGACTGCAGGCGGGCCAGCAGTTCGTCGCGGTTGAAGGGTTTGGTCAGGTAGTCGTCGGCGCCGGCGTTGAGGCCTTCGACCCGGTCTTCGATGCCGTCGCGCGCGGTGAGGATCAGCACCGGCAGCGCGGGCAGGCGCTCGCGCAGGCGGCGCAGCACCGTCAGGCCGTCGATGTGGGGCAGACCCAGATCGAGCACCACGCCTTCAAACGCGGTTGACTGCAGCATCTGCAGCGCAGCATTGCCGTCTTGCGCGGTGGCAACGCGGTGTCCGGCCTGCATCAGCTGGGCACTGAGCCCGTCGCGCAGGAGTTCGTCGTCTTCAACAATCAGCAGGTGAGCCATGCGGCCAGTTTATCCGGGCTGGCGGGGGCAGCGACCCGCGCAGCGGTGGAGCGTGGGGAGAAGGGCCAGCCGCCGGGCCGCCCCAAGGTGAAACAGCCCCCTCGGGGGGCAGCGACCCGCGCAGCGGCGGAGCGCGGGGGCTCCTTTTCACTCCTCTTCAATGTTCCAGCGGAACTCGCAGCGCTTGCAGCACACCGGCACCAGGCGGGCATGGCGGTCCGGCGTGCTGTCCTGCAGGCGCAGCAGGCCATAGGCCTTGCACTGCGGGCAGTTGGCCTGGTTGGCCATTTCTTCGGCGTGCATCAGCAGGTACAGGTAACGCCGCAGCGCCCACAGGGTGATGCCGGCGCTCACCAGCACGAAGGCGGTGTTGAGCAGCTTTTCGCCCGCGCTGGCGCCGTGGAAAGCCTCGAAGCTGGCGATCAGCGCCACCGCGGCGAACAGGGCCAGCGCCATGTGGGCGTGGCTGCTGAGCAGTTCGCGGGCGTACCACTTGCGAAAACCCACGCGCGCGATGCCCTCGGCGAGCGTTCGGTTGAGTGGGTTGCGGGCGGCCATGGCGACGGGCGGTCTGAGCGCCACATCGTGGCACAGCCGGCCCCGATCCGCCAGGGGGTTTCAGGCCCCGGGGATGGCGGCCAGCGCGCTCAGGAAGCGTTGGCGCCACCAGTGCACGTCGTGCTCGCGGATGTTCTGCAGCAGCGCCTGGTGGCGGCGCTGGCGTTCATCCAGCGGCATCTGCAGCGCGCGCTGGATGGTCTCCGCGGTGCGCGTGGTGTCGTAGGGGTTGACCAGCAGGGCATCGCGCATCTGCTCGGCAGCGCCGGCGAAGCGCGAGAGCACCAGCACGCCGGGGTCGTCCGGGTCCTGCGCGGCGATGAACTCCTTGGCCACCAGGTTCATGCCGTCGCGCAGCGGCGTGACCAGGGCCACGCTGGCCGCGCGGTACAGGCCGGGCAGGCGCTTGCGCGCCACACTGCGGTGGATGTAGCGCACCGGCATCCAGTCGAGTTCGCCGAAGTTGCCGTTGATGGCACCACACAGGCTCTCGAGCTCCTGGCGCAACGCGGCGTAGGCGTCGACCGACTCGCGGCTGGGCGCGGCGATCTGGATCAGCGTGGCGCTGCCCAGGTTTTCCGGGTAGTTCTGCAGCAGCTGGCGAAACGCCTTGAGCCGCTGTGGCAGGCCCTTGGAATAGTCCATGCGCTCCACGCCGAGCAGCAGGCGGCGGCGCGAATACTCGTCGCGGATCTGGGCGTACATGTCCTGCGCTTCGCGGGCCTGGCCCAGCGCGATGAACTCGTCCACGTCGATGCCGATCGGGAAGGACTGCACCTGCAGGGTCTTGCCGAAGGCTCGGAACTCGTGTTCGCCCAGGATGTCGGCCGAGGTTTCGGTGCCGACGTAGCGCGAGAAGTGGGACACGTCCGCGTCGCTCTGGAAGCCGACCAGGTCGTAGGCGAAGAGCGAGCGCATCAGCCAGTCGTGTTCGGGCACCGCGGCCAGGATCAGCGGCGGTGGCAGGGGAATGTGCAGGAAGAAGCCCATGCGCTGCTGGCAGCCCATGTTGCGCAGTTCGGCCGCCAGCGGGATCAGGTGGTAATCGTGCACCCAGATCACGTCGTCGGGCCGCAGCAGGGCCGCGAGCTTGTGCGCGAACATCTGGTTGACGCGCCGGTAGCCGCCGATGAAGCCGGCGTCGAAGTCGGCCAGGTCGAGCCGGTAGTGGAACACCGGCCAGAGCACGCCGTTGCTGTAGCCCAGGTAGTAGCTGTCGTGGTCCTCGCGACTCAGGTCCACCGTGACCAGCTGCACGTTGCCGGCGGTCTGGCGGTGCAGGTCGCCTTCGCCCGGAGTGCCGTTCTCCACCACCTTGCCGCTCCAGCCGAACCACAGCCCGCCCGAGACTTCCAGCGCCTGCCCCAGCGCCACCGCCAGCCCGCCCGACGCGGTCTTGCGCGGATCGGCGATGCGGTTGGAGACGACGACGAGACGGCTCATGAGTGATGACCCGCAACGATGGCAGCAGCGCCAGCCCAGAACACCGCGGAACCGGCTTTGCCGGGCCGCAGGTGTTGCCCCTCGGGGGGTAAGCACCGCAGGCGCTGCGGGGGGGGCCTCATATCACGGTGTCCCAGGCCGCCGAGAGGCGCACGGCCGCGTTGATGATGCCCACCATGGAATAGGTCTGCGGGTAGTTGCCCCACATCTCGCCGGTGGTGGCGTGGGTGTCTTCGGAGAGGATGCCCAGCGGGTTGCGCGCCTTGAGCATGGTCTCAAAAATAGCGCGCGCTTCTTCCACGCGGCCGATGCGCGCAAGCGCGTCGATGCGCCAGAAGGTGCAGATGTTGAACGCGGTCTCGGGCTTGCCGAAATCGTCGGCCGCCTCGTAGCGCCGCATGTAAGGGCCGTCGCACAGGTGTTTCTCCAGCGCTTCGAGGGTGGCGACGAAGCGTGGGTCCATCGGGTCGATGAAGCCGACCTCGGCCATCAGCAGCACGCTGGCGTCGAGGTCGCGTCCGCCGAAGCTCTCGGCAAAGGCCTGGCGCTCCTCGCTCCACGATTCGCGCAGGATGCGCGCGCGCATGCCTTCGGCGTGTTTCTGCCAGTAGGCGGCGCGCTCGGCCTGCTGCAGGGTGTGCGCGATCTTGGACAGCCGGTCGCAGGCGGCCCAGCACATCAGCGCCGAGGAGGTGTGCACACGGGCCCGCGTGCGCAGCTCCCACATGCCGGCGTCGGGCTGGTCGAAGATGCGCACCGCCTTTTCGCCGACCGTTTCCAGCCGCTCGAACTCGGCCAGGCCCGCCGGGTTGAGCAGGCGCCGGTCGTGAAACGCCTGGGCCGCACCGAGCACGATGTTTCCGTACACGTCGTGCTGGAAGTGCTCGAACGCCTGGTTGCCCACGCGCACCGGGCCCATGCCGCGGTAGCCCGGGAGCCGTTCGCTGATGCGCTCGGTCAGCTCGCGCTCCATCCCGATGCCGAACAGCGGCTGCACGTGGCCGCCGTTGGCGCCCACCACCACGTTGGACAGCCAGCGCAGGTAGTCTTCCATGGTGCCGACCTCGGACAGACTGTTGAGCGCGCGCACCACGAAGAACGCGTCGCGCAGCCAGCAGTAGCGGTAGTCCCAGTTGCGTTGCGTGCCCGGGGCCTCCGGGATGCTGGTGGTCATGGCCGCGACGATGGCGCCGGTGTCCTCGAACATCGAGAGCTTGAGCGTGATGGCGGCGCGGATCACCGCGTCCTGCCATTCCAGCGGCAGCGCCAGGCGCTGGCTCCAGCCGAGCCAGTAGGACACGGTTTCCTGCTCGAAGTGCCGCGCGGTGTCGCCGATGCCGCCTTCCAGGGTCTCGTCGGGGCCGAGCAGGAAGTTGAGTTCGCGCGTGAGCAGGAACGGCTGGCGACTCAGCACGTGGGAGATGGAGGCGTCGGTGTGCAGCCGCAGCGTCTGCTCCTCGCCCACGTAGCGGATGTGGTTGCTGCCCGAGGTGATGACGGGCTCCTGGGCGCCCCAATTGAAGCGCGGCGCCAGGCTCACCCGGATGCGGGGCGCGCCCTTGAGCGGGCGCACGCGGCGCACCAGCATGGTGGGCCGGAAATAGCGCCCGCGCGAGAGGAAGCGGGGCGCGAAGTCGGTGATGGCGATGCCCTGGCCGTCGCGGTCCCAGAGCTCGGTGACCAGCACCGCGGTGTTGGGCTCGTAGCGCTGGCGCGCCTCGGCCAGGTGCTCCAGTTCGATGGCAAACGCCCCGGCGGGCGCTTCGCCGCCGAGCAGCGCGTGGAACACGGGGTCGCCGTCGAAACGCGGCAGGCAGCTCCAGACCACGCGCCCGTGGGGGTCGATCAGGGCGCTGAAGGCGCAGTTGCCCACCACGCCCAGCGAGAGGGAGGACGGGGCGGGGGCTGCGAAGCCGTCGCCGTTGGGTGGGGGCGTTGGGGTGTTGGTGCTCATGGGGTGGCTAGAGGGTTTCGGCGGTGTCGGACAACCAGCGCTGCAGGGCCTGCGGGTGGGCGATGCGGTGCAGGGCGCAAGTATCACCGCTGCCCACCTTGATGCCCGCGCCACCCAGCCGCTGGACCGCGTCGAAACCGGGTTCGTCGGTCACGTCGTCGCCCGCGAACAGGGGCAGCCGGCCGGCAAACGGCGGCTCGGCCATGAAAGCGGTAATGGCCAGGCCCTTGCCGACGCTGGCGGACTTGACCTCCACCACGGCCTTGCCGCGCAGCAGCTGCAGGCCCGGGTCGTGCCGGATCGCCGCGCTCATGGCGGCG
Organism: Hydrogenophaga sp. GW101-3F08; assembly: GCF_059424585.1. Taxonomy (NCBI): domain Bacteria; kingdom Pseudomonadati; phylum Pseudomonadota; class Betaproteobacteria; order Burkholderiales; family Comamonadaceae; genus Hydrogenophaga; species Hydrogenophaga sp. GW101-3F08. Next base: position 144,018 of record NZ_JBWKZP010000007.1, read on the forward strand.
GTGCATTCGGCCTCCAGATGCGGTGCGGCCCGGAAGTGCAGGGCCAGGGCGGTGAGCTTGTGTTCCACCAGCAGGCCCGAGTGGCGCGCCGCCAGGGCCTGCGCCACGGCCAGCGCGGGGCCGAGCTCGGGGCTGCGTGCCCGCGTGGTGGCGCCCGAGGCGGAACGGCGCACCGCGCCGTGCTCGAAGGCCGCGGGCAGGTGCAGCGGGGCGATCAGGGGTTCGATGTCGGCCTGGGCGCGCCCGGTCACCAGCGCCAGCGCGCCATCGAGCCGCTCGCGCAGCCGCTCCAGCAGGCTCAGCAGCTCGCGGGTGACCACCACCGCGTCGGGGCGGGGGGCCAGTTCGGCGAGCGTGCCGTCGAAATCGAGAAACAGGGCCGACCGGGTGGTCAGCAGCATGGGCAAGGTGTTGATCACCCGCCGACCGTAACAGACCCGGGTGGGGTGTGACAAATGTCGCGCATTTCCCCCCGTCGGTGTGCGGGACTGGCGCCGGACTTGACGTTGCGGTGATCCGCTGTTCAGGTCGGGGCGGCGCCGTCCGTGTGGTCGTTCGCGGCGGCCACCGCCGCCACCCGCGCCTGGTGGATCAGGGCACCGACCTGCGGACCCGAAAGCCCCAGCGACTGGGCGTGGGCGGCGATGGCCGGGGTGCTCACCGCGCGGGCCGCGGCCAGGGCCGTGAGCAGCCATTCCCGCTGCGGGTAGGCGTCGTCGAAGTGGCCCAGGCGCCCGCGTGCATCGCATTCGCAGGCCAGCACGATGTCCTCGAAGCGCGCCGGTTTGCGGAACGCGTCGCAGCGCTCCAGCAGGCGCACCCGGGCCGCGGCGCCCAGGGCCAGGCTGCGGTGCAGGTGGCCATGTTCGCGGGCCACCACGTCGGCCAGCTCCCGGCACTCCACCGGCACGCGCAGGCGCTCGCACACGTCCTTGAGCAACTCCGCGCTGCGCGATTCGTGGTCGATGTGGCGCGGCAACACGTCGGCCGGCGTCGTGCCCTTGCCCAGGTCGTGGCACAGGCAGGCAAAACGCACCGGCAGCGAAGCGCCCAGGCGCGCGCTCATGTCCAGCACCATCATCAGGTGCACGCCGGTGTCGATCTCGGGGTGGTAGTCGGCGCGCTGCGGCACGCCCCAGAGCCGTTCCACCTCGGGCAGCAGGCGCTGCAGCGCACCGCATGCGCGCAGCACCTCGAACATGCGGCTGGGCCGCTGTTCCATGAGGCCGCGCGCGAGCTCCTGCCAGACGCGTTCGGCCACCAGGTGGTCCACCTCGCCGTGCTCCACCATCTGGCGCATCAGGGCGAGGGTTTCGGGCGCCACGGAAAAGTCGGGGAAGCGGGCCGCGAAACGCGCCAGCCGCAGGATGCGCACCGGGTCCTCGGCGAAGGAATGGGTCACGTGGCGCAGCACGCGGTCGCGCAGGTCCTGCTGGCCACCGTAGGGGTCGATCAGGCGGGCGCGGGTCGGGTCGTCGGCCTCGGCCTGGGTCACCGCCATGGCGTTGATGGTGAGGTCGCGCCGCGCCAGGTCGTCCTCGAGCGTGACGCCCGGTTCGGTGTGGAAGGCGAAGCCGCGGTAGCCCGGCGCGGTCTTGCGCTCGGTGCGGGCGAGCGCGTATTCCTCGCGCGTCTGCGGGTGCAGGAACACCGGGAAGTCGCGCCCCACGGGCAGGAAGCCCTGTTGCACCATGGCCTCGGGCGTGGCGCCGACCACGACCCAGTCGCGGTCCACGTGGGACGGCCCGGATGCGGCGTTTTCGGGGCTCATCAGGGCGTCGCGCACCGCGCCGCCAACAAGGTAGATCTCCATGGCGCCAAGTGTAGGGCGCCGACGGGCGCGGTGATGCTCAGGCGAACACGGGTCTGAAGAAGCTGCGTTCGTAGCTGAGGATGCAGCGTGTTTCCTCGGCGTAGCGGAACGCGGCCTGGCAGTCCGGGTCTTCGAAGGAGCGGGCGCGGTAGCTTTCGTAGAGGGCCAGGCTGGGGAAGCTGAACAGGGCCAGCGCCACGTTGTTCGCGCCCTCCGAGGGCAGGAAATAGCCATGGTGCTGCCCGCCGAATTTTTCGACGAGCGGAATCCAGAGCTTGCCGTAGTGCTCGAATTCCTTGAGCTTGGTGGGGTCGATGATGTAGCGCAGGTAGCAGGTGATCATGGTGGGTGTCCGCCCGGGCCTTCGGTGGCCGGGGGTGAGGTTCTTCAGGCGTTGAGGGAAAGTTGCTGCGTCCGGGTCAGGCGTGCCGTGCCGCCGGCCCACAGGCGTTGAATGCCCGCGGAGCCGATTTCCAGCGACACGTCGATCAGGCTGGGGGACGGGTGGGGCATGAGGCGGCCCTGTTCCAGCACGAAGCGGGTTTGGGCCATGCCCAGCCGGTCGTGCAGCCAGCAGGCCAGCGGCCCGGCGGCCATGCCGGTGGCCGCTTCTTCGTCGATGCCATAGCGCGGCGCGAACATGCGCGCCGCCGCGTGGCGACCCGGCAGGTCGGGCTGCAGGCAGAACACATACAACCCGATCAGGTCATGGGCATCGCTGAGGTGGTGAATCCGCTCCAGTTGGGGCTGGATGGCGGCCAGGCGCTCACGGCTGCGCACGCCCACCACCAGGAAGGCGTTGCCCGTGTGCACCACCGCGGGCGGCGGCCCGGCGATCAGGTCGTCGGCCTGCAGTTGCAGGGCGTCCAGCACCTGCTGCAACTGGGCGTCCGTGGCCAGCTCGGTGTAAGTGGGCGCGTTTTGTTCCATGGCCACGCGCGCGCCCTCGATGAGGATGGCGCGCTGGCCGTCGATCGTTTCTTTGCTGTGCACCCCGTCGCGCAACTGCCCCAGGTGCTGCATCAGCCAGAAGGCGGCGATGGTGGCGTGGCCGCAGTGGGGGATCTGTCGGGTCGGGGTGAAGAATTCCAGCCGACGCGAAGCGCTCGCCGATGCGCTGACGAAAACGGTCTCGGACAACCCCAGGCGCGCGGCGAGCGCCTGGCGCTGGTCGGCGCCGAGCCCGTCGGCGGCCAGCACGACCCCGGCGGGGTTGCCCCCGATGGCCGACCCGGCCTGGTCATCGGCGAAGGCGTTGACGGTGTGAACGGTGACATCCATGGTCATTCCTTTTGGCCCGATGACCGCTCAGCGCCCCAGGCGGTAGGGCTCTTCGAAATCCAGGAAGTCGTGTTCGGCCAGCGCGCCGTCGATCCAGGCCTTCACCCCCGGGAGCGCGGACACACGGTCCACATAGGCCTGCAGGTCGGCGGGCAGGGGCAGGCCATAGGTCTTGATGCGCATGCACACCGGCGCGAAGTAAGCGTCGGCGATGCTGAAATCACCGAACAGCAGGGCACCTTCGGGTTGCGCCGCCAGCAGCTCGCCCCACAGGCCGCACAGCCGCGCCACGTCGGCGCGCACGCCGGCCTGGTCGCGCCAGATCAGCCGGCCGGTGTCGGGCAGCGAGGCTTCGATGTTCATCGGGCAGTGGCTGCGCAGCGAGCCAAAACCGCTGTGCATTTCGGCGCAGACGCTGCGCGCCCGGGCGCGCGCTTTCGGGTCCGTCGGCCAGAGCCGCTGGTCGGGAAACCGCTCGGCCAGGTACTCGGCAATCGCCAGCGTGTCCCACACCGCGAAGCCATCGTCCACCAGCACCGGCACCTTGCCCACCGGGTTGACGCCGCGCAGGCCCTTCTTGAACGCCGAGTCCGCCGCGAACGAGTCGAAGCGCACCATGACTTCTTCGAACGGAATGCCGGCCTGGGTCATCAGCACCCAGGGGCGCATGGACCAGGACGAATAGTTTTTGTTGCCGATGTAGAGCTGCAATGCCATGGGGAAAATCTCCTTGTGAGGACGCCCATGCTAAGCCCTGGCCGGCACCGCATTGATGCCAAAAAACCGCGGAATTGATTCGAGCGAAACGGTCACTGATCAGCGATGCAGCAACCAGAGGCGCAGGGATATGGGCGACCCCCGGCGCGAAGTGCCCTATCCCAGAACGCCGCGGAACCGGCTTTGCCGGGCCGCCAGCGTTGCCCCCTGGGGGGTAGCGCGAAGCGCTGCGGGGGGAGCCCCTTATGCGTACTTTTCAAGAATCCGCGTCGAGCGCTCCACCTCGCGGAAGGTGTCCACCTCGGAGTTCGACGTCGAGACCGCCTCCATCACCGAGCAGGCCATCATGCGGTAGAAGGCCTTGTCCATGGCCTTGCGCGCGGCCGACATCTGCTGGGCCACGTCTTCGCAGGAGCGGCCTTTTTCCACCATGTCGATCAGCCCCCGCACCTGGCCCTCGATGCGTTTGAGGCGGTTGATCACGTCGCGTTCGTGCTCCGAGCGGTAGGCAGCGGCCGTGGGCGCCGGTGGGGTGGGGCTGGACGGGGATTTCGCTGGAGTGGCTGCCATGGTGGTGATCCTGTGAATGGAGACTGGCCCCGAGTTTGCCAAAAAACGGGCGTGCGCGTCCGCTGGTGTTCCCTGATGCGAATGGTCTTGATATTTACCCTACCCCCTAGGGTAGTCACCGATGGCGTCAGCAAGGGCCTTCGATATCGTCCGATGCGCAGTGATTTGAGAAATATCAAGTCACGCATTTCTTCCACCCCATCGCGACACGAGGACAGCACCATGCACATCTGCAAGCGTTTCTCCATTGGCCTGGCCCTGGCGGCCACCCTGTTGGCCACCACCGGCTGCGGCACTCTCTCCACCCTTGGCAAACTCGAAGACGGCGCGGGTGGGGAAGCCTCGCGCATGTGGGACCGCTGGGTGGACGGCCAGGGCGACATCGCCGTGGCCACCACCTGGGAGCGCAAGGTCAAGGACGGTGTGAGCGCCAAGGATGTGGAGGAAATCTTCAAGCTCGTGGCCGTGGAGCGCAACATGCGCGAGGTGGGTGTGCTGCCGCTGTCCAAGGAACTCGAAGCCCGCTCGGGCAAGAAGGAAAAGCTGCTCACGGTCTATTCCTACTGCAGCCCGGGCACCGCCCGCAGGATGGTGGACTTCAGCCCGCACATGGCCGCCTACCTGCCCTGCCGCATCAGCGTGGTGGAGCACGACGACGGCAGCCTGTGGCTCTACACCCTGAACATGGACATGATGGTCAAGATGGGCCGCAAGCTGCCCTCGCCGCTGAAGGAAGAAGCCTGGGCGGTGCGCGAGACCATCTGGCAGATGATGGAGCGCGCCTCCAAGGGAGAGTTCTGACCCTGGCAACCCCGAACAAAAAAACCGCCAGCGATCACAACCCCCACCCGAGGAGACACAACAATGACATTCCAGATCAGCGCCCTGCGCGCCGCCACCCTGATCGCGCTGGGCTCGACCGCGCTGTCAGTCCACGCCACCGACGGCTATTTCTCGCACGGCTACGGCATCAAGGCCAAGGGCATGGGTGGCGCGGCCACCGCCCTGGCGCAGGACGGCTTCGCCGGAGCCAACAACCCGGCCGCCGCGGCCTTCGCGGGCAACCGCTTCGAGGCCGGCGTGGACCTGTTCATGCCCGACCGTGAGATGTCGCGCAGCGGCACCGGCGGCATGCTCGACACCCGGGTGCGCAGCGACAAGCGCGCCTTCCTGATTCCCGAGCTGGGCTACAACCAGAGCCTGTCGCCCAACCTGGCCGCGGGCGTCACGGTGTACGGCAACGGGGGCATGAACACCAGCTACCCAGGGGGCCAGCTCAACTGTGGCCAGGGGCCGGCCAACGCGCTGTGTGGTTCGGGCCAGCTGGGCGTGGACCTGATCCAGCTGGTGGTGGCGCCCACGGTGGCCTACCAGCTCAACGAGCGCCACAGCGTGGGCGTGTCACCGCTGCTGGTGTTCCAGATGTTCAAGGCCTATGGCCTCGAAGGGTTTGGTGGTATGTCGGTGGACGCGGCCCACCTCACAGGCAGCGGCTATTCCAACAGCACCGGCCTGGGGCTGCGGCTGGGCTATCTGGGCAAACTCTCCGACCGGGTGAGCATCGGCGCGTCCTACGCGCCCAAGGTTCACATGAGCCGCTTCAAGGCATACGCGGGCCTGTTCGCCGACGGCGGCGACTTCGACATCCCGGAAAACGCCAGCGTCGGCATCGCCGTGCGGGCCACGCCCGACGTTCTGCTGGCGGCCGATTACCAGCACATCGGCTACGGCGGCGTGCCAGCGATCGGCAACGCCGCCACCGCCGGCCCGCTGGGCGGCAGCCCGGGCGGCGGTTTCGGCTGGAAGAACATCGGCGTCGTGAAGCTGGGCATGCAGTGGCAGCTGAGTCCCGCCGTCACGCTGCGCGCGGGCTACAACCGCAGCGAGAACCCGGTCACCTCGGCCAACATCACGCCCAACGTGCTGGCCCCGGGGGTGATGAAGTCGCACTTCACGCTGGGCGCCACCCACGCGCTGTCACCCCGTTCGGAGCTGACCTGGTCGTTCATGCACGCGCCGCGCGTGTCGGTGAGCGGGCCCTCGCTGCTGGCCGGCACCGAGACGGTGAGCATGCGCCAGAACGCCATCGCCATCCAGTGGGGCTCCCGATTTTGAGCACCCCTCCGGCGGGGTGATAGACCGGAAACGGATCAATCGGAGGGGCACCGCCAGACGCGGTCTCTCCGGTGCGAAATGCCTGCGCCTAGGGCACCGCCGGGCCGGCTTTGCCGGACGGCCAGTGCCGCCCCCTTGAGGGGGTCGCGCGAAGCGCGGCGGGGGTGTTCCATCCTACCCGCGCCGCAGCTTGAGCAGGCGCCTGCGGCCGCTGTACGCGCTCAGGTAGGTGGGCGCCACCGCCGCCACGGACGTGGGCCGGATGCCCAGATCGGCCAGGCCGGGCAGCCGACCCGTGGCCACGTTGTCGACCCGCATGGCGTCCAGGTTGTCGCGGCTCATCAGCGGCTCGCCCGGCGCCAGTTCCATCATCAGCGCCTGCAGCCGCCCCAGAGCCATGGGCAGCGGGACGATGGGCCGCCGGTGGCCGCTGAGGCGCCCGGCCAGGCGCACCAGCTCGGCCAGCGTGAGCACCTCGGGCCCCGCGCACTCGTAGGTCTGGCCCACGCTGCCCCGGCCCGGGCCGGTGCCCAGGGCGCAGGCCACCACGGCGCTGGCCACGTCTTCCACCCACACCGGCTGGAAGCGCGCGCCCGCGCCGGCCAGCGGCATCACCGGAAACACCGCCTGCAGCCGGGCGAACAGGTTGAGGAAGCGGTCGCCCTCGCCAAAGATCACGCTGGGGCGCAACACGGTCAGGTCCAGCCCGGCTTCTCGCAGCACCTGCTCGCCGCGCGCCTTGCTGCGCTGGTAGCGCGACGGCGCGTCCAGGCCCACGCCCAGCGCGCTCACGTGCACCACACGGCGCACGCCGGTGGCCGCGCAGGCGCGGGCCAGTTTGGCCGGCAACGCCACGTGGGTGCGCTCAAACGCCGCCTCGCTGCCGTGCAGGATGGCCACCAGATTGATCACCGCATCGTGCCCGGGCAGCAGCCGGGCCAGCTGTGCCTCGTCGTGCACGTCGGCTTCGATCACGGTCAGCCGCGGCAGGTGCTGCACGGCGCTGGCGTTGACGGCGCGCCGCGTGGGCACCGTGACGCAGCCGTCCTCGCGTTGCAGCTTCTCGCACACGTGGCGCCCCACGAAGCCGGTGCCGCCCAGAACGAGGATGTTTTTCATGGAAGGGCCATTGATGGGGTCGGGGGTGGTCAGGGCAGTTCGCGGTTGACCGCGGTGGGGTCGGCGCGCGGCCCCACCGTGCCCAGCCGAGCGCGCAGCGACTGCGGCTGGCCACTCAGGATGGCGGCGTAGTTGGTGGTGTTGGCCAGCACGCGCTTGACGTAGTCGCGCGTTTCGTCGAACGGGATGTTCTCGGCCCAGATGTCGCCGGGCAGCACCGGCCCGTTGCGCCAGGCGCGGGGGCGCCCGGGGCCGGCGTTGTAGGCGGCGGCGGCCATGGGCAGCGAGCCCTCGAAGTCGTCCAGCGCGAACTTCAGGTAGGCCGTTCCGATGGCGATGTTGGTGTCGCGCTCGCCGATCTGGTGCGGCCGGAAATCGGTCAGGCCGATCTTGCGCGCGGTCCAGCGCGCCGTGGCCGGCATCACCTGCATCAGGCCCGCAGCGCCCACGCCGGAGCGCGCGTCCATCACGAAGCGGCTTTCCTGCCGGATCAGACCGTAGACATAGGCCGGGTCCAGGCCGATCTCGTTGGCGCGCTTGACCACGGTGCCGCGGTACGGCATGGGAAAACGCTGCGCATGGTCCTGGGCCAAGGGTGTGCGCTCGCTGGTGTTGATGCAGCGGTCCCACAAGTCGTTCTGGCAGGCCAGCTGGGCGGCGGCGAGCAGTTCGCGTTCGTTCATGCCGCCTGGCGTGTGCAGGCTCACGGTGTAGTTCCACTCGCGCACGCCTTCGGCGCGCAGTCCCAGGCGGATCGCGGCGAGCGCGCGCTGCAGGCCGGGGTTGCGCTCGGCGGCCCGCAGCTCCTGCGGCTGCGGGGGTTCGGGCGCGGGCGGCACCGTCACCAGGCGGCCCAGTTCCTCCAGCGCCAACTGCTCGTAAAAACCGCGCGACGAGGCTATGGCGCTGTACAGCTCGCGCGAGCGCGCCGTGGCGGCCAGCGCGTCGGGTTCCTTGAGCGCCTGCGTGGCGCGGGCGCGCCAGTACACCCACACCGGTTCGCGCTGCTGCGTCTCGTCCATCGCGGCGATGGCGTCGCGCACATGGCCCCAGGCCCCGGCGCGCAAGGCGGCGCGCGCCATCCAGGCCAGGTGATCGCCGTGCATGAAGCGCGTCTGCCCGTTGGCGAAGTGCGTCAGCGCGTTGTCGTGCAGTTTTTGCGCCGCGCGTTTGCCGATCACGCCCCAGAGCCAGCCGCGCTCTTCCTGCGTGAGCTGGGCCTTCCAGCGCGTGCGCTCCATCTCCAGCGCCGCGAGCGCGGGTTCCTTGTCGGCCAGGCGGATGATGGCCAGCGTCACCAGCTCCTTGGTGCGCGGGCGGATCGCGGTGATCTTCTCGTCCAGGTACTTCGCGGGGTCGCTGGCGATGGCGCTGACGGTGGCCACCCAGTCGGGGTCGAGCATCGCCACCGCTTGTTCGGCCGCGCGTGGGCGGTTGGCCTCCATCGCCAGCCGGGCACGTTGCCAGGCCACCTCGGGCGCAAGGTGGCCGCTGTTGAGCAGGGCCTGCGCGGCGGTGGCGCAACCGGTGTCGGCGTCGCGCTGGCCCAGCCAGAGGCGCTGCACCTGGGCGGCCACCACGTCGGCGGGCGTGCGCCGGTCCACGGCGTCGAGCATCAGGGCGTAACAACGCAGCTCGCGGTCGTCGTTCATGCGGTAGTGGGGCAGCTCACTGGCCAGGGTGGCCCAGTCGCGCCGCTGGCCCAGTTGCAGCAGCCAGTCGTTGCGCAGGCGGTCTTCCCAGTAGGTGCCGGGGTGGCGCTCCAGGGTGGCGCGCACCTCCTGGGCGCTGGCGGTCTCCAGCCGGGCCTTCATTTCCCAGTAGCTGGCCAGGGGTTCGAGCACGTGGCCGCGCACCCGCGGCAGCAAGGCGCTGAGCTGCGCGCTGTTGTTGCGGCGAAACGCTTCGCGCATCTCGATCAGCGCGGCGTCGGCACTGGCTTGCGCCCAGGCAGCGCCCGGGAGCACGAGCGCGGCCATAATGGCCACGAGCCCTCGTTTCATTCTTTCCTGTTGCAGGCTTACCCGTTTCATTGGTTGATTATGGACAACAAAAACGCTCAGAGTTCCGCTTCCGGCGGGGCGGGTGGATCAACGGCGGCGGTGCAGAAGACCGCCTGGCGCAAGGACCTGATCGACAAGCGTCTTTCGCTGGCCGACCGGGCCCTGCGCAACGACCTGCTCCAGCGCGTCATGCGCGTGTGGCTGATCGAGCGGCCCGACGCCATCATTGGCGCCTACTGGCCCATCAAGGGCGAGTTCGATCCGCTGCCGGCGCTGTTCCGCTGGCAGGAAGCGGGGCTGGAGGAAGACGCCCAGGGCGCCCAGAAGCACCGGCGCATCGGCCTGCCGGTGGTCAACAAGGTGGACAAGACGCTCACCTTCTACACCTGGTATCCGGGTTGCCCGATGGAGGAAGACGCCTACGGCATTCCCAAGCCCAAGGACACCGAGATCATCGAACCTACGCTGATCTTCGTGCCTTGCGTGGGCTACGGGCCGGGGGGCTTCCGGCTGGGCTACGGCGGCGGCTTCTACGACCGCACCCTGGCCAGCCTGCAACCCAAGCCCTTTACCGTCGGCCTGGGTTACGACTTCGCCTACGTGCCCGACCTGAAGGCCGAGATCCACGACGTGCCGCTGGACACCATCCTGTCGGACACCGGGGTGATGTGGCCGGAGCGGTGAGGCACCCCCTGCGCCGCTGACGCGGCTTCCCCCTCTCTCGCCTGCGGCGGGAGGGGGACGCTCCCTGTGGCCCGGCAAAGCCGGTTCCACGGGAGCCCTGGGACCAGGCACCTGCTTCGGTTGGGAGGTGGGTGTTTGCCCTTTCCTTTGCCGCCACTGGCCGGTTTCGTCAGCTGTTCTACGGGTGCTCAGCGTTGGCGTGCACCTCGGTGATGCGTTTCTCGCGCCGCACCAGGTACAGGCCGCTGCCCACGATGATGGCGGCGCCCAGCCAGGTGTGGGCGGCGGGCAGGGTCTGCCAGACCAGCCAGTCCAGCGCCACGCCCCAGGCCAGGGCGGTGTATTCGAACGGGGCCACGGCCGAGGCCTGGCCGTGGCGGAAGGCTTCGGTGATGGCGAGCTGGCCGACGAAGCCGGTGAGCGCGAGGGCCAGCAAGAGCAGCGCATCGGCAGATGCCATCGGCACCCATTGCGGTGCGGCCAGGATGCCACCGCCGACGGACATGAACACCATCATGGACAGGATCATGCTTTCGCTGCTGTCGGTGCGGCTCACCAGCCGCCCGGCCACCGCCGCCACGGCGTAACACAGCGCCGCGGTCAGCACCGCCAGGCCGCCCAGGGTGACGAATCCCGCCTGCAGGTCTTCGCCGCTGGGGCGCAGGGCGATCAGCACACCGACAAAGCCCACGCCAATCGCCCACCAGTGGGCGCGCGGCACCCGCTCCTTGAGCACCGGCACCGACAGCGCGGTGATCAGCAGGGGGGCGATGAAAAACAGCGTGTAGGTGGCCGAGAGCGGCAGCTCGCGCACACCGCGGGTGAACAGCGCCAGCATGATGACGCCCAACACGCCGCGCAGCAGGTGCAGTTTCCAGCGGATGCGCAGCACCGACGGCCAGGCGCCGCGCCAGCTGATGTAGGCCAGCACCAGCGGCAGCGCCGTGAGCCCGCGCAGCGTGGCGATCTGCAGCACCGGGTAGCGCGCAGACAGGGTCTTGAGCACCGCGTCCATGAGCGCAAAGGCCCCCACCGCCATCAGCATGAAGGTGATGCTGCGCAGATTGCCTTGGGCGTGGTGGGCGGAGGAGGTCATGGGCGCGGAAGAAAAGCTGCGCAGTGTGCCTGAAAGAAGTCGCTGGCCAAGGCTCCACACGCGGCACCACAGAGGGAGCCGCTGCCCGGCACATGCCAAGGAACCGCCATCACTTGCCGGGGGAAAACTCAGACAGCAAAAACATCCCCCAAGAGGAAGGGCCGTTCCCCAGCACACGCCGAAGATCCGGCTTCGCCGGTCCAAGGGCGTGGTCCCCCTGGGGGGAAGTCGCGCAGCGGCGCAGGGGGGTTAGTCAATATAGTCAACGGTATCCGGATCAGGCACCTCGCCAATCGCCTGGCGGGTGCGCTCGGCCTCTTTCAGCAGCCAGTCGCAGAAGGCCTTGACCTCCGGGCGCACCACGCTGCGCGGTGCCTGCACCAGCCAGTACACCAGGGGCGAGTCCAGCCGCATGCCGGGCAGCGGCTCGACCAGGTCGCCGCTGGCCAGGCTCTCGGCCACGAGCGGCATGCGGGCCAGCGCCACGCCCTGGCCGGTGAGCGCGGCCTGCACGATCTGGTTGGCGTAGTTGAAATACAGCCAGCGCTGCGGCGTGAGCCGCGCCTTGGGTCTGGCCGCGCCAGGCCCGGCTTTGGCGCGCGCGCCGCCGGTGGCTGGGGCGGGGGTGGCGAAGTGGTCGAACCAGCGCTGCCAGGTCAGCCACTCCAGGTGGCGCGTGCGGTGCGCGTCGCCGGCTTCGATGAGGGTGATCTTCGACAGGTCTTCCACCTTGCTCAGGCGGTGCGTCTTGAGCAGCCAGGGGCTGGCCACCGGGGTGAGTTGTTCGCCAAACAGCCGGATCGCATGGGCCGGCATGGCCTGGGGCACGGCGTAGCGCAGGGCCAGGTCCACGTCGGCGGTGGCCAGATCGATCGCGGCGTCGGAGGCGTCGATGCGGATGTCGATGTCCGGGTGCTCGCGCTGGAAGGCTTCGAGGCGCGGAATCAGCCACATCGAGGCGAACGAAGCCCAGGTGGTGATGGCCACGCTCTTGCGCCCCACGTTCTGGCGGATCTGCCGCACGGCCGCATCAATGCGCTCCAGCGCCACCCCGCTGGCGCGCAGCAGCTGCGAGCCCGCGCTGGTGAGCTCCACCGCGCGCGTGTGGCGCAGGAAGAGGGCGGCGCCCACCTCGTCTTCCAGGGCCTGGATCTGCCGGCTCACCGCGCTCTGCGTGAGGGAGAGCTCCTCGGCGGCGGCGCGGAAGTTCAGGTGCCGGGCGACGGCGTCAAAGGCGCGCAGATGCCCGGCGGAGATCGGGCGGGTGCGGGGATGGCTGGCCGGAAGCGACATGGGCAGGTCCAATCAATTGATGCGGTATCCGAATCAATAGCTTACCGCCATTTCATTGGACCCATGGACAAGGGCGCGGGAAGATGGCATCCGTGTTTTTGTCACTGGAGAACCGTATGTCACATCCCGCTGCTTCTTTGTCCGCCCGCCGTGCACCCATCGGCGCCTGGCGACTGCACCCCGGCCACGCCATGAGCCTGAGCCCGAAGAAGACCGCTGTGCTGCGCATCTTCTGCGGTCGGGTGTGGGTGACGCTGGGCGGCCCTTACCAGGGCGCGCCCAACGAACTGGGTGATCGTTTCCTGGGCCCGGGCGATGTGCTGGCCGTGCCACCCGGCGCCCGGCTGGTCATGGAGCCCGTTGCCCGCCCCGACGACGCCGGGCCGGTGCATTTCGACTGGTCCGACGCCACGGCGTCGGCGGCCCCCAGCCGCTTCGCCCGAGAAGTGGCGTCGCCCGCGCGCGACCTCGGCGAAGCGCTGGGTCGGGCGGGCGTGGCAACGGTGCGGGTGCTGCGCGGCCTGCTGGGCTACAGCGAGTTCCTGGCGGCCGGCCGGGGGCGGGTGCTGGGCCCGTACGAGGCCGGGCACTGGTGAGCCGGGCGCGGCCAGCGCCTGCCCGAGAAGGCCGCTAGCGTGCCGAGGACTTTTTGCGCTGCGGTGCCGGCTTTCGTGCCGCCACCGCGGCGCCCAGCGCCAGCCGGGCCCAGGGCGCCATCAGCGCGGGCGATTCCAGCGCGTCCTCGGGCGGCGTGTGGTAGTGCAAGCGCATGGTCTTGCCCTTGGCCTCGTACTGAAAAGGCCGCCCGCCCGCGGCCAGCCACTGGGGTTCGGTCTCGGCGTTGGTCTTGAGGAACAAGGTGTCCCAGGCAATGAGCCCCACGTTCATGCCGTCCACCGACAGGCCATAGCCCCCGAACATGCGCACGGCCTTGCACGAGCCGAGACAGGACAGCAGCTCGCAGGCGTGCAGCACAAAAGGATCGATGATGGGTTTGGTGGCCATGCGCGCATGGTAGTCAACGGCAATCGACGTGCCAACCCACCAAGCGCGATCAAGGGAACTCATGCCCGCGCAAAGTGCCAACAGACCCCGCGCGAGTGAGCGTGGCCTGTCCGGCGTGAAGTGTCTTGGCCCAGAACGCCTCGGAACTGGCTTCGCCAGGCCGCAGGCGTTGCCCCTTGAGGGGCTGAGCGGCTACGCGCAGCGAGCAAGCGATGGGGGTGGTCCGGTTTTCAGGGCGCGGTGGAACCGGCTTCGCCGGGCCACTCGCGCCGCCCCTTGGGGGGTGACGGCCGTCAGGCCGGCGCGGGGGGAGCCCATCCTGGCCATGGGTGGACAATGTCCACCCATGGCCCGCCCCAGATCCGCCACCCACGACCTCAAGCGCGACGAAATCCTCGACGTCGCGGCGCAGTGTTTTGCCCGCCAGAGCTTCCCGGCCGCGAGCATGAACACCATCGCCACCGCCTGCGGCACCAGCAAGGCACGGCTCTACCACTATTACGAGAGCAAGGAAGCGATCCTCTTCGACCTGCTCGACCGCTACACCCAGCGGCTGCTGGCGCTGATCGGCGAGGCCGAGGCGCGGGCCCAGCGCAAGAACCTGAGCGAGCGCGATGCGCTCAACGAACTGGTGCGCGCGTTCCTGGCCGAATACGAAAGCTCGGCCACGCGCCACGTGGCGCTGGTGTCCGACACCAAGTTCCTGGGCGAGGCGCAGCGCGAGCTCATCCTGAACCGCCAGCGCGACGTGGTGGCCGCCTTCACCCGCTTCCTCAAACGCGCCTACCCCGAGCGCGTGACGCCGGCCAACCAGACCGCGCTGACCATGATGCTGTTCGGCATGATCAACTGGACCTTCACCTGGCTGCGCCCGGGCGGCCCCATGAGCTACGCCGCTTTTGCCGACGAGGTGGTGGCCGTGCTCGAAAAAGGCCTGGGAGGCTGAGGGCCTTTGAGGCATGCCCGCTCACCCCGCGCGCCGGCCCACCGGCTACCGGGCGTTTCCTGGGTGTGGTGCGGGGTTATTCGTTCACCAATGTGAAATTGATTTCGTTTAGGTAAAATTTCACCGGTTGTCGATTCGCGCGTCCGCGCCCCACAGGAGACCCCCATGAGCAAAGCCTTCGCTTCCCAGGCCGACCTGGAAGACAAAAAGATCACCTTCGAACAGCTCAGCCCGCACTGCTGGGCCTACACCGCCGAGGGCGATCCGAACTCGGGCGTCATCATCGGCGACAAATACATCATGGTCAGCGACGCCACCGCCACGCCGGCCATGGCGCGCGACCTGATCCAGCAGATCCGCAAGGTCTCGGACAAGCCGATCAAGTACGTGCTGCTGACCCACTACCACGCGGTGCGCGTGCTGGGCGCCAGCGCCTACCTGGCCGAGGGCGCCACCGAAGTCATCGCCAGCCAGGGCACCTACGAACTGATCGTCGAGCGCGGCGCGCAGGACATGCAGAGCGAGATGGAGCGCTTCCCGCGCCTGTTCCGTGGCGCCGACAGCGTGCCCGGCCTGACCTGGCCCACCATGGTGATCGGTGGCGGCGACGCGACCCAGGGCGAGGTGCCCGGCAAGCTCAGCATCGACCTGGGCGGTGTGACGGTGCAGATCTGGAGCCCTGGCCACGGCCACACCCGTGGCGACACCATCGCCTGGGTGGCGGACGAAAAAGTGCTGTTCAGCGGCGACCTGGTGGAGTACGAAGCGGGTGTCTACACCGGCGACGCCCAGCTCGAAGAGTGGCCCGCCACGCTCGAAGCCCTGCGTGCCTTGAAGCCCGAATTCATCGTGCCCGGCCGCGGCGAGGCCATGAAGGGCAACGCCGACGTGAACAAGGCGCTGGACTACACGAAGCGCTGGGTCACCACCCTGTTCCAGGCCGGCAAGGAGGCCGCCGCCGCCGGCATGGACCTCAAGGCCGCCATGGCCCACACCCGCAAGAGCATGGACCCGGTGTTCGGCCATGTGTTCATCTACGAACACTGCCTGCCGTTTGACGTGAGCCGTGCCTACGACGAAGCCAGCGGCATCAAGAACCCGCGCATCTGGACCGCCGAGCGCGACATGGAGATGTGGAAGTCGCTGCAGGGCTGAGGTGGTTCCCTCAAGCTCACAGCAAAAGACCCGCCTCGGCGGGTCTTTGTTTTGGGGCAGCGCCCGGTGGGTCCCCGCAAGGGGTCATTCGGTCCCGGACGTCGTCGTTGACTGGGTGGATGTGCTTGTCTGGCTGGCCGGCTCCACCGTGATCTCTTCGGTCGTGCTGCCCTCCCGGCCCGCGCTGTCCGTGACCGTGAGGGTGACGGTGTAGGTGCCCGCGGCGGTGTAGGTGTGGCTGACCGCCTCGCCCTTGGCGCTGCTGCCATCGCCGAAATCCCACTCGTAAGACGTCGCGACGGTATCGGCCGGCGTTTTCGAGATCACGGTCCCGGAGCCGTCGAAGGTCACCGATTCACCCACCGTGGCCGGCGAGGGGTCGGCGCTGATGATGGCGATCGGGTTGCAGGCGGCGAGCAGCACCACCGCACTGACCAGCAGCGGTTTGCACCAGGAAAGAAGTTGTTGGCGGGAGATCATGGTCTGGAAAACAGGTGGTTGGTGGGACGGGTGGTGTGGGTTCCAAGGGCGAACGCGGTGGTCGGTCTCCAGGCCTTTGCTACCATGCCGCACCACAAAAAGCCTGCCTTCATGACGCCATCGACCGCCCTGTTCGGGCATTCTGCCACCGACTGGGGCATTGTTGCCGTGTTCGCGGTGGTGTACCTCGGCATGTTCCTCGGCGGCCTGCCGCGCCTGAAGCTGGACCGTTCGGGTGTGGCCCTGCTCGGCGCCATCGCGGTGATCGCGCTGGCCGGCCTGCCGCTGGAGCAGGTCGCGCGCACGGTGGACCTGCCCACCATCGTGCTGCTGTTCGCCTTCATGGTGGTGTCGGCCCAGATGCGGCTGGGCGGTTTCTACGCCGAAGTCACGCGCCGTGTCGGTGCCATGCCGCTCTCACGCCCTGGGCTGCTGGCGGCGCTGATCGCTGTGGCCGGCGCGCTGTCGGCGGTCTTTTCCAACGACATCATCTGCCTGGCCATGACGCCGGTGGTCGCGCGCCTGTGCCTGCAGCGCGGGCTGAATCCGCTGCCGTTCCTGATCGGCCTGGCCTGCGCCGCCAACATCGGCTCGGCCGCGACGCTGATCGGCAACCCGCAGAACATGCTGATCGGCTCCGTGCTGCAACTGCCGTTCGGCGGCTATGTGCACCAGGCGCTGCCACCGGTGGTGTTGAGCCTGGGCCTGCTGTGGTTGTGGCTGGCCTACGGGCCGGGGGCACGCACGGGGGCGGGCGAACCGCGCCGCCCGGCGGACATAGCGCTGCTGCCGGCCGCGAGCCCGGAAGAGGAGCCCGCATTCGACCGCTGGCAGACCACGAAGGGACTGGCGGTGGCCACGGCCCTGATGGGCATCTTCCTGTTCACCGACTGGCCGCGCGACGTGGCGGCGCTGGTCGGTGCGGGCGTGCTGCTGCTGAGCCGGCGCCTGCATTCCTCGCACGTGATGGGTTTTGTGGACTGGCCGCTCCTGTTGCTGTTCATCGGCCTGTTCGTGGTCAACCACGCGTTCGAAACCACCGGTCTGGCGGCGCAGGCGGTGGCATGGATGTCCAGCCAGGGCGTGCACCTGGCCGACCCCGGGCCGCTGCTGGTGCTGGGTGTGGCGCTGTCCAACCTGGTCTCCAACGTGCCGGCGGTCATGCTGCTGTTGCCGCACCTGGGCGCCAACGCCAGCGAGGCGGGCACGATGCTCGCGCTGGTGAGCACCTTCGCCGGCAACCTGCTGCTGGTGGGCTCGATCGCCAACCTGATCGTGGCCGACCTGGCCGCGAAGCAGGGCATCGGCATCGACTGGAAGCGGCATGCGCTCACCGGCATCCCGGTGACGCTGGCCACGCTGGTGGTGGTGTGGGGCTGGATGCGCTGGATCAGTGGATAGACGACAGGAACTGCTGCAGTTCCGGCGTTTGCGGGCTGCCAAAGAGTTCCGCCGGCGGACCCATCTCGTGCACCCGCCCCTGGTGCATGAAGATCACGCGGTCGCTCACCTTGCGCGCGAAGCCCATCTCGTGCGTGACCATCAGCAGGGTCATGCCCTCGTCGGCCAGCGACTCCACCACGCGCAGCACCTCGCCCACGAGTTCGGGGTCGAGCGCGGAGGTGATCTCGTCGCAGAGCAGCACGCTGGGCTCCATGGCCAGCGCGCGCGCGATCGCCACGCGCTGCTGCTGGCCGCCGGAGAGCTGGTCGGGGAATGCGTCGAACTTCTCGCCCAGGCCCACACGGTCCAGTAGCTGGCGCGCCTTGGCCTCGCCGGTTGTGGTGTCGGTCTTCTTCACCAGGCCGGGCGCGAGCATCACGTTCTTGCCCACGCTCAGGTGCGGGAACAGGTTGAAGTTCTGGAAGATCATGCCCACGTGCTGGCGCAGCTCGCGCATGGCCGCCGCGTTGCCGTGCAGCAGCGGCTGGCCGTCCACGCTCAGGCTGCCGCTCTGGAACACCTCCAGCCCGTTGATGCAGCGCAGCAGCGTGCTCTTGCCCGAGCCGCTCTTGCCGATGATGGCGATCACCTCACCCGGCTTGACCTGCAGGTCGATGCCCTTGAGCACCTCGTTGCTGCCGTAGGACTTGCGCAGCTGGTGGATGTCGACGACAGGTTTGATCGAGGCTTGGTCGGTTTGAGCATTCATGGTGTGGGCTCCATCAGAGGGGGAGTCGAATCCGGGGAAGGCGCTAAGCGACGCAGGGGGTACTCACCGGACCGCATTCATCTTCCTTTCGAGGGAGCGCGCGTACAGGCTCACGGGGAAGCACAGCGCAAAGTACAGAAGGGCCACACAGCTGTAGACCAGGAAGGGCTGGAAGGTGGCGTTGGTGATCATGGTGCCGGCCTTGGTGAGCTCGACGAAGCCGATCACCGAGGCCAGCGCCGTGCCTTTGACGACCTGCACCAGAAAGCCGACGGTGGGCGCGATGGCGATGCGCGTGGCCTGCGGCAGGATCACGTGGCGCAGCTGTTCGCCAAAGCTCAGCGCCAGGCTCTGCGCCGCTTCCCACTGGCCCTTGGGCACGGCGGCCACGCAGCCGCGCCAGATTTCCACCAGGAAGGCGCTGGTGTAGAGCGTGAGCGCCACGGCCGCAGCCATCCAGGCCGAGGTGTCGACGCCAAACAGCGCCAGACCGAAGTAGGCCAGGAACAGCTGCATCAGCAGCGGTGTGCCCTGGAACAGCTGCACGTAGCCGGCCACGAAGCGCTCGGCGCCGGGCCAGCGCGCGGTGCGCGCCACCAGCAGGGCGATGCCCACCAGGCCACCGCCGATGAAGGCGATCAGCGAAAGGCCCACCGTCCAGCGCGCGGCCAGCAGCAGGTTGCGGAAGATGTCCCACAAAGAAAAATCAACCACGGCGGCCTCCAAAGAGATAACGCGGGCCAGCCCAGTTGAGCAGCGCACGCACACCCACCGACAGCAGCAGGTAGATGCCGGTGGCGACGATGAAGGCCTCGAAGGCGCGGAAGTTGCGGCTCTGGATCAGGTTGGCCGCGTAGCTCAGCTCTTCGGTGGAGATTTGGCCACACACGGCCGAACCCAGCATCACGATGATGATCTGGCTGGTGAGCGCGGGCCACACCTTCTGCAGCGCGGGTGGCAGCACCACGTGCAGGAAGGTCTGCACGCGCGAGAGCGCCAGGCTGGCCGCGGCTTCGAACTGGCCCTTGGGCGTGGCATCGATGCCGGCGCGGACGATCTCCGCCGCGTAGGCGCCGAGGTTGATCACCATCGCGATCACCGACGCGATCTCGGGCGTGAGCTTCACGCCCGCGGCCGGCAGGCCGAAGAACACGAAGAACAGCTGCACGATGAAGGGCGTGTTGCGGATGAGTTCCACATAGCAGCCCACCACCCAGCGCAGCCACAGCGGGCCGCTGCTGCGCGCCCAGGCGCAGAGCGTGCCCACCACCAGGCCGATCACGGCCGAGATGGCGGTCAGGCCCAGCGTCCAGAGCACGCCTTTGGCGAGCAGTGGCCACTGCAGCAACACGGCGATGAAGTCGAGTTCGATGCGCATGCGGGTTCCCTCAATGCGTCAGGGGGTGCGAAGATCGATGCGCCGCCGGGCCGCCCCAAGGCGAATCAGCCCCCGGACCCGGCAAGGACCGGGGCCCTTCCCGTTCCTGGGGCAGCGACCCGCGCAGCGGTGGAGTGTGGGGGCTTGTTTCACTCGGGGAGGGTGCCCGCCGGACGGCCCAGCCACTTCTTGGCCAGGGCGTCGATCTCGCCCGACTTCTTGGCGGCGATGATGATGTCGTTCACCTTCAGGCGCAGCGCATCCTCACCCTTGGCCACGCCGATGAAGTTGGGGCTGTCTTTCAGCAGCAGCTTGTATTCAGCGCCCAACTGCGGGTTGCGCGCCATCATGTTGCCGGCCACCGAAGCGCCGGTGGCGATCAACTGGGTCTGGCCCGAGACGAAGGCCGAGACGGTGGCGTTGTTGTCTTCGAAGCGCTTCACGTCGGTCCCGGCGGGCGCGAGTTTGGTGAGTTCCTGGTCTTCGATGGCGCCGCGGGTCACGCCGATGGACTTGCCAGCGAGGTCGGCAAAGCTGGCGACCGCGAGCGACTTCGACGCGAACACGGCCTGGAAGAAGGGCGAGTAGGCGACGGTGAAGTCGATCACGGCCGAACGCTCGGGGTTCTTGCCCAGGGTGGAGATGACCAGGTCGGCCTTCTTGGTCTGCAGGTAGGGGATGCGGTTGGCGCTGGTCACGGGCACCAGCTCCAGCTTCACGCCGAGCTTGGTGGCGATCAGCTTGGCGGTGTCGATGTCCAGGCCCTGGGGCTGCAGGTCGGTGCCGACGAAACCGTAGGGCGGGAAGTCGGTGGGGATGGCGATCTTGATCGTCTTGGCCTTCATCACGTCATCGAGCGCGGTCTGGGCCTGGGCGGCGCCCAGGCTGGCGAAGGCGCCGAGCGCGACGGCGGTGGCGAGAAACAGGCGTTTGGTGGATTTCACAGCAAGGCTCCTAGGTAGGTTTCGGGGGCGGGAGGGGTGGGTTTGCGGGGGCGGCGGCCGGTCTTTTTGGCGGTACCGGGCGGGTTGCCGGGGGCGGCCTCGTGCAGCGGCGCCAGGGCTTCGCGCAGGTTGGCCAGGGGGTCGTTGGGCGCGTTCAGCCGCAGGGCGGCCTGCACCTGGCCGATGTGCGCCTGCATCAGGCGCTCGGCGTGTTCGGTGTCGCCACGCTCCAGCGCCTCGACGATGTCCACGTGGTCCTGGCAGGACTGCACCGCGTCGTGCGTGGACTGGTAGAGCATGGCGATGAGCGTGGTGCGGGCGGTGAAGTCGCGCAGCGTGTCGGCCAGCAACTGGTTGCCCAGGCATTCGGCCAGGCAGACATGGAAGTCGCCCAGCAGGTAGCTGCGCTGGCCCACATCGCTGCCCTTGAGGGCGGCCTTTTCCTGCTTGAGGTGCTGGCGCAGGCGCTGCAGCGCGGCCTTGTCCATCGGGCCGGCCTGGCGGATCAGGCCCATCTCGATCACGCGGCGCGCCTCGAAGGCTTCGCGTGCTTCGTCGTGCGAGGGCTGCACCACGTACCAGCCGCGGCGCGAACTCACGGTGACGATGCCGCGCGCGGCCAGCCGCATGAGGGCCTCGCGCACCAGGGTGCGGCTGCAGTCGAACAGGATGGACAGGTTCTGCTCACCCAGGCGCGCACCCGGCGCGAGCCGCTGCGCGAGGATGGCTTCGACGATGCGCTGGGCAATGACTGTGGAATTCACCATGCCGCTTTATATGCGAATTCCGTGCCATGTCATACAAGTCTTGTATGCAAGATATGTGCACCAGTCTTGTGCAAAAGACCGAAGCGATGCTGCCGCATGCACCAGCGAAGCGTGCGCGGCGGCGCCGTTGTGGTGCCCTGGCCGGGTGCGCGGACGCGGTGCTCAGTGCGCGGCCATCAGCGCGCGCAGGTCTTGCTCGTAACCCTTGAGCACGTCGACGGCGTGGGCGCGCTGCTCCGGGCTGGTGCTGTTGTGCAGGGCGGCGAACTGCTCGCAGCCCTCGCGCACCAGGCTTTCGCTGTAGGCGTGAAAGCCGGGCACGGGCGCGCGCATCACGCGGTCGTGCCAGGCGCGCAGGGCCACCACGGCGGCGGCATGGGTCGCCGGGGGCGTCGTGGCGCTGCTGCTGCCGTTGTTGCCGCCCGTATGGCCGAGCAGGCTGCGCAGCGTCTGCAGCAGATCGCTCTGGCGCCGCAGGCGTTCGGCGTGGACGCGCTGGGGATCGAATGCCGACTGGCGCAACCGGTTGGTGAGCAGGGTGGTCTGCGCGTCGTTGAGCGTGCCGTACAGCGTCTCGTAGCGGCTGATCGCCTTGTCCAGCAGCCGGTCCAGGCGCTGCTCGGGGCTGCCGCGCAGATAGTCCTTTTCAAAGACCTGGTTGCTCTTGGCGTAGTGCCGCTCCATGTGTTGCAGCTGATCGGGCGTGAGCTGCAGGGCCAGCCGGGCCAGGGGCTCCAGGCTGCGGTCGATCAGCCGCAGGTAGCTGCTGCGCAGGCGCTCGAACTGGATGCAGGTGATCTGGGCGGTGCTGTCTTTCGCCGCCAGCTGTTGCCACTGCAGCAGCATGCCGGTGTAGATGGGCAGCTCGGTGCTGCGGTGCCAGGCGAAAAAATCGTCGATGTCGCGGCGCAGCTGGACCGACTGCGGGTCGTTCAGGTCGGTGTAGCCATCGATCCACCAGTACACCAGATTGGGCGCCTGGTTGTAGGCCTGACGGGTCGCGCTGCAGGCGCCCAGCAGGAGCGTGAGCAGGGCCAGCGCGAGGGCCAGCACACCATGGCGCAACGAGCGGCGGGAGATAATCCGCGGCAGGTTTTGTCCCAGATTCATTCCGTGGCCCGGCGCGGCCCCAGCAAAGGTGTTCATGACTTTCCCAGTGGATGTGGTGGTGATGGCGGCGGGCAAGGGCACGCGCATGAAGAGCCTGCGGCCCAAAGTGTTGCACCGATTGGGCGGGCGTGCACTGGCCCAGCATGTGATCGACACGGCGGCCCGGATGTCGGCGCGTTCGGTGGTGGTGATCACCGGGCATGGGGCCGATGCGGTGGAGGCCGCTTTGCGCGCGCCCGAGGCCATGGCGCTGCGTTTCGTGCGCCAGGAGCCGCAGCTGGGCACCGGCCACGCGGTGCAGCAGGCTGTGCCGGTGCTGGCGGACGACGGGGTCGTGCTGATCCTCAACGGCGACGTGCCCCTGATCGGGCGCGCCACGCTGGCGGCCCTGCTGAAAGCCTGCGCCGGCCAGCACCTGGCCCTGCTCAGCGTGGACACGGGCGAAGACGCGGGCGGTTACGGGCGGATCGTGCGCGACACCGACGCGGACCGTTCGGTGGTGGCCATCGTCGAAGCCAAGGATGCCGATGCGGCGCAGCGGAGCATCACCGAGTGGTACAGCGGTGTCATGGCCGCGCCGGCCGAGCTGCTTAAGTCGCTGCTGGCCTGCCTGTCCAACGACAACAGCCAGCGCGAGTACTACCTGACCGACGTGGTCAAACACGCGGTGGCGCAGGGCATGTCGGTGCGAGCCATCACCACGCGGGACGCGGTCGAGGTGGCCGGCGTCAACAGCCCGCAGCAGCTCGCGCAGCTGGAGCGGGCCTACCAGCGGCGCGTGGCCGAGGCGCTGATGGAGCAGGGCACCCGCCTGGCCGACCCGGCGCGGCTGGACGTGCGGGGCGAACTGCTGTGCGGCCAGGACGTGGAGATCGACGTCAACTGCGTGTTCGAAGGCCGCGTGGCGCTGGGCGCGGGGGTGCGCATCGGTGCGAACTGCGTGATCGCCAACGCGGTCATCGAGGCGGGCGCGGTGATCCACCCGTTCACCCACATCGACGGCGAAAAACTCGGCGTCACGGTCGGCCGCGGATCGTTGGTGGGGCCGTTCGCGCGCCTGCGTCCGGGCGCGGTGCTCGGGTCCGAGGTGCACATCGGCAACTTCGTGGAGGTGAAGAACTCCACCCTCGCCGACGGCGCCAAGGCCAACCACCTGGCCTACCTGGGCGACGCCACGGTGGGCGAGCGGGTGAACTACGGCGCGGGCAGCATCACGGCCAACTACGACGGCGCCAACAAGCACCGCACCGTGATCGAGGCCGACGTGCACGTGGGCAGCAACTGCGTGCTGGTGGCGCCGGTCACCCTGGGCGCCGGTGGCACCGTGGGCGGGGGCTCCACCATCACCAAGAGCACGCCGCCGGGCGCGCTGTCGGTGGCGCGTGGCAAGCAGGTCAGCCTGCCGAACTGGCAGCGGCCCAGCAAGAGCAAGGGCTGAGAACCGGCCCTGCGATCCGGGTCAGTGCGACCGGGAGCGCTGCGCAGGCGGGCGCTGCCGGTTCTGGCGTTCGATCTCGTCTTCGCCCAGGTTCATCAGCCCGCTCAGCCCCATCACCTCGGAGTCCCGGAAGCTGGTGACCGGGTGCAGCTGGTCGAACTCCGAGATCCGGGATTCCAGCTGTTGCTGGGGAGTTTCGACTTCTTCCTTGGGTTTGGGCTGGGGCAGCGCCGCCAGGTTGAGCTGGGTGCGGAAATCGGCCGGTGAGGGCATGCGGTGGATGCTGTTCTTGAGCAACAGAAAACGCACGCCGGCGGTCTTGAGGATGCGGTTCTTGATCTTCACCTGATGCTCCTTGGCCTTGGCGTTGCTCAGGTGGAACTGCTCGATGTCGAACGCAAACTGGGGGCGACCGTCTTCGCCGCACACCACGAAATCCACCTTCTGGGTCCTCAGCCGTTCCTGGGCGTTCTTGTGGTCGGCGGCACGCCGGACCGAGAGCATGTCCTTGAGTGGCAGGTTGGGCAGCACCACGTGGCCGGGGAAGGTGTCGTGCAGGTAGTCCAGCATCTGCACCTGCTCGGGCGTGAGCACGCGCTCGGGGGTGTAGCGGTCATCGCGTCCCGAGCCTTTCTCGGTATTGCGGCGGTAGTAGAGCCAGCCACCCAGCGCGGCCAGAGCCAGCACCACCATGAGAGCGATCCACAGGGCAAACATTCAACCTCCAGTTTGTTGCTGATTCCAGCCAGTTGCTGATTTTTGTGGTCGGATTCTAGGAGCCTGTAACCGGTTTTTGGCCGTTCTAACGCTTTGTTACCGCGCGATGACGGCCTCGCCGACGGGCTGCAGCGCCAGGCGCGGCTCGAATTTGGCCCGCTTGATGCTGAAAAAGCTCTTGACGTTGCGCACGTTGGCATCGCTGGTGAACAGGCGTTGCGCCAGCGCAAGGTAGGCCGGCATGTCCGGCACGTGCACCACCAGCATGAAGTCGGGGCCCGGGCTGACGCGGTAACACTGCTGCACCGCCGCTTCGGCCACGGCGCGTGCTTCGAAGGCGTCCAGCTGCTCGGCGCCCTGGCGTTCCAGTGTGATCTCGAGCAGGGCCGTCAGACCATGGCCCACCAGCGGAGCGAGCCGGTCGGCGCTGAGCAGGGCCACCTGGCGCTCGATCAGGCCCAGGTCGCGCAGGCGCTTGATGCGCCGCAGGCTGGTGGGCGGTGAGAGGTGGGCCAGCTCGGCCAGGGCCTGGTTGCTGCGGGAGGCGTCGGTTTGCAGCAGATCGAGCAGGCGAAGATCGGCGTCGTCTATGTTCATTTACTTTGATTCAAGTAATTTTATGGAATAAAAAACCATAATCATCTTTGTATGAAATTATCGGTCATTGAAAATAAAAAAATGGCCTGAAATTTCTTCTTTGGCTGTATAGCATGCACAGCATCGATTTTTCAAGGAGCGCGGTATGTGCGGCATCGTGGCTGGGGTTTCGGGGCGTGACATCGTGCCCGTGTTGGTTCAGGGACTGCAGCGGCTGGAGTACCGCGGCTACGACTCCTGCGGTGTGGCGGTCTATTCCGATGGTCTGCGGCGCGCGCGCAGCACGGCGCGTGTGGCGGAGCTCGCGGAGCAGGTAAAGGCCGAGGGCATCGCCAGCGGCACCGGCATCGCCCACACGCGCTGGGCCACCCACGGCGCGCCCGTCGTGCACAACGCCCACCCGCACTTCAGCCACGGGCCGGCCAACACCTCCGCCAACGGCACGGCCGGCCACGTCGCCCTGGTGCACAACGGCATCATCGAAAACCACGACGAACTGCGCGCCGCCCTGCAGGCCAAAGGCTATGTGTTCGAGAGCCAGACCGACACCGAAGTCATTGCCCACCTGATCGACTCGCTCTACGAGGGTGACGTGTTTGCCGCATTGCAGGCGGCGGTGACGCAACTGCACGGCGCCTATGCGCTGGCGGTGTTCCACAAGGACGAACCGCACCGCGTGGTGGGCGCGCGCGCCGGCTCGCCGCTGGTGCTGGGCGTGGGGGATGGCGGCCAGGAGCATTTCCTGGCCAGCGACGCCATGGCGCTGGCCGGCGTGACCGACCAGATCGTCTACCTCGAAGAGGGCGATCTGGTGGACCTGCAGCTCGGCCGCTACTGGGTGACCGATGCCCAGGGCCGCAGTTTCGACGCGGCCCAGCGCCCGGTGAAGACCGTGCACGCGCACAGCGGCGCGGCCGAGCTCGGCCCCTACCGCCACTACATGCAAAAGGAGATCTTCGAGCAGCCGCGCGCCATCGGCGACACGCTCGAAGGCGTCGAGGGCATCACGCCCGAGCTGTTCGGTGATGGCGCCTACCGCGTGTTCAAGGACATCGACAACGTGCTCATCCTCGCCTGCGGCACCAGCTACTACAGCGGCTGTGCGGCCAAATACTGGCTGGAAGACATCGCGCGCATCCCCACCCAGGTGGAAGTGGCCAGCGAATACCGCTACCGCACCAGCGTGCCCAACCCGCGCACGCTCGCGGTCACCATCACGCAGAGCGGCGAAACCGCCGACACCCTGGCCGCGCTGCGCCACGCCCAGGGCCTGGGCATGCGCCACACGCTGACCATCTGCAACGTGGCCACCAGCGCCATGGTGCGCGAATGTGAGCTGGCCTACATCACGCGCGCCGGGGTTGAAATCGGCGTGGCCTCCACCAAGGCGTTCACGACGCAGCTCGCCGGCCTGTTCCTGCTGACGCTGGCGCTGGCCCAGGTGCGCGGCCACCTGAGCGACGAGCAGGAGGCCCAGCACCTCAAGGCCATGCGCCACCTGCCCGTGGCGCTGCAGGCCGTGCTGGCACTGGAGCCGCAGGTGATCAGCTGGGCCGAAGATTTCGCGCGCATGGACAACGCGCTGTTCCTCGGCCGTGGGCTGCACTACCCGATCGCGCTCGAAGGCGCCTTGAAGCTCAAGGAGATCAGCTACATCCACGCCGAGGCCTACCCCGCCGGTGAACTCAAACACGGCCCGTTGGCCCTGGTCACCAGCGCGATGCCGGTGGTCACCGTGGCGCCCAACGACACCCTGCTCGAAAAACTCAAGAGCAACATGCAGGAAGTGCGCGCGCGCGGCGGCGTGCTCTACGTGCTGGCCGACGCCGACACCCGCATCGGCAGCAGCGAAGGCATCCACGTCATCCGCATGCCCGAGCACTACGGCGCGCTGTCCCCCATCCTGCACGTGGTGCCGCTGCAATTGCTGGCGTATCACACGGCACTGGCCAAGGGCACGGATGTGGACAAGCCCAGGAACCTGGCCAAGAGTGTGACGGTGGAGTGACGGGTTCGGCATCTCGCCCTCGCGCCTGCGCAACCGGTCCGGCGTGCCGGGTCAGGGCACCGCGGAGCTGTCCCCTTCCCATCCGTCGCCAGGGCAGCGCTGCCCACCGCAGCCGGACAACGGCGGTGGGCGGCCTGACGCGGACCACGTCAGTTCGTGGGTCAAGCGGCCAGCTTCAGTTGGTCGTGGGGGTCGATGACGAACTTCTTCGGCGCACCGGCGTCGAAGGCCGCATAGCCCCTGGGTGCGTCCTTGAGGGCAATCACCTCGACGCCCACCACGTCGGCGATGTGGATCCGGTCCCACAGAATCGCCTGCATCAGCGCGCGGTTGTACTTCATGACCGGTGTCTGGCCGGTGAAGAAGCTGTGCGACTTGGCCCAGCCCAGGCCCAGGCGGATGCTCAGTGAACCTTGTTTCGCTGCCTTGTCGGTGGCGCCTGGGTCTTCCGTGACGTACAGGCCCGGAATGCCGATCTTGCCCGCGGCTCGCGTGACCTCCATCAGTGCGTTGAGCACGGTGGCAGGGGCCTCTTCCTGCGACCCGGCATGACCGTGGCCACGCGCCTCGAAGCCCACGGCATCGATCGCGCAGTCCACCTCGGGTGTGCCCAGGATCTGGGCGATCTGCTCCCCCAGGCTGGCATCCAGGGACAGGTCCACCGTCTCGAACCCGACCTTGCGCGCATGGACCAGGCGCGCGGGATTGACGTCCCCGACGATCACGACAGCCGCACCCAGCAGCCGCGCCGACGCCGCCGCCGCCAGGCCCACGGGGCCGGCACCGGCCACGTACACGGTGCTGCCGGTTCCGACACCGGCCGTCACGGCGCCGTGGTAGCCCGTGGGCAGGATGTCGGACAGGCAGGTCAGGTCGCGGATCTTCTCGACCGCCTGTCCGCGATCGGGGAACTTCAGCAGGTTGAAGTCCGCGTAGGGCACCATCACGTATTCGGCCTGGCCGCCGATCCAGCCACCCATGTCGACATAGCCATAGGCGCCGCCCGCGCGCGACGGGTTGACGCTCAGGCAGACGCCGGTGTGCTGTTCCTTGCAGGTGCGGCAGCGCCCGCAGGCCACGTTGAAAGGCACCGACACGATGTCGCCGCGCTGCAGCGTCTCGACATCGCGCCCGACTTCGAGCACCTCACCCGTGATTTCGTGGCCCAGCACCAGACCGGCCGGGGCGGTGGTCCGGCCGCGCACCATGTGCTGGTCAGAGCCGCAGATGTTGGTGGTGAGCACCTTCAGGATCACCCCGTGCTGGGCGGTGCGTCCCATCGGGTTCAGGAGTTCGGGAAAAGGGATGGACTGGACCTCGACGTGGCCCTGGCCCAGGTACACGACACCGCGGTTGGTTGACATAGTTGTCTCCTCTGTTGGATGGGGGGGAATCCCCCCTGCCACTCTTGCAGATTGAGGAGAAGCGACTTGCCTCGATGCGACGCCGAGTTGTGTGGCGGCGGCAGGACTTCCTGCGGGTCAGGCCACGCGGACCAGCTTGGGCGGGCTCTTCGTCGCAGATGTGCGGCCGGCACTCGCCTTGTCGGCCTGCTGGCGACGTTCGTCGCTGGGGGCGTGGCCGAACAGGCTGCGGTAGGCCTTGCAGAAGTGTGACGACGACTGGAAGCCGCAGGCCACGGTGACCTGCATGATGGGCTGGCTGCTGTGCGTCAGCAATTCCTGGGCGCGGCGCAGCCGCAGGTTCATGTAGTACTGGGCCGGGTTCATGCTGAAGTAGCGGTTGAACAGGCGTTCGAGCTGGCGCAGCGACAACCCGACCAGACCCGCCAGCTCGATCAGCGACAGAGGCTCTTCGATGTTGGCGGCCATGATCTCGGCAGCCTCGGTCAGATGCTGGTAGCCGGGGCCGATGCATTCGGGCTGCGGGATGCGCTGGCGGTCGCTGCTGGCGCGCAGCCGCTCCACGATGAACTGTTCGGACACGGCCATCACCAGCTTGGGCCCATGGTGTCCGCGGATCAGGTGCAGCACCATGTGAAGAGGTGCCGTGCCACCCGAACAGGTGATGCGGTCGCGGTCGAAGATGAAGACCTCGGGCGTGAACCGCACCTTGGGAAACTCTTCGCTGATGGCCGCCAGGTTCTCCCAGTGGATGGCGCAGCGGTGGTTGTCCAGCAATCCCGCGCTGGCCAGGGCAAACGACCCGGTGCACAGAGCGCCCATGGCGGCGCCCCGGGCGGCGCACTGGCGCAGCAGCCGGCGCACCGGATCGGTGGTGGCCTGGCGGATGTTGAGGCCACCACAGACCAGCACGAGGTTGCAGGACGCCAGGTCCTCGGCGCTGCCGTTCGACGAGACGGTCAAGCCATTGCTGGCGACCGGTTGCGACGGCTCGGCCTGGACGACCGTCCACCGGTACAGCGTGCGGCGGCTGATGTAGTTCGCCATGCGAAGCGTCTCGACCGCGTTGGCAAAGGCGATCATCGAGAAGTCGTGGAGCAGAACGAAGCCCACATGGAAGCCTTCCTGGACAGGCGTCTCGCGGGGGAGGGAGGAATCGACAGGGAGGTGTGTCATCGTTCGCTCGCTTGGCTGCTCAGCTCTGCTTGTTCTCTCGGGCCGCGCCGAAACTTTCGGTGATGCGGTCCAGGATGATGGCGAGCAGCACCACGGCCAGCCCACTCTCGAATCCCAGGCCGATGTCCAGCCGCTGGATGCTGGCGAGCACGTCGTTGCCCAGTCCACCGGCGCCGACCATCGACGCAATGATCACCATCGAGAGCGCCATCATGATGGTCTGGTTGACGCCGGCCATGATGGTGGGCAGGGCGATGGGCAACTGCACCTTGAACAGCAACTGGGTCGACGTGCATCCAAAGGCATTGCCGGCCTCCACCTGCTCGGCACTCACCTGCCGGATGCCCAGGCTGGTCAGGCGCACCACCGGCGGCATGGCGAAGATCACCGTGGCCAGGATGCCAGGCACGCGACCGAGACCGAACAGCATCGCCGCCGGGATCAAGTAGACGAAGGCCGGCATGGTCTGCATGAAGTCGAGCATCGGCCGGATGACCGCGTTCACGCGGCGCGCGCGCGAACACCAGATGCCCAGCGGGATGCCGTAGAACAGGCTGATGAACGTCGCCGAGAGCGTCAGCGCCAGGGTGACCATGGTCTGCAGCCAGAACCCGGTCACGACGATCAGCGCCAGCGCCAGCGCCACGAACGTGCCGAACCGCCAGCTCACCCTGCGAACGCTCACCCCCACCGCCACCAGAATCACCAGCCAGAACGGGATGGACAGCATTGCGGTTTCGACCCACTGGGCGAACTGTTCGACCACCAGGCCGATGCCGTTGAACACGGCGGCGCCATGTTCCAGCAACAGCTGCACCCCGGCGTTGACCCAGCGCCCGAGGGGCAACATGTTTTCGGAGGCCTGGGTTACCTGTGAAAGCAGATCAGACATGGCGGGCCTCTTGTTCGATTTTCTGCAGCAGACTGCGGGCGGAGATGGACCCCAGCAAGCGATTGGCCCCGTCGAAGACGCCCACCGGTTGCTCGATGCCCAGCACGATCTTCATGGCTTCCGGCAGGGGGGTCTGGGCGGAGATGCGGTGGCCGCCGTTGAATATCTGGCCCTGCAACGAGGCGTCCAGCAGGTCCCCGGCCGTCAGGTAGCGCGAGGTGTCCACGCCCTTGAAGAACCGGCGCACGTAGTCGTTGGCCGGCCGGGTGATGATTTCGTGGGCCGTGCCCTCCTGCACCAGGTTGCCGCCTTCCATGATGCCGATGCGGCTGCCGATGCGCAGCGCCTCTTCGAGGTCGTGCGAGACGAAGATGACGGTGCGCCGGTGCTCGAGTTGCAGGTCCAGCATGAGCGACTGCATTTCCACACGCTTGAGCGGATCGAGGGCGGAGAAGGCCTCGTCCATCAGCAGGATCTGCGGATCGACGGCCAGCGCCCGGGCCAGCCCCACGCGCTGCTGCATGCCACCGGAGAGTTGCGCCGGGTACTTGGCGGCGTAGGTTTTCAGGCCCACCTGTTCCAGCACTTCCATGGCCCGCGATTCGCGCGTCTTGCGGTCCACCCCCGCCATTTCAAGACCGAAGGCCGCGTTGTCCAGCACGCTGCGGTGCGGCATGAGGGCGAAGGATTGAAAGACCATGGCAACGCGCCGGCGCCGCCATTTGACCAGTTCGTGTTGCGGCAAGGCGGCGATGTCTTCGCTGTCGATGTTGATCGAACCGGACGAGGGTTCAACCAGGCGGTTGATCAGCCGGATCAGGGTGGACTTGCCGGAGCCCGACAGTCCCATCAGCACATAGATGTCGCCAGGCGCCACATCAAAGCTGACGTTGTTCACACCGACCACATGGCCGGTGCGGGAAAAAACCTCGTCCTTGCTGAGCCCCTGGGCCAACAGCTTCTGCGCTTCTGAAATGTTGTTGCCGAAGATCTTGTACAGACTTCGAACACTGACTTTGGGTTTCTGCATCGTGGGCCTCTGGTTGTCTTCCGTCGTAACTGTTTTTATGAGCAAGCTGCATGCCATCGACATCACCACTGATCGTCTGTCAAGACGGGGGTTTTTGCCATGGGGCAAGCCCCAGTGATGCATCGATGCACGGACTTGGCGGTTTCATGGCGGTTCGAGGTGGCTGAAGCGGTGCGCGCCTGTTCCGCACTCACCGTTCCAGTGCGATATCGCTGAGCGGCTTGCTGCAGCAGGGCAGGATCCAGCCCTGATCGACCTCCCTCGGTCGGATGCCGCCGTTGTGTTTCATGTCGACCTCGCCGGACTTCTTGCGCGTCTTGCAGGTGCCGCACACACCGTTGCTGCAGGAGGAGGGCAGGCGCAGGCCGGCCGCCTGCGCCGCCTGCAGAATCGTCTGGTCGCTGCGGCACGAGAAGGTCTGGCCACTGGTCTGCAGCACGATGCTGTGCCCGGCCGAAGCGCCATCGGCTGGCGCCGCCGGTTCGGGCAACGCTGGCGCAGCAAACGAGAAGCTCTCTTCCCGGTAGCGCGCCATGTCGTACCCGGCGTTCGACAGCAACTGTCGGATGGCGGCCATGAAAGGCGCCGGTCCGCAGGTGTAGATGTCGCGCTGCAGGAAGTCGGGCGCGATGTGCGCCAGGCGTGCCGCGTCCAGGCGCCCCAGGTGCCCGGCGTACGCGCTGCCCGGTGTGTGCTGCTCGCACACCATGGCCAGCCGCAGCTGCGGCATGTTGCGCGCCATCAGCGTGAGCTCTTCGGGAAAGAGCAGGTCGGCCGGCGAGCGGGCGCAATGGGTGAACACGATGTCGGCGCTGCTGCCCAGGTCGTGCAGCGCACGTGTCATCGACATCAGCGGTGTGATGCCGCTGCCCCCTGAGAGGAACAGGTAGCGTTGCGTTGGCGCGTGGTGGAAACAGCTGAAATCGCCCGCCGGTCCGATGGCGCTCAGGCGCATGCCGGCGCGCAGGTGGTCGTGCAGCCAGTTGGACACCGGGCCACCGGGCACGCGCTTGACGGTGATGCTCACCAGGTCGGGGCGGGTGGGTGTGCTCGACAGCGTGTAGCAGCGGTTGATCTTGTGTCCGTCGATGTCCAGTTCCAGCGTGATGAACTGCCCAGGCAGGTAGCGAAAGCTCCGGGGCCCTTCCGCTGCGAGGACGAAGGTCCTGACGTCGTGGGTTTCCTGGCGAACCTGTACGCATTGCAGGAACTCATCCCGGTCGGCGTTCCACACCGCCGAGGGCGGCGCGGCGAGGTCGGGTGTGTGCAAAGAGGTGGCCATGGTCGTGTGTCCGGCGCTGGATGTGTCGTGGGGGCGTTACCGGGTGTGTGCGTTCAGGCGGTTGACGTACCAGTTGCAGAACTTCTCGACCAGGCCTTCGGTGTAGGGCGAGTAGGGGCCGGGTTCGTAGGCGCCGGTGGCGATGCCGATCTGCGACTCCTCGACCAGGCGGCGGTCCTGGGCGTTGGTGGCGTTCCAGACCGCGGTGAGGTTCTCGACCGTGTAGTCCACGCCCTCCACCGCGTCCTTGTGCACGCACCAGGTGGTGCGCACCAGGGTCTTGCCGGCCGAGATGGGCAGCACGGTGAAACTGACGATGTGGTCGCTCATGAAGTGGTGCCAGGAGTTGGGCTGGGTCCAGAAGGACAGACCGCCCAAGGCCGGGTCGGTGAAGTCGGCGAGCAGCTTCCTGGACGCCACCTCGGTGTTCAGGGTCTGGGAGTGGCCCGTGCGGTCCAGCGGCAAGCGCTGTGTGCGGTAACCGGTGATCCGGTCGTCCAGCCGTTCGATCTCGGCGGACGGCAGGCCCATGCCTTCCCAGCGTTCGCGGGCGGCGTTGGTGATGTCGATGAAACGCTGCTGCTCGGCGGCATTCTGTTCGTCCGGCTTGTAGCCGAAGCCGAACTCGTAGAGGGAGATGGTCAGTTCGGGGTGGTTGGCCACGCAGTGGTAGCACTCCCGGTTGTTCTCCATGGTGAGCTTCCAGTTGCAGCTTTCGATGATGTCCACCTGCGCGGCCACCTTGCACTGGTCCAGGCGGTGCGGTGCCAGGTAGGGCGTCATCTCGGCGGCCATCTGATCGAAGTCCGTCGGCGGCTCGTCGGCCAGGCAGATGAAGATCAGGCCGCACAGCGTGCGCACGTGCACCGTCTTGAGGCTCATCTCCGACGGGTCGAAGTCTGCGCCCATGTGCTTGGCGTGGATCAGCTTGCCGCTCAGGTCGTAGGTCCACTGGTGGTAGGGGCAGACGATGTTGCCCAGCTGGCCCTGGTGGCTTTCGCACAGCCGGGATCCACGGTGACGGCAGACGTTGTGGAAGGCGCGCACACCCATGTCGTCGTCGCGCACGATCAGGATGGACTTGTTGCTGAACTCCACGGCGATGTAGTCGCCCGGCTCCGGGATCTGCGGCTCGACGGCCACAAAAATCCAGTGCTTGCCGAAGATGTGTTCCATGTCGGCCTGCAGGACCGTTTCGCTCAGGTAGAAAGGCGCTTCCAGGCTGTGGCCGGGGCGGCGGCGCTCCAGCAACTCGCGGGTGAGCAGCGTCTGAGCAGAGATGGTTTTGGTCATGGAGAGATCCCTTCAGAAGTGAACGAGAGAATGGGCGCGCAGGTAGTCGAGCACCGCCTGCGCCTTGTTTTGGGCATCGCCGGCTTTCAGCACCGTGCCGCTGGTCGATGGCGACTCGATGGCACCCAGCATGCGGGCGTGGCCACTTTGCTGGCGGCGGGCTTCCAGCGGCTGGCGGCGTTTGTGGGTCTGAACGAGCTCGCGCGGTGCGGGTGCACCGTCCGGGCCGTTGGCGGTGGTGACGGGCTTGCGCAGCACCTGACCGGCGACCGCACAGGCCATCGAATGGCGCAGCGTCAGCGGGGCCGCCGCGCTCACGGCCAGCACCGCCGGCGGGTGCACGCGCAGTTGGCGTCGCGCGCCTTTGGGCAAGGCCTGGGTCACGATCCAGGCCTTGCCTTCGGGCCGGATGGACAGCACGTCGCTGATCACGGGGCGGCGCAGTGCGGCGGCCAGGGCATAGGGCAGCACGTCTTCGCCGGGTTCCGTGCCCTGCCGGGTGCCGGTGAGCACCCAGGCCACGTCCTGCAGCTGTGCGGCCAGGGTGGCGGTGAGGTCGGTGCCGGCAGCGCATTCCAGCAGTTCGATGTGCGATGCCCCGAGGGCGAGGTAGTCGCGCGCCACGGCATCGGACATGTTCCCGGCCGAGAGCAGGCGGACCTGGTCCGAAACGCTCAGGGCCAGTGCGGCCGCCACGGCGTCCGCGCGGCTGCGCACCGGCCGGCCACTGACGGGGTGTTGGCGGCCTGCGACCAGGACCGTGATGTCGTTCATGGGGCCTCCTTGTGTTGCCGCACCAGATCGAGCAGGGCCTGCATCAGGGCGCGGCTGTCCTCGACCACGGTCAGGTCCGCGCGCCGCGTGATGGGGGCGGATGTGTCCAGGTTGACCGCGATCACATGGCGGCAGTCCTTGATGCCCTGCAGGTGCTGCACGGCACCCGAGATGCCCACGGCCAGGTAGCCGGAAGCGGTCACCGTCTTGCCCGTGGCACCGACTTGCTGCGCCCGGGCAAAGCGCCCGTCGTCCACCGCGACACGGGACGCGCCCACGGCCGCACCCAGCGCCTGGGCCAGCGCGTGGAACAGCGGCAGGTCGGTGACCCCGTTGCCCGCGGCCAGGATGAAGTCCGCTTCTTCCAGCGCCATCGTGGCCGGGTCGCCGGTCTGCACACCCAGGTCTTCCACGCCCGCTTCGACCACCGCCGGCCAGCGCTGGGACTCGCCATGCACGCCCAGCCCCAAGAAGGGCAGCTGGGGGCTGGCCACGCCCTTGGCCAGCAGCATCATCTGTGTATGGGGCTGTTGCCAGTCTTGGCCCGCACCGGCGGGAATGCGCAGGTTGTCGGTCGTGAGCTCGGCCACGCCAGCGGCCAGCCGCAGGCCGGCGCGGGTGGCGAAACGGCGACCGAGCTGGCCATCGGCCCCGTTGTCGGCCATCAGCCAGCGCGTGGGCGAGAGCTGTCGCCGCAGGTCTTGCAGCCATTGCACGCTGGCCGCGCTCAGGTAGGCGCTGCCATCCGCCCCGTCGGCCACCAGGACCCGGTCCACGCCCAGGGCCGCGACGTCGTCGTGGCAGGGGCCCAGCACCGCCAGCACCACTTCGGTGTGGGGGGCCGCGAGGATGGCCGCCGCCGCGATCACCTGACGGGCCTGGTCGCTCAGCGCACCCCGGTCCGAGTGGGTCACCACCAGGGTGATCTCGCTGAAGGGGCCGGCGCTGCGAACCGGCTTGGCCAGCGGCGCATGCGAGGCGCTCGTGGCCAGGCGTTCGCCTTCGCTGCTGCCCAGCACGATGCGGCGCAGGCCTTGCGGCGTGATGATGGCGGGGCGGCGCGGATCGACGCGGCGCAGGGCGGTGGGTGGATGGTTCATGCCACCTCCAGTGCACGAGCCACCAGCTCGGCGATGTCCAGCACCTCGGGGCGCGGGCCGACCACGCCTTCGAGCATGGCGGTGCAGTTGGGGCAGGCGACGGCCACCACGGTGGCGCCGGTCCGCCGGGCGTCGGCGATGCGGATGTCGGGGATGCGTGTCTCGCCGGGGATGTCGGTGAATGGCGCACCACCACCGCCGCCGCAACAGCGGCCGCGCTCGGCGTGGCGCTCCATCTCGACGACCCGGATGCCGATGCCCTTGAGCAGCTGGCGCGGGGCATCCACTTCGCGGCCGTAACGACCGAGGTAACACGGGTCGTGGTAGGTCACCACGTCCTGGCTGGCCGCCTTGGTGGGCTTGATGGCGCCCTTGGCCAGCAGGTCGGCCAGCAGCTGGGTGTGGTGCCAGACGTCGTAGCGGCCCCCCATGGCGGGGTACTCGTTTTTCAG
This sequence comes from Hydrogenophaga sp. GW101-3F08, assembly GCF_059424585.1. Taxonomy (NCBI): domain Bacteria; kingdom Pseudomonadati; phylum Pseudomonadota; class Betaproteobacteria; order Burkholderiales; family Comamonadaceae; genus Hydrogenophaga; species Hydrogenophaga sp. GW101-3F08. The sequence continues at coordinate 180,769 of NZ_JBWKZP010000007.1, forward strand.
CGAATGGAAGGTGTGCGGGTCGGGTGTGACGATGTGCTGGAAGCTGCGCGTCTTCAGGGTGTCGATCAGCTGCAGGGAGAGCCGCTGGAAGCCCGCTTCGTCGCCCAGCCGGCGTGCCAGGTCGCCGCAGTCGGTCTCCGCCGCACCGAGCAGAGCGAACTTCAGGCCGGCCTTTTGCAGTGTCTTGATGAAGGCCCGCAAGGTGCGCTGGTAGCGCATGTCGAAGCCGCCTTCGCCCACCAGCACCAGCCAGTCGGTCTGTTCGCCGGGGTTCAGCACCGGCACATTCAGGTCGGCCGCCCAGTGGTGGCGAGCGCTCAGCGGAAAGCCGCCCACGGTGTCGGTCTCGCGCAGTTGCTCCAGCGCTTCCATGCCCTTGTTCGGCACCTCGCCCCGCACCAGGGTGATGTGGCGGCGCATGTCCACGATGGCGTCCACGTGCTCGATCAGCATCGGGCATTCCTGCACACAGGCCCGGCAGGTGGTGCAGGACCACAGCGTGTCAGCGTTGATCAGGCCATTGACGATGGGCAGATGGGGTGCGCCGCCGTGCTGGCCCACGGGCTGGCCGGGGTAGGGGCTGCCGGCGTAGGCGGCGTCCGTGCGGCCGCTCATGCCGACCACCAGGTCCTGGATCAGCTTCTTGGGATTCAAGGGCTGGCCGGCGGCGAACGCGGGGCAGGCCGCTTCGCACTTGCCGCACTGCACGCAGGCGTCGAAGGACAGCAGCTTGTTCCAGGCGAAATCGGCCGGCTTGCCCACGCCCATGTCCTCGGCGGTCAGCTTCAGCGGCTTCAGGGCCGTGGCAAAGCGTTGGTCGCCGAACCGCTCGGGGCGGGGGTGCAGGCCCAGGTGCAGCAGGCCGGCGACGGCGTGCTTCATGGGGCCGCCCAGCCCGATGCCCAGCGCCAGTTCGGCCACGCCCGCGGCGAAGGCCAGGCTGATCAGACCCGCCAGCCAGGGGGCGAGGGCGGTGCCGGTCAGGGCCACCGCGCCGACCAGGGTCGCGGCGGCGGCGAAGGCCAGCAGGGAGTAGGGCAGTCGTTTCCAGGCCCCTTGCGACAGGCGCGCGGGTGCCGCGCGCCGGCGCCAGGCCATCGCACCGGCGCCCACGATGGCCAGCAGGCCGGCGATGAGCAGCACCACGTCCAGGCTGCGCCAGTACAGGCCGAGGCCGTAGTTCAGCGCCACGATGAACAGGGCCAGCAGCGTGCCCCCGGCGACGCCGACGTGGGCACGCGCCACGAAGGGCTCGCGCGCCACCACATCGTGCAGGTCCACGAAGTAGCGTTTGGGAATCTGCAGCAGGCCGCCGAGATCGAAGGCCGCCGACCGCCCGGTGCGCCAGATCGCGGTGCGCCGGGCCAGGCCGATGAGCAGGCCCAGAACGGCGAGCCAGAACACAGCGCTCACAAGGTGCGCAAGCGACATCTCAAAAGTCCTTACAGAGGCGCAGCGAGTCGTAGATCGCGGCGTGGATGTTGTGCATCGACACGCAGTCGCCAACGCGGTAGAGCAGGAAGTGATCGCCGTGGGTCTGGAGGCTCAGGCCGGGTTGCGGCAGCGCGTCGTACAGGGCGTCGATGTCGGTCTGCCCTTTGTTCAGCGACAGGGGCTTGAGCTGGTGGTAGAGACCCTCGTTGGGCAGGATGCCGTTCTCGATCACCACCTGATCGACCGCGCGCTCTTCCAGCGCCTCGGTGTACTCGTTCTTCAGCACCGCGATCAGCTTGTCGCCCTCGCGGTACACGCGCTCCAGCCAGAAGTTGGGGGTCTGGATCACGCCGTTGGCGTACAGCTGGCGGTAGAAAACCGGGAAGGTGGTGCCCCCCGTGTCGTCGGCCACCTTCACGTCGGGGGTCACGATCTCCACCAGCTTGCCGCGGGACGCGATGAAGTCGGCCACGCCGGTGCCGGCGTGCGTGCTGATGCTGTCGTAGACCAGCACGTTCTCGGCCGGTGCCACCGCGCCCGAGAGGATGTCCCAGCCGCTGACGCACAGGCCGTCGGCCGCGCCCCAGGCGGGCACCTGGCCGGTGTGTGGCGTGCCGCCCGTGGCCAGCACCACGATGTCCGGTTTTTCGGCGCGGATCATCTCGGCCGTGGCCGCCACGCCGAGGCGGCGGTCCACCCCCAGGCGCACCGTTTCCATGTCGAACCAGCGGATGATGCCGGCCATCTGTTCGCGCTTGGGCGGCTTGGCGGCCAGGTTCACCTGTCCGCCGACCGCGCTGTTCTTCTCGAACAGCACCACGTCGTGGCCACGCTCGCGCGCCACGCGGGCGGCTTCCAGGCCAGCCGGGCCAGCGCCCACCACGACCACCTTGCGGCGCGCGCCCGTGGTCTTCTGGATCACGTGGGGCATGGTCTGCTCGCGGCTGGTGGCGGCGTTCTGCACGCACAGCACGTCCAGGCCGTTGTATTGGCGGTCGATGCAGTAGTTGGCACCGACGCACTGCTTGATCTGGTCTTCGCGGCCGTCGCGGATCTTGATGACCATGTGCGGGTCGGCGATCTGCGCGCGGGTCATGCCCACCAGGTCCACCATGCCGGTGGCCAGGATGCGCTCGGCCTGCGAGGCATCGCGGATGCTCTGCGCGTGCATGACCGGGACCTTGGACACCGACTTGATGCCGGCGGCCAGGTGCACGAAGGGCTCCGGCGGCAGCGCCATGGGCGGCATGCAGTTGGCGAGGGTGTTGTGGGTGTCGGCACCCGAGCCCACCACGCTCAGGAAGTCGATCAGACCGCTCTCGGACATCGCCTGGGCGATCTCCTTGGCCATCTCGTGGCTGATGCCGTCTTCATGGAATTCGTCGCCGCACATGCGCAGGCCCACGCAGAAATCGGCCCCCACCTGTTCGCGCACGGCCTGCAGCACCTCCATGCCGAAGCGCAGGCGGTTCTCCAGGCTGCCGCCGTACTCGTCGGTGCGGTGGTTGACGCGCGGGCTCCAGAACTGGTCGATCAGTTGCTGGTGCGCGGCCGAGATCTCGATGCCGTCCAGGCCCGCGTCCTTGACGCGCTTGGCGGCGCGGCCGTAGTCGGCCACGATGCGGCGGATTTCCTCAATCTCGATCATCTTGGCGTTGCCACGGTGCACCGGCTCGCGGATGCCCGAGGGGCTGACCAGGTGCGGCCAGTCGAAGCCGTGCCAGGCGTTGCGCCGGCCCATGTGGGTCGCCTGGATCATCAGCTTGGCGCCGTGTTTGTGCATGGTCTCGGCCAGGTTGGCCAGGGGCTCGATCACCGTGTTGGTGGCCAGGTTGACCGAGCTCCACCACGACCAGGGGCTGTCGCGCGAGACCGGGCTGGAGCCGCCGCAGATGGCCAGGCCCACGCCGCCCTTGGCCTTCTCTTCGTAGTAGCGGATGTAGCGCTCGGTCGGGTGGCCGCCTTCGGCGTACACCTCGGCGTGCGCCGTGCTCACGATGCGGTTGCGCAGCAGCACCTGGTTCAGGCGCAGAGGTTCAAACAGGTGCGGGTAACGCATGGGGGAGGCTTTTCTCGGAAGGTGTCAGAGGGGGCTGACGGTGAACTCGCAGTGACCGTGGCCTTCTGCCGCACATTGCGTTTCCACGCTGGTGGTGCGCAGCGCCGAGCCGCTGGTTTCCAGCACCCAGTCCATCGCGCCCGAGAACCAGCCGGCGAACAGGTAGCAGACCTTGCTGTGGTCCACCGGCACACCGGCGATGCCCTGCGCCAGCACGAACACCGAGTGCTCCAGCCGGACGCGGGCGTGGCCCGTGGTGGCATCGGACTCGATGAAGGAGAACAGGCCCCAGCCGCGTTGCGACAGGCGCTTGAGGTAGTGCTCGTACACGGCCATGCCGGTCAGGCCATGGGTGGCGGCTTCTTTCTGGCACCAGAAGTAGGCCGAGCGGTGGCCTGCCTTGTAGAGCGCGGGGGCATACACCTCCCGACCCACCACCGCTTCGGTTTCCACGTGGTTGTTGACGAAGAAATGCCGCGGCACATAAATCATCGGTAGGCCGTCGGTGGTCCAGACGCCTGTGCTGGCGTTGACTTCAATGGGGAGTTGGGGGTTCATGGGGACTTTTTTTGATGAATGAGGAATTGCGCAGGCGCGGCCTTACTGGATCTGCGCCGACTTGACCATCACCCAGTTGCGGTCCGCCGTGACAGGCAGGCCCAGGGCCTTTTGGGCTTCAGCATGTTTTTTCTGCATGGCCTGGATCTGCACCAGGTATTTGTCTTTGCGGTTCACCCACACGCGCAAGCCGCCGTGCTCCACGTCGGTGCCGCGAAACAGCATGGGGCCGTCGCTCACCGGGGTGTCACCGGCCACCAGAATGGGCTTCTTCCATTCGTCGATATAGGTGTAGATGGCGGCCTGCTTGCCTTCGAACCAGGTCATGGGAGCCCACAGCGCGGGTGTCAGTTCGTGGTCCAGCAAGGCTGCGGGGTCGTAGGTCTTGGCGGCAATCAATTTGCGCGCATTGGTGAGCTCGCCGGTCTTGCGGTTTTTCAGCTGCATGCCGACGCCGATGACGTTCTGCGGTTTGATGTTGTAGCCATTTTTCGGGTCGGCCAACACCATGCGCACCAGCTCTTCGCTGGCAGCGCTCACCACGTAGACCTCAATGCCGTTTTCCATGAGCTTGTTGTAAAGCTCCTGCATGCCGGTGTAGAACTTCGGCGGCTTGACCGCGATCGTCTTGAGCGCCGTGCCTTCGTAGTAGGTCGCGGGGATGCTGGTGCCTGCGGCCAGCATGTCATCGACCCAGCCCTTGAGCTCACGCAAGGTGTAGCCCGAAAACACCTGGGCCACCCAGGGGTAGCAGACCTGGTCGTCGATCTCGCACAGGCGGTAGTAATAGCTGTTCAGGCTTTCCTTGTGGCCGTCGATGTCCTTGAACGGAATCAGCTTCAACGCCGGGTCGAGCTTGTCGCGGCTCAGAATGCCCTTCATTTCCAGATAGGGCAGCAAGGATTCTTCAAGGTCGTTGTTGTAGGTGGTGTTGTCGGCGTCAAACACCGCAAACGCACCCTTGTTGGCGTTGGCCTGGATCAGGCTCTCCAGCTGTGTCGCAGCCTCAGGTGGCCAATGTTTCAACGCTGTCTGGGCCTGAGCGGAAAACACCAGGCCCAGACTGAGCGCCCAAGGCGCCAGCCATTGAAAAGAAATGGTTTGCTTCAACATGGCGACACAGCCTTTGCGATTTAAAGGTTGGATTCAGTCGGACGCTCAGGAGGTCCACTCGGCGACGCGCGCCGCGTTGTCGGCCATCCATTTGTCGGCGGCGGCGGCGGGCTTGCTGCCCCCTTCGACGGCCAGCATCACCGCGCCGATTTCCTCTGGCTTCCAGGAGAACTTCTTGAGGAAGGCCACGACCGATGGGGCCTTGGCGTTCAGGCCGGGGTTGATCACGCTGTCCACATGCTCTTCGGCGCCGTAGATGTTCTTGGGGTCGGCCAGGAAGCGCAGCTTGTACTTCGCGAACATCCAGTGCGGGATCCAGCCGGTCACGGCGATGGCCTTGTTGGCGCGGTAGGCGCGGTCCAGCTCGGCGGCCATGGCGGGGCCCGAGCTCGGCAGCAGGCGCATCTCCAGGCCGTAGGCCTTGATGGCCTCTTCGGTCTTCTTCATCACGCCGGCGCCGGCGTCAATGCCGACGATGCGGTTGTCGAAGTCGGCGCGGAAGTTGTTCAGGTCCGCCAGGCTGGTGGCCTTGACGTACTCCGGCACGATCAGGCCGATCTTGGCGCCCGGGTAGTTGGCGCCGATGATCTGCACCTTGTCCTTGAAGTTGGCCAGGTAGGCCTCGTGGGTCACGGGCAACCAGGCGGACAAGGTCATGTCCAGGTCACCACGCGCCACGCCTTGCCACATGATGCCGGCGGCCAGCGGCACCAGGTCCACCTGGTGACCCAGCTTGCTGCGGATGATGGCCGCGGCCAGGTGCGTGGTCGCCACGCTGTCGGACCAGCCGTCCACGAAACCGATCTTGAGCGCGGGCTTGGATTGCGCCAGGGCGCCCATGCCGGTGGCGGCCAGCGCGGTCAGGCCCAGCGACTGGGCCAGAAACGTGCGGCGGGGACGAGGGGAGAAGGGCTGCGACTTGATCATGATGGGGAACTCCTGCGTTGGTTAGAAGAAAGCGAGAACTGCTCGGGGGCGGGGCGACTTGAACTACACACTCCACACTTCACCAAAAACACGGAGCCAGTTGCGCCCCATGACCTTTGTGATCTTGCTGGCCGGCCAGCCGGCGCGCTCCATCGCGGCCGTCAGGTTGGGCATTTCACCGATGGTGCGAATGCCCAGTGGGTTCTGGACGGTGCCGAAATTCGTCAGGCGGCGACCCCGTCCTTTGTCGTGGGTGATGTGGTCGAAGAAATCCTGTCCGTAGCCTTGCGTGTGGTCGGTACCGACGCCCACGCAGTCTTCGCCCACGAGGTTGATCACGTAGTCGAGTGCCTCGACGTAGTCGTCCACGGTGGACTCGATCCCGCGCCTGAGGAAGGGCGGGAACATGGTCACGCCGATGAAGCCGCCACGGTCGGCGATGAACCTGAGCTGTTCGTCGCTCTTGTTGCGCGGGTGTTCCTTCAGGCCCGCTGGCAGGCAGTGGCTGTAGGTGACCGGCTTCTTCGATTCGAGGATGGCTTCTTCCGAGGTCTTGGCACCCACATGGGACAGGTCCACCATGATCCCGACGCGGTTCATCTCGCCGATCACCTCGCGCCCGTAGCCCGACAGGCCGCCGTCGCGCTCGTAACAGCCGGTGCCGATCAGGTTCTGCGTGTTGTAGCAAAGCTGGACCACGCGAACGCCCATGTCCGCGAAGGCTTCGACGTAACCCAGATGGTCTTCGAAGGCGTGCGCGTTCTGGAACCCGAGGATGATTCCGGTCTTGCCGTCCTTCTTGGCCTGTTCGATGTCGGCCGTGCTGCGCACCAGGGACAGCAGGTCGCTGTTCTCGCGGATGGACTTCTTCATCTCGGCGATGTTGTGCACCGTGCTCTTGAAGTCGTCCCACACCGAGACGGTGCAGTTGGCGGCGGTCAGGCCGCCCTTTTTCATGTCCTCGAAGACCGAGCGGCTCCACTTCGAGATGATCAGACCGTCGATGACGATGGCGTCCTGGTGCAAGTTGCTCATGGCTTGGGTGTGAGTAAGGGTTTACGCGAAGGGGACTTGGTTTTCTGTTAGGGGTGCTGTCGAGTGCGTTCATTGTTGTGGCGCGGTCCCCGGCCAGCTTGTGCATGACAGACGCGCACTTGCTCATAAACGACATGGCGGCCGACGGGTGCCGGCCGCGGGTTTTCAACCGCTTTTTCTGCCGAGGTGCCAGGCCGGCTGGCCGGGGGCCGTGGCTTCGGCGCGAAGTGCCCTGATCGCGCTGGACGCTGCTGAGACAATTCGGGTTGCCTTTGTCTGCCCTTCACCTCTTCCCCCTTCCTGAAAGCACGTTCCATGCGGTCAAACGCAAACATCCGGCTCGCCATGTGGTCCATCTGGCTGATCCCGCTCCTGTGGACGGTCAACAACCTGCTGGCCCGCGTGGCGCCGGGGGTTGTCGGACCCTACACGCTGGGTTTCATGCGCTGGGGATTGGCGGGCATGTTGCTGAGCTGGCTGGTGCGCGACGAGCTGCGGCGGGAATGGCGCCACCTGGTCCGGCACTGGTACCGGTACCTGGTGCTGGGCTTTCTGGGCATGGTGGCCTGCGGGGCTTGGGTGTACATCGGCGGTCGCACGACCAGCGCCACCAACATCGCCCTGATCTACTCCGCAGCACCGGCGCTCATCGCCGTGAGTTCGGCCGCGTGGCTGCGCGAACGCATGGGTGGCCTGCAGTGGGCGGGTCTGGCACTGGCATTGGCCGGCGTGTTGCATGTCATCGTGCAGGGCCACTGGTTGGGCCTTGCCGACTTCCGGTTTGTCGAAGGTGATCTCTGGATTCTGACCAGCGTGGTCTGCTGGGCGCTCTACGCGCTCCTGCTGGAGGCCTGGCCCAGTCCGTTGGGCGCCGCCGCCCGGCTGGCGGCCGCTGCCTGGGGCGCCCTGCCTTTGCTGGCCGCGGGAGCGGCCTGGGAGATGTCCCAGCCATCGACCCCGGCGATAGGCGCCGATGCGCTCCTGATGGGGCTGGTCGCGGCCCTGGTTCCCGGTCTGATGGCCTTTGGTCTGTACGGATGGTCGCAGCAGATCCTGGGCGCCAGCAAGGTGGCCGCCACCCTGTACCTGGGGCCGCTCTACGGCGCCCTGGCAGCCTGGTGGCTGCTTGGGGAATCCCTGGGTTGGTACCACTTCTGGGGCGCGGCGCTGCTCTTGCCCGGCGTCTTCCTGGCCTCACGCCCGGTGGCGCCGGCGGCCAGCGCGCCGCTGTGAGCCGGTTGCGTGTCGGAATCAGGCCAGAAACTGGCGTGTTCAGCTAACCGCCAGGCCCCGATGCGCCGCACCATGCACTGGCGTTCCAAAGCCGTTCATGGTGGTGGCGGGCGCTACCCGCGCACCCCTTGACGGGGGTGTTTCCCAACAGGCGCGGCCACTTCCTGGTCAACGGTTGCTCGGGCCTGTGTCGTCTTATTCAGCTGGAGCAAACATGCAGATGAAGGTAGCAGGAATACTCGCCGTGGCGGGCTTGTTGACGGGGCAGCAGGCTTTCGCCGAAGACGCCAGTTGCAAGACCGTCAACTTTGCCGACGTGGGCTGGAGCGACATCGCGGCCACCACCGGACTGGCCTCGGTGGTGCTTGAAGGCCTCGGCTACCAGCCCAGGGTCACCATCGCGTCCGTGCCCATCGTCTTCGCCGGCATGAAGAAAAAACAGATCGACGCCTTCCTGGGCTACTGGAATCCGTCCATGACACCGGTCATCGAGCCTTTCGTGAAGGCGGGCGACATCAAGGTGCTGGAGACGCCGAATCTGGTGGGCGCCAAGTACACGCTGGCGGTGCCGACCTATCTGTACGACAAGGGCCTCAAGACCTTCGGTGACATCTCGAAATTCGAGAAGGAACTGGGGGGAAAGATCCATGGGATCGAGCCCGGCAACGACGGCAACGCCCTGATCGCCGGAATGATCAAGGACAACAAGTTCGGACTGAAGGCGTTCAAGCTGGTGGAGTCCAGCGAGGCGGGCATGCTGGTCGAGGCCCAGCGTGCGGGCAAGGCGCAGAAAGCCATCGTGTTCCTGGGCTGGGAGCCGCACCCGATGAACGTGCAGATCAAGATGAGCTACCTCGCGGGCGGCGACGATGTGTTCGGGCCGAACCTGGGGGAAGCCAAGGTCTATACCGCGGTTCCGCCGTCGTATGAGAAGCGCTGCCCCAACGTCTACGCCTTCCTCAAGAACCTGCAGTTCAGCACCACCATCGAAAACCAGGTGATGGAGCCGATCCTCAACAAGGTCAAACCCAACACGGCGGCGCGCGCCTTCCTCAAGAAGAACCCGGGCACCGTGGACAAATGGCTGGCCGGTGTGACCACGTTCGACGGCAAGCCCGGCCTGGAAGCGGTCAAGACCGCACTGGCGAAATAAACCCGACCGCACAGCCGAGCCTTCACCGGTGTGAGGGCGGCCGGCGTGCGGCCATGGGCGCCCGGCCTGCATGGGCCAGGCCCCCGCAAGGATGGTCATGAATCCCACAACCCTGTTCAGTTTCATCAACGGACAACACGTCCACGGCGGAGGGGCGGCCTTTGAGTCGGTCAACCCCGCAACAGGGCAGGCCTGGGCCGTCGTGCACGAAGCCACGCAGGACGACGTGAACCGGGCGGTGCAGGCCGCGCAGGCAGGCTTTGCGCTGTGGTCGGCCATGAGCGGCACCGAGCGCGGACGCGTCCTGCGCCGGGCGGCCGACATCCTGCGCCAGCGCAACGACGAGCTGGCCGCGCTGGAGGTGCAGGACTGCGGCAAGCCCATTCAGGAAGCCCTGGTGGTGGACGTGATGAGTGGCGCGGACTGCATCGAGTACTTCGCGGGCGCGGCCGCCACGCTGACCGGCCAGCAGTACCCGCTGAAGAACGCCTTCGCCTACAGCCGCAAGGAGCCGCTGGGCGTGTGCGTGGGCATCGGCGCCTGGAACTACCCGATCCAGATTGCCTGCTGGAAGTCCGCCCCCGCGCTGGCGGCGGGCAACGCCATGATCTTCAAGCCCTCGGAGCTGACACCGGCCACGGCGGTGAAGCTGGCCGAGGTGTACCTGGAAGCCGGCGTGCCGCCAGGCGTGTTCAGCGTGGTGCAGGGGCGCGGGGCGGTGGGCGCGATGCTGGCGGCCCACCCGGACGTGGCCAAGGTGTCCGTCACCGGCTCGGTGCCCACGGGCAAACGGGTCATGGAAACGGCGGCCGGCACGCTCAAGCGCGTGACCATGGAACTGGGTGGCAAGTCGCCGCTGCTGGTGTTCGACGACGCCGACCTGGAGCAGGCGGTGGCCGCCGCGATGATGGGCAACTTCTACACCCAGGGCGAGGTCTGCACCAACTGCACCCGCGTGTTCGTGCAGCGCGGCATCGCGCCGCGCTTCCTGGCGCGGCTGAAGGAGCGCACGCTGCAGCTGCGCGTGGGCGACCCGATGGACCCGCAGACCGAGATCGGCGCGCTCATTTCCGAAGCCCATGCCAACAAGGTGATGGAGTACATCGCCAGCGGGCAGGACGAGGGCGCGACGCTGGTCTGCGGCGGCGAGCGGGTCGCCGTGGATGGCCTGGGCCGCAACTTCGTGGCGCCCACCATCTTTGCCGACTGCCGCGACGACATGCGCATCGTGCGCGAGGAAATCTTCGGGCCGGTGTTGTCCATGCTGACCTTCGACACCGAGGCCGAGGCCGTGGCGCGCGCCAACCGCTCGCGCTTCGGCCTGGCGGCGGGCGTGTTCACCACCGACCTGCAGCGCGGTCACCGCGTGGCCGCGCAACTCAGGGCCGGCATCTGCTGGATCAACAACTACAACATCACGCCCATCGAGATGCCATTCGGCGGCGTGGGCGAGTCCGGCATCGGCAGCGAGAACAGCATGGCCGCGCTGGACCACTACACCCAGCTCAAGACGGTGTACGTCGAGCTGGGCGAGGTCGCGACCAGCTACCGCTGAATCCCCACCGTCTTGTCCTTCTGCCACCGCCGCACGCGCCGATCCGCATGACCCAGCCCGCCGCCTCCTTCGACTACATCATCATCGGCGCCGGTTCGGCCGGCAGCACCCTGGCCTACCGCCTGGGCGAAGACCTGGACGTGAAGATCCTGGTGATCGAGGCCGGACCGATGGACCACAACCTGTTCATCCACATGCCCAGCGCGTTTGCCTACCCCATGGCCAATCCGCGCTACAGCTGGCAGTTCGAGGCCGAGGCCGACCCCGGCATGAACAACCGCCGCATCCACTGCCCGCGCGGCAAGACCATCGGCGGTTCCAGCAGCATCAACGGCATGGTCTACATCCGCGGCCACGCCGAGGACTACAACGGCTGGGCCGAACAGTTTGATCTGCCCGAATGGCGTTACGCCAACTGCCTCCCGTATTTCCGCAAGTCCGAAACCCGGGAGCAGGGTGGAGACGACTACCGGGGCTCGGACGGGCCTCTCAAGGTCAGCACCGGCGCCTGCCGTAACCCGCTCTACAACGCCTTCATCGAGGCCGGCCAGCAGGCCGGCTACGGCTACACCTCCGACATGAACGGCCACCGCCAGGAAGGCTTCGGCCCCATGGACATGACGGTGCACAAGGGCCGGCGCTGGAGCACGGCGATGGCCTACCTGCGCCCGGCGCTCAGGCGCGGCAACGTCACGCTGCACACCGGCACCAGCGCCTCGCGCATCCTGTTCGAGGGTCGCGACCCGCCGCGTGCGGTGGGGGTGGCGGTGGAGCAGGGCGGGCAGCAGGTGGTCTACCGGGCGCGGCGCGAGGTCATCCTCAGCGCCGGGGCGATCCAGTCGCCGCAGCTGCTGCAGCTCTCCGGCGTGGGCAACCCGGAGCTGCTGCGGCCGCTGGGCATCCCGGTGGTGGCCGCGCGCGCGGGCGTCGGCGAAAACCTGCAGGACCACCTGGAAACCTACGTGCAGTACGCCTGCAAGGAGCCGATCACGCTGTATTCGGCCACGAAGCCGCTCGCCATGGGCGCGATCGGCGCGCGGTGGCTGCTCACGCGCACGGGCCTGGGGGCGACCAACCACTTCGAGTCCGGCGGCTTCATCCGCAGCGATGCGGGCGTCAAGCACCCCGACCTGCAGTACCACTTCCTGCCGATGGCGGTGCGCTACGACGGCAGTGCGACGGTGGAGGGCCATGGCTTCCAGGCCCATGTGGGGCCCATGCGATCGACCAGCCGAGGCCATGTGCGCATCCGCAGCGCCAGCCACCGAGACGCACCCCTGATCCGCTTCAACTACATGAGCACCGAGCAGGACCGCAAGGAATTCCGCGCCGCCATCCGCCTCACGCGCGAGGTGTTCGAGCAGAAGGCCTTCAACCGCTACCGCGCCGAAGAGCTCTCGCCCACCGCGCAGGTGCAGAGCGACGCACAGATCGACGAACACATCCGCCACCAGGCCGAGACGGCCTATCACCCCAGCTGCTCCTGCCGCATGGGCCACGACGACCTAGCGGTGGTGGACGGGCAGGGCCGGGTGCACGGCGTGCAGGGCCTGCGCGTGGTGGACGCGTCCATCATGCCGCTCATCGTGAGCGGCAACCTGAATGTGCCGACCATCATGATGGCCGAGAAGATCGCTGACGCGATCAAGGGCCGGGCGCTGCCGCCGTCGGACGCGCCCGCCTGGGTGCACCCGCACTGGCAGACGCAACAGCGTTGAAGTGAAGCACCCCCTGCGCCGCTGACGCGGCTTCCCCCTCTGTTGCGTGCCTGCGGCGCTTCGAGGGGGACGCACCCTGTGGCCCGGCAGAGCCGGTTCCACGGGTGCCCTGGGCTCGGACACGCGCTCCGGCTGGATTCTGTGTGTTCTCCCTGTGTCACTGCCCGCGGCCGTGTCGGAATCCGACGCCTGCACATGTCGGAATCAAGACAGAAATTGGCGTGATCAGCGCAGCACCGACAAGGGTTGAAACCGAAGATTCACTCCAGTTCGCCACACCCACAAGACCCGAGGAAACACCCCATGTTCAGCTACCAGAAACAGTCCTTGCAGGCCTCCGATCCGGCCCTGTGGTCCATCGTCCAGCAGGAGCACCAGCGCCAGGAACAGCACATCGAGCTGATCGCCAGCGAGAACTACACCTCGCCAGCCGTGATGCAGGCGCAAGGCAGCCAGCTCACCAACAAGTACGCCGAGGGCTACCCGGGCCGCCGCTACTACGGCGGCTGCGAGTTCGTCGACCAGGCCGAGCAACTGGCCATCGACCGCGTCAAGCAACTGTTCGGCGCCGACCAGCACGGCTGGGCCGCCAACGTGCAGGCGCACTCGGGCGCGCAGGCCAACGAGGCCGTGTTCATGGCCTTCATGAAACCCGGCGACACCTTCATGGGCATGAACCTGGCCGAAGGCGGCCACCTCTCGCACGGCATGGCGCTGAACATGTCGGGCAAGTGGTTCAACGTCGTGTCCTACGGCCTGAACGAGAAGGAAGAGATCGACTACGACGCGATGGAGCGCAAGGCCCACGAATCGAAGCCCAAGATCATCATCGCCGGGGCTTCGGCCTACGCACTGCGCATCGACTTCGAGCGCTTCGCCAAGGTGGCCAAAGACGTCGGTGCCCTGCTGATGGTGGACATGGCGCATTACGCCGGCCTGATCGCCGCCGGCGAGTACCCGAACCCGATTCCCCACGCCGACATCGTCACCAGCACCACCCACAAGAGCCTGCGCGGGCCGCGCGGCGGCATCATCCTGATGCGCCCCGAGCACGAGAAGGCGATCAACAGCGCCATCTTCCCCGGCCTGCAGGGCGGGCCGCTGATGCACGTGATCGCGGCCAAGGCGGTGGCCTTCAACGAGGCGCTGTCGCCCGGGTTCAAGACCTACCAGCAGCAGGTGGTGAAGAACGCTGCGGCGCTGGCCGACACGCTGGTGGCGCGTGGCCTGCGCATCGTCTCCGGCCGCACCGAGAGCCACGTGATGCTGGTCGATCTGCGCGCCAAGGGCATGACCGGCAAGGCCGCCGAAGCGCTGCTGGGCCAGGCCCACATCACCGTCAACAAAAACGCCATCCCCAACGATCCCGAGAAGCCGATGGTGACCAGCGGCGTGCGCCTGGGCTCGCCGGCCATGACGACCCGCGGCTTCAAGGAAGCCGAGGCCATCCAAGTGGGCCACCTGATCGCCGATCTGCTCGACCACCCGGAAGACGAAACCGTGGTCGCCCGCGTGCGCGCCGACGTGGCCGCGCTGACCGCGGCCTTCCCGGTCTACGGCTGAACCTGGGCAGCACCACATGTCCCTCAGCACCTTCGACCTGTTCAAGATCGGCATCGGGCCGAGCAGCTCGCACACGGTCGGGCCCATGCGCGCGGCGCTGCTGTTTGCGCAGGCCCTGCGCGACGGCGGCCTGCTGCCTGCCGTGCAATCGGTGCGTTGCGAGCTGTACGGCTCGCTCGGCGCCACGGGCAAAGGCCACGGCAGCGACAAGGCCGTGCTGCTGGGTCTGGAAGGCGAAGCGCCCGACCGGATCGATCCCGATGCGATCGCGCCGCGCCTGCTGGCCCTGCGCGCGTCGCAGACGCTGAACCTGCTGGGCATCCATCGCATCGCCTTCAACGAGCGCGAGGGCCTGAAGTTCCTGCGCAAGGCCTTGCCTTTCCACCCCAATGGCATGCGCCTGTTCGCCTTCGCGGTGGATGGCGAGCCCTTGCTGGAGAAAACCTACTACTCCATCGGCGGCGGTTTCGTCATCAACCAGGATGCCGAAGGACAACCGGCGCTGGTGCCCGACCGCAAGGTGTTGCCCCATCCCTTCACCACCGGGGACGAGCTGCTGCAGCGCTGCAAGGACAGCGGCCTGAACATCGCTCAGGTGATGTGGCACAACGAGCTGGCCTGGCGCGATGCCGACACGGTGCGCGCCGATCTGCTGCGCATCTGGGCCGTGATGCAGGCCTGCGTGCGGCGCGGCGTGGCCACTGAGGGCGTGCTGCCCGGTGGCTTCCAGGTCAAGCGGCGCGCGGCAGAGCTGTACCGCTCGCTCACCGCCCACCCCGAGGCCGCGCTGAAAGACCCTCTGCAGGTGATGGACTGGATCAACCTGTACGCGCTGGCGGTCAACGAAGAGAACGCGGCCGGTGGCCGTGTGGTCACGGCGCCCACGAACGGCGCGGCCGGCATCGTGCCCGCGGTGCTGCACTACTACACGCGCTTCGTGCCCGGCGCGAACGAGCAGGGCGTGATCGACTTTCTGCTCACCGCCGCCGCCATCGGCATCCTCTACAAGGAAAACGCCTCGATCTCGGGCGCCGAGGTCGGCTGCCAGGGCGAGGTCGGTGTGGCCTGCTCGATGGCCGCTGGCGCGCTGGCACAGGTCATGGGCGGCACACCCGAGCAGGTGGAGAACGCGGCCGAGATCGGCATGGAGCACCACCTGGGCCTGACCTGTGACCCCATTGGCGGGCTGGTGCAGATCCCCTGCATCGAGCGCAACGCGATCGCCTCGGTCAAGGCCATCAACGCCGCGCGCATGGCGCTGCGCGGTGACGGCACGCATTTCGTGAGCCTGGACAAGGTCATCCGCACCATGCGCCAGACCGGCGCCGACATGATGACGAAATACAAAGAGACCTCGCGCGGAGGCCTGGCCGTGAACATCGTTGAATGCTGAAAAGAACGAGAGAAAGAACCCCCATGCAACATTTTTCCATCTGGTCCCTGCTGCGCAACAGCATGTCCTACCACGAGGGCTGGCAGAAGCAGTGGCGCTCGCCCGAACCCCAGCGCGAATACGACGTGGTGGTGGTGGGTGGGGGTGGCCACGGCCTGGCCACCGCCTACTACCTGGCCAAGGAACACGGCATCCGCAACATCGCGGTGGTCGAAAAGGGCTACCTGGGCGGCGGCAACACGGCGCGCAACACCACCATCGTTCGCTCCAACTACCTGTGGGACGAGTCCACGGCGCTGTATGAAAAATCCATGCAGCTGTGGGAAGGCCTGTCGCAGGACCTGAACTACAACGTCATGTTCAGCCAGCGCGGCGTGCTCAACCTCGGCCACACGCTGCAGGAGATGCGCGACATCGAGCGCCGCGTCAACGCCAACCGTTTGAACGGGGTGGACGGCGAGGTGGTCACGCCCGCGCAGATCAAGGAAATGATCCCGTACATCAACCTGAACACGCGCTATCCGGTGCTGGGTGCTTCGCTGCAGCGGCGCGGCGGTGTGGCCCGCCACGACGCGGTGGCCTGGGGCTTTGCCCGCGCCGCCGATGCGCGCGGTGTGGACCTGATCCAGAACTGCGAGGTCACTGGCATCCGCCGCGAGGGCGGTGCCGTGGTCGGGGTGGACACGGTCAAGGGCTTCATCAAGGCCAAGAAGGTCGCCATCGTCGCGGCCGGGCACTCCAGCGTGATGGCCAGCATGGCCGACATCCGCTTGCCCATCGAGAGCAAGCCACTGCAGGCGCTGGTGTCCGAGCCGCTGAAACCCATCTTCCCCTGCGTGCTGATGAGCAACGCCATCCACGCCTACATCAGCCAGTCCGACAAGGGCGACCTGGTGATCGGCGCGGGCGTGGATCAGTACAACGGCTACGGCCAGCGCGGCAGCTACCACACCATCGAGCACACGCTGCAGGCCATCGTGGAGATGTTCCCGCTGTTCTCGCGCGTGCGCATGAACCGGCAGTGGGGCGGCATCGTCGATGTCTCGCCCGACGCCTGCCCGATCATCGGCCTCACGCCGGTCAAGGGCCTCTACATCAACTGCGGCTGGGGCACCGGTGGCTTCAAGGCCACGCCCGGTTCGGGTTGGGCCATGGCCCACACGGTGGCGCAAGACCGACCGCACGCGCTCAACGAAGCGTTGTCGCTGAACCGCTTCTACAACGGCCACCTGATCGACGAACACGGCGCCGCAGGCGTCGCTCACTGAGATGACCCCCCCCGCGCCGCTTCGCGTCACCCCCCCAGGGGGGCAGCACTGGCCGTCCGGCAAAGCCGGCCCGGCGGTGCCCTTGGCAATACATCGCAGCTTCCGTTCTTTGAGAAAGAAAACCATGTTGCAAATCAACTGTCCCTTCTGCGGCACGCGCGCCGAGATCGAATTCACCTGCGGAGGCGAGGGCGGCATCGTTCGCCCGCTGAACTCGGAGGCCATGAGCGACACCGAGTGGGGCGACTACGTGTTCATGCGCAAGAACCCCAAGGGTCTGCAGCACGAGCAGTGGCGCCATTCCAGCGGCTGCGGTCGCTGGTTCAACGCGCTGCGCCACACGGTGAGCTACCGGTTCGAAGCGACCTGGAAGATCGGTGAGCCCATCCCTGCTCAATTCGCTGCCGAGTTCGCGGCCGAGTCCGCGGCTGTCGTCAACGAAGGAGCCGCGGTATGACCACCCGCCTGTCCACCGGCGGCCGCGTCGACCGCCGCCGCACCCTGAGCTTCTCTTTCAACGGCCGCGCCTACCAGGGCCTGGAAGGCGACACGCTGGCCTCGGCCTTGCTCGCCAATGACGTGAGCATGGTGGCGCGCAGCTGGAAGTACCACCGCCCGCGCGGCATCCTGTCGGCCGGTGTGGAAGAGCCCAACGCGCTGGTGCAGCTGTTCGACGGTGCCCGCACCGTGCCCAACGCGCGCATGACCGAGGTGTCGCTGGTTGAGGGCCTGAGCGCTCGCTCGATCCACGCCAAGCCCAGCATCGAGTTCGACACCGGCGCCGTCAACGGCTGGTTCTCGCGCCTGATCCCGGCCGGTTTCTATTACAAGACCTTCATGGCCTCGCAGGCCGCCTGGCACTTCTTCGAGAAGCACATCCGCGCCGCCAGCGGCCTGGGCGTCTCGCCCACCGAACACGACCCCGACCGCTACGACAAGCGCTACGCCCACTGCGACGTGCTGGTGGTCGGCGCCGGCATCGCCGGCCTGACGGCCGCGCTGACCGCGGCCCGTGCCGGTGCCCGCGTGGTGCTGTGTGACGAACAGTCCGAGCCGGGCGGCTGGCTGCTCTCCAGCGACGAGGCCATCGACGGCATGCCCGCAGCACAGTGGGTGGCACAGGCGCTGGCCGAACTCGCGACCCTGCCCGAGGTGATGGTGCTGCCGCGCACCACCGCTTTCGGTTACCAGGACCACGACCTCGTGACCCTGGTCGAGCGCCGCGGCGACCACCTGAGTGCCGAGCAGGCGCCGGTGTTCCGCGAACGCCTGTGGCGCGTGCGGGCACAACAGGTGGTGCTGGCCACCGGCGCGCACGAACGCCCGCTGGTGTTCGGCAACAACGACCTGCCCGGCATCATGCTGGCCGGCGCGGTGTCCACCTATGTGCGGCGCTACGCCGTGCTGCCCGGGCGCAACGCCGTGGTCTTCACCAACAACGACACGGGCTACGACGCGGCCCTGGCCTTGAAGGCCGCGGGCGCCAGCGTGCAGGTGGTCGATGCGCGTATCCATCCCAGCGGCACCCTGAGCCAGCGCGCCAAAGCCGCCGGCATCCCCATCCTGGCCGGCCACGTGGTCACCGAAGCGCGCGGCGGCAAGCGCGTCAGCAGCGTGCAGGTGCAGGCCATCGACGCGCAGGACCGACTCGCCGGTGCCGCGCGAGGCATTGCCTGCGATCTGGTGGCCTTGTCGGGCGGCTTCAGCCCGGTCATCCACCTGCACTGCCAGGCCGGCAGCAAGGCGGTCTGGAACGACGCCCGGGCGGCCTTCCTGCCGGGCCCGTCGGCGCAGTCCGAAAGCTCGGCCGGTGCCTGCGCCGGTGCGCTGTCGCTGCGCGACGGGGCGCTGGGCGGCGCCGCCGCCGGCGAGGCGGCGGTGCGCGCGCTGGGCCTTCAGGTGGCCGACGCCGGGGCCCCCGCGGTGGCGGCCGTCGAGCCGGGCGAGCTTCGCCCGCTGTGGCTGGTGCCGCATGCGCGTGGCGTGAGCCGCGCGCCCAAACAGTTCGTCGACCTGCAGAACGACGTCGCGGCTTCCGACATCCACCTCGCGGTGCGCGAGGGTTTCGAGTCGATCGAGCACGTCAAGCGCTACACGGCCATGGGCTTTGGCACCGACCAGGGCAAGACCGGCAACATCAACGGCATGGGCATCGTGGCCCAGGCGCTGGGCAAGTCCATTCCCCAGGTCGGCACCACCACCTTCCGCCCGAACTACACGCCGGTGACTTTTGGCGCGCTGGCCGGGCTGGAGCTGGGCGATGCCTTCGACCCGATCCGCACCACGGCCATGCACGACTGGCACGTGAAGCAGGGCGCGCTGTTTGAAGACGTGGGACAGTGGAAGCGCCCCTGGTACTACCCGAAGCCCGGCGAAGACCTGCACGCCGCCGTGGCCCGTGAAACCCTGGCCGTGCGCAACGGTGTGGGCACGCTGGACGGCTCCACGCTGGGCAAGATCGACATCCAGGGCCCGGACGCGAGCGTGCTGCTCAACTGGATCTACAGCAACGCCTGGTCCAAGCTGGAGATCGGCAAGTGCCGCTATGGCCTGATGCTCGACGAAAACGGCATGGTGTTCGACGACGGCGTGACCGTGCGCCTGGCCGAAAACCACTACCTGATGCACACCACCTCCGGCGGCGCGGCGCGCGTGCTGGCCTGGATGGAGCGCTGGCTGCAGACCGAGTGGCCGCACCTCAGGGTCTACCTGACCAGCGCGACCGACCACTGGTCCACTTCCATCGTGGCCGGCCCCAAGAGCCGCGCGGTGTTGCAGAAGATCTGCAGCGATGTGGACTTCGACGACACGGCCTTTCCCTTCATGTCGTACCGCGAAGGCACGGTGGCCGGCGTCAGGGCCCGCATCATGCGCATCAGCTTCTCGGGCGAGCGCTGCTACGAAGTCAACGTGGCCGCCAACGATGGCCTGAAGGTCTGGGAGGCGATCCACGCCGCGGGCGCCGAATTCAACATCACCCCGTACGGCACCGAGACCATGCACGTGCTGCGTGCCGAGAAGGGCTACATCATCATCGGCCAGGACACGGACGGTTCCGTCACCCCGATGGACCTCGGCATGGGCGGCCTGGTCACCAAGACCAAGGACTGCCTGGGCAAGCGTTCGCTCACCCGCGAAGACACGGCGCGCAGCAACCGCAAGCAGCTCGTCGGCCTGCTGCCGGACGACCCGCAGTTCGTGCTGACCGAGGGCGCGCAGATCCTCAACCAGGCGCCCACCGGCCCCACCGCGCCCATGGTCGGTCATGTGACCTCCAGCTACATGAGCCCGACGCTGGGTCACTCCATCGCCATGGCCCTGGTCAAGGGTGGCCTGAGCCGCATGGGCGAGAAGGTCTTCATCTCTCAGGGTGGCCCCAACGGCCCGGTCGTTCACACCGCCACCATCGCCAGCCCGGTCTTCTTCGATCCCAAAGCGGAGCGCCAAAATGCTTGATACCTCACAGCGTCCTGTGGCGCCCATGGACCGTGTGCCCACCACCCGTGCCTCGACCGGGCAGTCCCTGCTGGCCGGCTGGCGCCATGGACAGTCCGTGCTCAATCTTCGCGGCAACCCGGACGACACGGCCTTCCGCGAGGGCGTGTCGCAGGCCCTCGGTCTGGACCTGCCCACACAGGCCTGCACCACAGTCGCCAACGATACCCATCGCCTGGTCTGGGTCGGGCCGGACGACTGGTTCGTCATCGGGCCAAAGGGCCAGGCGGGCGCCATCGAAGCGGCGCTGCGCGAAGCCCTGGCGGGCCAGCACATGGCGGTCACCGACGTCAGTGGCGGCTACACCGTGCTGCACCTGAGCGGCACCCCGGTGCGCGACGTGCTCGCGCAGGGCTGCCCGCTGGACCTGCACCCGCGCGTGTTCGGCCCGGGGGCCAGCGCCGGCTCGGTGTTCTTCAAGGCCTCGGTCTGGCTGTGGCAGGCCGACGACGCACCGGTCTACGAGGTGCTGGTGCGCAGCAGCTTCCGGGGCTACGTCTGGCTGATGCTGGAACGCTGCACACAGGAATGTGGCCTGGTGACGCGCCGCTTCACATGAACACGCGTTGGACGGTCCGGATCGAACGGCTGGAGACCCGCCTGCCGGTGGGGATCTATGCCGAAGAACGGGACCAGCAGCCGATCTGGATCAGCCTCACGGCCAGCGGGCTGGCGCCTGCCGCGCCGGACGCGCTGGACGGCTGCCTGGACTACGAACCCCTGTGGCGCTGGTTGACGCAGGTGTGGCCCAACACGCCTCACACCCCGCTGCTGGAGACCCGCGTCAACCAGGTGATCGGCTTCGTGTTCGGGCTCGACCCGCGCATCGACGAGGTCTGGGTCGGCCTGTACAAGCAGCGCGTGAGCCTGGGCGCGCTGGCGGTCGGCATGGAGCGCGCATCGACCCGGACCGAGTTCGAGACCCTGCACTTGCAGGCGGCCGAAACGAGTGCCCTTCTTCAATCCCTCACACAAGACCTTGAAACCTATGCAAGCCACGCCCAATGAATCGTCCCGCTACGTGCTGACCCTGGCGGTGGCCAGCGCGCGGGGCCAGGTGGCGGCCATGGTGGCCCTGCTGGAGCGGCACGGTGCCTACATCGAAGAATTCGCGGTGTTTGACGACGCGTTGGTGTCGCGTTTCTATGTGCGCATCGTGTTCCGGCTGGAGGGCCAGAAGGTTTTCGGGATCGGCGTGCTTCGCGAGGACTATGCCCAACTGATGGATGGCTTTGACGGCGCGGAAGGCGCCATCCATGACCTCAGCCGCCCGACACGGGTGCTGATCATGGTGTCCAAGGCCGACCACTGCCTGCGCGACCTGCTGGCGCAGTGGCGCCGCAAGGAACTGAACATGGACATCGTGGCGGTGGTGTCCAACCACGCCGACCTGGGGCCGTTGGCCGTGGCCGAAGGCATTCCGTTCCATCACCTGCCCATCACGGCCGGCACCAAGCCGCAGCAGGAGGCGCAGTTGCTCCAGTGCATCGCGCTACACGAGGCCGAGCTGGTGGTGCTGGCGCGCTACATGCAGGTGCTGTCGGAAGACATGTGCGAGAAGCTGGCCGGCCGCGTCATCAACATCCACCATTCCTTCCTGCCCGGCTTCAAGGGTGCGCGCCCTTACGAACAGGCGCACGCGCGCGGCGTCAAGCTGATCGGTGCCACGGCCCACTTCGCCACCAGCGACCTGGACGAGGGCCCCATCATCGAACAGGCCCTGGAACGGGTGGACCACGCCTACAGCCCCGAACAGTTGCTCAGCACCGGGCGCAACGTCGAGTGCCTGGCCCTGGGACGCGCCTTGCGCTACGTGCTGGAGCACCGGGTGTTCATCAACGGCTTGCGCACGGTGGTGCTGCGCTGACTCGAAAGGTAAGGTGGAGTTGGCGTTGACCCGGTTCCCTGGACACATCAATCTTTGTGTCCAAGGCGTCGAAAGTGTCCAAAGTGCGATCGCCGTACCCGACGGAATTTCGCCAGCAAGTGGTCGAGCTCGTTCGAGCGGGGGCGCTCACCTGCGCAGCTCTCGTGTGAGTTCGTCGTCACCGCGCAGTCCATCACCCACTGGGTCGGCCAGGCCGCCATCCACGACGGCAAACCTGTGCCACGTCCTCGGTGTTTGCGCCAACGGGTTCTACGCCTGGCGCGAACGTTGCCCGTCTCAGCGCAGCATCGCCAGTGTGGTGATGACCCAGCGGCTTGGGTGGGTTATTATGAGAATAATTCTCATTTAAAATCTGCGTGCCTGACCCGGCGCCGCCACATCTCGACGTCAGCCTGTTGACGGGATTCGTCACCTCCCTGGCATGGATCGACCTGTGCTTGAGCACTATTACCAAGAACTGCTGAACTTCTGTTCCCGTACGGTGCGCAACCGCGATGCCGCGGCCGATGTCGTGCAGGAGAGCTATGCCCGCGTCCTGGCGGTGCAGCATTCCGGCCAGCCGGTGCCCGAGCCGCGCGCGCTGCTCTACCGGACCGCGCGCAACCTGCAGATCGACCAGCACCGCCGCAGCGAAGTGCGTGGCGATGCCTTGCTCCCCGATGCCGAGGCCTCGGCCGCCGAGCTTGACAACCTCGCGGCGCCCAGGGCCTGCGAGCCCGAAGTGGCCACGTCTTCCGCCCAGGGGGTGAACGCCCTTCTGGCCACCATCGATGCCCTGCCGTTGCGTTGCCGCGAGGCCTTCATCCTGCACAAGTTCGACGGCCTGCCGCATTCGGAGGTGGCTCAGCGCATGGGCATCTCGCGCAAGATGGTCGAGCAACACGTGAAGCTGGCCATGGACGCTTGCCGGCGCTGCAAAGACACCCTTGACGGGGCGCCTGCCGCGGCGCCGGTTCCGCCATTGCGGCGCAGAAAACCTGCCCGCGAATGAATTTGCCCGCACGCCGCCTGGCCTGGCATAGGGTTTGGGCTGGCTGGTGCGTCTACATCCAAGAGCCGATACCCACGCCATGAGTACCCCGCAGCCAGCCCGAACGCCAGCCGCACGGTCCACCGAGCCCGACGACGCGGCGCTGGACTGGTTCGTGCGGCGTGCCGGCGGGCCGCTCGGGTCGGCGGACGAAGCCGCGTTCCAGTCCTGGCTGGCCGCGGACGCAGCCCATGCTGCGGCTTTCGCGCGCCATCGGGACAACTGGCGCCTGCTCGATGCCTTGCCGGCGGAGGGTGTGCGCATGCTGAAGCAGAACCTCGCCGACGACAAGGCGGCGGCTGCCCGGGCCGCGCCGCGCCAGCGCGCCTGGTGGCGTGACGGGTCTTCCTGGGTGCCACAGGGAGCGCTGGCCGCTGTGGCGCTTATGGTGTCCTGCGCAGGGGGCTACCTGGCCTGGGAACATGGGCAGCAGCAACCGGTGTATACGCAGCGTTTCGCCACCGAGCGCGGGCAGCAGCTGGACGTGGTGTTGCCGGAAGGCAGTCGCCTGAGGCTGGACACCTTCAGCCAGGCCGACGTGACGATGTACCTGGACCGCCGCGAGGTTCGCCTGCCGCAGGGACAGGCGGCGTTCCAGGTCCAGGGTGATCCGGCGCGTCCCTTCGATGTGCTGGCCGGTCCTCTGCGCATCACGGTCGTCGGCACCCGTTTCGCGGTGCGCTACACGCCCGGCGTGCCGGGCCGCGCGGGTGTTCACGTCGCCGTGGAAGAAGGGCACGTGCGCGTGGCGCGCGCCGAGCGGTCGGCCGCGGGCGATGCGGCCGTCGAACTGGTCGCCGGCCAACAGATCACCAGCGACATGGCGGGCCTGCTCGGCACCGTGTCGGCCGTCCCCGCCGCGGGCATCGCACCCTGGCGCGAAAGCCGAGTCAGTTTCGACGACACGCCGCTGGACCAGGCGCTGGCCGAGTTCGGGCGCTACGGTCCGGTGCCTCTGACGGTGCGGGAGCCGGCCGTCGCCGCGTTGCGCGTGACCGGCACCTTCGACCCGCGCCGGCTCGACAACTTCTCCCGCCTCCTGCCGCAGGTCTTGCCCGTGCGCTTGCGCGAGCGTGGCGGTGAGGTCGAGATCGTCTCCGCTGGCCACTAGCCGGCCGCTGCCGGCGATCCGGGCCGGCCCATTTTTCCGCGCCAAAAAAAACTTTTCGCCCGACCTAGGGTTTCGCCAGGCTGATGCGTCTACATGAGAAGGATTCTTATTCAATATCTTTCCGGAGATCGCTCGCATGCCCCGTTCCCGCTTCAACCTGCCCCCGCTGGCACTGGCCTTGGCCCTCGGAAGCCCGTTGGCCCATGCCCAGGGTTCCGCCAGCGCGGGGGGCTCCACCCCGGTGCAGATCCGCATCGGGGAGCAGCCCCTGGCGCAGGCGCTCAATGACCTGGCGCGGCAGGCCCGGCTTGAGCTCATGGTCCGGCCCGCGCTGGTGGCGGGCAAGACGGCGCCGGCCGTTTCCGGCCGGCTGACGCCACGGCAGGCGCTGGACCGGTTGCTGGCCGGCAGCGGCCTGGCGGCGACCGTTGACGGCAACGTCTTTGTCGTCACCGCGGCTCCGGCGGCATCGGAGACGGTGAGCCTGCCCACGGTGACCGTGAGGGCCGTCGCGGACCAGGAAACGGCCACCAGCGGAGGGAACGGCTACGTCGCCAGGCGCAGCGCCTCGGGCTCCAAAACCGATACCCCCATCATCGAGACGCCGCAGTCCATCTCGGTGGTGACCAAGCAGCAGCTCGAAGACCAGAAGCCGCGCAGCATCCCGGAGGCGCTCAACTACGCGCCCGGTGTCTTCACCGGCCTCGTGGGTTCCTCCAACCGCTACGACTACGTGGCCCTGCGCGGCTTCAAGGACAGCAGCGTGGACAGCACCCTGCTCGATGGCCTGCGCATGCTCAGCGACCAGGGCAGCTACACCTCGATGCAGGTCGATCCGTATTTCCTGGAGCGCATCGACGTGGTGCGAGGGCCGGCGTCCGTGTTGTACGGTCGCGCATCGCCCGGCGGCCTGGTGGCGCTGACCAGCATGACGCCGCAGTTCCAGCCCTACCGGGAAGTGCAGCTCACCGCCGGCAACCGCGACCGCCGGGAGGCGGCCGTCGATCTGTCGGGGCCCATCGACAACAACGGGGTGGCGGCCTTTCGCCTGACGGCGCTGGCGCGCTCGCTGGACTCGCAGTTCAACACGGTCAAGGAAGAGCGCCAGGCCATCGCGTCCTCGCTGGCCATCCACCCGTCCAGCGACACGCGCCTGCTGCTGCAGGCCTACCTGCAGGACGACCCCGAGGGCAGCTACCACAGCGGCGTGCCGGCGGACGCCAGCCTCCATGCGGACCACAACGGCCGCCTGATCTCGCGCCATTTCTTCGACGGGGACCCCAGCGTCGAGAAATACCAGCGCAAGCAGCGCTTCCTGGGCTACCAGTTCGAACACGCGTTCAACGACGCGTGGAAATTCCGGCAGAACTTCCGCCATGTCTCGGCGGACACCACGCTGAGACAGATCTATGGCTACGGCTGGGCCAGCGCCGATGAGCTGACGCGCTACTACGCGGGCGCCGATGAGTCGACCAGCGGCAACACGGTCGACAACCAGCTGGAAGGTCGGTTCCAGACGGGCGCGCTCAAACACACCCTGCTGACCGGGCTGGACCACCAGAAGCGCCACGTGACAGGGAGCTGGCAATCGGGCAGCGCGCTGCCGATCAACGTGCTGGCCCCGAGCTACGGTGCTCCGGGCCTGAGCGGCGTGACCAGCGACCCCATCGATCGCCAGCTGGAGCAGACCGGTCTGTACCTGCAGAACCAGACGGCGCTGGACCGCTGGCGCCTCACGCTGGGCGGGCGCATGGACTGGGCCAAGGCCTCCAACCGGATGGGCACCGGCGACCCGGCGCGGTGGAGTGGCTCCCGGTTCACCAAGCGGGCCGGCGTTGTCTATCTGTTTGACAACGGGGTGGCTCCCTATGTGGGCTATTCGGACGGCTTCAACCCGAGCCTGCGCAACGACCAGCAGGGCAACAACCTGCAACCCGCCGAGACCGACCAGGTGGAGGCCGGCATCCGTTACCAGCCCAAGGGCTCGAACACCTTGCTGTCGGCGGCGGTGTACGACCTGTCGCAAAAGAATGTCGCCACGCGCCCGGTGGGGGCCTCGTACTTTGAACCGACCGGCAAGGTGCGCTCGCGCGGCCTGGAGCTGGAGGCCCGTTCGCAGCTCAGCAGCAAGGTGTCGGTGCTGACGAGCTACACCTTCACCGACATGAAGTTCGTCGAGTCCTCCGACGGCTTCACCGGCAACACGCCGTACCAGGCGCCGCGCCACATGGCCTCGATCTGGGGCGACTGGAACTTCCTGCCGGGCTACACCATGGGCGCGGGCGCGCGCTACGTGGGCTCCAGCTGGGTCGACAACGCCAACAGCCTCAAGGTGGCCCCCTACACGCTGGTGGACCTGATGCTGCGCATCGACCTGGCCCAGCTGAGCCCGTCGCTCAGGGGCGCCAACCTCCGTCTGAGCGTCAACAACCTGTTCGACAAGACCTATGTGGCCTCGTGCCTGAGCCAGCAGTACTGCTACTGGGGCGACGCGCGCAGCGTGACCGCGACCGTGGCGTATCGCTGGTAACGGCGCGCCCCGGCGCGGCGGCCCGCCGCGCGCGTTCTTTTGATCACCATGTGCCGCCGTCCGGCGTGCCAGTCCATCAGGGAGTTGAGTGCAATGAACACGAACATCTATGACTTCGTCGGGATCGGGCTTGGGCCCTTCAATCTGAGCCTGGCCTGTCTGACCGAGCCGATCACCGGGGTGAACGCGGTCTTCCTGGAGCGCGCTGCCGAGTTCAACTGGCACCCCGGGATGCTGATCGACAACACCACGCTGCAGAACCCCTTCCTGGCCGACCTGGTCAGCCTGGCGGACCCCAAGAGCGGCTTCAGCTTCCTCAACTACTGCAAGGAAGAGGGCAAGATCTATTCGTACTACTTCCGCGAGAGTTTCTACCTCACGCGCGCCGAATACAACGCCTACTGCCGCTGGGCGGCGGCGCGGCTGTCCAACGCCCGCTTCGAGCACGAGGTGCAGGAGATCGTCCACGACGCCGAGAGCGGCTGCTATGTGGTGACCGGGGTGCAGGGGCCGCAGCGCGAGCCCTTCATCATGCGCGGCCGAAAGCTCGTGCTGGGCGTGGGGTCCAGGCCGTTGTTTCCCCAGTGCTGCGCGTCCGACGGCCACCGCTACCTGCACACCGCCGACTACATCACGAGCAAGGAGCAGCTGCAGCAAAAGCGTTCCATCACCATCGTCGGCAGCGGCCAGAGCGCGGCCGAGGTCTACCACGACCTGCTCAAGGAAGCCGACGTGCACGGCTACAGCCTCACCTGGATCACCCGCTCCTCGCGCTTCTTCCAGATGGAGACCACCAAGCTCACGCTGGAGATGTTTTCCCCGGACTACATCGACTACTTCTACAAGCTGGACGATGGCAAGAAGGAGCGCGTCATCCGCGCGCAGGACAGCCTGTACAAGGGCGTCAACGCCAGCCTCATCAACCAGATCTACGACCTGCTGGACGACCGGCGAAAGCAGGGGTCGCTGCGCACCCACCTCATCACCAACTGCGAACTGCAGGGTTGCCGCTACGACGCGGAACAGGGCCGCTACGAGATCGAGTTCCGCCAGCTCGATTGCGAGGCGCGCTACGCGCACCGCAGCGAGGGGCTGGTCTTCGCCACCGGCTACCGCGAGAACATCCCGCCTTTCGTCAACGGCATCCGCCACCGCCTGCGCTGGGACGAGCAGGGGCGCTACCGGCTGGCACGCAACTACGCCGCCGACTTCAACGGCAACGAAATCTTCGTGCAGAACGCTGGCCAGCACACCCACGGCATGACCAACCAGGACCTGGGCATGAGCTGCTACCGCAACTCCTACATCCTGCGCGAGCTCACCGGGGTCGAGCACTACAAGATCGAGCGGCGCGTGGCGATCCAGGACTTCTCCATCCCGGCCACCGCGGACTTCGTCCTGCTCTGAGGCGCACGCATGAACCTGCGATTCCACATCATCACGATGACGGTGCTGGCCGTCATCAGCGACGCGATCCTGATCCCCTTCTACCCGCAGTTCTTCAGCGCGCGATACGGGATGGACAGCCCTGTGCACGTGGGCGCCTACGTGGCGGCCATCTCCATCGCCGTGATGTGCACGCTGCCGCTCTGGGCGCGCGTGGCGCGCCGCGTGGAGCCGCTGCACCTGCTGGTCTACACGCAGTTTGCCGCCGGCACCTTCAGCCTGCTGAGCGACTGGGCGCCCACCGTGCAGAGCTACTGGGTGCTGTCGATGCTGATGTTCATGTGCAAAAGCAGCTACCTGCTGATGTACCCGTACCTGATGCGCCTGACGCCCAAGGAGCAGCACGCGGCCACCATCGGGATTCTGTCGGTGGTGGTGCACTTCGGCGCCATCTTCGGGGCGGTGGTGGGCGGCTTCGTGCTCGAGACCTGGGGGCCGCGCGCCAGCATCCTGGCCATGGCCGCGGGTGACTACTTCCAGATGGTGGTCTGCGCCTATCTGATCCGCAGCGGAAAGATCGTGCGCGTCAACACCGGCGAGCAGGCCCGGGCCGAGGCCGCCGAGGCGCGCCGCCTCGGGCTGCTGGCCCGACTGCCGGTCCTGAAGCTGGCGCTGGTGATGCTGATGTTCGACTTCAGCGCCTACCTGATCCGCCCCTTCTTCGCCCTGTACTGGCAGACGTTGACCGGCAACGACAGCGAGCTGGTGTCCGGCATGGCCTTCGCCATTCCGGGGGTGGTGGCCATCGTCGCGCTGCGCCTGCATGCCTGGATACGGGCGCGTGGCGGCCACCTGCCCGACCACACGGTGGGCAACCTGCTGCTGGGCGCGGCCGGCCTGCTGCTGCATGCCGCGCCCGATCCGATGCTGGTCGTGCTGGGGCGCGTGCTGTATGGCTGGGCCTTCTTCCAGATCATCGTCAAGCTCGAAGTCAACCTGTTTCGCCTGTCCACGCCCCAGCGCTACGCGCAGGACTACAGCATCACCAACTTCTTCCAGAACATGGGGGTGCTGCTGTCCTCGTTCGCCGCGGGCGCCATCGTCAAGCACCACGGGCTGCATGTGCCCTTTTTGCTGGCGGCCGGCGGTTTTGTGCTCACCGCGCTGCTGGACCGCCTGATCCTCAGAGTGCCCAGCGCCGGCCACGTCGACGGGGCCGACGGCGCCGCCAACCCCACGCCCCTGGAGGTGCCCGCCCATGCCAACTGACACCCTGCACCGCCGCGCCGACGCCGACCACCGGCCCTACCGCGATGAGACCGGCTTCGTTTTCCGCCCGCTGCGGATCCCGAACGACATCCCGACGCTGCACCACTGGTTCACCCAGCCGCGCGCCGCCTTCTGGCTGATGCAGGACAAGACCGAGGCGCAGGTGCGCGAGGCCTACCAGCGCATGATGGATTCCGGCACCGCCACGGCCTACATCGGGTGGCAGGGGAGCCGGCCGGCCTTCCTGGCCGAGTGCTACGACCCCGCGCAGGACCGCATCCGGGCCTTCTACCCGGTGCAGCCCGGCGACCTGGGCATGCATATCTTCATCGGGCCGCCCGAACGGCGCATCGCCGGCTTCTCGCGCGCCGCGTTCCATGCCTTGATGCGCTTCATGTTCACGCACCTGGGTGCGCGGCGCATCGTCGTGGAGCCCGACGCCACCAATCACAAGGTCCATGCCCTGAACCGCTCGGCGGGTTTTGTCTACGACCGTGATGTGGTCTTCCCCGAGAAGATCGCCAGCCTCGCCTTTTGCACCCGGCGGGATTTTCAACAGGCCACGGCCACCACACCAGAGGAAGCCCATTCATGAACGTCACCATCGCCCACCAGCTCGCGCACGACCCGGCCCATTTCGCCGACCACCTGACGCCGGAGGTCTGGGCCCAGGCCAACCGCCTGCTGCTGCGCAAGGCCATCGCCGAATACGCCCACGAACTCATCGTCGAGCCCGAGCTGCTGGGCCCGGGGCAGGGCGGCTTTGCGCAGTACCAGCTGTTCTCGGACGACGGCGCCGCCTGCTACCGGTTCGAGGCGCAATGCCTGGCGCTGCGCCATTGGCACGTCAAGCCCGAGTCCATCCGCAAGCGGGTCAACGGCGCCGAGCAGCCGCTGGACGCGCTGCAGTTCATCATCGAGTGCCGCCAGCGCCTGGGGATTCGCGAGGACCTGCTGCCCATCTACCTCGACGAGATCAGCAGCACCTTGTTCGGCAGCGCCTACAAGCGCATGAAGGCCGACGCGCCCAGCAGCGCCCAGCTGGCCGAGGCCACCGACTTCCAGACCATTGAAGTCGCCATGACCGAAGGCCACCCGGGTTTCGTCGCCAACAACGGGCGGCTGGGTTTCACCGCGGCCGACTACCGCGCCTATGCGCCGGAAGCCGGCTCGGCCATCCGCGTGATCTGGCTGGCCGTGCACAAGGACCACGCCGCTTTCTCCAGCATCTCCACGCTGAGCTACGAGCAGTTGCTGGCCGAAGAGCTCGGGCAGGACACGGTGGACGGCTTCAGCCGCGAGGTGGCCGCGCTCGGCCTGGACCCGGCCGACTACCACTTCATGCCGGCCCACCCCTGGCAGTGGTTCAACAAGCTGTCGATTGCGTTCGCCGGTTATGTGGCCCAGCGCAAGATCATCTGCCTGGCCTACGGTCGCGACCACTACATCGCCCAGCAGTCGATCCGCACCTTCTTCAACACCAGCGACCGCAGCAAGCGCTACGTCAAGACCTCGCTGTCCATCCTGAACATGGGCTTCATGCGTGGCCTGTCGCCGTACTACATGTCGGGCACGCCGGCCATCAACGAGTTCATCAAGGAACTGGTGAGCGGCGACGCCTTCCTGCGCGCCAACGGTTTCACCATCCTTCAGGAGGTGGCCTCCATCGGGTTTCGCAACCACTATTACGAGGCCGCGATACCGGTCGACACACCGTACAAGAAGATGTTCTCCGCGCTGTGGCGCGAAAGCCCGCTGCCGCTGCTGCGGCCGGGCGAGCGCCTGATGACCATGGCCGCGCTGCTGCATGTGGACAAGGACGGCCACGCCCTGCTGCCCGAACTGATCCGCCGGTCCGGGCTGGGAACGGTGGCGTGGCTGCAGCGCTATCTCGCGTCTTACCTGACGCCGCTGCTGCATTGCTTCTACAAGCACGACCTGACCTTCATGCCGCACGGCGAGAACCTGATCCTGGTGCTCGACAAACACGTGCCGGTGCGCGCCATCATGAAGGACATCGCCGAGGAATGCGCCATCCTCGACATCGGGGCCAAGGCGTGGCTGCCGGAACGCGTCCAGCGCCTGGCGGTGGACGTGCCCGACCACTTCAAGCTGCTGGGCATCTTCATCGATGTGTTCGATGGCGTGCTGCGCCACATCAACCAGGTGCTGGTGGAGAACGGCTGCTGCCGCGAGGACGACTTCTGGCGCGCGGTGGCCGACTGCGTGTGCGACTACCAGGACGCCCACCCCGAGCTGGCCGCCAAGTTCGCGCACCACGACATGTTCGTGCCCGAGTTCCTGCACTCCTGTCTGAACCGCCTGCAGCTCGGCAACAACGTGCAGATGGTCAACCTGGCCGACCCGGCCTCCAGCCTGAAGATGGCCGGCCACCTCGTGAATCCGATCGCCGGCTTGCGCCGCCATGCCACGGCCCGGGCCGCGGTGCCAGCGGTCGCGGAAAGCGTCGAGTGAACCTGGGCGCGCGGGCCGGGGGTTCGTTGCCCGACGCCGACCTCGCCCGCGTGTTGCAGCTGGCCCGGCGCATCGCACCGGCGCTGCGCGGCGAACAGGGCGGTGCACCGCTGCCCGGTGCGTTGCGCCATGGCGATGAGGCGTCGGCCGGGCCGGGCGCGCTGGCGGCGCTGTGCCGCCACTGGGCCCGGTCGTACCCGGAAGCCGGCGCGCACTATGTGGCGCTGCGCTGCTGGGGGCTGGCGATCTGGCAACCGGTCTATCTCAGCGTGATTGCCGCGCATCTCGACACGCATGTGCCCAGGCTGGCCGGCCTGGCGCAGCCCGTGGAGAACGGGTTTCCCAATGGCTTCCAGTTGCCGGTGCATGCCCCCGCGCAGGCCGCCGCGCTGTCGTCGCGCATCCGCCTGGCGGCGGACGAGCTGGGGGCCCTGTGCCAGTCCATGCGCGCGGCGCTGATGCCGCTGGTGGCCCTGCACGCCCGCGCCGCCGACCGATTGCAGGCGGAGTGTGTGTTGGGCGCGCTGCTGCTGGTGCGGCGCAGCAGGCCTGACCTGGGCGACGCGGACGACGTTGCCGCGTGGGGGGAGCTCTGGCTGGCGCAGCTCGGCATTGCCGGCGGTTGCGGGTTTTTTGCCTACCGGGCCCGCGACGGGACGCCCGCGCTCGCCCTGGACCGCAAGGTGTGCTGTCACCACTATCGCCGCCACGACGGTGAGCCATGCAGCACCTGCCCCAAGCTCCCGCTCGACAAGCGCATCGCCCGCCTGCTGGCCGACGCTGCGTAGTCGGGGCCCTTGATTCCGCGATGCCGCCGTGCCGTCCAGGCCGGTGTGCTTCGCCACGCCCTGGAGATTTCCATGAACGATATTGCCCGCCTGGTGCATGTCCTGCCGGCGTTCCCGCAGTTGCCTGTCGGTGCCTACTTTGACGAAGCCCTGTTTGCCCGCGAGCAGGCGTTGATCTTCAACCGGTCCGCCCGGTATGTGGGCCATGAAAAGGCCGTCCCGCAGGTGGGGGACTGGCACCGGCTCGTGCAGGAGGACGGCGGCCGCGTCCTGGTGCGCAACCCGCAGGGTGTGGAGCTGATCTCCAATGTCTGCCGGCATCGCCAGGCACTGATGCTGGGCGGAGAGGCCGGCGACGTGGCCGGGTCGACCAACACCCGGGGCAACCTGGCGACGGCGGGCGGGCACATCGTCTGCCCGCTGCATCGGTGGACGTACAACAGCGCCGGCGAGTTGCTGGGCGCGCCGCAGTTCGAATCCAAACCTTGCAGAAACCTGCAGCGGTTTGCGCTGCGCAACTGCCATGGCCAACTGTTCGAAGGCGCGCGCGACCCGGCGCAGGACATGGCGCCGCTGTTCAGACGGCCGGAGTTCGATTTCTCGGACTACGTGCTCGACCACGTGGAGGTCCACCAGTGCAACTACAACTGGAAGACCTTCATCGAGGTCTATCTGGAGGACTACCACGTCGCCCCATTTCATCCCGGCCTGGGCAGCTTTGTCACCTGCGACGACCTGAGCTGGGAACTCGCCGACTGGTACAGCATGCAGCGTGTTGGCGTGCATGCGTCGTTGAACTCGCCGGGGTCGGATGTCTACAGCACCTGGCACGATCGGCTGCTGAGCTACCGCACCGGCACCCCGCCCGACTTCGGCGCGGTGTGGGTCACCTATTTCCCCACCCACATGATCGAGCTGTACCCGCATGTGCTGGTCCTGTCCACGCTCTACCCCAAGGGGCCGCAGGACACCGTCAACGTGGTGGAGTTCTATTACCCCGAGGAGATCGTGGCCTTCGAGCGGGACTTCATCGAGGCACACCGCGCCGCCTACATGGAGACGGCCAGGGAAGACGACGAGATCGGCGAGCGCATGGACGCGGGCCGACGCGCGCTGCTGGCGCGGGGCGCGTCCGACGCCGGGCCCTACCAGTCGCCGCTGGAGGATGGCATGCAGCATTTCCACGCGTGGTACCG
This sequence comes from Hydrogenophaga sp. GW101-3F08, assembly GCF_059424585.1. Taxonomy (NCBI): domain Bacteria; kingdom Pseudomonadati; phylum Pseudomonadota; class Betaproteobacteria; order Burkholderiales; family Comamonadaceae; genus Hydrogenophaga; species Hydrogenophaga sp. GW101-3F08. The sequence continues at coordinate 214,946 of NZ_JBWKZP010000007.1, forward strand.
CGGCACCATGGGCGCTGCGTTCCTGCCCTGAGTGGCGAGGCGGGATGCGGATTCCAGCGCGGAACCTGGCCACCCTGTCCTAAAATCCACGCATGCGTCTGTTCCTTGCCCTGCTGCTGTGCCTGGCGATCCCCATGCAGGGATGGGCCGCCGGCGCGAGCGTGCAGACGCCTTGTCCCATGGAGGCCGCCATGGCCTTGCCTGACGGCCTGGCCGGCATCGACAGCGACATGCCCCAGGGCGATTGCTGCAACGATGTGGACACCGCCCGGCTGACCGGCCAGCTGTGCAAGGCCGGTCAGGAATGCCCGGCCCCCACCGGCTGGGTGGCGCCCCCGGCCATTGCCATGGCGCAGGCGCTGCCATTGAGCGATCTGCTCGCGCCCGTGCCGCTGGTGCCGCCGCGCGGTGCTTCCGCCAGCATCTGGCGACCCCCCTCCCTGCTCTGAAGCTTTCACCCTGACCGCGCACGGCCTTTGAGGCCGGCCCTGGGTCAGCAGCGGCTGTCGCGCGTCCCCGTGCGCGCCCAGCCCGTGTGCATTCCTTCGGAGCAGAAATATGGAACCCCTTTCCCCGGCGTCCGGCGGGCGCCTTCGCCCCCGTGGCCATGCCGTCAGCCGCTGGCACGCCTTGATCGTCCCCGCGCGCCTCGCGCTCCTGATCGGCCTGGCGGCAGCGCCACTGGTGCGCGCCGCCGAACCGCTGACATTGCCCCAGGCCGTTGAGGCGGCACTGGCGCGTTCGCCGACCCTGAGCGCCCAGGATGCCGCCGCCCGCTCGGCGCGCGAGATGGCCGTGGCCGCTGGCCAGCGCCCCGACCCCGTGCTGCGTCTGTCGCTGGAGAACCTGCCCGTCGAAGGGCCGGAGCGTTTCAGCACCACACGCGATTTCATGACCTCGAAGGCGGTCTCGCTGATGCAGACGTTCCCCAGCGAAGAAAAACGCCGGGCGCGAACGGCCCGTTTCGAGCGCGAGGCCGACGCGGCCCGGGCCGAGCGTGGCGTGCGGTCCGCCGCCATCCAGCGCGAGACCGCCATGGCCTGGCTGGAGCGCCACGCGCTGGAGCAGCGGGTGGCGCTGCTGCAGGTGCAGCTCGACGAGGCTCGCCTGCTGGTGCAGGCCTCCGAAGCCGCGGCCCGCGGTGGTGGAGGGGCGTTGGCCGACTGGATCGCGGCGCGCGACGCGGTGGCGCAGTTGCAGCAGACCCTGTTGGCCGTCGAGGCCGAGCGCACCAACGCCCGCCATGCCCTGGCCCGCTGGGCCGGAGGGCCTCCCGAGCAACCACTGGCCGCGCCACCCGAACTCGCCGAACTCCCGCCCGCGGCGACGGGCGTGAGCGGGCGTCTGGCGCACCACCCCGAGCTCGTGCAGCTCGCCGCGCGGGAGGCCGCGGCGGCGGCCGAAGCCGAGGTGGCGCGCCGCGAGCGCGATCCCGACTGGAGCACCGAGCTGATGTTCGGTCTGCGCGGCCCGGGCTACGCGAACATGGTCTCTCTGGCCGTCTCGGTGCCCTGGCAGTGGGACCGTCCCCAGCGGCAGGACCGGGAACTCGCGGCCCGGCTGGCGCGGGTCGACGAGTTGCGCGACGAACGCGAGGAGCGCGCGCGCGAACACCAGGCCGAGACCGAGCGCTGGCTGGTGGCCTGGCGTGCCGGCCTCGCCCAGCTGGCCCTGATCGACACCGGCCGGCTGCCGCTGGCCGAGCAGCGCATACAGGCCACCCTGGCCGCCTACCGGGGTGGCCGGGCCCCGCTGCGGGAGGTACTGGCCGCGCGGCGCATGGCGCTGGACCTGCGGATGGAGCGCATCGACCTGCGGTTGTCCACCGCCCGTCTGTGGGCCCGGCTGGCGTATCTCATCCCGACCGAAAACACAGTGGCCGCCACGGCGCGGCCGGAACAGGAATGACACCATGAAATACCAGACAACGATCGGGATCGGCATCGTGGCCGCGGTGGCCCTGGGCGCCGTGGGTTATGGCGCATGGATCGCCGGCATGCGCGCAGGCATGGACATGGGCGGTGGCGCGGCCGTGCAGAGCGCGCCCGGCACGCCCCAGGACCCGGGCACCTGGACCGTGGCGCAAGGTGGGGACGCCACCGCCCGCCATCTCCGCGACGGACTCCGTGCGGGCGACGTGGATCCGGTCACCGGCCGCGCGATCCTGAACTACCACGACCCCATGGTGCCGGGCAAGAACTTCGACGCACCGGGCAAATCGCCCTTCATGGACATGATGCTGGTGCCGCGCTACGCCGGTGGCGACAGCGTGGACGCCGGCGGCGTGTCGGTGAGCCCGCGCATCCAGCAAAACCTGGGGCTGCGCAGCGTGGCCGTGGTGGAAGGCCCGCTCGATGGTGCCGTCACGGTGGCGGGCAACGTGGCCTGGAACGAACGCGACCAGGTGGTGGTCAGCGCCCGGTCCATGGGTTTTGTGGAGCGGCTGCATGTGCGCGCCACGCTCGACCGGGTGGTGGCCGGCGCGCCCCTGGCCGAGATCTACGTGCCCGACTGGGTGGCCGCGCAAGAGGAGTACCTGGCGGTGGCCCGCATGGCCGGTTCCGACCTGGGGCCGTTGCGCGAAGCCGCGTCCCAGCGCATGCGCCAGGCCGGCATGGACGCGGCACAGATCGACCGCGTGGTGCGCACCGGCACGCTGCAGCCACGCTTCACCCTGCGGGCGCCGATCAGCGGGACCATGACTGAGTTGATGGTGCGCGAGGGCGCGACCGTGATGCCCGGCATGGCGCTGCTGCGCCTGCAGGGCACGGACACGGTCTGGGCCGAGGGCCAGGTGCCCGAGAGCCAGGTGGCGCAGCTCCAGCCCGGCGCCCGGGTCAGCGCCACCAGCCCGGCGGTGCCGGGGCAGCGCTTTGACGGGCGCGTGCAGGCCGTGCTGCCGCAAGTGGACCCCGCCACGCGCACGCTCAAGGCGCGGCTGGAGCTGGCCAATCCGGGTGGCCGGCTGGTGCCGGGCATGTTCGTGCAGATGCGTTTTGCCGATCCGGTGGGCCGGCCCGTCCTGCTGGTTCCGAGCGACGCCGTGATCCACACCGGGCGCCGCAGCGTGGTGATGCTGGCCGAGGAGGGCGGGCACTTCCGGCCCGTGGAGGTCGGCGTGGGCCGCGAAGCGGGAGCGCAGACCGAGATCGTGCAGGGCCTGCAGGCTGGCCAGCGGGTGGTGCTGTCGGGCCAGTTCCTGATCGACTCCGAGGCCAGCCTGCGCGGGCTGGAGGCGCGGCTGAACCAGACGCCGATGCCGATGCCGGCGGCCGACCTGCACCGCACCGACGCGGTGATCGATGCCATCGAGGGCGACACCGCCAGGCTCACCCACCCCGCGATCCCGGCGTTGAAATGGCCCGGGATGACGATGGCGTTCCGCCTGCCGCCGCCCGGGCAGCGGCCACGCGCGCTGGCCAGCGGCGACAAGGTGCGGATCGAATTTCGCATGCAGGAGGGCGCCGAACCGCAGATCACCGCGATCGAGCGTGTGGCGCCGGCGGCCGCGGGAGCGGCCCGATGATCGCGCGCCTCATCCACTGGAGCATCGCCAACCGCTTCCTGGTGCTGCTGGCCGCCGTGTTGATCACCGCCTGGGGTGTGGTGTCCATGCTGCGCACGCCGCTGGACGCGCTGCCCGACCTGTCGGACACCCAGGTCATCATCCGCACCAGCTGGCCCGGCCAGGCGCCGCAGATCGTCGAGAACCAGGTCACCTACCCGCTGACCACCACCATGCTGTCGGTGCCCGGCGCCAGGGCGGTGCGTGGCTATTCGATGTTCGGCGACAGCTTCGTCTATGTGCTGTTCGACGACGGCGTGGACCTCTACTGGGCGCGCTCGCGGGTGCTGGAGTACCTGGACCAGGTGCAGTCGCGGCTGCCGTCCGCGGCCAGGTCGTCGCTGGGGCCCGACGCCACCGGCGTGGGCTGGATCTACCAGTACGCACTGGTGGACCGCAGCGGCCGGCAGAGCCTGGACCAGCTCCGCGCGTTGCAGGACTGGTTTCTGCGCTTCGAGCTCAAGACCGTGCCCGACGTGGCCGAGGTCGCCAGCCTCGGTGGCATGGTGCGCCAGTACCAGATCGTGCTCGACCCCGACAAGCTGGCCGCCTACCGCATCACGCAGGCGATGGTGAGCCAGGCGGTGGGCCGCGCCAACCAGGAGGCGGGCGGTTCGGTGCTCGAACTCGGCGAGGCCGAATACGCGGTGCGCGCCAACGGTTACCTGAAGACCCTCGACGATTTCCGTGCCATCCCGCTGACGACCACCGACGCGGGCATTTCGGTGCGTCTGGGCGACGTGGCCCGGGTCCAGCTCGGTCCCGAGATGCGCCGGGGCATCGGTGAACTCGATGGCGAGGGCGAAGCCGCGGGCGGCCTGATCGTGATGCGCTCGGGCAAGAACGCGCTGCAGACCATCCGCGCCGTCAAGGCCAGGCTCGCCGAGTTGCAGCGGGGTCTGCCCGAAGGCGTGGAGATCGTGCCGGTGTACGACCGCTCGGGGCTGATCGAGCGCGCGGTGGACAACCTTGGCTTCAAGCTGCTGGAGGAGTTCCTGGTGGTGGCGCTGGTGTGCGCGCTGTTTCTGTTTCACCTGCGCAGCGCCCTGGTGGCCATCGTCTCGCTGCCGCTGGGCATCCTGGCGGCGTTCATCGTGATGCAGCAGCAGGGCGTGAACGCCAACATCATGTCGCTGGGCGGGATCGCGATCGCCATCGGTGCGATGGTCGACGCCGCGGTGGTGATGATCGAGAACGCGCACAAGCACCTGGAACGCTGGGCCCATGAACACCCCGGTCACACGCTGGACGGCGAGCCGCGCTGGCGCGTCATCGGCGAGGCCGCCGCCGAGGTGGGGCCCGCGCTGTTCTTTTCGCTGCTCATCATCACGCTGAGCTTCATCCCGGTGTTCACGTTGCAGGCGCAGGAAGGCCGGTTGTTCGCGCCCCTGGCCTACACCAAGACCTATGCCATGGCGGCCGCGGCCGGGCTGGCCGTGACGCTGATTCCGGTGCTGATGGGTTACCTGATCCGCGGGCGCATTCCCGAGGAGACCGCCAACCCCCTGAACCGGCTGCTGATCGCAGGGTACCGCCCCTGCCTCGACGCCGTGCTGCGGGCGCCCAGGCTGACGCTCGTGGTGGCGGCCCTGCTGCTGCTGGCGAGCCTGTGGCCCCTGCGGCACATCGGCGCCGAGTTCATGCCGCGGCTGGACGAGGGCGATCTGCTGTACATGCCGACCGCGCTGCCCGGGTTGTCGGCCGGCAAGGCCGCCGAGCTGCTGCAGCAGACCGACCGCCTGATCAAGACCGTGCCCGAGGTGCACCGTGTCTACGGCAAGGCCGGTCGTTCGGACAGCGCCACCGACCCCGCCCCGCTGGAGATGTTCGAGACCACGATCCAGTTCAAGCCACGCAGCGCGTGGCGTGCGGGCATGACGCCGGACAAGCTGGTGGAAGAGCTGGACCGCACCGTGCGCGTGCCCGGCCTGTCCAACATCTGGGTGCCACCGATCCGCAACCGCATCGACATGCTGGCCACCGGCATCAAAAGCCCGGTGGGCGTGAAGGTGGCCGGGGCCGACCTGGCCACCATCGACCGTCTCACGGGCCAGATCGAGGCCGCGGTCAAGACCGTGCCCGGCGTGAGCAGCGCGCTGGCCGAGCGCCTGACCGGCGGGCGCTACATCGACGTGGACATCCGGCGTGACGACGCGGCGCGCTATGGCCTGAACATCGCCGACGTGCAGGACGTCGTCGCCGGCGCGGTGGGCGGCATGGAGATCGGACAGACCGTCGAAGGCCTGCAGCGCTACCCCATCAACCTGCGCTACCCGCGCGAGCTGCGGGACTCGCTGGCGGCGCTGCGCGCGCTGCCCATCGTCAGCCCGAGCGGCCAGCGCCTGGTGTTGTCGGACGTGGCGCGCATCGCGGTCGCCGACGGTCCGCCCATGCTGCGCAGCGAAAACGCGCGCCTGGCGGGCTTCGTCTACGTGGACATCCGCGGGCGCGACCTGCGTGGCGCGGTGCTGGAGATGCAGCGCGTGGTGGCCGAGCGGGTGGTGCTGCCGGCGGGCTACTCGGTGTCGTGGTCCGGTCAGTTCGAGTTTCTGGAACGGGCCAGCGCCCAGCTCAAGCTGGTGGTGCCGTTCACGCTGCTGATCATCTTCGTGCTGCTGTACCTGACCTTCCGCCGCTTTGACGAGGCACTGCTGATCATGAGCACGCTGCCGTTCGCGCTGGTGGGGGGCGTCTGGCTGCTGTGGGCGCTGGGGCACAACCTATCGGTGGCCAGCGCGGTGGGCTTCATCGCGCTGGCTGGTGTGGCGGCCGAGTTCGGCGTGATCATGCTGCTGTACCTGAAGCAGGCCTGGGTCACGCGGCTGGACGCCGGGCAGGCAACCGATGCCGATCTGCTGGAGGCGATCCGCGAGGGCGCGGTGTTGCGGGTGCGGCCCAAGGCCATGACGGTGGCCGTGATCGTGGCCGGCTTGCTGCCCCTGTTCTGGGGCGATGGCGCTGGCAGCGAGGTGATGCAGCGCATCGCCGCGCCCATGGTGGGCGGCATGCTCAGCGCGCCGCTGCTGTCGATGCTGGTGATCCCGGCGGTGTACCGGCTGATGCGGCGGCGCCCGGCGTGATGGTGTCGGATGAAGCGCTGGCCGGTCATGCCGGTGGCTGCTCTTTCGCCACCGACACCGCGGTGCGCGGGCTACTTGCCTCGCATGCCTTCTTGCTCCATCAGCAAGTAGGTGTTGTAGGCGTTCATGCGGTTGGCGAACGGGAACATCGGCATGTGCTCGTAGGCGCTCCAGTCGGTCTGGGCGTAGGCCTCGTCGAAGGGCTGCATGTCGCTGCTGGCCTGGCCCATGGTCCTGCGCAGGTGGCCCAGGTAGTCGCGGATGAAGCCGATGTCCTTGCGCGGGTCGGTGGACGCGCCACCGTGCCCGGGCACCACGACCTGGGCATCAAAGCCCAGCAGGCGGTTCAGTGCGGTGATCCACTGGTCGCTGTTGGCCTTGCCCACGAAAGGCAGCCGACCGCTGAAGATGAGGTCGCCCGCGAACAGCACGCGCTCGCTGGGCACGTAGATGGCCAGGTCTTCGGGCGTGTGCGAAGGGCCCACCTGTTCCACCACGAAGCGGGTGCCGGCCAGTTCGAGCGTGGTCGATCCGTCCAGCCAGCGGTCGGCCGGCACCAGCTGGACGCTTCCGTCCACCCAGGGTGCCAGGTCGGTGCGCGAGGCCACCAGCCGCTGCTCGGCGGTTTCGGAATGCAGGTACTCCCGCCCGTTTTGATGGGCGATGATCTGGGCGCCCAACTGCTTGAACACCTGCAGGCCGTAGATGTGGTCGGCGTGGTAGTGCGTCAGGATCACATGCGTGACGGGCTTGGGTGTGACCGCGGCGATCTTCTTCACGAGCCGCCGGGCCAGCGCGGGCGAGCCCAGTGTGTCGATCACCACCACGCCGTCGCGCGCCACCACGAAGCCGGCGTTGCTGATGAAGTTCTGGTTGGCCGGCGAGCCCAGTGCCGCGAGGCCTTCCACGTAGTAGGTGTGGGCGCCGACCTGCTTCAGCGCCATCTCGGGCACGGCCTGCGCCTGCGCCCAGGTGCTGGCGCAGGCGGCACACAGGCCGAGCAGGCCCCCGAGCCATGGCCGCGCAAGCCGGCGCAGATGCGAGCGGGTGGATGTCGTCATGTGAGCCTCCTGAGGCGCGTGGCCCGGGGTGTCAGTGTCTGGCCGGCGCGGTGGCCCGGGTCGCGGCGTCGAAGCCGCCCTTGGCCTTCCATTCTTCCATGCCGCCCTGCAGGATGCGCAGGTTGTCCCAGCCCGCCACGCGCAGGGCGAAACCGGCCTGGGCCGAGAGCGAACCGCTGTTGCAGTAGATCAGCACGGGTTTGTCTTTGGGGATGGTGTTGCGCTGGGCCAGCACCTGGCGCCAGTCCATGTTGATGGCGCCGGGGATGTGGCCTTTGGCGAACTGGCCGGCGTCGCGCGCGTCGATGACGACCATCTTCGGCCATTCGTCCTTGGGGATCTGCTCGGCAAAGATCACGCCGCCGCCGTAGTCCACGAATTCGAGATACGCCGCCATCTCGTCCACGGCGATGGCCTGGTTGTCGGCGTGGGCGGCGGGGGCCAGCCACAGGCTGGCGGCGGTGAGGGCGGCGAGCGCCAGGTGTTGTGGTTTCATGGGGTTTCCAGTGAAAGGGTTTTGAATCAAGTTGTTTATCAGCATTAACTGATATTTTCTCAGAATGGCGGGGTGGTACGGACCGGTGTTTCCCCTCACCCGCGCAGGAAAAACGCTCAGTGGTTCGCTCCGGCGTCGTGTTCGGTGAAGGGGCGGCGCTTGATCGCACCGTCGGTGCCCCGACCCTTGAAAGGCAGCATCAGCATGCCCGGCAGGCGCGCCACTTCGTGCGGGTCGGCGTGGCCGTGGATGCCGATGACCATGCCGAGCTGGCCCCCGCGCGGTTGTTCGCGGTAGGTGCCGAAGAGGCGGTCCCACCAGGTCAGGTTGAAACCGAAGTTGGAATTGCTCTCGTCGTCTTCCACCGAGTGGTGCACGCGGTGCATGTCGGGCGTGACGAGGAACCAGCGCAGCACGCGGTCCACGCCGTCGGGCAGGCGGATGTTGCCGTGGTTGAACAGCGCGCAGGCGCTCAGCAGCACCTCAAAGACCACCACCGCCAGCACCGGCGCACCCAGCAGCGCGATGGTGGCGAACTTGATGCCCATGGAGAGCACGATCTCCAGCGGGTGGAAGCGCGCTCCGGTGGTGAGGTCGTAGTCCAGGTCGGCGTGGTGCACGCGGTGCAGCCGCCACAGCGTGGGCACGGCGTGCACCATCACGTGCTGCAGCCAGATCACGAAGTCCATCGCCACCACGGCCAGCGGCACCGCGAGCCAGAACGGCACGGCGAAATGGTTCAGCAGCCCCCAGCCCCTCTCGACGCCTAGGGCCGCCATGCCCACCGCCGCCGTGGGGAACAGCAGGCGCACGATCACGGTGTTGAGCAGCACGATGCCGAGGTTGCTGGCCCAGCGTTGCGCGCGCGGCAACTGGAGCACCCGGCGTGGCGACGCCAGCTCCCACAGGGCCACCAGGGCGAACGCGCCGACGAAGAAGCCCACCCGGATGAGGGGCTCGTTGCCGATGACGAACTGCTCAAAGCTCACAGGGCCTCCCGCAGCCGGGCGGTTTTCAGCTCGGTGCCGACGGACGCCAGCAAGGCCAGCAGCAGAAACGGCACCACGGCCAGGTTCAGCGCGGCCCAGCCGGCGCGGTCGTACAGCCAGCCCGCGGACAGGCTGGCGGTGGCCACGAGCCCGAACACCAGGAACTCGTTGATCGCCTGCACCTTGAGCTGTTCGGCCGGGCGGTAGGTCTGCGTGAGCAGGGCGGTGCCGCCCACGAAGGCGAAATTCCAGCCCACGCCGAGCAGGACCAGCGCCGAGACGAAATGCAGGAACTCCAGCCCCGAGAGCGCCACGGCCACATGCGCCAGCAGCAGCACGAAGCCGGTCTGCATGATGCGTGGCGCGCCAAAGCGCTTGACGAGGTGGCCGGTGAAGAACGACGGCGCGAACATGCCCACCACATGCCACTGGATCACCGGCGTGACGCTCTGCCCCGGCAGGCCGCAGCCCAGCATGGCCAGCGGCGTGGCCGTCATCACCATGATCATCACGGAGTAGCCCACCGCCGCGCCCAGGATCGACGTGAGCAGCAAGGGCTGGGACAGGAGCTCCCGCACGGAACGGGCCGTGCCCGTGGCGGCCGTCGCCACCGGCTTGAGCCGCACCTGCGACAGCAGGCCCAGCGCCACCACGCTGAGCGCGGCCTGCGCCAGGTACGAGCCCACGAACGGCCCGGCGATGAACCAGTCGCGCCCCCATTGCCCCAGTTGCGGCCCTACAAACGCGGCCACCACCCCGCCGGCCACCACCCAGGAAATCGCGCGGGTGGTGTGCGCCGTGTCCACCGCCTCCGCGGCGGCGAAGCGGTAGTAGTTGGCAAAACCCTGGTAACTGCCCAGCAGCAGGTGCCCCAGGGTGAATAGCCCGAACGAGCCCTGCCAGAGGCCCAGCCCGGCCAGTGCGCTGCCCACCACCCCCAGGCTGGCGCCGATCAGGAAACCCGAGCGGCGGCCCCAGCGGCGCATCAGCAGGGCCGCGGGCAGCGAAGCGATGGCCGTGCCGACCACCATCGCCGCCACCGGCAGCGTGGCGAGGCTTTTGTCGGGCGCCAGCAGGGCGCCCAGGATGGCGGCCAGGCTCATCGACAGCACGATGGCCGAGAGCATCAGGGCCTGGCTGCTGGCCAGCAGAAGCACGTTGCGGCGACCTGCAAACATGGTGGGCTTTCGTGGGATTCAGAAGACCAGGACCTGGTCGGCCTCGGTGGTCCAGTCGGCGAGCTGCGCGAGGGTGGAGCGCTGCGCGCCCTCCACCAGTTCCGCCGCGCCCAGGCCCCGCGCGTCCATGCAGGTGCCGCACAGCGCCACCTCGCCCTTGCGCAAGACCTTGCCCAGCATGAGCTGCAGGTTGTAGTAGCCCTCGGGCACCTTCTGGCCCGCCTTGGCGCAGCCCACGGCATCGGCCATGAGGAACACCCGCACCTGCACGCCTTCCTTGGCGGTCATGGCACCGGCCAGCCGCAGGCCGTTGTAGGCGCGCTCGTTGCCATAGGGCGCGTCGTTGAGGATGAAAAGCACCGAACGCATGGAGGGTTCCTGAAGAGGGGGTCACCCGGCCGACGGCAGCACCAGTGGCAGACCCGCGGCCTGCCACTCGCTCACGCCGTCGGACACCTTGCGCGCGCGGTAGCCGCGCGCGAGCAGCAGCGCCACGGCTTCGTCCGACAGCAGGCAGAACGGCCCGCGGCAGTAGGCGACGATCTCCTTGTCGCGCGGCAGCGCGGCCAGCCGCTTTTCGATCTCGGCCAGCGGCATGGAGCGCGCATACGGCAGGTGGGCCGCATCGAACTCGTCCTGCGGCCGCACGTCGATCACCACCACCTCGCCGCGCTGCGCCTGCGCCATCAGCGCCTGGCGGTCCACCGAGGCGAGCTGGTCCGGCTGCGCCACCATCTGGTTCAGTGCCATGCGCAGCTCCAGCAGGTGTTCTTCGGCCACCTCGCGCAGTTTCACGCCCAGGCCCGCCACGTCCGGCCCGCTCAGGCGGTAGTGGATGAACTTGCCCTCGCGCCGGCTGGTGACCAGGCGCGCATCGCGCAACGCCTTCAGGTGGGCGCTGGCGAGCTTGATGTCGATCGACAGCTCGGCCGCGAGCACGTCCACCGACTTTTCGCCCTGCGCCAGCATCTCCAGCAGCTCCAGCCGCTTGGGGCTGCCCAGGGCCTTGCCGATGCGGGCCACCTGCTCGTACAGCAGGTCTTTGAGTTTGCGCTTGTTCATTGGAAACATTCTATTGATTATTGGATTGTTGGGTGAAAAGCACCCGACCAACGGTCACGCCGTCGTTCTCGGCCTGCGCCGGGCTGGGGGCTGGCGGTCCTGCGGTGGGCGGACATCCGGGGCACGCCGTTGGTCTGAATTTGATGCATGTCAAATGAATCTTTTGCCGGCGGCGTCTAAAATAGATTCATCAAAAATGCATCTTTAAGCGTGTGATCGGCCTTGTCTGGCACCCATGCCGATCACCGCAGCGCCTGGCGGCGGGATGCCAACCGGTGCTTTCCGTCCCACTCCGTCCCTTCCTTCTTCACGAGGTTCCCATGAGCAACACTCAGACTCTCCAGAACGTTCACCTCTTCGACGCCCGCGGGGTGGCCAAGCGCTTTCGCCACGCCGCCATCTTCGGCGCGCTGAAAAGCCTGCAGCCGGGGGAAACCATGCGCTTCGTCAACGACCACGATCCCATCCCCCTGCTGGCGCAGATCCGCCAGACCTTCGGGGACGCCGTGTCCCTGGAATACCTGCGTCGGGAACCGGGCGAAGTGGTGCTCGACTTCTGCGTCATTGGTTGAATGCCGGGTGTGCCGCCCGGCGCGCAGGAGCCTTCCATGACACCCACCCCTTTTCCCTACGACGGCCCGGACGCCCTGCTCGAACCGATCGCCAAGGCGCTGCGACGTGTCGTGGACCCGGAGGTTTCCATCAACGTGGTGGACCTGGGCCTGATCTACCGGGTGAGCGTGGCCGACAACAAGGTGCATGCCCGGGTGACCATGACCTCGGCCGCCTGCCCGGTGACCGACCTGATCATCGAAGAGATCGAAAACGAGCTGGACCGGGACCTGCCGCCCGAGATGCTGATCCAGGTGGAGCTGGTCTGGGAGCCGCCCTGGAGCGAGGAACGCCTGAGCGAGCGCGCACGGCGCTTCATGGACCGCTGATGGCCGAGCGCGCCTCACGCATCGCCCGCCCGCCGCCGCGCCGTGGCCGGCTGGCGCCGCTGCTGCTGGCCCTCGTGGCCATGGCCCTGCTGGGCGGCATCGCCGGGGGGCTGTTGCGGGCCGGCGTGCAACTGCCCGAGCTGTTGCAGTCCCACGCATGGCTGGGGCGCGCCGCGCTGTCGCACGCGGCCCTGATGATCTGCGGCTTCCTGGGCACGGTCATCGGCATCGAGCGGGCCGTGGCCGTCAAGGCCGCGGGGGCCTGGCTGGCGCCGCTGGCCTCCGGCCTGGGCGGGCTGTGCCTGCTGCTCGGGTTCGGTGGTGTGGCCGCGGTCCTGATCGTGGTGGCCGCGGCCGTCTTCGTGGCCGTCAACCTGGTGATCGTCCGCCGCCAGCGCGCGGCCCATACGGTGCTGCTGTTGGCCGCCGCGCTGGCTTGGCTCGCGGGCGGCCTGGTGTTCCTGTTCCGGCCGGGTGACGTGGCCAGCCTGCCCTGGTGGTTCGGTTTTCTGGTGATGACGATCGCCGCCGAGCGGCTGGAAATGACCCGGCTGATGCGGGCGCGCCCCGGCGCCCGGTTCTCGCTGCTCCTGGTGCTGGCCGCCGTGGTCGGGGGCGCCGGCTGGTCGATGTTCGCGCCCATGGCCGGGGGCGTGCTCTACGGCGTGGCGCTGTTCCTGCTGGCCGTCTGGCTGGGGGTGTTCGACATCGCCCGCCGCACCATCCACGCCGACGGCCTGACGCGCTACATGGCCGTGTGCCTGTTGGGCGGTTATGCCTGGCTCGCCATCGCGGGCCTCGCCTGGGCTGGGGCCGCGCTGGGCCTGCCGCTGCGCGACGCCGCGCTGCACGCCCTGGGGCTGGGCTTCATCGTCAGCATGATGATGGGGCACGCGCCGGTGATCCTGCCGGCCATCGCGCGGGTCAAGCTGCAGTTCGGCGGGCTGTTCTACCTGCCGCTGGCGGCCCTGCACCTGTCGCTGCTGGTGCGCCTCGGGCCGGGGCTCGCGGACCTGGGCCTGCGCGCCAGCGGCGCTTTGTTCAACGCCGTGGCCATGGGCCTGTTTGCCGCCACGGTGGCGGGCGCGGTGCTGGTCTGGCGCCTGAAACACGGGCCGGCGCCGTAGGCGCGGGGTCTACGCCGACGCTTCTTCCAGCTGGCCGCGCAGGGCCTGCACCTGCTGGCGCAGGGCGGTGTTCTCGGCCTGCAGCTGCGCCACCTGTTGGCGCAAGGCCGTCAGTTCGTCGGTGGGCGGCTGGGCCTCCTGCGGCTGCGCGCTTGCATCCGCATCCGTGTCCTGCGGCTTGCGCCGCGACTCGCGCACCCGCTTGGCCGCCAGCTTGAGCTCGTCCTTGCCGGCCAGCGCGGCGGCCTTCTGCTCTTCGGCCGGCAGGCTGGCCACAGCCGCCGCCGCGTTGAGCGAGATCGTGCCGGACTTCAGGGCCGCGACCAGCTCGGGCTCGGCCTGCTTCTGGATCTTTTCGATCATCACCACCTGGCTGCTGCTGAGCCGCGCCGCCTTGGCGATGTCTTCGCGGCTGTGCAGGGGCTTGGATTCGAGCGCGGGCGCGGTGGCGGCCGGGCTGTCCGTTGGCCTGGCCGGCTCAGTCTGATCGGATGCCTCGGGCAGTGCGTCCGCCGACGGCGCGGCCAGCGCCCGCGAGCGCCGTTCGGCAATGATCTCGCGCTTGCGCAGCGCCAGCACGCCGCGCTGGAAGTCCGACACGCTGCGCCGGCCCAGGTGCTGGTCGATCATCCACAGGTGCACATCCTCCATGGACTGGAAGCGCGGGTTCTGCACCGTCTGGAAGGGCAGGCCGTGTTGCTGGCAGATGCCGTAGCGGTTGTGCCCGTCCACCAGCACGTCGCCCCAGAGCACCAGCGCATCGCGGCAGCCCTCGGCCAGCAGGCTGCGCTCCAGCGCCTCGTGTTCCTCCGGGGTCAGGGGGTCGATATAGGCTTTGAGGTCCGGGTTGACGGTGATGTTCATGGGGTCGGGGTTCGGGGCGTGGCTTGGGGGCGCGAATTGTAGATGGGCGGCCAACGCAGGGCCTCGCGCCGGCGTCAGGGGTCGGCGAACAGTTCGACGATCAGCTGGCGCAGCCACACGCTGTCCGGGTCGCGGTTGTACTTGGCGTGCCAGAACAGGTTGATGGCGATCTCGGGCAGCTTCACCGGGTGCGGGGAGATCACCAGCTTGAACGGCTCCTGGCAGCGCTGCGCGAAGCGCTCGGGCAGCGTCGCGATCAGGTCGGTACTCTGCAGGATGTGGCCCACGGCGATGAAGTGCGGCACCACCAGGCGCATGCGCCGTTCGATGCCCGCGCGCGCCAGCAGGCCGTCCACCTCGCCGTGGCCGGTGTTCGGCGCCACCACGCCCACGTGCTCCAGCTTGCAGAACTGCGCCAGGCTCATGGGCGAGCGGGCCGTGGGGTGGCCCTGGCGGAACATGCACACGTAGCGCTGCCGGAACAGCCGGCGCTGGAAAAAACCGGCCTGCAGATGCGGCATCAGGCCCAGTGCGAGGTCCACCGACCCCGAGGCCATGTCTTCCCGCAGCTGGTCGGCGTTCGGCCGGTGGGTGTGGACCCGCACCTGCGGCGCCAGGCGCGACAGGGCGTCCATCAGCGGCGGCATGAAGTACATCTCACCGATGTCGGTCATGGCCAGGTTGAAGGTGCGCTGGCTGGTCAGCGGGTCGAACGAGTCGCGCCGCGACAAGGCGGTCTGCAGCGCGTTGAGCGCGTACACCACCGGCTCGGCCAGATGCAGCGCATAGGGTGTGGGCTCCATGCCGCGCGAGGTGCGCAGGAACAGCTCGTCCTTCAACACCGCGCGCAGGCGCTTGAGCGCGTTGCTCACCGCCGGCTGCGAGAGCCCGAGCTTGTCGGCGGCCGTGGACGCGCTGCGGTCGAGCAGCAGCTGGTTGAACACCACCAGCAGGTTCAGGTCGATGTCGCGCAGGTCCATGGGGTGGCCGCCATATTCATGATGGTGATTCTATCTATGCGGTTTGCTTTATCGACTGATATGACTTGGCGCTCCAGAATCGCCCCACATCGGAGACATCGAGACACAAACCGCCATGGAACTCGTCGTAGAACCGCTCAAGCTGCGCCTGAACGTGGACAGTGGAAAGAACCTGCTGGACGTGCTGCGGGCCAACGAGGTTCCCATCTCCTACAGCTGCATGTCGGGGCGCTGCGGCACCTGCCGCTGCCGCGTGGTGGACGGTGACCTGATGGACGCCGGCCCCGAAGCCGGCCGCCCGCAGACCGGTACGGGCCGCTACGTGCTGGCCTGCCAGGCGGTGCTGACCGACAACTGCACCATCGAAGTGCCCGAGGTGGACGAGGTCGTGGTGCACCCCGCGCGCATCATCAAAGGCACGGTCACCGCCATCGAGGACGCCACGCACGACGTCCAGCGCCTGCGGGTGCGGCTGGCCAAGCCGCTGGCCTTCAGCCCGGGGCAGTACGCCACGCTGCAGTTCACGCCCGAACACATCCGGCCCTATTCCATGGCGGGCCTGCCCGACGACACCGACATGGAGTTCCAGATCCGCCGCGTGCCTGGGGGCCAGGTCTCGGCGTACGTGTTCGACGAGCTCAAGCCCGGTTCGACCATCCGCCTCAGCGGCCCGCTGGGCACGGCCTACCTGCGCCGCAGACACACGGGGCCTATGCTGTGCGTGGGCGGCGGCACCGGGCTGGCGCCCGTGCTCTCGATCGTGCGCGGTGCGCTCGAAGGGGGCATGGAGAACCCGATCCACCTGTACTTCGGGGTGCGCAGCCAGCACGACCTGTACGACGCCGACCGCCTGAGCGCGATGGCGCAGCGCCACCCCAACCTGCGCGTTCACATCGTGGTGGCCACCGGCCCGGTGGAAGCCGGCCAGCGCCGCGGCCTGGTGACCGACGCCATCGCGCAGGACATCGCCTCGCTCGCCGGCTGGCGCGCCTACCTGTGCGGCGCGCCCGCGATGGTGGAGGCGCTCGGCCTGCTGGTGCGCCAGATGGGCATGGCCCCCGAGCATGTGCACGCCGACGCTTTCTACCCCGGCGGCGTCTGATCCGCACCGCCCGGCCCCACCCAGAACCCAACCACAGGAGACCCCACGATGAGCGAAACCCCCACCGTGTTTCCCCAGGACCCGGCATGGCCGGGCGAAGGCACCAGCCGCGTCCCGTTCTGGGCCTATACCCGCGACGACCTCTACCGGCGCGAGCTGGACCGCTTCTTCTACGCCGGCCACTGGTGCTACGTGGGCCTGGAGGCCGAGATCCCCCACCCGGGCGACTTCAGGCGCTCGGTGATCGGCGAGCGCTCGGTCATCATGGTGCGCGACCCCGACGGCGGCATCAACGTGGTGGAGAACGTCTGTGCCCACCGCGGCATGCGCTTCTGCCGCGAGCGCAGCGGCAAGGCGACGAAAGACTTCTTCTGCCCCTACCACCAGTGGAATTACAGCCTCAAGGGCGACCTGCAGGGCGTGCCGTTCCGCCGCGGCGTCAAGCAGGACGGCAAGGTCAACGGCGGCATGCCCAAGGACTTCAAGCTCGAAGACCACGGGCTGACCAAGCTCAAGGTGGCCACCCGTGGCGGCGTGGTCTTCGCGTCGTTCGACCACGATGTGGAGCCGCTGGAGGCCTTCCTCGGTCCCACCATCCTGCATTACTTCGACCGCGTCTTTGATGGCCGCCCGCTCAAGGTGCTGGGCTACCGGCGCCAGCGCATTCCGGGCAACTGGAAGCTGATGCAGGAGAACATCAAGGACCCCTACCACCCCGGTCTGCTGCACACCTGGTTTTCCACCTTCGGCCTCTGGCGCGCCGACAACAAGTCCGAGCTCAAGATGGACGCGCACTTCCGCCACGCCGCCATGATCTCCACGCGGGGGCAGGGCGGCAGGAACGAGGAGGTGGTGGCCGGTGTGGACAGCTTCAAGGAGTCCATGAAGCTCAACGACCCGCGCCTGCTCGACATCGTGCCCGAGCCCTGGTGGGCCGGCCCGACCGCGGTGATGACCACCATCTTCCCCAGCGTGATCATCCAGCAGCAGGTCAACAGCGTGTCCACGCGCCACATCCAGCCCAACGGGCATGGCTCGTTCGACTTCGTCTGGACCCACTTCGGCTTCGAGGACGACACGCCCGAGATGGAGCAGCGCCGCCTGATCCAGGCCAATCTGTTCGGCCCGGCCGGCTTCGTCTCGGCCGACGACGGCGAGGTGATCGAGTGGTCGCAAGAGGGCTTCGAGCAGAAGCCCGCGCACCGCACCGTGCTCGAAATGGGCGGGCACGACATTGGCGACACCGATCACATGGTGACCGAGACCCTGATTCGAGGCATGTACGGCTACTGGCGCAAGGTGATGGGGGAATGAACATGATCGACTTCAAGACCTACTTCGAACTGCTCAATCTCTACAGCGACTACGCCATGGTGTGCGACTCGGCCGACTGGGAGCAGTGGCCCGATTTCTTCGTCGAGGAGGGCAGCTACCGGCTGCAGCCCCGCGAGAACCACGAGCAGGGCCTGCCCCTGTGCCTGCTGGCGTTGGAGAGCCAGGCCATGATCCGCGACCGGGTGTACGGCGTGAAGGAAACCATGTACCACGACCCGTACTACCAGCGCCACATCGTGGGCACGCCGCGCGTGATCCGGATCGAGCAGACGGCCGACGGCGAACGCATCGAGTCCGAGGCCAACTACGCCGTCATCCGCACCAAGATCGACGCCGAGTCCATCGTGCTGAGCGCCGGCTTCTACCGCGACGTGATCGTGCGCCGGCCCGAGGGCCTGAAGCTGCTGTCGCGCCTGTGCGTGTACGACAGCGAAATGATCGCCAATTCCATCATCTACCCGATCTGAGGCAAGCCCATGGCAGAAGACAACTGGACCGACGCGGTGGCGTTCGAAGACGTGCCCGAGGGCGATGTGATGGGCATTGTGGTGGCCGGCCAGGAGGTCGCGCTCTACGAGGTGGACGGGCAGGTGTACGCCACCTCCAACCTGTGCACCCACGGCGCGGCGCGCATGAGCGACGGCTTTCTGGAAGGGCGCGAAATCGAATGCCCGCTGCACCAGGGCAAGTTCGACGTCTGCACCGGCCAGGCCCTGTGCGCGCCGCTGACCGAGAACATCCGGACCTACCCGGTGAAGGTCGAGAACCGGCGCGTGTGGCTCAAACTGGGCGGATGCCCGGCCGCTTGAAGGCCTGGCGTGCGCGCTCGGCCTTCGGGCGGATCGCGCATGGTTCGGCGTGGTCGTTGATCAGCCCCATGGCCTGCATGAAGGCGTACACGGTGGTGGGTCCCACGAATTTCCAGCCGAGCTTTTTCAGGTCGCGCGACAGCCGCTCCGACTGCGCCGAGGTCGAGACCGTCTGGGGCGTCGCCAGTTGCGCCGCCTCGGGCTCGTAGCGCCAGATGAACGCGGCCAGCGAGCCTTCTTGCTGGACGAGCTCCACCGCGCGTGCGGCGTTGTGGATCACCGCCTCGATCTTGCCTCGGTGGCGCACGATGCCCTTGTCCTGCAGCAGCCGCTCGACGTCGCTCTGGGTGTAGCGCGCGACCCGGTGGAAGTCGAAGCCGTCGAAGGCGGCCCGGAAGTGGTCGCGTTTGGCGAGGATGGTGCGCCAGCTCAGCCCCGACTGGAAAGCCTCCAGGCTGATCTTCTCGAAGAGGCGCCGGTCGTCGTCGACCGGGAAGCCCCACTCGTGGTCGTGGTACGCGAGGAACTCGGGCGCCGCCGCGCACCAGCGGCACCGTGCTGCCCCGTCGGGGCCGATGATGGTTGTGCTCATTGGACGACCCTCCGTGCTGCACTCATGTTTCGATGGCCTTGTCTGATGCTGTCATTGGACGGGGGTTCAACCGAGCAGGGACTGCAGCTGTTGATCCATTCTCGATGGGGCGATTTCAACGATCTCGGCTGTCACGACATCTTCGGCAACAAACGGGTCTTCGTTCACCCGGTCCAGAAGCTCCTGTCTCGTTGTGTGGTGTGCGAGCAGGCCCCCTCCCTGCTGGGGCTGGATGCTTCCCGCCAGCAGGAAGACGCCGTCATCGAAGCCGTGGTCGAGCCAGCGCTTGTGCCCCTCCAGGAAACGACTGGCCTGTGATCGGTTGTTCGAGAACCTGAGCAATACGACAAACATGGGATTCGACTCCTGTTGAATGGTTGATCTCGCGCTTGCCCGAGGGGTCAACCCCGGGGCGCCATGCCTTGCTCCAGCCACGCGTGCAGCTGCCGGACTTCGCGGTGCAGGAAGCGCTTGTCGCCCAGGGCATTCGCGAGGGTGGCGATGCCTTGGCTGCGGCCCAGCAGGTGCATCGCCAGCGCATCGGCGTCGGACTTGCGGCCCAGCGCCACGAACTGCCGCTTCAACCAGGTGCGAAACAGCGTGAACAGCGCATTGGCCTGTTCTTTGCCGGCGTGGTCGAGCTTGGCGAGCTCGGTGCACAGCGTGCCGACCGGGCAGCCGTACCGCAGGATCGGCGCCTGGTTGACGATCAGCATGTCGGTGAACCGGCGCAGGCGTTCCAGGGGGGAGGCGGCGTCCTGCTCCCAGCGGTCCAGCATCCGCTGGGTGTTGGCCAGACGCAGCGCGATCACCGCGTCCAGGATTTCGTCCTTGCTCTTGAAGTGGTAATAGAAGTTGCCGCGCGAGATCTGCACCGAATCGGCGATGTGGGCGAACGAGGTGTGCCCGTAGCCGTTTTCGTAGAACAGCCGGTCGGCGGCTTCAACGATGTGGTCACGTGTCTGCTTGTCACCCATGAAGAGGCGTTCCTGAGGAAATTTGGCACTCACCGAGAACCGCGGCCGGTCGTGGTCCATGGTCGGCCGTCACGGAACTGCGCGGGTTCTTGGGTCCTTTTTAGGACGGTTGTCCTATTGATCGAGAATATAGGACAGTTGTCCTACGTCGTCAATGGGGCGGTTTCAGGCCGCGCAGCGGCGCGCGATCCAGGTGTCGATGGACAGCTTGCCCGGGCCGTGCGCCATCAGGTAGAGCAGCACGGCGGCCCAGGTGCCGTGGGTGGGGTAGGCGTCGGGGTAGACGAAGAGCTGGATCACCAGCGTCATGCCCAGCAGGCCCAGGGCCGACAGGCGCGTGGCCAGGCCGAACAGGATGAAGATGGGCAGGATGTGCTCGCCGAGCGCGGCCAGGGTCGCGCCCAGTTCGGGCGACAGCAGGGGCAGCTTGTATTCCTCCTTGAACAGGAACACCGCGTTGTCCGACAGCCGGGGCATGCCCAGCGTGAACTGGCCGCCGACGATGTCGATGGCCAGACCTTCGATCTTGGTCTGACCCGATTTCCAGAACACCGCGGCGATGGAGAAGCGCGCGATGAAGGCCAGCAGGGTGTTGGGCAGATGGCCCATCAGGCGGTGCACGCTCTGCAGCAGCGCGCTCAGGCGCGCCATGGTGCCGTCGGTGGCGGCGTTGGCGGGGGAGGGGGTGGTGAGGGTGTTCATGGCGGTCTCCTGGGTGTTGTGGTTGAAAGGTGGCCAGTGGCTCAGTGGGCGTGCTCCACCCCGATCAACAGTTCGTGGCGGATCAGGGTGGCCAGGGCCTGGGTGAGGTCGAAGTCGGGCGCGGCGGCCAGGGCCCGCTCCAGGGCCTGGCCAAAGGGGTCGTCCAGCAGCAGGCCCAGCACCAGCTCGTCCATGCCGGGCGGGGTCTGCCAGACCATCACGTCCAGGCCGCTGCGAAACACCAGGGCCGACTCGGCCTGCGCGGGGTCGATGTCTTCCAGCGCGAGGCCGCTGCCCTCCTGGTGGGCCGCCCAAAGCGAGACGGCCGCGTGCGCGGAGCGCAGGAGGTGCAGGCTGGGGGCCAGCCGCCAGCGCAGCGTGGGCAGCGCCCGCGCGTCGTGCATGACCGCCGCGATGGCCTGGGCGTCCATGGCGCGGGCGTCGGCGGCGTGCAGGGCCTGCAGGCGCAGCATTTCGAGTTGCGCCACGTCGGCCAGGTAGGGCAGGCTGGCCGCGGGAGCGAAGCGGGCGATGAACCCGGGCAGCTCGGCGCCGTAGTGGCTGAGCACCCGGGTGCGGGGCGGGTGGGCGCGCACGAAGACCTGGGCCATGGCGCGGAAGAAGGTTTCGCCCACCAGCTCTTGCGTGACCGGGAAGGTGTGGGCCAGCGCGTCCACCAGCGACACCATCACGTTGTTGCGGTGCACGGCCAGGCGGCGCTGTGGGTCGCTGTGGTTCCAGGTGACGAGGCCGCTGGGGGCGGCCTGCGCCGGGTCGAGCAGGGCCTGGGCCCAGCTGTGTTGCGTGCTCATGGGGAGGCCTCCAGCGACGGGGCGTAGCGGGTGCGCGTGCGTGGGCAGGGCCGGGCAGGGGGCGTCGCCAGCGCGCCCGCCGACAGGTGCTGTTCCGCCAGCCGCGCCTCGTGGTGCAGCACCTCGAAGCTGGGCACGTCGTTGTCGCGCTCGATCAGCGTGGGCTGCGCGCCGGCGAGGGCCAGCGCGGTGTCGTACAGCGCCCAGACCGCTTCGGCCACCGGCGAGCCGTGGGCGTCGATCAGCAGGCGGTCGCCCGCGCCATCGACGTCCTCGGCAAAGCCCGCGAGGTGGATTTCGCCGGTGGCGTGGCAGGGCAGTTCGCACAGGCTGCGCAGGGGGTCGCGGCCGTGGTTGATGCTGGAGACGTAGACGTTGTTCACGTCCAGCAGCAGGCCGCAGCCGGTGCGCTGGATCACCTCGCGCAGGAAGTCGCCTTCGCTCCAGGTGGAGCTGGCGAACGCCACATAGGTGGACGGGTTCTCCAGCAGCATGGGGCGGCCCAGCCGGGTCTGTACCTGGTCGATGTGGTCGCACACGCGCCGCAGCATGGGCAGGTTGTAGGGCAGGGGCAGCAGGTCGTTGAAGAACACGCCGC
This sequence comes from Hydrogenophaga sp. GW101-3F08, assembly GCF_059424585.1. NCBI lineage: Bacteria > Pseudomonadati > Pseudomonadota > Betaproteobacteria > Burkholderiales > Comamonadaceae > Hydrogenophaga > Hydrogenophaga sp. GW101-3F08. The sequence goes on from NZ_JBWKZP010000007.1 coordinate 237,216, forward strand.
CGTGGCTCGACCAGGCCAGGTGTTCGGAAAACAGCGCGGGCTGGTAGCGTTCGACCAGCCGGGCCACCGCGTCCAGGTGTTCGGCGTCGAGCGGGTCCTCGCCGCCAATGGACAGGCCCACGCCGTGGATGCTCAGCGGGTAGCTTTCGCGGATGCGGGTGAGGTGGTGGTGCATGGGGCCACCGGCCACCAGGTAGTTTTCCGCATGCATTTCAAAGAAACCCACGTCGGGCCGGTGCGCGTGGATGTGGGCAAAGTGTTCAGGTTTGAGGCCCAGCCCGGCGCGCTGTGGCAGCGGCCCGGGAACGGGCGCGCGGGGCTGGCTGAGCGCGGCCAGCGCGACGGGACCGGAGGCAGAAGCGGGGTGAAGGCTCATGGGGGTTCTCCGGTGTGCGGCGGCCGCGCGGCCTGGGTCAGGCCTTTTCCTGGAAGGCCTTGAGCTGGCCAAATCCGGTGGGCGACGTGGGCGATGCGGTCTTCTCGCAGCTGCCCTTGGGCACCAGCGACCAGGCGTTGCCCTGGTGGTCCACCTTGGAGGTGCCGGCGCAGGTGGTGCCGGGGCCGGCGGCGCAGTCGTTCTTGCCTTTGAGGGCCACGCCAAAACATTTTTCCTTGTCGGCGCTCTGGGCGGCGGCCGGGCTGGCGGCCAGCGTCAGGGCGGCGCCCATGGCCAGGGCGAGGGCGGTGCCCGAAGCGATGCGGGCGGCGTTGCGGCGGGTGAGGGTGGGGTTCATGGTGATCTCCTGAAACGGTTGGGGGTGGGTTGCTTGCCAACAAGATGGGCTTGCAAGGTGTAGTCGCGGCCATGCGGCGGTTCTTACACCGGACCTGAAAATTCCGTGTGGCGGCCGACGAAGCCCAGGCCGGCGCAGGCCTTCGTCGATGACCGCAAGGGAGGGCTGTAACGATGGGCCGTCGCCGAACGACCAAGCAGCTCTTCAACACCTCATCAACACCATTTCACACCGGAGGTCCCCCCACGGGTTGGTTGCCACTTTGCGGAGTGCGCCTGCATGCCGACTCCGGGCGCGCGGACGCGTGCGCGAGAATGCGCCCCTGTGGTGCCACGGGTGCGTGGCGCCGCCGCGCATCGCATCGTTTCATCGGAGTTGTCCATGCAGGGTTTTTTCAGCACGGTGTTTTCCCGACCGATCGTGATCGGCGCTCTGCGCGTGTCGTTCGTGGTGGGCTGTGTGCTCAACCTGATCAACCAGGGCGAGGCCTTGCTGGCTGGCGCGGGCATTTCGTGGGGGCACGTGGTGCTGAATTTTCTGGTGCCCTACGCGGTGTCCAGCTACAGCGCGGCCCGCAACCAGCTGACGAACCGGGCCGCACCGTGAGCGCGACGGGCCTGCCGCCGGGGGTCGATCCGGCTGAACTCAGCGCCCTACGGGGCAAGATGCTCAAGTTCGCGGCGCTGCAGCTGGGCGACGCCCAACTGGCCGAAGACGCCGTGCAGGAAGCGCTGCTCGGTGCCTTCAAGAACACGGCCACCTTCGCCGGCAAGGCCAGCCTGAAGACCTGGGTGTTCGCCATCCTCAAGCACAAGATCACCGACATCCTGCGCCACAAGCAGCGCCACGTGTCGTCGCAGCAGGTGGTGGGCGACGCCGACGAAGAAGCGGACCTGAACGAGCTGTTCGATGCCCGTGGCATGTGGGAGTCCGATGAGCGGCCGGCCACCTGGGGCAACCCCACGGAGACGCTGCACGACAAGCAGTTCTGGAAGGTGTTCGAGCTGTGCCTGGAGGGGTTGCCCGGGCAGCAGGCCCGCGTGTTCATGATGCGCGAATACATCGGGCTGGACGCGCGCGAGATCTGCACCGAGGTGGGCATCACCTCGACCAATCTGAATGTGATGCTCCACCGCTCGCGGCTGCGGCTGCGCGAGTGCCTGGAGAACCGCTGGTTTGCGCAAGGAGGGCAACATGCTGAACTGTCGTGAGGTGACCCGCCTGGTGTCCGAATCCCAGGAGCGCAAGCTGTCGGTCACGGAGAAGCTGTCGCTCAACCTGCACCTGATGATGTGCGACGGCTGCAAGAACTTCAGCCTGCAGGTGCCGTTCCTGCGCCGGGCCATGCGGGCCTACGCCGAGCGGGTGGATGATGTGGTGGACGGCGCGGCCGATGCGCCGGCCCGGCCCCAAGGGGACGGCGAGCCCTGAGCGCCTTGTCCGGCCGGGCGCCGGCTCATCGAGGGGCGGGCAGCCCGCGCCGGCTCGCTTCGGCCTGCAGCGCATCGAGATCGGCGGCCCAGTCGATGCGGCGGTGGCTGAGCACGTCCAGCCGCCGGTTGTTCAGCGCGTCGGCCAACGGGCCATGGGCGTGCAGGCGGGCGTCGCGCCGCACCAGCAGGTCGGCGATCAATGGCCGGTAGAAGGCCAGGAAATGGGTCAGCCAGGCGCATGCGTGTTCATGCCCGGTCACCGGGCCGGGGCTGCAGCGGTCCAGGCAGGCCAGCGTGCGCGCCGCGTCGAACCAATGACCGTCGGTGACCCATTGGTTGGTGGTGAAGAGGTTCACGGGCAGGCCCCGGGCGTCGAGCGCGATGGCCAGCAGGTGGGTGGGGGCGGTGCGTTTCCACACCGTGCGGCCCAGCGTGGGCCGACGGCGGCGGCCCGACGCGGTGGCATGCCAGAACACATGCAGGTGGCCGTGCTCGTCGCCGTGGTTGCGGTGGGCGTGGTAATAGAACTGGGCGCCGCTGCGCAGATCGATCACGTCCGCCGGCGGGTAGTGTTCGTACGCCACCACCTGGGCGCCCCGCACCCAGCTCTGCAGCAGCGAGCCCGACGCGGTGGTCGCCCGCTCGAACGCCTCCACGCTGGACAGGCCGTGGCGGAGCGCGGTGTTGAGTTCGGCCAGCGGGGTCGAGCGCCAGTGGCGGCGCAAAACAGAGGATGCGGACATGGGGCCTCGGTGAAGGAATCCCCGGAACCGCCGATGGGACCCGGGGGATCGGGCGCAAGACCTGGGGCTTATTGGGCTTTACAGGCGCCGCACTTGGCCTTGCAGGCACCACACTTGGCGGCGGCGCCGCATTTGGACATGGATTTGGCCGGGCCGCATTTGGCGCCACCGCAGGCGCGGCAGGCCATGGCGCAGCCCCCGAGGGCGGCGGTGGTGACAACGGCGGCGGCCAGGCTCATGGACAGGCGGGAAGAGAACGTGGACATGGAAAGCTCCTGATGTGATGGACATGCCAGGGTCTCGTGCATCGCCAGACAGGCGTGCACAAGCCTTGGTGGGGTTCAGTCGCCGCAGGTCGCCGAATCGTTACACCGCTCAGGGCGTCAAAGAGACATTCTTTGCTGCCTTCGAAATTCTGCCGGGGTGCAGTCCACCTCGCGCCGGAAGAACTTGCTGAAGTTGGTCGCCTCGTCGAAGCCCAGCTTCTCGGCGATGGTGGCGACATGCAAGTCCGTGTGCACCAGCAGGCGCTTGGCTTCCAGATGGATGCGCGCCGCGATGAAGGCCTTGGCCGTCGTGCCCATGGACGCCGCCACGGCGCGCGCCAGCGTCTTTTCGGTATAGCCGAGGTGGCTGGCGTAGTCGGCCACCTGGTGCCATTGCGCGAAGCGCTCGTCCACCAGTTGCTGGAACCGGTTGAAGCGTTGCAAGGCCGCGGAGACCGGAAGCCCTTGTACCTGTTGCCGACCTTGGAGGATGCTCAGCCGCGTCAAGAGCGTGTGGAGCTGATGACGCAGCAAGGCATGCACATCTTCCTGCGGCGCGTCGATCAGTGTGTCCTCACGCATCTGCTGAAACAGGTCCGTGGCCTTGCGCAGCTCCTGGCTGCTGAGGACCATGTGTTCAGGCAACCTCTCCAGATTGAGCGCGAGCTTGAGGTCGTGAGACGTCGTGGAAACGGGCAAGACAAACTCCGGGCGGAACAACAGGTTCCAGCCGTCCCAGTCTTCATCTTCTCCGTAGTTGTGGGCCTGTCCTGCCCGCAACACCAGCAGCGACCCCGGCTCACAAGAGATCGACTTGAAGTCGACCATCTGGGTACATCTTCCCTGCGTGACGCACACCAAGGTGTGGAACTCGTACCTGTGGGTCACGCGCACCTGTTCCTTGCCCCGGTGTCTGAGGTCGGCCACAGAAAAGACTTCGAGGTCGAGCTGGTAGGGCGCCTGCGGTTGATAGCCCAGGCGCTGAATCTCCGTGTTCACCTGCGTGCTTCCTGATGCGGACTGAATCGCTTCCGAGGCCTTGGATGGCTGTTTTCTGAAAATGTCCTGAAAGTATCCGTCATTGTCGCTTATATACCGTTTCAATCGGTCTTATTTGTCCAAATATAACCATATTGAAATCGTCCGAGAAGGACAGCCAACCCCGGCGCTGGCACAGCCATCTTCCACAACCGCGTCAACACAGGAGCGCACCATGAACAACATCGACATCGCCAAGACCTACATCAAAGCCGTGCAAACCGGCGACCAGGCCACGCTGGGCAGCACCATTTCGCCCGACGTGATCTGGCACCAGCCCGGCAACAACCGGTTTTCCGGCACGCATCGCGGCATGGCCGCTGTGGGCCCGATGCTGGGCAAGATGATGGAAGTGTCCAAAGGCACGTTCGCCATCACCCGTGCCGACCACTACATGGCCAATGGTGACTGGGTGGCCATCACCATTGAATTTGCCGGTGAGCGCGACGGCATCCAGCTCAAGCAGCCGGGCGTGGACCTCATCCGCATCGAGGGCGGCAAGATCGTTGAGGTGCGGCTGTTCTCCAGCGACCAGACGCAAGAGGATGCCTTCTGGGGGCAGTGACGCCTGCGGCATGCGTGACCGGCCCATGGCGCTCGGAGCCTTTCCGTGAAACAGCGTTACGCACAAATCCCAAACACGCTGACGCGCAAAGACCCATGCCGCTTTCACAGCGGCATGCGCTCGTCCTTGAGCACGCGCAACACGAAGCTCGATTTGCTGTGGCGGATGCCGGGAATCTTGTAGAGCTTCTCGCGCAGCAGCCGCTCGTAGTCGCGGGTGTTCTTCACCGCGATGCGGATGTAGTAGTCGTAGTCGCCCGAGATCAGGTAGGCCTCCATCACCTCGGGAATGGTGGCCAGCGTTTTGCCGAACTCGTAGAGCGCCTCGTCGGTGTGGCTGTCCAGCGTGAGCTGCACGATGACCGTGTCCTGCCAGCCCAGCTTGGCGCGGTTCAGGTCCGCCGTGTAGCGCTTGATCACGCCCTCCGCCTCCAGGCGCTTGATCCGGCTCCAGCAGGTGGTGGGCGAGAGGTGCACCGCCGCACCGATCTCTTGCAGGGTCTTGCGCGAATCGGCCAGCAGCTCGCGCAGGATGGCCATGTCGTGGCGATCGAAGCTGGCCGGCGAATCTTCGTCGATGGGCTGTTTTGGAAGATGGATTTTCGGCTTTGTCACCAGAACGTCTCCAATAAATCGAAAACATTCTGGCATGTTTGCAGAAAAATATGCCAATGAACACCACCACCGCCGAACACTTTTCGGAAACGCCGCTTTCAGAGGCTTCGCCTTCGCAAGATCCGATCGCCGCCACCGGGCCGCTGGCCGCCCGCAACGGGGCCGAGCTGCTGCTCGACACCCTGCTGGCCTGTGGCATCGACACGGTCTTTGGTTACCCCGGCGGCGCCGCGCTGCCGCTCTACGACGCGCTGTACCAGCGGCCGGCCCTGCGCCATGTGCTGGTGCGCCACGAACAGGCCGCCGTGCACGCGGCCGAGGGCTACGCGCGTTGCACCGGCCGTGTGGGGGTGGTGCTCGTCACCTCGGGGCCTGGGGTCAGCAACACCCTCACCGGTTTGCTGGATGCGCACAGCGACGCGATCCCGGTGTTGTGCATCAGCGGCCAGGTGGCCACCGGCGTGATCGGCACGCAGGCTTTCCAGGAATGCGACGCGATCGGCATGTCGCGCCCCGTGACCAAGTGGAACCACCAGCTGCGCGACGCCAGCGAGGTGGCCGCCGCCGTGCGCAAGGCCTTGTGCATCGCCGCCTCGGGCAAGCCGGGGCCGGTGCTGTTGGACGTGCCCAAGGACGTCCAGCTCCAGTGCGCCACGGCGCCAGCCCATGACGACGGTGGCGACGTGCTCACGGTGTTGCCCCCGCTGCCGGCCGCGGCGGCCCTGCAGCGAGCGGTTGAGTTGATCGGCGCCGCGCGCCAGCCGGTGCTGTACGGGGGCGGTGGCCTGATCAGCGCGGGGCCCGAGGCCTGCGAGACCTTCACCCGCCTGGCGCGCCGGCTGCACCTGCCGACCACACTGACCCTCATGGGCCTGGGCGCCTTCCCCGCGTCGGACCCGCGCTTCCTCGGCATGCTGGGCATGCACGGCACGCTCGAAGCCAACCAGGCCATGCACCACGCCGACCTGATCCTCTGCGTGGGCGCGCGCTTCGACGACCGCGTGACCAGCAAGCTCGCGGACTTCGCGCCGCGCGCCCGCAAGATCCACATCGACATCGACGCGAAGAACATCAACAAGGTGGTGCCGGTCGATGTGGCCCTGCATGGCGACTGCGGCGCCGTGCTGCAGGCCCTGCTCGCCAGCCTGCCCGCCGAGCCGCCACCGGCGCAACGGCTGGACGCCTGGTGGCAGCGCATCGCCGGCTGGCGCGGCTTCGACAGCCTGGGCTTCACGCCGCGCGGCGACGCCATCCTGCCGCAACAGCTGATGCACGAACTGCAGCGGCAACTGGCGCCCCGCGACGCCATCGTGGCCACCGACGTGGGCCAACACCAGATGTGGGCGGCGCAGCACCTGCGCTTTGAAGCGCCCCGGCGCTGGCTGACCTCGGGCGGCGCGGGCACCATGGGCTACGGCCTGCCCGCGGCCATCGGCGCGCAGATCGCGCACCCCGACAGAACCGTGGTCTGCGTGAGCGGCGACGCCTCCATCCTGATGAACATCCAGGAGCTGTCGACCGCCGTGCAACACGGCACGCCGGTGAAGGTGATGCTGTGCAACAACGGCTACATGGGCATGGTCCGCCAGTGGCAGGAGCTGGTGCATGGCAACCGCATCAGCCACAGCTGGAACGCCGCGCTGCCGGACTTCGTGGCGCTGGCCCGGGCCTTTGGCTGGGGCGCGCGCCGCGTGGACGCGCCCGACGAACTCGCGGATGCGCTGGCCGAATGCCTGGCCCACGACGGCCCGTTCTTCCTCGACGTGCGCGTGGTGGCGCAGGAGAACTGCTACCCCATGATTCCGGCGGGACGCGGGCACCAGGAAATGATGCTGGGCGACCAGCGCTGGTACGCGTCGGAGCGGGCCACCGCCGGATGACGCTTGGCTGGGGGATCAATAGCCTCTGAGCTGGTTGTAGATCTCGATTTGCCCAGCGGTCAGCAGCTCCGCCATCGTCAAGTGGTATCCGAGGTGGGCGGCACGAAGCCGCCCCTGTGCGTTGGCCACTTGCAAGGTCGCGGTCATCAGGTTGTCCCGCGTGACCCTGCGCTCCTTGAAAAGGGCGTCCAGTCTGCCTTCGGCTGCGATGACCTCGGCGCCCAACGTCCGCGCCTGTGTCTTCATCTGCTCCAGCAGTTGCTGGGTCGTCGCGCGCTGTTCGGCGCTCAGGCCCAGGGCGTCCGCCATTTCCAGCACGTGCGATGGGCCTGGAAAGCCGTTGAGCTCGCCCGCCAAGGCAAGGGCCATGCCCTTGCCCTCACGGAGATCGGCGATCTGCTGGGGCGAGAGCGCCTTGATGTCTCGGCCCTGCATGCCTGCATAGGGCGAGGCCCATTCCGGTGCCGCCGGCTGATGGGCGGCGTGCTGGGCGAGCGCCGCCGATGGCGCTGCGGCCAGGAGCGGTCCCGCCAGCAGCGCGTTGAAAAGAATCGATGGGTGCATCTGCAGAACTCCGTTGGGTCGTTGCATGGGGCACCGATGATCCCTGTTCAAGCGGCACGCATCGTATGATTTTGATCATATGCAGATCGAATTTCCCCTGGAACTGGAAACACTCCTCACCCCAGCGCTGATGGAGGCCGCGGAACCTGTGAAGGTGGACCGGGGCACCCCTCTGTTCAGACAACGGCAAAAACCCAGGTTCATGCACTTCGTCGTCATGGGCGAAGTGCTGCTGCAGCGCGTGGACGAACAAGGTTCCGCATTGGTGCTGCAGCGGGTGCGGCATGGCTTTGTCGCCGAAGCCAGCCTCCAGGCGGTCGCCTACCACTGCGATGCGATCGCGGCGACACCGTCCCAACTGGTTCGCCTTCCGTTGGCAGACCTCCGGATGGCGCTGGCCTCAGACGCCCGCTTCTCGCAGAAGTGGATCACCATGCTGAGCGCTGAACTCCGGCAAGCACGCCTTCAGTGCGAGCGGCTGTCCCTGAAAGGGGTGGGTGAACGGCTGGTGCATCTGATTCGCACCGAAGGCGTCCAAGGCAGCTTGCCCATGGCCTCCGGGTTGAAGAGCCTCGCAGGGGACTTGGCGGTGACCCATGAAGCGCTCTACCGCGCCGTTGCGGCGCTGGAGCGCGAGGGCAAGTTGCAGCGGGTGGACGGCCATTTGTTGTGGAAGCCACCACGGTAAGCCTGCCAGCCGGTGAACGGAGGCAGAACCCCGCGACCCGCGGGCGCTCACGGCCCCGGTCGGTGTCTCAACCGCGGACGGGCGCGCGCAGAGCGGTGTTCAGCTGATCCACCACCTCGGCCCAGTCCGCGTCCTCCAGCAGCTCTTCGCGCAACAGAGCCGCCTGAGCCGGTGTCCAGAAGGGCGCATCGGCCAGCAGCACATCGTCTGGCAGGGGCGAGTGCGTTTTCAGGAAGGCCCGAATACCGGCCTCGTCCATGGGCAGGCCCAGCTGGGAAAAGAGTTCAGAGAAACGGTGGAATGACTTTTCCATGGTGGGGGTCCTTGTGGTTCAAACACACAACATCCGAAGACGTGGCCGGTGAAGCTTCACGCAAGCCTCACACAAGCGCCACGCTCAGCGCCAACACGATCGCTCCGCACGCCATCGCGGCCAGGTAGCCCAGGAGCACGGGCTTGCCGACCTGCGGGCCACCCGTCGTCCAGGCGATGCCGATTTTGGTCACCATGTTCGCCAAGGTCGCGAGACCGAGCGCCGTGACACTGGCGACCGTGGACAGGCCACCCGTTCCGTGCAGCCGGGCGAGCGAGATCAGGATCGCGTCCACGTCCACCAGGCCAGACACCGCCGACAGCACGTAGAGGCCGCTGGTGTCCAGCCACTGTTTCGCCGCGGGCACCAGGACGCTCATGACGGCGAGCAGCGCGCCAAAGCCGAGCGCGGTGCCGAGGTCAAACGGCGCCATCGTGTCGACGGCACCTTCCCCCACCGGGGTGTTGGCCTGCTTGCGCCACCGCCAGAGCGCCACCCCCAGCAACACCACGCCCGAGACCACCAGGCTGTTGCCCAGGGTGGACAGCAGCGACGGCTGCACCGCGGCCAGCAGGACGAGCATGCGAAAGAACATGACGCCACACGCGGCCAGCGAGCCAGCCGCTGCCGCATCCGCCAGGCGCGGCTGCTGGCGTGCGTACCGGGCCAAAGCCAGTGTGGCGGCCGTGGAAGAGGCCAGCCCACCCAGAATTCCGGTCCACAGGACGCCTCTTTGTGCGCCGGTGATGCGCATCGCGAAGTGGCCCGTCAGCGACAGGCCCGCGATCAGGATGACCGCCCACCACAGCTGGTAGGGATTGAGCGCGGCGTAGGGCCCCAGACCGGTGTTGGGCAGGTAGGGCAGGATCACCATGGACAACACCAGCAGCTGCAGCGAAGCCGTCAATTCGCGGTGATCGATCACGCGCAGCCAGCCGTGCAAGGTCGGCTTGAGGTCCAGCAGCACGGCGCCAATCACGGCGGCCGACAAGGCCAGGGTGATGTTGCCGTGGGCCGCAAAGGCGCCCAGCGCCAGCGTCAACAGCATTGCCACGGGGGTGGTGGCGCTGAGATCGCCCGACAGTTTGGCGCGGCGGGTGTAGGACACCGTCAGCAGCAGGGAGAGCCCGAGCAGCGCACCGAGCAAAGGCCAGGCACCGAAATCGGGCTGCAGATGCCCGAGCACACCACCGAGCAGACCGGTCAGCGCGAAGGTGCGCAGGCCCGCAACACGCCCCCCTTCCGGCAGCTCGCGGTTGTGCCAGCCACGTTCCAGACCGATCACCAGGCCGACGGCCAGTGCGGCGACAAGACCCTGGGCGCCAGGTAGCAGTTCGTAGCCGTTCATCGGACCTTTCCCATGGCCGCCCGCGCGGCCCCCTGCCGCATCTTACGCACACAGCCATCAAGGCGCGATGCTGATGCCGTTGGGCGCCTTGCCCACGGGAACCGTCTTCACGACCCTGCGGTCTTTCACATCAATCACGGAGACGGTGTTGGCGTAGGTGTTGGTCACATAGGCGTACCGGCCTTCCCGGTCAACGACCACGCCATGGGCGCCGGCGCCGGTCACGACGGTGTTGGTGACCTTGAAGCTCTCCAGATCGATCAGGCTGACGGTGTTGCCGGGTTTCTGGCGCGCGCCTTGGTTGGCCACCAGCAGCGTGCGCGAGTCCGGCGTGGCGTACAGCTGGATGGGGACCGCTCCGACGGCGACCTTGCGAATCACCTGGCGCGTGGCCGGGTCGATCACGGCGACGGCGTTTTCCTGCGACAGCGAGACAAAGGCCAGGCGGCCGTCTGGCGTGAAGCCGGTCTGGGCCGGGCCCTGGCCAACCGGCACCTGCGCCACCTCCTTCTGGCTGGTGGTGTCGACGACCGACACCGTGCCTCCCTTGAGGTTGGCGACGTAGACCTCTTTGCCGTCCGGGCTGATCCGAAGGCCATGGGGAAACTGGCCGACCGGAATGCTCGCCACGGGGCTTCGCGTCGACGTGTCGACCACGCTGACCGTGTTGTCGCCACCGTTGGTGACGTAGGCCAGACGGCCATCGGGCGACACCACCACATGGGCCGGGTGCATGCCCACCGGCACCCGGGCGACGACGGCGTGGGTGCCGGTGTCGATGACCCAGACCGCCCCGGGTTGCGCCATCGCCTCGTGGGCGCCTGGGGCCATGCCCTTGTGCGCGGAGGCGTCGCTCATCGGGCCGGGCTCGCCGTTGTTGGTCACCCAGGCGAACTGGCCGTCGGGCGATACCTGCACGTTGTGCGGCATCTTGCCAACGCGCACGCTCGCCAGCGTCTTGAACGAGGCGGCATCGAGCACGCTCACCGTGTCGGCGCCTTCATTGGCCACATAGACCTGGTCGGCGGCCCAGGTGGCACCCGACCAGGCCAGCAGGCCCATCTGCACCGCCGTCAAAAGCCAGTTGTTCTTGCTTGTCATCACGGACCGTCCTTGTTGAAACATCAGAGTTGCCAGCGAAAGCTGCGGGGAGCGGCTTCGCCCGGCCGGTCGATCCGGAGTTCGATCGCAGCCGGACGCGGCGCCGGTACGTCGAAGGCCAGCACGCCTTCGCGGTGGTGGCCGCCCGGTGGCGCGCCCAGCCAGCCCGTGGGCTTGAACGTGCGTCCGTCGTCGGTCGTCAAGGTGGCGCTTTGAACGAGGTCGTCGTTCAGGTCGGCGCTGTGCGTGTCCAGCACGACCGCGAACTCCCACGGGCTGCCTGGCACCCCGATCGACTTTGCGGTCACCTTGACCGTCACGCCCCGTTCGCTGGACGACTGCTCGGCGGCGGGGCTTGTCTGGGCCCAACCGACCCAGGGCGCCGCGACCATCAGCAGGCCGGCCAGGGCCATGGAAGCCATCCACCAACGGCGCCGGCCCGTCGCGCCGTCGTTTTCAAAAGCCATGGTGCGCTCCCTGAATAAAAGATCGTTTCGCATGCATCAACCTCCAAAAAAATGAAACACCTGCCGTGGGTATCCGACCCCCGGTGGCTTGTCGAAACCGCCAAGCCATGAGGGCACTGTAGAAAGGGGATCGGGTTGGCGAGATGACGCCGGAATGACAAAAAAGTCAGGTTCATGGCGGGTCGATGTCCTGCCTCAAAAGAACCACTGCACACTGGCGTGGACCACATCCGGCGGGCGTGCCAGTTCGCTGCCTGGGGCGCCGCCGAAGTATTGCCATCCCAACGTCAGGTCCAGGTCGTCTTGCAGCGAGTAGGTGACGGAAGGGGCCAGGTAATGGCTGCGATCGGCCAGGTTCTGCACGAGATCGGCGTGGAGCTTGAGCCAGGGGGTCAGGGCATAGCTGGCGCGCAGGCCCACATAGCGCCGTGCCAGCGTCTGGCGGCGGCCTGTTGCCAAGGCGCTGAAGTCGTAGGCCATCGGGCTGGTGGCGCCGCTGCTGTCGTGGTACAGCTCGGCGCTGAGTGTCAGGGTGTTGGCAAAAGCGTGGTCGATACCGAGCAGGGTGCGACGAAAGGCTGGACCATGGGGTGGGCGCGTGTGGCTGAACTCGGCGCGCACGCCGGTCGTGCCAACCTGGCTCGCGAGGTCCAGCCCGATCACCTCGTCACCTCGAAACCGGCCGGCCGTCACCGAATAATCGATGCCATGGGTGTTGTTGTGCCATTGCAGGGCGCGGCTGTCCTGGCCGCTTTGCCGGCTGGGCGCATAGACGCCCGACCAACGCGCGACCGGGCCAAAGCGCTGCTCCACCAACACGGCGTCCACACCCGGACGCTCCTCACGCTCCAGCGCCAGCGGACTGATCGGGTTGAGCAAATCGATCGGGCTCCAGAAACGACCGGTGCCCCAGGCGATGCGTTGTCTGCCGATACGCAAGGTGGTGTCGCTCCACTCGCCGCGCAGCTGGGCCCGGTACAAGCGGTGCACACCATGGAGCGAAGCCCGGTCCACGTAGCTGGCCTGGGCCTGCCAGTATTGCGGCACCGGCCCCTCCTTCTGCTGGCTGAACTGCGCGGTGCGCAGGTAGCTGCCCAGCAGGACTTCGTTGTCGTATTGCAGATCGAAACCCAGCGCGGTATTGAGCTGGCCCTTGAGTTCCAGCCGCAAGCGGTTGACATCCAGGGTATAGGGCTCGGCGGCCCAGGTCTTTGAACGCAGCAGCGCATTCTTGTAGTGGCCCGAGACGCGCACGACCGGCGCGTCCTGGGCCGCCACCGGCGCCGCCACCCCCGCCAAAAGGCTCAGCAGCCCGATCACCCGGCACGCTCCGCTACACATGGCGGATCGCCCGCACCGGGTCCAGCCGGGCCGCACGGGCGGCGGGGTACAGCGACACCAGGACGCTGGCCACAAACAACACCAGGCCCGGCGGACCGATGTGGCTGAGCACCAGCTTGGGGTGGACGATGCCGGTGAGCCCCGGGATGGCCGAGTAGCCGCGAAAGAAGCCCGACAGGTCAATGCCCTGGCGCCCAAAGTAGGCCACCAGCAACACGCCCACGCCGTAACCGATGAAGGAAGCGAGCAGCATCAGCGCCAGGGTCTCGTACACCACCATGCGTTGAATCGCGGCGGGCGGTGCGCCCAGCGCCATCATCACGCCAAACTCACGCGTGCGCTCGGCCACCGCCATGAAAACCGTGTTCATGATGGCGATCGCGATCACCAGGAAGGCAATCGCCAGCACGATGTTGCCGATGACGCGGTTCATGCGCACCATCTCCTGCACCTGTGGCAACAGCGTTTGCCAGGGCTCCAAGGTCAGCGAGGGGTTGGCGAGCCGTTGGCGCAAAGCCGGCAGACTGGCGTCCAGCGTGGCGCGGTCACGCAATCGCAGATTGATGGTGGACACCCTGGAGTCCAGGGCCAGCAGCGACTGCGCCGCCGGCAGCGTGACAAAAGCCATCGCGCTGTCGAAGGAACCGCTCTCGGTGGCGAAGATTCCGGCAACACGCAAAGCGCTGGTGCCGAGTTCGCCATTGGCGGCTTGCGCCATCACCACCACCTTTTCCCCCAGGCGAACACCCAGGCGCTCGGCCAGCTTGCGGCCGATCAGGATGTCGCGGTCCGCGCCACTGCTGAGCGGCTTGCCTTCGACCAGTGTGCGGTGGATGAAGGTGACCTCGCGCTCGACCTCGGGCACGATGCCCACCAACAGGATGCCTTCGGACTTGGCCGCGCTGCTGGCCAGTGCCTGCGCCTGCACCCTCGGTGCCGCCGCCGCCACCTCGGGCGCCGCGCGCAGCTGTTGCAGCAGCGCCTGCGCGCCGTCAAACGCCAACTCGGGCGCGTAGTCCTGCCGAAAACCACGGGGCTCCATCTGCACGTGGCCGGTGACATAGCGGGTGGAGTTCTCGATCAACTCCTCGCCAAACCCGTCGAAGTAGCTGAACAGAAAAACGAAGGCGACGATGCCAAACGCCGTGCCGCCGGCGGTGATGGCGGTGCGCCGGCGGTTGCGCAGGATGTTGCGCGCGGCGATCAACAGAAACACCGGCCAGCCCCGCCCCGGTGCGCCGCCACGCGGTGCCCTCGCAGAGCGTGACCCCGTGAGCCCCCGGATGGCGGCCACTGGCTCCAGCCGCGCCGCCTTTGCCGCCGGATACAGCGCGGCGATACACGCCGTGGCGAACACCAGCAGCGAGACCATGGCGCTGCGTTCCCAGCGGATCACCGGGAAGATCACATCCTCCAGCCCCGGCATGGTGCGCAGGGCCGCGCCAAAGGCACCCAGGTTGATACCCACGCGGGCAAACAGCGCCGTGACGGACAAACCCAGCAGGTTGCCCACCAGCAGACCGAGCGCGCCCAGCAACAGGGCTTCGAGCAACACCAGCCCGAGCAAGCGGGCGCGGCTGGTGCCCAGCGCCAACATGATGCCGAACTCACGCGTGCGTTCCAGCACCGCCATCAGAATCGGGTTGGCCACCGCCGCCGCCACGATGCCGAAAAACACCACCAGTACCACCCAGGCCATGACCTCGTGGAAGCGCGCGCTGACCGCCACCAGGGGCAGCAGTTGCGGCCAGGCCAGTGCCTCGTAGCCCACACCCAGACGCTGGGACAGACGCGCCTGGGTTGCGTCGATCCGCCCTCGCTCGCGCAGCCGCAGCGCGATGGCGCTGGCACCGGTCGGCGCGGCGAAGAACTCGCGCACCGCCTCCAGGGGCATCACCGCCACCCGGTCATCCAGCTCGTCGATGCGGGTGCGAAACACGCCGCGCACCGGAAAGCGTCCGCTGGCCACCGAGCCGTCATAGGCCTGCCCGATCAGCAGCAAATCGTCGCCCACCGCCAGGCCCAGGGCCTGCGCGAACTGCTCGCCGATCAAGACGCCGCGCTGGTCGTCCTGCAAGGCCCGACCACTGACAACCGCGCTGAACAACACGCTCACAAGCGCCTCCTCGCGCGGCTGCACCCCCACCAACACGATGCCGCGCGACTTGTCCCCGCGGCTGGCCAGGGCTTTTCCCTCCAGGCGAATGGCAGCGGCTTCCACGTTGGGGTCGGCGCGCACCGCCGCCAGAACAGGCGCGACTTGCTCCATGGTCAGGTCGAGCGTGGGGTCGGCGTGGTAGCCGCGCTGGTGCACCTGCATGTCGCCCGTCAGGAAGCGCGTGCTGTTTTGAATCATCTGCTGGTTCATGCCATCGATGAAGGCCCAGATGAAGGTGAGCGCCGCCAGCCCGGTGGCGATCGACAACACCGTGATCGCCGAACGCCGCCGGTTGCGCAGCACGTTGCACCAGGCGAGTTTGCCGAGCATCATGGCCGGCCTGCCTGCGCCGTGGGCTTGCGCTCATCCGACTCAACCCGCCCGTCGCGCATCCGGATCACCCGCCGTGCACGCTCCACCACCATCGGGTCGTGGGTGGAGAAGACAAAGGTCACGCCCTTCTCTTCATTCAAGCGCAGCATCAGGTCCATCAGCGCGGCGCCGGCTTTGGAGTCCAGGTTGGCGGTGGGCTCATCGGGCAGCACGATCACGGGTTCGGCGGCAATCGCCCGCGCCACCGCGACGCGCTGCTGCTGCCCACCCGAGAGCTCGGCCGGGCGCCGATGCTCCAGACCCCGCAGGCCCAGTTCCTGCAGCATGTCCATGGCGCGGGCACGGCGCTGCGCCTCGGGAACGCCCTGCAGCAACATCACGAACTCGACGTTCTCCAGCGCCGACAACACCGGAATCAGGTTGAACTCCTGAAACACGAAGCCAATCTGGCGCAGGCGCATCTGCGACAGTTCGGCCTTGCTCATGCGGCCGGTTTCGACGCCTGCGATCCAGATGCGCCCCGTCGTGGGCGAATCCAGTCCGCCCATCACGTTCAGCAAGGTGGTCTTGCCCGAGCCCGAAGGGCCCACCAGCACGGCAAAGTCGCCACGAGAAATCGCCAGATCGACACCATCGAGCGCACGCACCGCCATACCGTCTTGCTGGTACACACGCGTGACCCGTTCCAGTCGCACCACCAGCTCGGCTGAAGGAGCCCCGGCACGATCCGCCGCCACGCTGAGCGGCGGAGGGAAGGTCGGGCTCAGGCGCGCGCTCATGGATTCTGCAAATGGCTTTGGGTGAAAACCGCCTCGTCCACGGGGCGGTCGAAAACCGCTTCCTTCAGCAGCACGGTGGTGATGTTGCCGGGTTTGGCCAGCGGTCGCATCTCCCAGCGCGTAGGCAGGGTGCGCCCGCCCAGCTGGCGCACTTCGGAAAAGCTCAGTACCCGCACCAATTCCCCGCGCTCGCTGAAGTACGCCTGCTTCAAGGGCATGAAGTCGCCCTTGCGCACCGAGTACAGCACCCGACCCCAGACCACGGCCGCTTCGGGCTTGGGCGTGGCTTCGACCTGGTAAGCGTCCTGGCCGTCCACGGTCGAGGTGCCGAGTACCTTGTGGGTGTAGTCCTCCAGAACGCTGCTCTCCTTGACCAGATCGTCGTTGGTGAAGTCCGAGCCCATCCAGGGCTGCAACATCATCGACGGTGGAATCTTGACCACCCGTTCCACGTTGGGCAGGTAGTTCCACATGTCGGTGCCGATGCGCAACGAACCGATGCCGGCCTCCTTGGCCGGCGACAAGATGCGCACAAAGGAGCGCCGGGGCCGCTCGATCCAGACCCGCAACGCGAGCGTGCGCTGCCAGCGTGGCGTGGTGATGGTCATCTGGTACTGGCCCTGCACGGTGCTGCCCCACAGCAGGTGCTCGACCCGCTCGATGATGTCGCGCCCATCCGGCTCCTGCGCGTGCGCAGCCGGCATGGCGTCCCAGGCCAGGGCGGCGAGGGTCGCCTGCAGCAGGACCCCGCAGGCGCGGCGTTTGCCGGCTTGCACCGCCTTGCCGGTGTTGGGTGACGCGGCGCAATCAATCGGCATGGTGACGACCTTTCGTGCGCAGCATCCAGAGGCTATTTGAGCGCCGTTCCCCGCAGACGCAGCGCATTGCCGATCACCGACACCGAGCTCAGGCTCATGGCCAGCGCGGCGATCAATGGCGACAGCAGCCAGCCGGTGAGCGGATACAGCACGCCGGCCGCAACCGGGATGCCCAGCGCGTTGTAGAAGAAGGCAAACACCAGGTTCTGCTTCATGTTGCCCACGGTCGCTTCCGACAGCGCCCGCGCAATCGCGATCCCGCGCAGATCGCCCTTGACCAGCGTGACCTGCGCGCTGTTCATCGCCACATCGGTCCCGGTGCCCATGGCCACGCCGACGTCGGCCTTGGCCAGCGCTGGCGCGTCGTTGATGCCGTCGCCGGCCATGGCCACCACGCGCCCTTCCTTCTGCAACCGTTCCACCAGCAGCAGCTTGTCGGCCGGCTTGACCTCGCCATGCACCTCGTCGATGCCCAGGCGGGCCGCCACCGCCCGGGCCGTGGTCAGGCCGTCACCGGTGGCCATCACGATGCGCAGCCCGGAGGCCTTGAGCGTGGCCAACGCTTCCGGCGTGCTGGCCTTGACCGGATCGGACACCGCCAGCAGGCCCACCAGCTGGCCATCGACCGCCAGGTGCATCACGCTGGCACCTTCTGCGCGCAGGGCCTCGGCCTGCGGCACCAGGGCGGCCACCGAGACACCGGCCTGTTCCATCAGCGTGGTGTTGCCCAGCGCCAGCTGGCGCCCGGCCACCTGCCCCCGCACGCCGATGCCCGAGCCGGATTCGAAGTTCTCGGGCTTGTCCAGCGCCATGCCGCGCTCCCGCGCGGCGCGCACGATGGTCTCGGCCAGCGGGTGTTCGCTGCCCTGGTCCAGGCTGGCGGCCAGGCGCAGCACTTCGTCGGCGTCAAAACCGGGCGCGGGAACGGCGCGCTCGAAGGTCGGACGGCCTTCGGTGAGCGTCCCAGTCTTGTCGATGATGAGGGTGTCGATCTTGCGCATGTTCTCGATGGCTGCCGCGTCCCGGAACAGCACACCCTGCGTGGCGCCGCGGCCGGTGGCGACCATGATGGACATGGGTGTGGCCAGGCCCAGCGCGCAGGGGCAAGCAATGATCAGCACCGCCACCGCGTTGATCAGGCCGAACACCCAGCGCGGTTCGGGGCCGAACAGGCCCCAGCCAAAGAAGGTCAGAAGCGCAATGCCCACCACCGTGACGACGAAGTAGCCCGCGACCACGTCGGCCATGCGCTGCATGGGCGCGCGGGAGCGCTGTGCCTGCGCCACCATCTGCACGATCTGCGACAGCACGGTGGACGCGCCGACGCGCTCCGAACGCATCACCAGCGCGCCGCTGGTGTTGAGCGTGGCGCCGATCACCTTGTCGCCCACGCGTTTGGCCACCGGCATCGGCTCGCCCGTGAGCATGGATTCGTCGACCGAACTGCCGCCTTCCGTGACCTCGCCGTCCACCGGGACTTTTTCGCCGGGGCGCACGCGCAGCAGGTCGCCCACATGCACATGGGTCAGCGGCACGTCCTCTTCGGTGCCGTCCGACCGGATGCGCCGGGCGGTCTTGGGCGCCAGGCCCAGCAACGACTTGATGGCCGCCGAGGTCTGCGAGCGGGCCTTGAGTTCGAGCACCTGCCCCAACAGCGTGAGCGAGATGATGACGGCGGCGGCCTCGAAGTACACGGCGACGCGGCCCATGGAGATGAAAGAGTCCGGGAACACCTGGGGCGCGACCGTGGCGACCACGCTGTAGACGAAGGCCGCCCCCGTGCCCAGACCGATCAAGGTCCACATGTTGGGGCTGCGGTTCACCACGGACTGCCAGCCGCGCGAGAAGAACGGCCAGCCGGCCCACAGCACGATGGGGATCGACAGCAGAAGCTCGATCCAGGTCTGGGTTGTGGACTCGAACCACTGCAACTGGTGGCCGAACATGGCCAGCACGGTGACGACCACGGTGAGCGGCAAGGTCCACCAGAAGCGGTGCTGGAAATCGCGCAACTCGGGGTTGTCATCGTCGTCGAGTTCGGGCAGCAGGGGCTCCAGCGTCATGCCGCACTTGGGACAGCTGCCGGGATGGTCCTGGCGAATCTCCGGATGCATGGGGCAGGTGTAGACCGTGCCGGCCGCCGCTGGAGGCGTCTCTACCGGGGGCTCGGGCGCGAGGTATTGCCGCGGGTTCGCCGCGAACTTGCCCTGGCACTTGGCGCTGCAGAAGTAATAGGGCCGACCTTCGTGCGTCAGCGTGTGAGCGGACTGCGCCGTGACGGTCATGCCGCACACGGGGTCCTTCAGATCCGTTGGAGCGGCCGAAGGGGACGGTGCACCGCTGCCGTGGTGGTGGTGTTCGTTCATGTTCATGAGCCTATTCCCTGTTGTTGTCGGTGCGCTCCGGCGGCCGCCGGTGCCCGCCATGGCCTCCATGGCCATGGCCGTGCATCAGGTGCATCAGCGGACAGGCGAGCAACAGCAGGTAGGGCCAGTAACCCAGGACATGGCCCCAGTGCTCACGCAGCAGGAAAAAGCCGGCGATCAAGGCCACCGTTGCCAGCGCCATGCCGGCCGGGCGGCGCCAGAACGATGGCGTCTGGGCGCCGTTGTCAGGCTGATTCATGGAACCCCCTTTCAGAAGCAAAAGACCATTTCTCCTGGATCCAACCCCTGAACGAACGAAACGCTTGCTGCCTGCAAGAACCCAGGTCACTTCTTTGGCTCAGCGTCGGCCGTCGACCGTGCCTTGCCCAAGCGAGGGATGAACCGAGGTATGGACTGGGCGTATGCATCGTACGTCTCCCCGAACTGCTTGTGCATTTCCTGCTCTTCGGTGATGGCGAGGTGCCTGTACATCACAAGCAAGACAGGGAACATGAGCAGGGTCAGCAACGTGGGCCACTGCAGCAGGAAACCCAGCAGGATCAGCACGAAGGCCAGGTACTGCGGATGCCGGACGCGGGCGTATGGCCCGGTGGTCGCCAGCGAGTGCTGGCGCTGTGCGTGGTACAGCACATGCCACGCGCTCGACAGCAAGTAGAAGCCATATCCTAGAAAGACATAGCTGGCGATATGCAGTACACCGAAATGGGGATCGCCTGTTTCGCCCAGCAAGGTGGACCACAGGTGGCCGCTGTCATGGGTCAACAGGTCAAGACCCGGGAACCGGGTTGCCAGCCATCCCGACATCAGGTAGATGGTCAGCGGGAAGCCGTACATCTCGACAAACAGGGCCACGATGAAAGCGGCAAAGGCGCCAAAGCTGCGCCAGTCGCGCGCGGTGGCCGGCTTGAAGAAGCTGAAGGCGAACAGGATGAAAACGGCCGAGTTGAGGACCACCAGGGACCACAGGCCATAGGCCGTTTCGCTGGGATTCATGATCGATCTCCCGGGTTCGTCTGGTCTATCTCATCGGCCCCGGTCCGCGGTTGCTCAGGACTTCCGTGATGACCATGGGTGCCATGGCCGCGGTGCATGAACAGATGCATCAACGGACAGGCCAGGACCAGCAGATACGGCAGGACGCCGAAGAGGTGGGCCCGGTGCTCGGTCAGCAGAAAGAACGCCGCCACCGCGCCCAGCACCAGCCAACCGACGCCAAAACGCGTTCGCCACAGGCTTCTGGGTCCGTGCGTCTGGGGCGATGCAGCGTGTTTCATATCTTTACCGTATACCGCAGCATCATCCCCGCTTCGGCGTGTTCCAGCGAGTGGCAGTGAAAAACGTAGTCCTGGTCACCTGCGTGCGGGTGGGTGAAGTCGATGGCGATGCGCACCGATTCGCCGGGCCACACGTGCACGGTGTCCACCACGCCCTGGTCGTGCGGCAGCAGGCCCCGGGCGCCGGCCAGTTCGCGCACCAGCGCGGGGCTGCCCAGGCGCTCGATCACGCGAAATGAAAAGCCATGGATGTGCATGGGGTGGGGCATGCTGCGTTCGGCGTTTTCGATCAGCCAGGTCTCGCGGGCACCGCGCTGTACGCTCAGCGCCGCCACCTTCGGGTCGAAGAGCCCGCCGTTGATCGTCCAGTTGCCCTGGCCGTTGTGGCCGAGCCGCAGGCGGCGCGGCGGGTTCGGGGACGTGATCGCAGCGGGCAGGCTGGACAGCACCGTGGGCATGCGGCGCTCGTATGGGGCCGAAGGTTTCAGGTCGATGCGCATCAGCGCACGCGCGTCGCCCTCCATCGCCATCGGGGTGGACGGCTCCGCCGTGGGCGCCGCGCCGTGCTGGCTGTGGTCCATGCCAGCCATGGCAGGGCCTGCTGCTTGGCCCATGTCGTGGCCGCCCTCGGCATGCATGGGGTCGAAGGCGAGCGAGGCCAGCGTCACCGGCCGGCCGGGATCGGCTTCGCGCAGGTCCACCAGCACGTCCAGCCGCTGGCCGGGGGAAATGAAGGTCTGGTCGATGCGCAGCGGCTGGGCCAGCAGGCCACCGTCGGTGCCCGCCAGGAAGAAGCCCAGGCGGTGCCCGCCCTGCACGAACGCGAGCCGGTAGCTGCGCGCGTTGCAGCCGTTGAGGATGCGAAAGCGCACGATGCGGCGCCCGGCCTGGATGAACGGTCGCTCGGTCAGATTGACCAGCAGACGGTCGCCCACCCAGCCCCCGAAGGACTGGGCCGCGGTCGGCGCATAGCGCAGCCGGCCCTGTGCGTCGAACTCGCGGTCCTGCAGCACCAGGGGGATTTCGCTGTCGCCCAGGACCAGGTCCAGCTCCTTGCGCAGCGCGGCTTCTTCGTCGTCTTCGACGAACAGCAGGCTGGCCAGCCCGTGGTAGGCCTGCTGCGGGATGTAACCGTGCGCATGCGGGTGGTACCAGTACATGGACGCGCGGTCGCGCAGGGCAAAGGCGTAGTCCATGCGGCCCCCGGGGGGCACCACGTTGAGACCGTTGCCGTCGTTGCGCGAATCCACGCTCAGGCCGTGCCAGTGGATGACGGTGGGCTGATCGATGTCGTTGATCAGCCGCACACGCATCTCGTCGCCCCGGCGGGCCAACAGAGCGGGGTTCAGGAAGGTCTTGCCGCCCGACTCCACCGCATAGGCCAGGATGGGGGTGCGCCGGCCGGGCAGCACCTCGATGGCGCTGCGCACTACATGCACCTCCCGGAATTCGGACGCGGGCAGCACGCCATAGAGGCCGCTGCCGCCGGGCAGCCGCAGCGGGTTGGCGAAGCCCGCCGCTTCTTTTTCAATGCCGGTGATGGCTGCGGCCGTGGTATCGGAGACACCGGGGGTGGCGGCCAGAACCCCCGGCACGGACCCGGCCGCGCCCAGCGCGCCCAGGCTGCCGAGGAAGTGGCGTCGCGTGACCGTGGGCATCCACTGGAACATACCGATTTCCTTTCATGACAGAACCCAGGCAAAAGCGCCTGGAGCCGGTCTGGCGGGCATCGGACCCTTGGTGGGCTGCCGGAACCGCCAAGCCATGGGGACACTGTAGAAAGGGGATCGGGTTGGCGAGATGACGCCGGGATGACAAAAAAGTCAGATTCAGCGCCGGGCTTCCCGGGCCCGCCGCGTGCTCGCGGCCTCAGGCCGCATTGTGGAGCCTACGCGCCGTAGGCCGCCATAAAGACCCGTACGGCCTCGCGCAGAAGAGCCCTGTTTTCCCGGGAATCCGGCATCTCGAGCTTCAGCAGTCCGCGGAAGTGCCCGGAGCCCAGGAACATCGACAGGAACAGGTCCGCTGCCTGAAGCGGGTTCCGCACCTTCAGCGTGCCCGCCGCGTGAGCACGGCGCAGGTATGCAGCCAGCTCGCCGTTCGCACGCTCCGGGCCTTCCTTGTAGAACGCACGGCAGACTTCCGGCTGCGCCCCCGCGACGCCGTAGACAGAGCGCAACGCGCCCAGGGCGTCGTCCCCGCGCGTCAGTGCAAGAAACCGGGCCCCGATCGCCAGCAGCGCCTTCTCCGGCTGGCCTGGGTCCAGCGCCTCGGCGCCCGGGCCGTCAGCCACCACCGCCACCGTCCTGTCGCGCACGAACGCCTGGAACAGCCCCTCCTTGGAGCCGAAATTGCTGTACACGGTCATCTTGGACACGCCGGCGTCCGCGGCTATGGCATCCACGCTGGCACGCTCCAGGCCATGCTCGTTGAAGTGCCTTTGCGCCGCTTCCAGGATGCGCCGCACGCGCTCAGGATCGCGTGGCCGGCCGCGTTGGGGCTTGGGAGCGGGAGCTGGGGGGTGGGTCATGGGCATATTTAGTGGACTTGACAGTTCACTATAGCTCGTGCACATTAATGTACTTAAAAGTCCAGTAACTGGACCGACCCCCTCCATCCACCACACGGAGCCCATCACCATGAATGACGTCATCATCATCGGCGGCAGCTTTGCCGGCCTCGCCGCCGCCCTGCAGCTCGGCCGTGCCCGCCGCAAGGTCACTGTTCTCGATACCGGCCTGCCGCGCAATCGCTTCGCTGGCCACTCGCACGGCCTGCTCGGCCACGATCACAAGCCACCCCTGCACATCCTGGCCGAGGCGCGGCAGCAGCTGGAGCGTTATCCCACGGTCAAGCTGGTCAATGCCCGGGCCGACAGCGTTTCTGGCGCCATCGACCACTTCTCCGTCCTCACTGGCGATGGCGAAAGCCTTGGGGCGCGCCGCCTGATCCTGAGCTATGGCGTCGCCGACCAGATGCCCAACGTTCCAGGCTTTTCCGAAAGCTGGGGCACGTCCATCGTGCCCTGCCCCTACTGCGACGGCTTTGAAGTCGCCGGCCAGCATTGGGGCGTCGTCTGGTCCGGCCCGCAATCTCACAATCAGGTCAGGCTGTTCCTCGATTGGACCGACAAGCTGACCGTCTTCGCCGATGGTCACGACATTGCGCCCGAGATCCAGGCCGATCTGGCGCGCCGCAACATCCCTGTCGTCGATGGCCGGATCGTTGAGATCGCCCATCACAAGGGCCGTATCACCACCGTCAATCTCGATACCCGCCGCCATATCGCGGTCGACATCCTGTTCGCCCAGCCGCGCAACAAGCCGTCCGCAAGCCTGCACGAATCTCTGGGCCTCGCCACGGCCGATACGCCCAGCGGCATCGTCCTCAAGGTCGACGAGCGCCGCCAGACCAGCATGCCCGGCATCTACGCCGCCGGCGACCTCACCACGACCTTCTTGCCCTCGGTCACCCAGGCATCGTCGCAGGGCGCGATGGCGGGCATCTTCGCCCAGCAATCGATGTTGGCTTGAGAAGACACACATGGAGTTCGAACACGTCACCTTCGACCTGCCGCACGGCACCTTTCACGCGTTGCAGGGGGGTGACCCCGATGGGCAACCGACCATCGTCTTGCACGGTTTCCCGGACCATCCCCCGACCGCGAAGCCCTTCCTTGCCGAACTCGGCCGCCGTGGACGTCACGTCGTCGCACCCTGGCTTCGCGGTTACGCGCCGTCCCCGACTGCGGGGCCGTTCGACTTCGCTGCCCTCACCAGCGACGTGATCGCCCTGATCGACCGCTGGTCTCCGGGTCGGCCCGTGGAGTTGATTGGCCATGACTGGGGCGCCCTGGTCACCTACGATACCTGCGTCACCGCGCCGGAGCGGATCGAACGCGCGGTCACGCTCGCTATCCCCCATCCACTCACGTTCATGCGCCAGCTTGCGCGCCCCGCGCAGCTAAGCCGGAGCTGGTACATGGGACTCTTTCAACTGCCGGGAAGCGGCTGGATGGCCACCGCCCGCGATCTCGCCCTCATCGACCACCTCTGGCGTCAGTGGTCGCCCGGCCTCTCGCTAGCTCCTGCTCTCCAGGCAGAGCTGCACGAGCACCTGCGGGCGAGCATGCCCGCGCCTCTGAAGTACTACCGGGCGATGCTGCGCCCCGGCATGCTTGGAGCGACGCGCCGCCTGTCTCGGCCGATCGCGGTGCCCCTGCTGCAGCTCCACGGTGCCGACGACGGCTGCATCCTCCCCCAGCAGGTCGACGACCGACATCGGTTCGCCGCTCCGCACGCGCTGGAAGTCATCCCCGGGGTCGGTCACTTCCTGCACATCGAGGCCCCCGAGGCGATCGCGAAACGGATCGCGGCATGGGCCGAGTAGCGTCATTTCCCCCTGCCTCGATAAAAGGGTAGCTAGTTAAGAACGAATCAGAACAAGGAGATAGCATGCCCGAGCAAAATGCCTATCAGGTCGCCGACTGGAATGGCCAAAGCGGAGAGCGCTGGGTCGCCAACCAGGCCCGGCTCGACGCCATGGTGGCGGTGTTCGGCCAGGCCGCGATCGAAGCCGTCGCGCCCGCGACGGGCGAGCGCGTGCTGGACGTCGGCTGCGGCGCGGGCGCGTCGAGTCTGGCTCTGGCCGCCCGCGTTGGCCCGGGGGGCCAAGTGCTGGGAGTGGACATATCCGAAGCGCTGATCGACCGAGCGCGCGCGCTTGCGCCACAGGATACGCCGGCCCTGTTCCGGGTGGCCGACGCCAGCAGCGCCGAGCTGCCCGAGGGCGCGTTCGACATCCTGTTTTCGCGTTTCGGGGTGATGTTCTTCGACGATCCGACAGGGGCGTTCGCTCACTTGCGACGCGCGCTGCGGCCGGGCGGGCGGGTCGCTTTCGTCTGCTGGCGCGGCGTGGCCGAGAACGATTGGGTGCGCCTGCCGATTGGCGCGCTCAAGAACATCGTCCCGTTGACCGCGCTGCCCGATCCCGAAGCGCCCGGCCCATTTTCGTTCGGCGACCGGAGACGAGTGGCGCGCATCCTGACGGCAGCCGGCTTCACCGATATCGCTATCGCGCCCTTCGATGCTTCCGTCCCGTTCGGCGAGGGCGGGACGCGGGACGCTGCGATCGACGACGCGGTGAAGATGGCGCTCGAGGTCGGCCCACTGTCGCGCGCGCTCGCTGATCAGCCCGACGACATCCGCGCCCGCGCCTCGGCCGCGGTTCGTGCCGTCTTCGCGGGCCTCCCCGGCGAGCGTTCGGTGATGATCGACGGCGCAGCGTGGATCGTCATGGCACGCAATCCGATCAGACCTGCCTCCTTACACAACTGATCCTCGTCACTCCACATCCTCTACACAAAGGAACTGCCATGTCGAATTCCAAAGTTGTCCTCGTCACCGGCGTGTCGTCAGGCATCGGGTGCGCCGCCGCCACAAAGTTTGCCGAACAAGGCTGCCGGGTCTTCGGCACCGTGCGCAACACGGCAAAGGCCCAAGCCATACCTGGCGTCACGCTCATTGAGATGGATATCCGCGACGATGTTTCCGTTGATCGAGGCATTCAGGCCATCATCGCGCAGGCCAAGCGCATCGATGTGCTGGTCAACAATGCGGGTGTGACCCTGCTGGGCGCGACTGAAGAAACCTCGATTGCCGAAGCCCAGACGCTGTTCGAAACCAACCTTTTCGGCCTCTTGCGCGTGATCAAGGCCGTGCTGCCGCACATGCGTCAGCAGCGTTCCGGTCGCATCGTCAATGTCAGCTCGGTGGTTGGCTTTCTATGTTCGCCGTACATGGCCTTGTATGCGGCCTCCAAATACGCTGTTGAAGGGCTGTCCGAGTCACTGGATCATGAAGTCCGCCAATTCGGCATCCGCGTGTCGCTGGTCGAGCCCTCCTTCACCAAAACCAACCTTGATCTCAACGCGCCCCAGACCGCTGCCAGAATCCCGGACTACAGCAAAGAGCTTGCCATCGTCGCCAAAGCCTTCCAGAACAACGTGCAAAAGGCGCCCACGCCTGAAGGCGTTGTGGCGACGATGGTCAGCGCGGCACTTGGTCCGTGGAAGATGCGCCACACGCCCAAGGGGGAAGCGTCCCTTCTGGCCAAGTTGCGCCGCTTCATGCCCGCTGGCCCGGTCGAAAAGGGCCTGCGCAAGACGTTCGGACTGGGCTGAAATCACAGCTGTGTTCACGGCCGGGTGCTAGACCTCATGGAGTGATATGAGCGTGCTTGAACTGAAGGTTCCTCCCCCCATCGTGACGCTTGTCCTGGCGCTCCTGATGTGGCTGACGCCCGCCGTCGCGGGCCTTGTGCAGATTCCCTACCTGGCCCGCGTGCTCTGCGCCATCGTTCTGGTGAGCGTCGGCCAAGGCATCGCCATTGCCGGAATGGTTGCGTTTCGGCGCGCCAAGACCACCGTGAACCCGGTCAAGGCAAGCTTGGCATCCTCGTTGGTCGTCCAAGGCGTGTACCGGTACACGCGCAACCCCATGTATGTCGGGCTCTTGCTGACCCTGTTGGCGTGGGCCGTGTTTCTGGCGAATCCGGTCGCTGTCCTATGGGTTGTCTTGTTCGTGCTTTACATCACTCGGTTCCAGATCATTCCGGAAGAACGTGTGTTGGTGTCTCTATTCGGGGCAGAGTACGAGGCTTACAAGGGGAGGGTACGCAGATGGGTATGAGGCCTAAGGAAGGTCTGGACCTGAGCCGACTCGGAAACGGCTGAAAAGCCGGTGCGGAAATGAAGTCGCGAAAAAGTCGCGCAGGGCGGGTGGTGGCGCGGCTAGGCCCCACCATAGCGCCCAGGCCGCTGCCAGCCCCGCCAACGCCGGGCCGGTGGCGACCAGGAAAACCCACCGGGGTCGGGTGGTCACTTCGCGGGCTGTATGTCGGTCACCACCATCCGACCGTTCTCGTTGGCGGCCATGAACCGGATCTTGGCGCCGACCGACACCGTGTCCAGCAAGGCCTTGTCCTTGACCACGAAGACCATGGTCATGCCGGGCATTTCCATGTGCTTGATCTCACCGTGCTTGATGGTGATCTTGCCGGCGTCCTTGTCGATTTTCTTGACTTCGCCGTCGGTCAAGGCGGGCATGGCGGCCACGCCCGCTTTGCCGGGGTCCGAGGTCGTTTGGGCGAACGCCGGGCCCACCGCCCAGAACGAGAGGGCGACGGCCAGGGTGGCCAATGCGGCAGGGAGGGTCTTCATGGGGAGTTCCTTTTGTGAATGAACGCGGGGAAGGGGCGAGCCGACGCTGACCCGTGTCATTTCGCCGCCACCTTGACCTGGCCCTTCATGCCGGCGTCGAAGTGCCCGACGTGCAGGCAGGCGAAGTCCACGGCGCCGGCTTTGGTGAATGTCCAGATCACTTCGCCCTGCTGGCCGGGCGCCAGCGAAATCTTGTTGGGTTCGTCGTGTTCCATGTCGGGGAATTTCTTCATCACCTCGTAGTGCTCCAGCAGCTCCTGTTGGGTGCCCAGGCTGAACTCGTGCTTGACGACGTCGGTGTTCTTCAAAACGAAGCGGATCGTCTCGCCCTTTTTGACCGGAATGTCCGCCGGCTTGAAGCGCATCCCGGAAGCCATGTCCACCTGGATCGTGCGATTGACCTGGGAAGCCACGCCGGGTTTCCCGATCGGGGAGTCGTGGTGCCCACCGGCGTGGTTGCCGCCCGCCAGGGCGGCCGTGGTGGCCAACAGGACGCCGGAGAAAAACAGCGCGGAGCGGGAGGGCAGGAAGGATCGTGCAAAGCTCATGTGGGTTCTTTCAGGGGAGGGGTAGGAAGGGGAACGGAAAACTGAGATCTCAATGCTGCATGCTGTTGCTCGTGGGCTTGATCGCCTTGGCGGCGGCCGGCGTGGTGTCGCGGCTGGCGGCGGGGCGCGGTGCTGGAGGGAGTGTGCCGTTCCACTCGTAAGCCACGGTGCCTTCGGGGAACTTGTAAGGCCCGGGGTCTTTGTAGTCGCCGGGCTTCTGGTCCTTGCGCACCTTGAACACCGTGAACATGCCGCCCATCTCCAGTGGGCCGAACTGGCCGGTGCCGGTCATCATGGGCGCCGTGTTGTCGGGGATGGGCATCTGCATCTCGCCCATGTCGGCCATGCCGCGCTCGCCCATCAGCATGTAGTCGGGCGCGACCTTCTGGATCTTGCCGACCAGGCCGCGGTGGTCCACGCCGATCATGGTCGGCACGTCGTGGCCCATGGCGTTCATGGTGTGGTGGCTCTTGTGGCAGTGCATGGCCCAGTCGCCCTCTTCGTCGGCGATCAGCTCGATCTGGCGCATCTGGCCCACGGCCACATCGGTGGTCACCTCGGGCCAGCGCGTGCTGGGCGGCGTCGGGCCGCCGTCGGTGCCCGTGACCAGGAACTCGTGCCCGTGCAGGTGGATCGGGTGGTTGGTCATGGTGAGGTTGCCGATGCGGATGCGCACACGGTCGTTCAGGCGCACGTTCAGGCTGTCGATGGCCGGGAACACGCGGCTGTTCCAGCACCAGATGTTGAAGTCCGTCATGGTGTTGATTTTCGGCGTCTTGCTGCCGGGCTCCACGTCGAAGGCGTTGAGCAGGAAGCAGAAGTCGCGGTCCACGGCGCTGATGTGGGGGTGTTGGGTCTTGGGGTGCGTCACCCACATGCCCATCATGCCCATGGCCATCTGCACCATCTCGTCGGCGTGCGGGTGGTACATGAAGCTGCCGGGGCGGCGCGCCTCGAACTCATAGACGTAGGTCTTGCCCACGGGAATGGCGCGCTGGGTCAGCCCGCCCACGCCGTCCATGCCGCTGGGCAGGCGCTGGCCGTGCCAGTGGATGGTGGTGTGCTCGGGCAGCTTGTTGGTCACGAAGATGCGAACGCGGTCGCCCTCGACCACCTCGATCGTCGGGCCCGGGCTCTGGCCGTTGTAGCCCCACATGTTCACCTTGAAGCCGGGCGACACCTCGCGCACCACCGGCTCGGCCACCAGGTGGAATTCCTTCACACCGTTGTTCATGCGCCAGGGCAGCGTCCAGCCGTTGAGGGTCACCACCGGGTTGTAGGGCCGGCCGGTGGTGGGTACCAGCGGCGGCGCGGTTTCCACCGAGGTCTGGATGACGGGCTCGGGCAGGCCCGCCAGCGCGGAGCGCGCCACCGCCAGGCCGGCCACGGAGGCCGCGGCGCCGGCGAAAAACTGTCGTCTTGGGTTGTTGATGGTCATGAAGGGGTCCTGTCAATGCGCTGCGGCCGCGGGGGCTTCGGCGCCACCGCCCAGCGATACAAAGCTGTCGGGGCTGCCGCCTTGCAATACCCACTGCAGGTCGGTGTCGGCGATCCAGAAGTCGCGCTGGGCGCCGATGGCGTCGATGGTGGCCTGCGCCTGGTTGCGGACTTCGTCCAGCAGATCCCACACGCTCTTGAGCATGCCGTTGTAGTGCAGCACGGTTTCTTCGGTGATGAAGGTCCGCTCTTTCAATACGTCGTCCCGGCTGGCCTGCGCCAGCGCATGGCTGGCCTGGTAGGCGCCCAGGGCCACGCTGGTGAGGACCCGGTTGCGCATGCGCTCGGCCGCGGGCAGTTGGGCCTGCACGCCGGCCGCGCGTTGCCGCAGATCGGACGCCTCCAGCGCCTGCGTCGGCGGGTCGGGCAGGCGGTCGGGCAGCGCCACCGCGTCGTGTTCACCGGACAGGCCCAGCAGCGTCAGCAGCTTGGCCTGTGCCTGAACGGCCGCGTACTGGGCGCGCCGGTGGTCCATGCGCGCCGCCGATGTGGCCAGTTGCACCCGGGACTGCTGCAACCGGCTCCAGTTGCCCACGCTCACCATGCGCTGGCCCAGTTCGCTGGCCGCCTGGGCGGCGTCCAGCAGGTCGCGCTGGTGCTTCAGGATCTGCTGCGCGGCCACGGCCTGGAACCAGGCCTTGCGGGCCTCGGCCGCCACCTCCAGCAGTTCGTCCATGTCGTCGATGCGGCGCTGCAGGCCGGGGTCCAGCTCGGTCCAGCGACCGCTCGCGATCCACTGCCCGTTCTGGTCGCCGAGGCGGGCCAGCGGGCTGGCCAGGTCGCGGTGCAGCCGCCAGGCCTGGCGAACGGCGTGCTCGGGCGTGGGCAGGGCCCAGCCGGTGGCGGCGGGTTGCGCCGGCTCGGCCGACGGGTTGGCCTGTTCCCACTTGAGCACATCGGCGTGGCCGCGCTTGAGCGTCCCGACGGCCTCGTTGGCCTGTCGCCAGTCAAGCTCCGGGGGCGCGGTCTGGGCCGACAAGGCCAAAGGCCCGGCGAGCGCGGCTGCCACCAGCAGCCGGCGGGTCGCCCGAACATGGAAAGGGGAATTCACGGCAATCGCTCCTTTTTGATTTAGATCAAACGGGACGGATTCTGCGGGGGGCTCTCCGTCATCATCCTGTCGGCTTGATGACAAAGCTGTCATTTTCGTCCGCGCGGCTGTATGCGCAGGCAAACTAGCGACCAGGAGCGCGACCGTGAAGATTCTGATTGTTGAAGACGAGCCCAAGGCGGGCGACTATTTGCGGCAAGGCCTGCGCGAGGCGGGCTATGTGGTGGATCTCGTCACCAACGGCATCGACGGCCTGCACCACGGGCTCGAAGGCGACCACGACCTGTTGATCCTGGACGTCATGCTGCCGGGCATGGACGGCTGGCAGGTCCTGCGCAGCCTGCGCGGCCAGGGGCGGGAGATGCCGGTGCTGTTTCTCACCGCGCGCGATCAGGTGGAAGACCGCGTCAAGGGCCTGGAGCTCGGGGCCGACGACTACCTGGTCAAGCCGTTTTCGTTTGCCGAGCTGCTGGCCCGGGTGCGCACCATCCTGCGCCGGGGTCGCACGGGGCTGGAAGCCACCACGCTGCAGGTGGCCGACCTGGAGCTGGACCTGCTGCGCCGGCGCGTGACGCGGTCGGGCAAACGCATCGACCTCACCGCCAAGGAATTCGGCTTGCTGGAGCTGCTGATGCGCCGCCACGGCGAGGTGTTGCCGCGCTCCCTGATCGCCTCGCAGGTGTGGGACGTGAATTTCGACAGCGACACCAACGTGATCGAGGTGGCCATGCGGCGCCTGCGGGGCAAGGTGGACGATGGCTTTGAGCCTCGCCTGATCCAGACCGTGCGCGGCATGGGCTATGTGCTGGAAGTGCCGGAGGCTTCCGACTGATGCCCGGGCGACTCTCGCTGACCGCGCGCCTGACCGCCTTCTACGCGCTGGTGTCGGCCACCGTGCTGGTGGGGCTCGCCGTGCTGGTGGCGCTGGCGACCAGCCGCCACTTCGTCGAACTGGACCGGGACTATCTGCGGGACAAGATCGGCCTGGTTCAGAAGATCGTCGCCGAGTCGCCGTCGCCGGAGCAGCTCTCCAGCCGGCTGGATGAACTGCTGGGCAGCCACCATGGGCTCTTCATCGACCTGCGCCAGGGCGAGCGCCTGGTGCACGGGACCGAGGGCATGGTCTTTCCCCCCAAGCTCGCTTCGGTCGACGCCGGCACCGGCCCCACCGACTGGACCACCGACGGCCAGACGCTGCGCGGCCTGAGCGCGCGCGTCGAGCCCCCGGCCGCTTCGGGCGGCCCGGACAGCGCAGGCCAGCCCCTGCAACTGCGGATCGCCCTGGACACGGGGCACCACGCGCATTTCATGCGCGCGCTGAGCCAGACGCTGGCGCTCTACTCGCTGGGCGCCATTCTGGTCAGCGGCGTGCTGGGCTGGTGCGCGGCGCGCAGCGGCCTGGCGCCGCTGCGCGTCATGAAAGAGCGCGCCATGACGGTCACGGCGCAGAAGCTGGACCAGCGCATGCCCGTCGAGGCCGTGCCGGTGGAGTTCGCCGATCTCGCCGAAAGCCTCAACACCATGCTCGGGCGCCTGCAGGCGGATTTCGCGCGCCTGCAGGAGTTCTCCAGCGATCTGGCCCACGAGCTGCGCACCCCCATCAACAACCTGCTGACCCAGACCCAGGTGTCGCTGGCGCAAAAGCGCGACGCCGACGCCTACCGCGACATCCTGGCCTCCAACGCCGAAGAGTTCCAGCGCCTGGCGCGCATGGTGTCCGACATGCTGTTCCTGGCCAAGACCGAACACGGCATCGAGCTTCCCCACCGCGAAGCCATATCGCTGGACCGCGAGGTGCGGGCGCTGTTCGACTTCTACGACGCGGTGGCCGATGAGAAGCGGATCCGCTTGACGCTGGACGGTGACGCCGAGATCGTCGGGGATGGGCTCATGGTGCGGCGCGCCATCAGCAATCTGCTGTCGAACGCGCTGAGGCATTCCCCCGAGGCGGGCGAGGTCCTGGTGGCCATCCGGCGCAGCGATCAGGGGACGACCTTGAGCGTTTCCAACGCCGGAACCATTCACACCGAGCACCCGCTGCGGCTGTTCGATCGTTTCTACCGGGTCGACAAGTCGCGCGCCCACCCGGACTCGGATGGCACGGGGCTCGGGCTGTCGATCACCCGCGCGATCATGGAGGCCCACGGTGGCCGGGTGTCCGTTGACTCGGACGAGCGGCACACCGTCTTTTCCCTGCACTTTCCCGCGGGAGCGCCGGGCGGCGGGGGTCGGCGCGGCGCCCACCCGTGAAGCCCGGGCCGGCTTCTAGGGCACCGGCTCGCCCACCACGCCGCCGTTGGGCAGGCGCTGCATGCGCTTGATGTCGCGCTGGGGCGGCGCGCCAAACAAGCGGCTGTAGTCCCGGCTGAACTGCGAGGCGCTTTCGTAGCCCACGCGCGCCGCGGTGCTGCCCGCGTCCAGGGCCTGGTTCAACATCAGTTGCCGGGCCTCCTGCAGGCGCAGCTGCTTCTGGTATTGCAGGGGGCTCATGCCCGCGAGGTCGCGGAAGTGCAGCCGGAAGCTCGATGGGCTCATGTGCGCGCGGGCGGCCAGCTCGTCGATCAGCACGTCGCGCGTGAAGTTCTGTTTGAGCCAGGCCATGGCCTGGGCGACCTGATGGCCGGGCGATCCCGAGGCCACCAGGTGCCGCAGAAACGGCCCATGCGGGCCGAGCAGGACCCGCACCATGATCTCCTGCTGGATCAAGGGCGCCACGCTGGCGATGAGCAGCGGCTCCTCCAGCAGCCGCACCAGGCGGGTCACCGCGTCCAGCAAGGGCTCGTCCAGCGGACTGAGCGAGATCGCGCGCGGGGGCGGGTCGCGCGGCGGGGCCGGCAACCCCATCTCGGCCGCCAGCTGCACCAGCGCGCGTGCGTCCAGCGTGAGCATCATGGCCAGCAGGGGCCTGGCCGCGTCGGCGTGCGTGACATGGGACACCACGGGCATGTCCACCGTCGTCACCAGGGACTGGCCCGGGCCGTACTGGGTCACATATTCGCCGTGGATGACCTGCTTGCCCCCTTGCGCGACCACGGCCAGCCCGAGCCCGTAGATGCAATGCAGGGGCTCGGTCCTGACGCTGCACCGCAGAAGCGAGAGCCGCTCAATCCCGGTGGCGTGGCCGCCATCGGTTTGGGCAAACTTTCCAATGGCCTGGGCCAGGGTTTCAATGGGCATGGTCGGTGGGCTTCAGCGGAGGGATTCGTCCCGGCGCGCAGCGCCAGGCAGGGTGGTGCTCCGGGGGCGGAGCACCCAGGGGCACTGTACCTCTGGCGCCGGTGGCGATTTCCTTTTCCATGGGCATGGCGTTGGAAAAGGCAAAAAAAGCGTCAAAACCGGCAAACCCGAGGCGGGGCCGCCGCAGACACTTCCCGACATCGTTCGACGTTTGAAACCGTCGGGCGAGCCGTTTCCCGCTTTCCCGTCCCGACGCCGACCGACGGCAACTTCTGACCCGGAGAACCCCCCATGAGCACCCTGAACGTCAATGGCCGAAACCACACGGTCGATGCCGACCCCGGCACCCCCATCCTCTGGGCCCTGCGCGACACGCTGGGCCTGACCGGCACCAAGTTCGGCTGTGGCGCGGCGCTGTGCGGCGCCTGCACCGTGCATCTGGACGGCGCCGCCATCCGCTCCTGCGTCACGCCCATCTCGGCCGCCGAAGGCAAGCGGCTCACCACGGTCGAAGCCGTCACCGGCGGTGCCGACCGCGTGGGCGCGGCCGTGCACGCGGCCTGGGTCAAACACGACGTGGCGCAGTGCGGCTACTGCCAGAGCGGCCAGATCATGAGCGCCACCGCGTTCCTGAAGTCGCTGCCGCGTGGCAAGCAGCCCAGTGCCGCCGAGATCGACTCGGCCATGGCCGGCAACATCTGCCGCTGTGGCACCTACGCCCGCATCCGCACCGCCGTGGTCGATGCCGCGAAAAACCTTGCCTGAAGGATTCCCCATGCTGTTCAACCACTTTGACCGCGCTGAAATGCCCCGCGCCCTGCAGCACCTGCTCAGCCGCGACCCGGCCGACGAGCCCGCCGCGATGCCGCGCCGCAGTTTCCTGAAGCTGGCCGGGGTCGGCGGCTTTGCCCTGGGCGCTTTTCCGGGCATGGCCCTGGCGCAGACCGATGCCCCGGCCGACAAGCCATTGGGCCCGACGCATCAGCCGTCCGCCTTCGTCGAGATCGCGCCCAACGGCGAGGTCACCGTGACGATCAACCGGCTCGACTTCGGCCAGGGCGTCCAGACGGCGCTGCCGATGATCCTGGCCGACGAACTCGATGCCGACTGGGCCAAGGTGCGCAGCCGCCATGGCAGCAACGCCGGCGCCTATGTCGACCCCATGATGGGCATGCACCTGACCGGTGGCTCCAATTCCATCAAGAACAGCTTCACCCAATACCGCGAGCTCGGCGCGCGCGCCCGGTGGATGCTGATCAACGCCGCGGCCGCGCGCTGGAAGGTGGACGCGGCCACGCTGCGCACCGCGGCCGGCGAGGTCATCGCGGCCGACGGTCGCAAACTGGGCTACGGCGAGCTGGCCGAGGCCGCCATGGCGCAACCGGTGCCGCAGAAGGTGGTGCTCAAGGACCCGAAGGACTTCCGCATCATCGGGCGGCCCACCACGCGGCTGGACGCGAAAGCCAAGAGCAGCGGCCGGCAGGACTACGGCATCGACATGCGCCTGCCCGGGCAGCTCACGGCGGTGGTGATGCGCCCGCCGGTGTTCGGCGCCAAGGTGGCCTCGCTGGACGACAGCGCGGCGCGCGCCATCAAGGGCGTGAAGGCGGTGCTGCGCGTGCCGCTGGACCGGGGCGCCGAGGGCGTCGCCGTCGTGGCCGAGGGCTACTGGCCCGCCAAGCAGGGCCGGGACGCGCTGAAGGTGCAATGGGACACCGCGGGCGTCGAAAAGGTCGACAGCGCGCGCCAGCTCGCGCAGTACCGCGAGCAGGCCGGCCAACCCGGCCCGCGCCACTTCGACGCCGACATGGCGCCGCTGGCCGGTGCCGCCCAAAAGATCGTGGCGGAGTTTGCCTTCCCCTACCTGGCCCACGCGCCGATGGAGCCGCTGAACTGCACGGTGCGCATCGGCGCCGATGGCGCCGAGCTCTGGCTCGGCAGCCAGATGCCGGGCCTCGACGGCATGATGGCCGCGGGTGTGCTGGGCCTCAAACCCGAGCAGGTCCAGGTCCATGTGCAGATGGCGGGCGGCGGCTTCGGGCGGCGCGCCATCCCCACCAGCGACTACGTGTATGAGGCCTGCGTGGTGGCCAAGGCGGCCCGCGCGGCCGGCCTGGACGCGCCGGTGCGCACGCTGTGGAGCCGCGAGGACGACATCCGGGGCGGTTACTACCGCCCGATGCACCTGCACCGCGCGGTCATCGGCCTCGATGCGCAGGGGCGGGTGCTCGCCTGGGACCACACGATCGTCGGGCAGTCGATCCTCAGCGGCTCCCCCTTCGAGGGTTTCATGGTGAAGAACGGCATCGACATGACCGCCGTGGAAGGCATGCGCGAGCCCTACGACTTGCCGATGCGCCTCACGGTGCACCACCCCAAGGTCAACGTGCCCGTGCTCTGGTGGCGCAGCGTCGGCTCCACCCACACCGCCTTCGTGATGGAGACGCTGATCGACGAGATCGCGCGGACCAACCGGCAGGACCCGGTGGCCTACCGCATGCAGATGTTCGGCGAGAAACACCCGCGGCACCGCGCGGCGCTGCAGATGGCGGTCGACAAGAGCGGCTACGGCAAGAAGAAGCTGCCCGCGGGCCGGGCCTGGGGCGTGGCCGTGCACGAGTCGTTCCAGTCGGTCGTAGCCTATGTGGTGGAGGCCTCGCTGAAGGACGGCCAGCCGGTGTTGCACCGCGCCACCGCCGGCGTGCACTGCAACCTGGCGGTGAACCCGCGCACCCTGGAGGCACAGGTGCAGGGCGCCGCGCTGATGGGCCTGTCGATGTGCCTGCCGGGCGCGGCCATCACCTTCAAGGACGGCGTGGTCGAGCAGAGCAACTTCGGGGACTTCGTGGTCCCGCGCATCACCGACATGCCGCAGATCGCCGTGCACATCGTGCCCAGCGCCGAACCGCCCACCGGCATGGGCGAGCCCGGCCTGCCGCCGCTGGCGCCGGCCTTCGCCAACGCGGTGACGCGCCTGACCGGCAAGCCGATGCGCGAGCTGCCCTTCAAGCTGGCCTGACCCGAGCCACCACCCTGAGAGGAAGCCAACCATGGAAGACCTCGACACCCTGGTGCTGCGCACCGCCGTGGGCTGGCGCGCCGCCGGCCTGCCGGTGGTGCTCGTCACCGTCGCGCGCACCTGGGGCTCTTCGCCCCGGCCGCCCGGCTCGCTCATGGCCATCAACGGGCAGGGCGAGACGGTCGGTTCGGTGTCGGGCGGCTGCATCGAAGACGACCTGATCCAGCGCATCCGCGAAGGCGGCGTGCGGGCGGCCTGCGCCACCGACACGCCCGCCGTGCTGCGCTACGGCATCTCGGCCGACGAGGCGCACCGCTTCGGCCTGCCTTGCGGCGGCACGGTGGAGCTGGTGCTGGAGCCGGTGTCCGGGCGCAGCCGGCTCGACGAGCTGCTGCAGGCCTGCCAGCGGCGGCGCAGCACCGAGCGGCGGCTGGACCTGCGCACCGGTGCGGTGGCGCTGAGCGAAGGCCGCCGGGACGGCGTGCCCCGACTGGATGAGCACCACCTCACCACCTACCTCGGGCCGCAGGCGCGGCTCATCCTGATCGGTGCGGGCGATCTCTCGCGCTTCATGGGCCAGATGGCGCTGAGCCTGGGCTTCGAGGTCATCGTCTGCGACCCACGCGAGGAACACCGCGCCAGCTGGATGCTGGACGGCGTGGTGCTCAGCCACGAGATGCCGGACGACCTGATCCTGCGCCTCAAGCCCGACGCACGCACCGCCGTGGTGGCGCTGACGCACGACCCCAAGCTGGACGACCTGGCGCTGATCGACGCGCTGCAGTCCGAAGCCTTCTACGTGGGCGCCATCGGTTCGCGCCGCCACAGCGCGCTGCGCCGGGAACGCCTGCACACCCACTTCGACCTGTCGGAAGACGACCTGCGCAGGCTGCACGGGCCGGCCGGGCTGTACATCGGCAGCAAGACCCCGGCCGAGATCGCGCTGTCCATCATGGCCGAGGTGGTGGCGGTGAAGAACGGCGTGCGGCAGGGCGCGCCGGTGCCGGTTTCGGTGGGCAAGTCCCGGCTCGAAGCGGCCGAGACCGGGTCCCAGGCCTTCACCGCCCCGGTCTGCGCGGTCTAGCGCGAATGAACAACACCGCCGCGCCCCACCCGCCACTGGCCGCCACCATCCTGGCGGCCGGCCTAGGCCAGCGCCTGGGCGGCCGGCCCAAGGCGACCTTGCAGATCGATGGCCGCAGCGTGCTGGAGCGCGTGGTCGCGGCCCTGCGCGGCGCGGGCATTCCGGCGGTGAGCGTGGTCATGGGCCCGTACCGCGACCAGCTCCTGCCCCTGGCGGCCCGCTGCGGTGCCCACGCCGTGGAGCACCGGCTGCCCAACCCCAGCCTGATCGATTCGCAGCGGCTCGCGCTGCAGGCGCATGGCGATGGTTTTCCCGGCCACGACCTGCTGCTGGTGTTGGCCGATCTGCCGCTGCTGGGGGCCGACGACGTCTCGCCCCTGCTGAGCGCCTGGCGGCAGCGCGCGCCCGGGGTGCACGCCCTGATGCCGGTGGTGGACGGCGTGCGCGGGCATCCGCTCCTGCTCTCCAGCCACGCCGTGGCGCAGGTGGCCGCCACCGCGCCGCAGCTGGGCATTCGCGACTGGTTGCAGCGCCACCCCGAGGCCGTGCAGCCTGTCCCCAGCGTGCGGCGGGCCTGCGTCACCGACGTGGACACGCCGGACGACCTGAGCGCGCTGCAGGCCCTGGTGCACCCGATGGTGGTGGCCTGGCCCACCCGCTGAGCCCGGTGTTGCCGGGGCCGGCCCCGGGCGTCCCGAGGCCTCGCACGGCGCTGCGGCTCAGAGCAGCTCGATTTCCCCGTAGTGCAGGCGCACGACCCCACGCGCCTCCAGCGCTTTCAGGGCCTTGTTGACGCTTTGCCGGCTCACGCCCAGCATGTGCGCCAGCACCTCCTGCCCCAGGCGGATGCGCCGGCGCGGGGCGTCGCGGCTGCCGTAGCCCTGGGCCAGCAGCCACAGCCGCTGGCGGATGCGCTCTTCCAGCGGCAGTTGCGCGAGCTCTTCCAGCACAGCGAAGGCCACGCGCAGCTTGCGGCAGGCCAGGCGGCCCAGCTCGCGCCACATGGTTGGGTGCGTCTCCAGCCAGGCCAGCAGCCCGGCGCGCGGCACCTCCAGCACCTGGGTGTCGCCGTCGGCCACCGCGTCGTGGGTGCGCGGCAGCTCGTCGATCATGGAGATCTCGCCGAACCACTGGTAGGGCTCCAGGTAGGCCAGCACGGCGGGCTGCCCTTCGACGTTCACCGCGCCGATGCGCAGGGCGCCCGCGATCACGCAGCACAGGCCGCTGGCCGACCCGCCGCGCGCGAACAGGGACTCGCCGTGCGCGAGGCGGTGCAGGCGCGAGCGCGCCAGCAGCGCGTCCTGCAGCTCGGCCGGACAGGCGCCGAACCAGTCGTCGCTGGCCAGCGCGGCGCGCAAACCGGGTGGGAGGGGGGCAGGGCGGGGCATCGGGGGCCGTGGGCTGCGGCGTGGTGTGGAGAGCCGGTCGCGGGGGCGGGCGAGCGGGATTGTCGAAATTTTGACAGACAGCGGCCGCGGCGCCGCGGCATCCTTGGGCGCTCCGTACCCGCCCGACAAACCCCCAACCCCCCCACCATGAACGCACCCACCCGAACCCCCTTGCCCGACCGGCGCACGATGCTGATCGCCCTGCTCGGAGCCGGCCTGCTGCTGGCGCTGGCCTTCATCGGCGCGGGTCTGACCAGTGACACGGCGCTGTTCTCGCTGCAGCCGCCGGGCGGCGGTGCGCCCGACATGCTGCCCGCGCAGCGCCTGGACCTGCACCGCACCTTCTTCACCATCTGGGCGGCGCTGGTGCTCGTGGTACCCGCCCTGAGCCTGTTCGGTTTCCGGCACCGCTCCGAGCGCGCCGCGCGCTACTGGCTCGCTTTCTGGACCGCGGCCCTGCTGGTCTTCCTGGTGCACTTCTACTGGGCCGTTGTGGTGCTCTTCGGCAACGACTGGCAGCGCATCCTGCACACCCCCCGGGTCAGCGCGCCGCGCCTGGACACGGTGTTCGCGGTCTGGTGGTGCGTGGACGTGCTGCTGGCCTGGACGCTGCGCTCCGAAGCCGTGTGGGTCCGCGCGCAGCGCTGGGGCGTGCACCTGCTGGCCTTCGTGCTGTTCTTCATGGGCGCGGCGCGCGAAGGCGAGCTGCTGTGGTCGCGCACCCTGGGCTGGTCGCTCGCGGTGTGCGTGGCGCTCAGCCTGCTGTGGCTCGCGGTGCGCCGGTTCAGGCGGCGTTGATCAAGCCCACCACGGTGCCGATCACCAGCAGGGTGGGGGGCTGGATGCGGTGCCGCCGCGCCGTCCGCGCCAGGTCGCGCAGCGGCGTGGTGTGGATGCGCTGTTCTGGCCAGGTGGCTTTGTAGATCAGGGCCGCCGGCGTCTCGCCGGGCAGCCCGGCGGCCTGTAGGTTCTCGGCGATGCGGTCCAGGCCCGTGACCCCCATGTAGATCACCACGGTCTGGTGCGGCTGGGCCAGCGCCTGCCAGTTCAGATCGACGCCGCCGTCCTTGAGATGGCCCGTGACGAAGACGCAGCTCTGGGCATGTTCCCGGTGCGTGAGCGGAAAGCCGAAGCTCGCGCCAGCGCCCAGCGCCGCCGTGATGCCCGGAACGATCTCCACCGGAATCGCGTGCCGGGCCAGCGCCTCCATCTCTTCGCCGCCGCGCCCGAACACGAAGGGGTCGCCACCCTTGAGGCGCACGACCCGTTTGCCGCTTTGCGCCTGGTCCACCAGCAACTGGCAGATCGCCTCCTGCGACAGCGTGTGGTGGCCCGCGGCCTTGCCCACGTAGATGCGCT
Source organism: Hydrogenophaga sp. GW101-3F08 (assembly GCF_059424585.1). NCBI lineage: Bacteria > Pseudomonadati > Pseudomonadota > Betaproteobacteria > Burkholderiales > Comamonadaceae > Hydrogenophaga > Hydrogenophaga sp. GW101-3F08. The sequence goes on from NZ_JBWKZP010000007.1 coordinate 278,402, forward strand.
CGGCCTGTGGCGGGGCGAAGTCCACGATGCCCGGGCCGACCAGGTTGTCGTAGACCAGCACCTCGGCGGTCTGCAGGCGCCGCCAGGCGCGCAGGGTCAGCAGCTCGGGGTCTCCGGGGCCGGCGCCCACCAGGCACACCGTGCCCGGCGCCTGTGCCTGCGCCTGCGCCTGCGCCTGCGGAGCGTGGCCCGGCGTCAAGCGTCCGACCCCTGGGGCCCCTGGTGGAACACCAGGTCTTCGACCACGCGGCCCTGGCACAGGTGCTGCTTGATGATGCGGTCCATGTTGGCGTCGGTCACGTTGTAGTACCAGGTGCCGTCGGGCTGCACGCACATCACCGGCCCGCCCTTGCAGGCGGCAAAGCAGCTCACGCGGCTGCGCTTGACGCGCAGTTCGCCGTCGTGCAGCCCGGCCGCCTTGAACTTCTCGCCCAGGCTGTCGAACAGGGCCTGCGACGCGCCGTCCTGCGTGCAGCGCGGGCCGGTGCAGACCAGCAGGTGGCGCTTGTAGGCGCCGATGCGGGGTTTTTCCACGGCGTCCGGGCTCATCCCTCGGCCTCCTCGGTGAGGGTCGTGGTCTCTGGCGAGTCCTCCGGCGTGTTCAGCACCGCTTCGATGTAGTCCACCGGCAGCCGGTGCTGCTGCGCCAGTGTGGCCAGGCTCACGCCCTCGGCGTGGTCGGCGCGCAGCTGCGCCATCCAGCCCAGCAGGCCGCTGGACAGCGAGCGGCCCGCCTTCTCGCCTTCGCGCGTGCTGCCGCCCTCGTCCAGGTCGTACTTGTTGGCGTAGCCGCGCGGCGTGACCATCAGGCCGTGCTGGACGAAGGTGTGGCTGTTGCCGATCAGCACGGTGGTGAGCATGCCGATCTCGCACTCGCTCATGTGCGCCAGCGTGGTGAACTCGATGCGCTCGCGCCGCCGGTAGGCCGACTTGACCACCGCCACCGGCGTGTCGGGCCGGCGGTGGCGCAGGAACAGCGCCTGCGCCTGCACGATCTGCTGGGTGCGCCGCCCGCTCTTGGGGTTGTAGAGCGCCACCACGAAGTCCGACGCGGCGACCGCGTCCAGCCGGCGCGCGATCACCGGCCAGGGCGTGAGCAGGTCGCTCAGCGAGATGGAGCAGAAGTCGTGCGTGAGCGGCGCCCCCACCAGCGCGGCGCAGGCGTTGATGGCCGAGGCGCCCGGCACCACTTCCACGCTCACGTCCGACTCGGGTGTCCAGCCGGCCTGGAACAGCACCTCGTAGGTCGGGCCGGCCATGCCGTACACGCCGGCGTCGCCGCTGGAGATCAGGGCCACCTTCTTGCCCTCGCGCGCGCGCTCCAGCGCGTGCACGGCGCGGTCCAGCTCCTCGGTCATGCCTTTGCGGATGACCTCCTTGCCTTCGAGCAGGTCGGCCACCAGCTTGATGTAGGTGACGTAGCCCACCACCACGTCGGCCTCGGCGATCGCCGCGCGGGCGCGGTGGGTCATGTGGTCGAGGCTGCCGGGGCCGATGCCCACCAGTGCGATGCTGCCGCTCACGGGGCAGCTTCCGCGGGTGTGCCGGCCGTGGTGCCGGCGGGGCTCAGGGCGCGCGCCAGCGCCGGCCGCAGCCAGCGCTCAAAGGCCGGGCCGGCCACCAGACCCAGGCCCAGCCAGAACGACACGGACAGCCAGGTGGTGGCCCAGACAAACGCCTCGCCCAACTGGCGCAGGCTGGCGTGCGCTTCACCGGTGAACCCGGCCAGCGGGTCGGCCGCGATGTGCGGCGCCCCCACCACGAACGGCAACGCCAGCCAGGCCAGCGCCGCGACCCAGCGCAGGGGGCTGCGCAGGGCGGCCACCGAGGCACAGGCCAGCGCGGCACTGCCCGCGGCCAGCAGCCACCAGCCCTGGCGCGAGCCCAGGCGGGCAGCATCCATGCCGGGGATCTCGGCCGGCAGCCCCAGCGACGGCCAGAGGTGGAACGCCAGCCAGCCCGCGGCCGCCGTCCACAGCGCCAGCGGCAGGGAGCGCTGGCGAGCGCCCCGCCACAGACACAGACCCATCACGGCCAGCACCAGCAGCGCCATGCTGAACGCGTGCAGCCCATTGGCCACCCAGGTCCAGAACAGGCGCTCGGCACCATCGGCCGGCGCCCATGCCTCGGCCGCGTCGCCATGGTCGTGCGCCACGCCGTCCGCGTGGGCGTCCGTGGCCGCCAGCGCCGGTGCAGCCGGCTCGGGCGCCTCGGCCTTCTGGCCCTCAAACACCTCGGCCGCCAGGATGATGGGCACGGCCTGCAACTGCTGCAGACCCGACTGCAAGCTGCCCACCAGCAGGGCCACGGCCAGCGCCGCCCAGATCAATCGTCGAAAAATCATGAAGCTCTCCATATACAGATAGGTCACGCATCGGACCGTGCGAACCACAACGCCCGAAGTGCCCCAGCCGAGAACGCGGTGGAACCGGCTTCGCCGGGCCAGGAGCAAAGCCCCCTTGAGGGGGTCGCGCGCAGCGCGGCGGGGGTGGTCCTCTCAGTGACAGGGTTTGACGGTGACGTGGCGCACGTCGTGCGCGGCGTTGTGGGCGATGGGACTTTCGGCGAAGGCCACGCCGTACAGCACCACCAGGCTCAGCGCACAGCCGGCGGTCAGTTGCAGCAGCACGCCGCGCAGGGCGTGGGTGGTGGGTTGGGTCAGAGGGAGGGTCGAGGGATGCATGCGGTGCTCCTGTCAGGGTTGGGGGAAAAGAAAACGGTCACAGCGGGCGATGGAAACCGTGGCGTTGCGCCCATCGGCGCCACGGTGTTTGAATTTTTCGACCAGCAGGGCCTGCCCCGGCAGGGGCGTGGCCCGGCCCAGCACCGCCGCGCCGGCGAGCAGGGCGGCGGCCTCGCTGACCGAGGGCGTGCCGGTGTGGCGGCGCACGGTCTCGGAAGGGTTGGGCACGGGCACGCCGGCCAGCGCCTCGGGCGTGTAGAACACCAGCGGCGGCCAGCCTAGGCTCTGGGCCAGCGCCAGCAGGCCGGGCTCGTCGGCCTTGAGGCTGATGCTGGCCGCGGCCACCACGCGGGCCAGCGGCACCCCGGCGATGGCCAGGGCCTCGTGCAGCGCGTGCTGCAGCGTGGCCAGCGGCGTGCCGCGGTCGCAGCCCAGGCCGACCGCCACCGCCGTGTCTTCGGGGGCCGGAAACGCTGCAAGGCTCACTGGACGACCCTCCGTGCGGCGCTCACTGGCGTACCTTCGCCCTGCGGGCTGCGGTGCGAGCTTGCTTGGGAGCGGCCCGGCGCGGCGCTCACGTCGCAGACTCCAGCGGCGGGCGGTACACCACCAGGCGTTCGTGCAGTTCGTCCCAGCGGGCCGGCGGCACCTCGGCGTGGGTGATCCACAGCACGGCCTTGAAGCGCGCCAGGTCCACGTCGGCCAGGCGCTCGAAGCGCTGGATGCTGGCCGGCAGCGGGGTGGGGCGGGTCCACCAGTGCGGGCTGCCCGCCTCCTGCACCACGGCCACCGGCTCGCCGTTGACCACGTGGGCCGACACGCGGGTGATGTTGATCTTGGGCGCCTCCACCTTCCAGCCCAGCTCGCGGCCCAGGATGTCCACCGGAATGGTCTTGCCCACGTCCGACGCGGTCGTCAGCACCGGCGTGGCGCCGAGCAGGGCGGCCACCGTTTCGGCCATGGCGTTGGCGCCGCCCACGTGGCCCGACAGCACCGGGATCACGAACTGCCCTGCGTCGTCCACCACCAGCACGCCGGGGTCTTCGTCCTTGTTCTTCAGGTGCGGCGCGATCAGGCGCACCACCGCGCCCAGCGAGACGAAAAAGACGATCTGGTCGAAGTCGGCGAACAGGGTCGGGATCTCGTCGCGAAAGGCCCCGCCGTAGGCCCGCACCGGGTTGGGCAGGCCCGCCATCAGCGGCGCGAACTTGTCCGCCACGCAGACGCTGGCCCCGGGCATCTGGCGCGCCAGGTCGGCGGTCTGCTGGGCGCCGTGTTTGGTGATCGCCACCAGGACGACGCGCACGGTGGGGTCGGGAATATTCATGACAGGGTTTCCTCTTCTTCGATCTCGGTGCTGGTTTTCTGGCGGCAGCCGCGTTGCAGCTCGCCGCGTTCGCGCCCGGGGTTTTTCACCAGCAGCAGCGACAGGTAGTTGACCGGCGTGCCCTTGAGCGCGGCCACGTCGGTGACGATGCGTTCCAGCGGCGAGCCGGCCTTTTCGATGAAGCGGCTGTGCGCCAGCAGGCCGCGCCGCGCCAGCAGGTCGATCAGATCGTCGAGCAGCGGTTTCACCTTCATCAGCACCAGGGTGTCGAAGTCGTCCAGCATCTTCTCCACCGCCGCGATGCCGTAGGCGGCGGGCACGATGGCGATGGTGTCGTCCTGCTCCGAGAGCGGCAGCTGCAGCCGAGCGCAGGCGGCGTTGAACGAGGTCACCCCGGGCACGATCTCGATGCGCGCCTCGGGGTCGAGCTCGCGCAGCACGCGGGCCAGGTAACAGAAGCTGGCGTAGGTGGACGCGTCGCCTTCGACCAGGAACAGCACGTCCTGCCCGCTGGCCAGCAGCTCGCGCACCGTCTCGGCCGCTTTCAGCCAGTGGCGCGCCAGCTTCTCCGCGTCGTGCGTCATGGGAAACAGCAACGACTGGTGGCGCTCGGGCGGCGACAGGCCGGCGCGCAGCGCGATGTCCAGCGCGTAGCTGTCTTTGCGCAGGCTGCGCACCGGGTAGGTCCACACCGCGTCGCGCCGCTCCAGCAAGGCCCAGGCGCGGCGGGTGATCAGGCCCGGGTCGCCGGGGCCAAGGGAGACGCCGTAAAGCGTGCCAGCGTGTGTCATGCCGCACCCCCCGCCTGGGCGCAGACGATCCACACCGGGTTTTCCGCCGCCATGCGGTGCATGTGCAGGATGGGTTTGCTGCGCGAGGCCTGCAGTTGCAGCACGTCCCAGTTCGCGCCCAGGCGCTTCAAGGTGTCCACGGCCGCCCCCAGGTTTTCGATCGTCACGAAGTTCATCACCAGCCAGCCCTGCGGTTTCAGGCGCTGCAGGATCAGCGCGATCAGCTCGGCCAGTTCACCGCCCGAGCCGCCGACGAACACCGCGTCCGGGTCGGCCCAGTCCTGCAGGCCTTCGGGCGCCTTGCCGTGCAGCAGCGTGTGGTTGCTGATGCCCATCGCCAGGCGGTTGCGCTGCACGATGGCGGCGTCGTCCACGTTCTTCTCGATCGCGTAGACATGGCCGCTGCGGCACAGGCGCGCGGCCTCCAGACCGACCGAGCCCGACCCGGCGCCGATGTCCCAGACCACGCTGTCGGCGCGCAGCTGCAGACGCGCCAGCGAGACCGCACGCACCTCGTGCTTGGTGATCAGGCCCTTCTCTGGGTGGCGCTGTTCGAAGCTGGCGTCTGGCAGGCCCAGCAGCACCTGCGGCGCGCGCAGCCGGGTGCGCCAGAGCAGCACCACGTTGGGGTCGGCGAAGGGCATCTGCGCGGCGGCAGTGACCGACATGCCGCTGACGATGCGTTCTTCGGGCTGGCACAGGCGCTCGGCCACCGCCATCTCGAAGTCTTCTGCCAGACCCTCGGCGAGCAGCATGCGGGCGATGCGGTCGGGCGTGTTGTCCGGGCTGGTCAGCACGGCCAGGCGGTCGTGCTGGCGGATGTCGCGCAGCAGGGCGTACAGGCCATGCCCGGGCGGCGAGCCCGGCACCCAGTCGCCCGCGTCCTTGGCGTGCACGGAAGAGAACTTCATGTCCTGCCAGGGCAGGCCCAGGCGCGCGCAGGCCAGTTGCAGCGTGGACACGTTGGGGATCACCTCGATGGCCTCGATGCACAGGCGCGAGGCCAGGTAGGCCGCGATGCCGTGGCACAGCGGGTCGCCGGTGGCCAGCACCACCACCCGCCGGTGTTCGGCCTGCGCGGCGCGTATCCACTCGGGCACCTGCGACAGCGCGCCGCCCAGGTCGCGCTGTTCGGCCTGCGGCGCCATCTGCTCGGCCAGCAGCCGCAGCGTGCGGGCCGCGCCAACGACCAGGTCGGCCTGCCGCAGGTGTCGCAGCGCGGTCGCGTTCAGGCTGGCGACACCGTCGTCCAGCACGCCGAGGATGCGGCATTTTTCGATCACAGAAAAAAACTCCATTTCAGTTTTCCATGGTGCCGGAGCGCCACCCGCAACGCATGAAACGGTCCAGCCCAGGACACCGCCGGGCCGGCTTTGCCGGACGGCTGGTGTCGCCCCCTTTGAGGGGGTAGCGCGAAGCGCTGCGGGGGTGGCTCACTTCGCCTCCGCTATTTTTTTGCCGTCGAAATCGCAGACCAGCACCTGCAATTCAAATTGGTCGGGGTAACGCGTGCGCAGGGTCTCGATGACCTTGCGCGCCAGCGCCGTGTGAAAGGCCTGGCCCAGGCCCAGCGCGTCCATGCGTTCACCGGCGTAGCGCGCGGTCTCGTTGGCGCGGATGGCCTCGCAGACCTCGGGCGGCGCGCCCACGCCGGCGGCCAGATCGGCCAGCAGGCCGGTGTCCACCTCGGCGCGGCCCGCGTGGGTGATGGTCTCGCCCTGGGCGATCTTGGTGAGCTTGCCCACCATGCCGCCAATGACCACCTTCTTCAGCCCGGCCTTCACCGCCGCGCCCATGGCGTAGCGCAGGAAATCGCCCATCTGCACGAAGGCCGGTTCGGGCAGCTCGGGCATTTCTTCCATCACGAATTTTTCGGTGCGCCCGCCGGTGGTGAGCACCACCACCCCGTGGCCCAGCGTGCCCGCCACCTGCACGCCCTGCACCACGCTGGCGCGGTAGGCGGCGGTGGAATACGGTTTGACGATGCCGGTGGTGCCCAGGATGGAGATGCCACCCAGGATGCCCAGGCGCGCGTTCAGCGTCTTCTTCGCCATCGCCTCGCCCTGCGGCACCGAGAGCGTGACCCGCAGGCCCACCTCGTCGAGCAGGCCCTGGCCGACGGCCCGCACATTGGCCTCGATGTTGCGGCGCGGCACCGGGTTGATGGCCGGGCCGCCCACCGCCAGACCCAGACCGGGCATGGTGACCGTGCCCACGCCCACGCCGCCGGCCAGCACCACCTGGCCCGGTTGCTCGGGCAGCAGGCGCAGGTCGGCGGTGAGGTGGGCCTTGTCGGTGCAGTCCGGGTCGTCGCCCGCGTCCTTGATCACCATGGCGTGGGCGGCCTTTTGTGCGCCGCTGCCTTCCACCCGGCCGTCGTGCACGGCGAACGTCACCCGGTCGCCGTTGGGCAGCAGGCACTCGACCTCATCGGGCACCGCACCCGTGACCAGACCGATGACCGCCGCACGCGCCGCCGCGGCCGAACACGCACCGGTCGTGAAACCGGTGCGGGTGCCGCGGGGCGCGTCCTTCTGCATCACGCGGCGAGCTCCCGCGCCTCGGCCAGGCCCAGCAACGCGTGGATCGCGGCCACCACCAGGGTGGAGCCGCCCTTGCGGCCCCGGATCACGATCCAGGGCACGCCGGTCTGCAGCGCCATCAGGTCCTTGGACTCGGCCGCCGACACAAACCCCACCGGCATGCCCACCACCAGCGCGGGGCGTGCACCCTCTTCATGGATCAGGCGCACCACCTCGATCAGCGCCGTGGGCGCGTTGCCGATGCCCACGATGGCGCCGTCGATCAGGCCCAGCCGGTGGGCCTTGCGCATGGCCTGCACGGCGCGGGTCGTGCCTTCGGTTTTGGCTTGCTCGATCACGTCCGGGTCGGAGATGAACTGGTGCGTGCCCATGCCGAAGTGGCCCAGGCGCGGCGCCGAGAGGCCGACGCAGATCATCTCCACGTCGGCCACCACGCGGGTGCCGCGCGAGAGGATGGCGGTCAGGCCCGCGTCCACCGCGCCGGGGTGGAAATCGGTCAGGCCGTTGAAGTCGAAATCGGCGTTGGCGTGGATCATGCGGCGCACGATGGGCCACTGATCTGGCGTGTACGGGTGCGAGAGCACCTCGCGGTCGATCACCGCGAACGAGTCGTGCTCGATGGCGCGGCCCGCGGCGGTGAGCTGCTCGGTGACGACGTTGGCGGTGTCAGGCGCGGGCATGGTCATGGGGGTGTCCGTGGTCGTGTCCATGGGCATCTGCGTGGGCATGCTCGTGTTCATGCACGTGGGGGTGTTCGTGCGGATGCGCAGGGCCGTGGTCGTGGCTGTGCGGCAGCGTGTCGTCGTGGTGGTGTCCGCCCAGGCCGTGTTCCTCGGCAAAGTGGCGGTACTTGCAGCCGTCGCAGGGCATCAGCGCGGCCGGCGCGTGGCGCCGCATGTCGCCCACCCGCTGTTCCAGCAGCTCGAAGATCTCGGGCTCGAAACCGAAGTACTTGGTGGAGACGAAACGCAGTGTCGGGTACTGGGCCCTCAGGTGTTCCACCTGGCGCGTGATGCGTTCCACCAGGGTGCCGTTGAACAGGTAATACGGCAGCACCACCACCTGCTTCATGCCCAGCAGGCTCTGGCGCTGCACCACCGTTTCCAGCCGCGGGTGGGTGATGCCGGTGAACGCGAGGTCCACCAGCTCGTGCTCGGTTTCCTCCATCAGCCAGCGCGCCATGCGGGCCATGTCGCCGTTGGCCTGCCGGTCGGACGAGCCGCGCCCCAGGATCACCACGCCGGTGGTGCGCGGGTCGGGCATGTCCAGCGCCTGCATCGCGCCCTTGAGGCGGCGCCGCAGGATGGCCAGCATCGGTTCGCCCGCGCCCAGGTGGGGCGCGTACTGGAACTGCACCAGCGGGAACTGGAGGCGGGCATGGGCGATGGCCTGGGGGATGTCCATCTTCACGTGGCCCGCCGCGTTCAGGATCAGCGGCAGCACCCACACGCGCTGCGAGCCGGCGGCCGCGCGCTTCAGGCCTTCGCTCAGCGTGATCTCGGAGAACTCGATGAAGCAGACCTCGATGCGCCAGTCGGGCTGGCGCAGGCGCAGCCGTTCGGCGAAGACCTGGATCTCGTCGTTGCCCGAGGGCTCGCGCGAGCCGTGGCCCACCAGCAGAATGGTTTCAGCGTTCATGGGGACTCCGGGACGGTGGGGGTGGCGGGCGCGCTGGCGCGGCGGAAGCGGTGGGTGAAGCTGGGGTCGTACAGCCGGGACTTGGCCAGGGTGGGCCAGTGGCGCGCGCCCAACGTGGGGCTGGCGATCACCATGGACTGGCTCACCACCTTGGCCTCTCGGCAGCGCTGCCGGATGTCGGCCAGGGTGCCGCGAACGATCAGTTCCTCGCCCGGCCAACTGGCCTTGTGCACCACCAGGATGGGCGCGTCCTCGGCCCAGCCGGCGGCGCGCAGGCCCGCTTCCACCTTGTGCAGCAGTGTGATCGAGAGAAAGATGCACAGGGTGCAGTGGTGGGCGGCCAGGGCGGCCAGGTCCTCGCCCGGCGGCATGGGCGTGCGGCCCTCGACGCGGGTGAAGATCACGCTCTGCGTCACCTCGGGCAGGGTGAAGCTCTCCACGCCGGCCGCCGCCGAGGCCATAGCCGAGGACACGCCCGGCACCACGCGCACCGGCACGCCCGCCGCATCGAGCGGTTGCACCATCTCGATCAGCGTGCCGTACAGGGCGGGGTCGCCGGTCTGCAGGCGCACCACCGTCTCGTGGCGCTGCGCCTGCGCCAGCAGCCAGGCGGCCATCTGGTCCAGCGTCATGTCCTTGCTGTCGGCGATCGCGCAGCCCGCGGGCGCCCAGCGGGTCGCGGCCTCGTTGACCAGCGAGCCCGCGAAGAGGATCGCGCCGGCCCTTTCCACCAGGGCGCGGCCCTTGACGGTGATCAGTTCCGGGTCGCCCGGGCCGGCACCCACGAACCAGACGGTGCCCGTCATGGCCGTGTGGGCCGGTGGGCGGCCATGTCGAAAACGAAAACGAAAGCGACGACGGCGCGCCGCCGGCAGGCCTGGGCCTGCTCCGTGCATGAAACCATTCCAACTCTCCAGTCGCACACCCGCGCGCAAGAAGCACAACGCGGACGCGGGGGGAAATGAAGGAGAGGCAGCGCAGGCACTCATGGGCCTGCCACCGGCTCACATCGCCCACCGCAATGCCGCACATGTCGTCACAGGCCGGTCTCCGGGCTCGCAAGTGAAGAAAGGGCTTCTTCTGCCTGGCGCCTTCCCATGCGTGAGCACAGTGGCTGTCTTGCCAGGTTTGTCTTGCTTACCGTTGCGGGGGCAGCGTCGGAATAGGGGGTCCAGGTTTCTGGACCAGCGCACCGACTTCCCGTTTAATTCCATCGACTGAACAGTCTCGGAACACCTCTAACGTGGGGCGATGCTATCAGAACGCATCGGTGATCGCGCTGGGGGCGAGGTCTCAGAGGCGGGCCCTTTTTGAGGCTCGATGGACCGCGATACCCGGCTCGGTGCCGACAGGCAAGGGCCGGCACCGCCAGTGGTGGCCCCCGGCCGAAGCCGCGAATTGGCGGCGAAATCCGGCTCGCTTTGACCGTACAGATTGCGCCCGATCGGCCGATAGTTAGAGCTCGCTTCGCCATTTTTCAGGATGCGTTGCGGATCGCATCGCCCCATATGGATCCCATAACCTGCGCATTTGGCGCCTCTCTTCGTCAGGACCCACCATGTTCCAGCTGACAACCCTGAGCGTCTCGCGACGCCTTTTCATTCTGGTCGCCAGCGCCGTCATGGGCCTGGTCATCCTGCTGGCCCTGTTCCTCACGTCGGAGCGGACGCTGATCATGGAAGAGCGCCAAAGCGGCGTGCGCCAGACCGTGGAGACCGCCCATGGCCTGATCACGCACTACCACAGCCTCTCAGCCAAGGGCGGCCTGAGTGAAGCCGATGCCAAGGCCCAGGCGCTGGCTGCCATCCGTGCGCTGCGTTACAGCGAAGTGGAGTATTTCTGGATCAACGACATGACGCCCGTGATGGTCATGCACCCGATCCGCCCCGAACTCGAAGGCAAGGACCTGAGCGAGAACAAGGACCCCGAAGGCACCTTCCTGTTCCGCGAGTTCGTGGACACGGTGAAAAAGGGCGGTGCCGGCTACGTGCCCTACATGTGGCCCAAACCCGGCAGCGAAAACCCGGTGCAGAAGGTCTCGTATGTGAAGGGCTTTGCGCCCTGGGGCTGGGTGATCGGTTCGGGCGTGTATGTGGACACCGTGACCGCCACCATCTGGGACCGCACCTTGAAGATGGGCCTGAGCGCACTTGCGATGGCCCTGGTTCTGCTGGGCATCGGCCTGCTCATGTCGCGCAGCATCGTGCGGCAGCTCGGCGGTGAGCCGGCATTGGCCAGCGCCATCACCGAACGCATTGCCCAGGGCGATCTGGCGGTGGAGGTGCCGATTCGCGCCGGCGACCACCACAGCCTCATGCACAGCCTGCGCTCCATGCGCGACAACATGGCCGGCATCGTCAGCCGCGTGCGCCAGGGCAGCGAGTCGGTGGCCATGGCCAGCACCGAAATTGCACAGGGCAATCACGACCTCAGCGGCCGCACCGAAAGCCAGGCCAGCGCGCTGGAGCAGACGGCGACCAGCATGGAAGAATTGGGCTCCACCGTGCGCCAGAACGCCGACAACGCGCGCCAGGCCAACTCGCTGGCACAAAGCGCTTCGTCGGTGGCGGTCCTGGGGGGTGAGGTGGTCGGTCAGGTGGTGGACAACATGAAGGCCATCCACACCTCCAGCCAGAAGATCTCCGACATCATCTCCGTGATCGATGGCATCGCTTTTCAGACCAACATCCTGGCGCTCAATGCGGCGGTGGAAGCCGCGCGCGCTGGCGAACAGGGCCGGGGCTTTGCGGTGGTGGCGGGTGAAGTGCGCCTGCTGGCCGGGCGCAGCGCCGAAGCGGCGAAAGAAATCAAGACCCTGATCTCTGACAGCGTGGTCCGTGTGGAACAGGGTTCGGCCCTGGTGGATCGCGCGCGCAGCACCATGCAGGACGTGGTGCAGAGCATCCGCCACGTGACCGACATCGTGGCCGAGATCAGTGCGGCCAGCACCGAGCAAAGCAGCGCGGTGGGTCAGGTCAGCGAAGCCGTCACCCAGATGGACCAGAACACCCAACAAAACGCGGCCATGGTGGAACAGATCGCATCGGCCGCGAGCAGCCTCAAGAGCCAGGCTGACGACCTGGTGCAGACGGTCGCCGCCTTCCGGTTTGCGCCCCAGCAGGGCCTGGTTGCGCAAGTCGGATAAAGCTGTGTTGTCAGGGGTCGCCTGCAGGCCTGGCGTTGTGCCCAGTCGGTGGGCGCCGCCGTCTTGTGCGGGAGGGCCCCGGGTGTGTCACGACAGCCGCGCGCGCAGCCAGCCCGCGAGATCGGCCACCACCTGGGCACCCACCGGTGACACGGCGGTGAAGTGGATGCAGGCGTGGATGGCGCTGGGGTAGTGGCGGTGCTCGGTGGCCACGCCCGCCTGCTCGATGCGCTGCGCCAGCGCGTGGCCTTCGTCGCGCAGCGGGTCGTGGCCCATGGTGGCGACCCAGCTGGGCGGCAGCGTGGCCAGCGTGGGCGCGCTCAGCAGGGCGAAGTCCGGGTGCCGGCTGAGTTCGCTGCGACCGTCCAGGTAGCAGCCGATGAACCACTGCATCACACCGTGGGTGAGGAACTTGCCCTCGCCGTTTTCCGCCATCGAGGCGCTGGGCTCGCTGTGGTGCTGCGCCACCGGGTAGATCAGGCCCAGGGCGCGCGGCGTGATCGTGCCGGCGGTACGCAGGCAGGCCGTGGCGGCCAGCTGGGCCCCCGCGCTGTCGCCCGCCACGGCGATGCGCGACGGGTCGGCGCGCAGTTCTTTCACGTGCGTTGCCAGCCACTGCAGCACGCAGACCACGTCGTCCACGGCGGCGGGAAACGGGTGCTCGGGCGCGAGCCGGTAGTCCACCGCCACCACCACGGCGCCCACCTGGTGGCACAGGCCGCGGCACACCGCGTCGTGCGTTTCCAGGTCGCCGATCACGTAGCCGCCGCCGTGCACGTACAACAGCGCGGGCAGCGGCCCGGGGGCGTCGGGGTGGTAGATGCGCAGCTTGAGCGGCCCGCCGGGGCCCGCGATGCTGCGGTCTTCCGTGGCGACCACCGGCGGCGGCAGCCCCAGGCCCGCGGCGAGGTCGCGGTAGATCTGGCGCCCGACCGCGGGCGGCAGCGCCTCCAGCGGCGGGTTGCCCTGCGCGGCGGCCTGGGCCAGAAAGCCGGCGAGGCCGGGGTCCATGGGCGCGCGCGGGAGCGTGGTGGTGAGGGTCATGGGGTCTCCTGTTGTGGGTATGACAAAGAGGTCGGGGTGTGAAGACGCAAGGGGCGGTCAGCGCAGCAGGCGGCCGTCGCGTGCGCGCAGGCCGACCTCGACGAACTCCGAACCGTGGTGCTGGTCGGGGCCGAAGCGCAGGCGAAAACCGCCCATGTCGAACGCGCCCAGGGCTTCCAGGCTCTGCGCGAGCCGGGCGCTGTCGACCGAGGGGCCGGCCCGGCGCAGGGCTTCGGCCAGCAGGCGCAGGTTGAGGTAAGCCTCCAGCCCTTCGAAGGTGACCGCTTCGGGGCCGATGAAGGCATCGGCGTCGCGCAGGAACTCGCGCACCACCGGCAACTGGGGCGTCTCCGGGTTGGGCACCACGCTGGTGTAGCCGATCAGCCGGCCGGGAAACAGCCGCGTCATGTGGGTCAACCCGGCCGACGACAGGGTGGCGATGGTGCCGGGCACCCCCGCGAACTGGCTGGCGTCCAGCCGGCCCAGCGCGTCCTGCCCGTTGAGGCCGAGGTGGATCACCAGCGCCTGCTGCGCGCCGGGCACCATGCGCTGCAAGGCGCCCGCGATCGCTTCGGCGTTGCCATCGACCGTGGCGCGCTGCAGCCGGATGCCCGAGCGCTCCAGGGCCTGCGCCAGCGCCGCGCCGCGCGCCGGTTCCGCGCCGTCGCTCAGCAGCAGGGCGCGTGTGATGCCGATGGATTGCAGCTGCTGCGCGAGCGCGCCCGTTTCGCGCGCGTCGTCCGGGCGCAGGCTGAACACCTGCGGGAGCGTGGGCGAGCGCAGCGCCAGCGCGCCCGACATCGGGCCGACCAGCGGCAGGCGCAGTTCACGCGTGGCCTCGGCGGCGGCCTGGCAGGCGATTTCGCCCAGGCAGTTGAGCACGGCCACCGCGCGGTGCTGGCGGGCCAGGCTGCGCAGGTTGGCCGCGTGGCGGCCCGGGTCGCCGCCGTCGTCCAGCGTCACCAGCTCCAGGGGCCGGCCCTGCAGGCCGCCGCTGGCGTTGAAGCGTTCCACGTACGCCTTGGCGCCCGCCAGCACCCGGTTGGCCACCGGAAAGCCGCTGCCGGTGAGCGGCAGCGACTGGCCGATGACGATGGCCCCGGCCGGCATGGCCAGACCGGCCTGGGCGGCCAGCACGAGACCGATCACGAAGCGGAGCAGGTGGTGCGTGGGCATGGGCGAAGGACGCTGGGGCGCGCGGACCGGCGCCGGTTCGGGGTGGGGCGCTGCCTTGCAGCTGGGGCCCGAGGGCCGTGGTTTGCCGTCAAACGCAGGCGCTCGCCAGGCGGTTCAGCGAACGATTGAATTCGGTCGGCTTCTCCAGCTGGGGGGTGTGCCCGCAGTCCTCCAGCACCAGGAGCGTCGAACCGGGCGTGACGGCGTGGGCGGCAACGGAGTGCTGCAGAGGCACCACCGTGTCGTGTTTTCCGTGCACGAACAGCACGGGCACCTGGACCGCTCTCAACACGCCCAGCGTGCGCGAGACGCCTTGTGTGTTCTGCCCGCCCAGATCGGACATGCGGCGCAGTGTGGCCAGGAAAGCCTTGACGCCGCCGGGCTTGTGGACGTTGCGGGTGATGGCTTCACGGATGGGGGCGGTGGCCACGCCGCGGTTGTGAAAAATGGCCTGGATCTGGCGCTCCACCGCCGTCGGGCCGGGTTTGTTCATCAGCTCGCCGAGCACCGGCAGCGTCATGATCCGGAAGGGCGCGAACACGTTGCGCCCGAGGGTGGCGGCGTTGGCCAGTGCCAGGCCGGCCACCCGGTCCGGGGCGAGACCGGCCATGCGCACCGAGACGGCCGCGCCGAGCGAGTTGCCCGCGAGCACCACGCGCTGGATGCCCAGGGCGTCCAGGAACTGCCAGGCAAAACGCGCGAACTTGTCGGGGTCGTAGGGCTGCTCTCCCATGCCGGACAGGCCATGACCCGGCATGTCCCAGGCGATCAGGCGGTGGGCCTGAAGGTCTTCGCTGAACTGCGAACCCCACAGCTCCAGCGAGCCCCCGATGCCGTGGGTCAGGAGGATGGGCATGCCTGGACCACCGCTGTCGCGGTAGCGGATGGGCACGCCCTGGACGTCGATGCTGGCTTCAAGGTTCATGGGGTGAACTTTCAGAGAGGGGGTGGGTGGAGCCGTTCAGGTGCCTTGGCCGGCCGCCGTGACGAGGGAGGGCGCGCTGGCGTTCGCGGCGTTTTCGGCGGGGTCGTTGCGGGGCACGGCGGGCAACAGGAAGTGCGCCAGCGCGGGCAGCAGCACCAGCGCGCCCACCATGTTCCAGACGAACATGAAGGCCAGCAGGATGCCCATGTCGGCCTGGAACTTGATGGGCGAGAAGGCCCAGGTGCCCACGGCCAGCGCCAGCGTGACGCCGGTGAGCATCACCACGCGGCCGGTGAACTGCAGCGCGTGGGTGTAGGCCTCGGCCAGGCTGGCGCCCGCGCGCAGGCGGGTGAGCGTGACGCTGAGCACGTAGAGCGCGTAGTCCACACCGATGCCCACGCCCAGCGCGATCACCGGCAGCGTGGCCACCTTCACGCCCATGCCCAAGCCCACCATCAGCGCTTCGCACAAGATGGAGGTGAGCATGAGCGGCAGCACCGCCACGATCACCGCGCGCCAGGAGCGGAAGGTGATCCAGCACAGCAGCACCACGGCGGCGTAGACCCACAGCAGCATCTCGCGCATGGCCTGCTTCACCACGATGTTGGTCGCCGCGTCGATGCCGGCGCTGCCGGCGGCGAGTTTGAACGTCAGCTCGGGCGTGTCGTGCTCGGCCTTGAAGCGCTCCACCTCGGCCACCACGCGCTCCAGGGTTTCGGCCTTGTGGTCCTTCAGGTAGACGTAGAGCGCCAGGAACGAGCAGCTCTGGTTGAACAGCTCACGCGGTGCGCGGGTCTGAACACCGCCCAGAGCGCTTTCGTTGGGCAGCAGCTCGAACCACTTCAGGTGCCCTTCGTTGTAGCCCACCATGGCCAGCTTGGACAGCGTGGCCATGGAGTTGGTGGACTCCACGCCGGGCAGTTGCTCCAGCCGCCAGGCCAGCGCGTCCAGCGTGGACAGCGCCGGGTAACTGGTGCAACGGTCGGGTGGCGTGGTGGCCATCACGGTCAGGATGTCGGTGCTGGCCGCGTAGTGCGAGATCAGGTAGGCGCTGTCCTGGTTGTAGCGCGAGTCCGGGCGCAGCTCGGGCGCGCCCGGGTCCAGGTCGCCGATCGACAGGTGCAGGCTCACCGCGAAGCCCGCCGCGGCCAGCAGCGCGCCCGTGCCCACCGCCATGGCGGCGGCGGGTCGCCGGGTGAAGCGCGTCAGGCCCGACCACAGCCACGAGCGCTGCAGGGCCTGCGCCGAGTCCGCGCGCAGGCTGCGCTCGGCCGCCTTGGGGCTCACGCCCACGTGGGACAGCAGAATGGGCAGCAGCAGCAGGTTGGTCACGATCAGCATCGCCACGCCGATGCTGGCGATCAGCGCCAGGTCCTGGATCACCTTGATCTGGATGATGAACAGCACCGCGAAGCCCACCGCGTCGCACAGCAGCGCCGTCAGGCCGGCCACGAACAGGCGCCGGAAGGTGTAGCGTGCGGCCACCACGCGGTGAGTGCCGCGCCCGATGTCCTGCATGATGCCGTTCATCTTCTGCGCGCCGTGGCTCATGCCGATGGCGAACACCAGGAAGGGCACCAGCACCGAATACGGGTCCAGCTCGAAACCCAGCAGCGCGAGCAGGCCGAACTGCCACACCACCGCCACCAGCGAACACGCCACCACCAGCGCCGTGCTGCGCCGGCAGCGCGTGTAGCCGTACAGCAGGGCGGTGGTGATGAGCAGCGCCAGCAGGAAGAACAGCAACACCTGCTGCAGGCCTTCGATCAGATCGCCCACCACCTTGGCAAAACCGATCACGCGGACCTGCAGCGTGTCGCTGTCGTAGCGCGCGCGCAGCGCCTCGATCTGGCGCGAGAGCTCGCCGTAGTCCAGCGCCTGGCCGGTCTCGGGGTTGCGGTCGAGCAGGGGCACGAAGACGATGCTGGACTTGAAGTCGCCGGCCACCAACTGGCCGATCTCGCCCGAGCGCTCCACGTTGGCGCGCAGCTCGGCCAGGCTTTGCGGCGAGCCGTCGAAGGCGTCGGGGATCACCGGTCCGCCGTCCAGGCCCTCTTCGGTCACGGCCACCCAGCGCGTGTTGGAGGTCCAGAGCGACTTCATGAACGGGCGGTCCACCCCGGGCAGCAGGAAGATCTCGTCGTTGAGCTTTTGCAGCGTCTCCAGGTACTGCCGGTCGAAGATCGTGCCCTCCTTGGTCTGCACCACCAGGCGCAGCGCGTTGGTCTGCCCGGCCAGGTCGCCCTTGTGCGCCAGGTAGTTGGCGATGTAGGGGTGGCCGGTGGGAATGGTCTTCTCGAAGCTGGCGTTGAGCTGCAGCCGCGTGGCCTGCCAGCCCAGCACCAGGGTGATCAACAGGCTCAGCAGCAGCACCCAGGGCCGGTGGTTGAAGAAGGCGCGTTCGATGACGGTGCCCGATGCCGGGTCAAAGTCCTCCAGCCGCGTGACGACGGGCTGGGCGTCGAGGGGGGAATCGTGGTTCATGGGAACGGGTTCACTCGGTGGGCAAAGAGGTCAGGCGGCGCATGCCGCGCAGGCTGGCCAGGACCAGGGCGCCGTCGGCGGCCAGGGCGGCACCGGCGATGGGCACGGCTTCGCGCACCGGCAGGCGGCGCAGGGCGGCGGCGTCGGGCGGCGCGATCAGCACCTCGCCGATCTGGCTGACCAGCACGAAACCGCCGTTGGGCAGCACGGCGCTGGCGCCCAGCGTGGCGCCGGTCTGGCTCTCCAGCCGCTCCCAGCGCGCCGCGTCGGGGCCGGCGCGGTAGACCGAGCCGCGCAGGCCGTGGGCGACCAGGTGGCCTCCCGGGGTCTGCAGCAGCCCGAGGAAGCTGCCCTTGTAGGGCGAGGGCAGGGCCGAGAAGCTGGCGCCGCCGTCGAGCGAGCGCATCAGCAGGCCCTGCTCGCCGGCCACGACCAGTTGCCCGGCCGTGGCGCGCAGGCCATAGAGGTGCAGGCCCTGCGGGTTGGCCGCCCGCGCCGAGAGCGGTTGCCAGTGCTGGCCACCGTCCACCGTGGCGAACAGCAGGCCGTAGGCGCCAGCGGCGAAGCCGCGCCGCGTGTCGATGAAGCTCAGGTCGAAGAAGGGTTTGTCCGGGCCTTCGTCCACCAGGGCCTGGGCATCGGCCAGGGCCGCGGCGTCGCCCGTGGCGCGCGCGGCCTCGGCCACGCTGGCGGCGGCGGCGATGCCGTCGAGCTGCTTGCGCCAGGTCTGGCCGCCGTCATCGCTGTGCAGGATGGTGCCCAGGTGGCCGGCGGCCCAGCCGTGGCGCGCGTCGGCGAAGGCCACGCAGGTCAGCGTCACCTGCACCGGCACGGCCGCCTGCTGCCAGTGTTGGCCGTGGTCGTCCGACAGCAGCACCGTGCCGCGCTCACCCACGGCCACCAGGCGGGCGCCGGCCCGCGTGACCGCGAGCATCGCAGCGCCCAGCGCCTTGGGGGTGATCAGGGCCGGGCGCGAGAGCACCGCGGGGACCGCGCCGCTCTGTGCCGCGCGGGTGCTGGTGGGCAGCAGGCCCGCCAGCGCCCAGCCCGCCAGCCCCGCCAGGGCGCTGCGGCGTGCCACGCCGAAGCCGCTTCCAGAAGTCATCACCGTCCACCCTCGCTGGACAGCGACTCGGGGCTGAAGAAGGCGCGCGGGATCGGCTCCTTCACTTCGTACTGCTTGGGCAGTTCGTTGGACGCCATGTTCAGGTAGTAGGCGCCGGTCTGCATGTCATAGCCGCCCCAGAGCACGAAGCTGGTCACGGCCGGGATGTCCGGCGCGGTGAGCATCAGCGAGTAGTTGGTGCGCCAGAGCTGGCCCTTGGCGTCCCAGCCGTCGAACAGCACGATCTGCCACGAGTCCTCGTCGATGTAGTACTTGCGCTTGGGCACCACGTGGCGCTTGCCCGCGGCCAGCGTGGCCTCCACTTCCCACACCCGGTGCAGCTCCCAGCGCACCTGGGCCGGGTTGAGCGTGCCCGGGGTCACCAGATCGTCCACCTTGGCGGCGGCGGCGCGGTTGTTGTTGTAGGGGATGTAGATCTCCTTCTTGCCGACCAGCTTCAGATCGTGTTTGTCGATCGGGCCGAACAGGTTGAAGGCTTCGTCGAACAGGCCGATGCCCGAGGTCACGGAGTCGGGTGTGTCGTAGGCCACCGAGGGGGCCTTGCGCACGCGGCGCTGACCCACCAGGTACTGCCACAGGCCGCGCGGTGCCGAAGCGTTGATGCCTTCGTGCGCCAGGATCGCCTCCCCCGCCTTGGAGCCCGGGGCATTGGCCACGAACTTGCCGAAGCTGTAGAAGCCGTCGAACTTGTCCACGCTGCCGGCCTTGTCGTAGAAGGCCTGGTTGATGGTCTGCACACCGCCCGAGGCCATGTTGCGTTTGCCGTCGGCCGTCACCACCCAGACCCGCACCGGCATGGTGTAGTTGCCGCCGCGCCAGGCCAGGCGGTGGTTCCAGATCGCTTCATAGCCGTCCTTGGGGATCGGGAACGGAATGCCGCCGTAGGCGCCTTCCACGCCATGGCCCGCGTCCACGGTCTTGGCGCGGGTCGCGTTCTGGAAGGTGTTGTCGTACACGAACTGCGGCATGGCGGCGCTGCGCCGTGTGGGGTAGACGTCGATGCGGAAGTCGGGGTGCTTCTTCATCAGCGCCTGCACGCCATCGGTGAGCTTGTCGGCGTGTTCGGCCATGTTCTTCGCGCTGATCGACAGCAGGGGCTTGTCGGCGGCGAAGGGGTCGGGGCGCACGTCGCCGTTGCGGTAGGCCGCGGGCGCCTTGCTCAGGCCGCCGTCCCAGGCGGGGATGGTGCCGGCCTTGTTGCCGGCTTTTTCGGCGCCCACCGGCGTCAGCGTGGACTTGAGCTTGGCGGCTTCTTCCGCCGTCACGGCGGCCAGTGCGGGCAGGGAGGCGGCCAGCAGCGCGGCCAGCAGCCAGGGGTGTTTTGCGTTGTGTGTCATGGTGTTTCTCCGGGAATGTCAGAAGGTGCGGGAGACGTTGAAGGACAGGTAGTTGCGGTCTTTCAGGGTCTGGCCAAAGGACAGCATCCGCGTGGGGGTGCGCGGGTCGGCCACGGTGAAGGTGTTTTCCTTGCCGAAGAAGGCCGTGTAGTTCAGGCCGACGTTCCAGGCGTTCTGGTACTTGGCCTTGATGCCCACGCTGACGTCGCCCACCTTGCTGGCGCCGCCGGCGAAATTGAAGATGGCCGAGGAACGGCCGCCGAAGTTGTAGCCCAGGCCGATCGGGATCGACAGGTCCAGACCCGGCAGCACCTGGAAGTACTGCGGCTCGAAGATCATGCGAAACGCCATGGCGCTGCGGGTGGTGTTGGGGTCCAGACCGCCAAAGCCCACGGCGCTCGGGTTCTTGTCCACGCTCATGAGCCGGTTCCAGGCCAGTTCGGCCACCAGGGCGCCGCCGTCCCACAGGCCGGACTTGTTGAGCACGTAGATGCCCGAGAGGTTCAGGTGCGCGGTCTTGCCGGTGGCGTAGCAGGGGTTGCCGGCGGAGCCGTCGCAGTTCACCGGCGGCATGAAGGGCGCGCCACCGAGCACGGCGGGGTCGTTGGCCAGCGGCGCGTCGGTGCGCACCGAGCCTTCAAGCGCCCAGTTGAGCTGGCCGATGGAGGACGTGACGCTGGCGCCCACGGTCTTGATGCCGGTGGCATAGACCTTGTGCACATTGCCGTTGACCAGATCGAACACCGGCACGGCGGGCGTCTTTTCGTGGTAGCGCGCGGCGTAGAAACCGAACTCGTAGTCGCTGCCCGAGGGCGACCAGCGCAGCTGCCCGCCGAACTGCCCGCTGTCGGGGGGGAGCTGGTCCTTGCTGTTGTCGGTCACCAGCACCGGCGGCAGCGGCGGGCCGAAGAACACCTGGCCGCCCCCGATGTAGTCCTGGTTCGAGAAGTAGCTGCCCGCGCCCGGGATCTTGCTGGGGCGCCACTTGAGCTGGTAGTAGCCGCCCAGCGTCACGCCTTCGGCCACCTGCAGGCTGCCCGAGACCTGCTCCACCGGCAGCAGCACTTCCTTGAACTGCCAGTTGGGCACCGAGACGACCTTGGCCACGTCCACCGGGCCCTGGGCATTGGCGATGCCGTTCTGGCCGAAGAACAGGCTCTCGCCGTATTGCAGCGCGTGTTTGCCGACGCGGACCGAGCCGGGCATGTCGCCCACCGAACCCTTGGCGTAGACGAAGGCGTCCAGCACCTCGCCGCCACGGCCGTGCTGGCTGCGCGTGGCCGGGATGAAGGCGTTGGCCGCCTGGCCGGGCTGGTTGCTCACGCCCAGTGTGCCGTCGTTGTCGTTGGCGCTCAGGTATTTCGAGTCGTACCAGGCCGCGTGGCTCAGGCGCAGGCCCCAGTTGCCGCGCTTGTAGTCGAACTCGGTCAGCAGATCGAGGCGGTTGGAGACCACGCCTTTGCCGAAGTTGAGGTCGCCGTCGTTCTCGTTGGTCACGCCGCCGTCGCCGCGCGCCGCCGGCGAGGTGAGCAGCGCCGAGGGGTCCTTGAGCCGGTAGGCCAGGCTGTATTTGGGTGTGAAGTCCAGGCGGATCTGGGTGTCGGGGTCGTCCGACGCCAGCTCCATCGCGAAGGCGGGCAGCGCACAGGCCAGGCCGCAGGCCAGGGCCAGCGCATGGCGCCGGTGGTGGGTGGATTTTCTTTGCATGCTTGTCTCCTCGTTGTGGTTGGGGGAATGGGTCGGGGGCGTGGCGTGGACGCCCCCTGGTTTTTTAGGGCGATGCTGAACAAGTCCCTCGCACGGGGACTCGTTCAGCGTCGCCTTAGAGCCTTAGATGTAGGTAGACGCCAGACCGCCGTCGACCGGCAGGTTGATGCCGCTGACCCAGCGCGACGCGTCGCTGCACAGGAAGGCGATCACCGGGGCCACCTCGTCGCTGAAGGCGGGGCGCTTCATGCGGTGCGCGTCTTTCTCCACGCGCTCGTTGCCCAGCATCTGCACGAAGTCGCCCAGGATGGGCGTGAACACCGGGCCGGGCGCCACGCAGTTCATGCGGATGCCGCGCTCCAGGAACTGCTTCTGCGACTGGGTGTAGGTCCAGACGATCAGCGCTTCCTTGAAGTACTGGTAGCAGGTGGCCTGCGGCACCGGGTGTTGGGCGAGCCAGGCGGCGCCGGCCTCGAAGCTGGCGGTGGCGCCCAGTTCGCGGTGCGGCTCCAGCCGGGCCGGCCACTCTGCGCCGAGGATGGAGGCGATGTTCACCACCGAGCCGCCTTCGCCCATGCGCTCCATCACGCGCTGCGTGAAGTGGCGCAGGCCCAGGTAGTTGACTTTGCCCACCAGCTCGGCGGGTGCCGTGCCGGGCACACCGGCGATGTTGGCCAGCGCGTCGATGTGCGTGGGCAACTGGGCCATGGCCGCGTCGATGGCGGCGGGGTCGCCGAGGTCGATCTTCACGAAGCCGTCCAGCGTGAGCATGGGGTCGTTGCGGTCCACGCCGATCACGCGCGCGCCCTGCAGGCGGGCGAGCTTGGCGAAGTCCGAACCGATGCCCGAGCCGCAGCCGGTGACGACGATGGTTTTGTTGGCGAGTTGCATGGGTCTTGTCTCCTGTTGTTGGGGGGCGGGGTCAGAACGGGAACGGCGGTGGCGCGTCTTTCACCGTGATCCACTGCCACTGCGTGTATTCGTCGATGTCGGCCGGGCCGCCCACGCTGCCGCCGTTGCCACCGATGCCGGGGCCGCCAAACGGGTTGGTGCACTCGTCGCAGACGGTCTGGTCGTTGATGTGCACCATGCCGGCGCGCAGGCGCTGGCCGATGGCCATGGCGCGGCTGATCGAGGGGCTGATCACCGCCGCGGCCAGGCCGCCCTGGCTGGTGTTGGCCAGTTCCACCGCTTCGTCGTCGGTGCTGAAGGTGATCAGGTTGACCACCGGGCCGAAGGGCTCTTCGTCGAACGAGCGGATGCCGGGCTTGACGCCCGAGAGCACCGTGGGCTTGTAGCAAAGGCCCTCGTAGGTGCCGCCGGCTTCGAGCACGGCGCCCTGCTTCACGCTGTCCTTGATCACGTCGTCGAAGTGCTTCAACTGCTTGGCGTCGATCATCGGGCCCAGGGCCACCTGGCCGCTGGCGCCGTCGCCCACCGGCAGGTGCGTGGCCTTGCCGACCATGCGCGCCTTGAAGCCTTCGGCGATGGACGCGTGCACCAGGATGCGGTTGGAGGCCATGCAGATCTGGCCCTGGTGGAACCAGGCGCCGAAGGCGGCGGCGCTGGCGGCGGCGTCCAGGTCGGCGTCTTCCAGCACGATCAGGTTGTTGGCGCCGCCCAGCTCCAGCGACACCTTCTTCAGGTGCTCACCGGCCAGCGCGCCGATGCGCCGGCCCACGGTGGGCGAGCCGGTGAAGGCGATCATGGGGACGCGCGGGTCGACCACCAGCGCTTCGCCCGCTTCGGCGTCGCCCGGCAACACCTGCAGCAGGCCCTGGGGCAGGCCGGCTTCTTCGAACACGCGGGCGATGATGAAGCCGCCGCTCACGGGGGTGCGCGTGTCGGGCTTGAGCACCACCGCGTTGCCCAGCGCCAGCGCCGGGGCCACCGCGCGCAGGCTCAGGATCAGCGGGAAGTTGAACGGCGAGATCACGCCCACTACGCCGTGCGGCACACGCCGCGCGAAGGACAAGCGACCGGCCGCGCTGGGCAACACCTGGCCCTGCGCCTGCATGGGCAGGCCGGCGGCGAGGTGGCACAGCGTGATGGACTCGTTCACCTCGTGCTGGCCCTTGGGCAGGATGCCCCCGGTTTCGCGGGCCACGGTCAGGGCCAGCTCGGCGAAATGCTGCTGGAACAGCGCGGCGGCGCGGTGGAACACGGCCGAGCGTTCGCGCGGGCCCATGGCGGCCCAGGCGGGCTGCGCCGCTTGCGCACGGCCGATGGCGGCGCGCATGTCGGCCGCGCTGGCGATGCCCACCTGTGAGAGCACCTGGCCGGTGGCCGGCTCCTTCACGTCGCGCACGTTGGCGAGTGTGGTGGACCATGTGCCGTCAAAGGCTTTGCCCGACGTGAGGCGGCTGTCGAGCCAGACCGGATTTTCGGAAACACCCATTGTTTTGCTCCTGTTGATCGTTCGTGCACACCACACGGTGGCTGCAACAGGTTTTGCAACGGGCGTACCAGCGCGCGCCGCGGAACGGCGCCTGGAAGCCTCAGGAGGGCCGTTCCTCAGAGGCAAAGATCGGGAGTTTCCCTAGGATGAAAAAGAGGCCGCTGGCTGGCCTGCCAGCAACCGGAAAACTGATGAAACATGCAGATGTTTCATGTCCCGGGTTCATCAAATGGTGAATTGTTTGATGAAACTCTTCTTGCATGAAGTCCTGAGGTGAACAGCAGGTTTCATTCGCGGCACCTCGCGAGCCAAGTCGTGCGTGGGCAGGCCGCAGCGCTTGGGTAGGACCGAGAAACCGGCGGACGCTCAGGCCGCGCCGGACTGGCAGGCCCCCAGCGCCGCTGCCGCGATGCTGGCGGCATCGACATGGAAGTACGAGCGCAGGGCTGCGCGGGTGTCGCTGCGGCCAAAGCCGTCGGTGCCCAGGGTGAGGTAGCGCCGGCCTTCGGGGACGAAGGCGCGCACGCTCTCGGGCACGGCGCGCACGTAGTCGGTGGCGGCCACGATGGGGCCTGCGCTGTTGGCGAGCAGGCGCGTCACGTAGGCATCGGCCCGGTTGGCATGGGTCGCGTCGGGGGCCTCCTGCGCCACGCCGTCGCGCGCCAGCTCGCTCCAGCTGGTGACGCTGAACACGTCCACGCCCACGCCCTGTTCGGCCAGTTGCTGCGCGGCCTGGACCACCTCGGTGAAGATCGCGCCCGAACCCAGCAGGGTGACGCGCTGTGCGGCATCCTCCGGCCCGAAGCGGCCGAAGCGGTAGCCGCCCTTAAGCACGCCCTCGGCCGCGCCTTCGGGCAGGTCCGGGTTGGCGTAGTTCTCGTTCATGAGCGTGACGTAATAAAACACGTCGCGCTGCTCGACCAGCATCTCGCGCATGCCCGCGTCCACGATCACGGCCAGCTCGCCCGCAAACGCCGGGTCGTAGGCCTTGCAGTTGGGGATGGTGGCCGCCACCAGGTGGCTGCTGCCGTCCTGGTGCTGCAGGCCTTCACCGCCCAGCGTGGTGCGGCCCGAGGTGGCGCCCAGCAGGAAGCCGCGTGAGCGTTGGTCGGCCGCGGCCCAGATGGCGTCGCCCACGCGCTGGAAGCCGAACATGGAGTAGTAGATGTAGAACGGCAGCATGGCCAGGCCGTGCACGCTGTAGCTGGTGGCCGCGGCCGTCCAGCTCGCCAGCGCGCCGGCCTCGCTGATGCCTTCTTCCAGAATCTGCCCTTCCAGCGCTTCGCGGTAGCTCAGCACCGAGCCGATGTCTTCCGGCGCGTAGCGCTGGCCCACGCTGCTGTAGATGCCCACTTGTTTGAACAGGTTGGCCATGCCAAAGGTGCGCGCCTCGTCGGCCACGATGGGCACGATGCGTGGGCCGAGCGCCGGGTCTTTCAGCAGCGTGCCCAGCATGCGCACAAAAGCCATGGTGGTGCTCATCTCTTTGCCGTCGGCCTTCAGCGCAAAGCTGGCATAGGCGTCGATGGCCGGCACTGGCACCACGTCGCACACGGTCTCGCGCCGGGGCATGGCGCCGCCCAGTTGGCTGCGGTGTTCGCGCAGGTAGCGCATCTCGGCGCTGTCGTCGGCGGGCTTGAAGAAGGCCAGGCCCTTGGCCTGCTCGTCGCTCAGCGGCAGGTTGAAGCGGTTGCGGAATTCGATCAGGTCGCCCTCGTCGAACTTCTTCTGGCTGTGCGTGGTCATCTTGCCCTGACCGGCCGCGCCCATGCCATAGCCCTTCTTGGTCTGCGCCAGGATCACGGTGGGCTGGCCGGTGTGGGTGGCGGCGGCCGCGTACGCGGCGTGGATCTTCACCAGATCGTGGCCACCGCGCTTCAGGCGGTCGATCTGCTCGTCCGTCATGCCCTGGGCCAGCGCCGCGAGTTCGGGGTTCTGGCCAAAGAAGTTGTCGCGGTTGAAGCGGCCGTCCTTTGCGGCAAAAGTCTGCATCTGGCCGTCCACCGTGTTGGCGAAGGCGCGCACCAGGGCGCCGGTGGTGTCGCGCGCGAACAGGCCGTCCCAGTCGCTGCCCCACACCAGCTTGATCACGTTCCAGCCCGCGCCGGCAAACAGCTTTTCCAGCTCGTCGATGATGCGGCCGTTGCCACGCACCGGGCCGTCCAGGCGCTGCAGGTTGCAGTTGACCACCCAGACCAGGTTGTCCAGCTTCTCGCGCGCGGCCAGCGTCAGCGCGCTCATGCTCTCGGGCTCGTCCATCTCGCCGTCGCCAAACACACCCCACACCTTGCGGCCTTCACAGTTCAGCAACTGCCGGTGCGTGAGGTAGCGCATGAAGCGCGCGTGGTAGATCGAGCTGATGGGACCGATGCCCATGGAGCCGGTGGGGAACTGCCAGAAGTCCGGCATCAGCCAGGGGTGCGGGTAGCTGGAGAGGCCGCGCGCACCGGTGGCCGGCGCGGTGATCTCCTGGCGGTAGTGCAGCAGGTCGGCCTCGCTCAGGCGGCCTTCGAGGAAGGCGCGGGCGTAGACGCCGGGTGCACTGTGCGGCTGAAAGAACACCAGGTCGCCCTGACGCCCGGCTCGGAAGAAGTGGTTGAAGCCGGTCTCGAACAGGTCGGCCGCGCTGGCGTAGCTGGCGATGTGGCCGCCGAGTTCGCCATACGCCTGGTTGGCGCGCACCACCATGGCCAGCGCGTTCCAGCGCATCAGCGAAGCCAGGCGCTCTTCCACCGCCAGGTCGCCGGGGAAGGCGGGCTGGTCTTCCACCGCGATGGTGTTGATGTAGGGCGTGTTCAGCTCGGGCTGCCAGCCGATGCGCTGGCCCCGTGCCAGCCGCGCCATCTCGTCGAGCATGAAGCGTGCGCGCTCGGGCCCTTGTGAGGCCAGCAACGCGGTCAACGCTTCGCGCCACTCCGCTGTTTCGGAGGGGTCGGTATCGCTTTCCGGGGTGTTGAGATAACGGGCTTGGCGGGTGTCAGTCATGGATTACTGTAAGGGTTTGTTGACCACATGTGCTTTTGAACTGGTGCCGCATTCTGATAGAAAACAGCATAAACTGCTTCAAAAATTCATATTGAAGGTATTTATGGCTTTGGATGCAATTGATGTCCGCATACTGTCCGAGCTTCAGGAAGACGGATCGCTCAGCAACGTGGAGCTGGCGCGGCGGGTGAACCTTTCGCCATCGCCCTGCCTGGTGCGGGTGAAAGCGCTGGAAAACGAAGGCGTTATCGAGCGCTATGTGGCCTTGGCCGACCCCAAGGCTTTGGGGCTCGGGCTCAACGTGTTCATCTCGGTCAGCCTGAAAGAGCAGTCCAAGGCCGCGCTGGCCGAGTTCGAGCGCCGCATCGCCGAGCACGACGAGGTGATGGAGTGCTACCTGATGTCGGGCGACAGCGACTACCTGCTGCGTGTGGCCGTGGCCGACATCGGGGCGCTGGAGCGGTTCATCCTGGAGCAGCTCTCGCCGATTCCCGGGCTGGAAAAGATCCGCTCCAGCTTCGCACTCAAGCAGGTGCGCTACAAGACCGCGCTGCCGCTGCACGCGGCTTGAGCAACAACGCCCTTCCCCTCTGGGGGTGGGCTGGGGTCGGGGCCTGCCGACCACCAAAGGTCTGCTTCATGGCACTGCCTTGTACTCACGCTGCCGGCCAGAAGCGGGCGGCGCGGTACTGCTAAAGCGGACGTTCAACGTGAGGGTAAGCCACACCCAGCGGCAAGGCCACGATAGAACTCCTCCTCCGTCACGAGGGGTTAGGTGTCGCATTGCGGAGGACTTCTATTGCTATGCGACCGAAAGGCTTGCCTATGCCTCTGACCGCCTGATTGACCGAAACCGTGCTTGTAGTGTTTTCGAACCGTTCCATTCTTAGCAACTCGCCGCTGCCTCGGGAAATGACTGTCTCGAACTCCCAGAACTCCTCGGATTGACTCAGCCACATACCGCTGACCAGATTGCCTTCTTGTTCTGGTACTTCAGAAAGGCTCACCAGGATGCCTGGCTCTTGGGTGAGGCCGTGTGAGAGAAGTAGTGCGCTCAGCCAGGAGAGGTGCGGAGGACGCAATGCGAACATTTCGGCAGCCTCTCGTATCTTGGCTTCTGTTTCTGCATTTTGCTGCGCGACGTTTCGTGGCAATACCATTTCGAGCGCCTAACGGATACATTGGGCATAAGAGATTTAACGATCAAGGCCAGCGGAGGCCGAAATCAATCCTCTGGTCCGACATGTTATGCCTCGAACTCGACATGATCAGCCTCCATTTTTTCAATCCACTCAGCTTCGCTTGCAAACATTGAAAAGCGAGGCCAGCTGATATCTGTCTCTACCTGGAATGTCAAATGCACGGCGGCGAGGCGCCCTGTGCCATCTTGCAGCGCAAACAGCACCTCGTCCTTATCGTCCCTGCGCCCCAGTGCTTCGACAGGCATTCCGTGCAAGGCATGACCCTTCGCCACTTCCCTGCGCAGTTCGGCGGCCAGTGCATCGTCTTTGGTCTCGTACCAAGGTGCAAGGAACTTCATAGAGGTTTAACTTTGATTTAAACGGCCATCAGCAGCCGGTAGGCCAAGGAGAAGCAGTCACTCAACGTGAAGATGACCGGACCACCAACTTGAGCTGCGAAGCCGCCTCCTGCTGGTGTGGGTGTTAACAATCGATTGCTCCCGGAGCGAACCACCTGACTGAGTGCTCGGAAATCCCAAAAAAACCTAGTGCATCGAGGATGTCACGGCGCTTGCAGACTCCGTTTTCAAAGAGAACCAACAGCTCCAGGCCACCCCCAGAACTTTGCTCGAACTCTTCGAACCCGACTTGACACCCGCTATCGGATCGCACGCCGAAACACTTCGCAAGGCCGAGACCGTCCTCGATATAGGACTCCAACCTTGCGCCGACTACTGCGGCTAGGCCCTCGATTGTGCAGACGCCCTTGTCGATATGCGCGCCGGGACGGTAGTCGCCCTTCGCCCAGGCATCTGAAGGAACGAACGAGAAGCTTGCAGCCATCAACGTCGGCGTTGTCCGGCAGACAGCACGCGCCGCGCAGCGGCCTTTTGCTGCTGTATGTCCGAGACGAACAACCTGCTAAATGCTAATACGGTCGTCACTTTTTAACCAGTCGAGAAACTTGGAAAGTTCGCCTTCGAACTCGAACCTTGTCTTGCATTCGCCAACGTGCTGAAAAGTGCTTTTCTCAGTGTGCACTTCCAATATTTCCACATCCATGCAGGAGGCATGATCCCACACACAGATTTCCGCCAGATATCGCGCTGACTCCAATCGCACAGACGCGGAGCCATTGCCAGCATCCTTGAATTCAGACTTCATTTTGTGGTTGTCGAAAACGCCCTCTTGTTTTTGAAACCAAGATTTCAAAAGTGCAACCGCATACACATCGTTAGCATCGCACATAGCATTCAATGTTGGAATTCAACCGACCGGTCAGCGCAGCCGGCCAGGGTCGGCTGCAATGAAAGGTTATGCAGCATCGAGCGCTTCTTTGATCGAAGAGATCAGCAGCTCCTCGTTCTCTGCCAGCTCCCGATACGCGGAATAGTCCAGCGCCCCGTCGTTCAGCTGCTTCTCAAAGAATATCTGCAACCGCCAAACATCTGGATCGGGTTTATCAAAGTCGAAGTCAATTCCGCCCACGGCCGGCGTCTTATAGACATCCACGCCGATGCCATGGGTGCAGACACTCCAATTGGTCCCTGGAATAGGCCTCCGGCCTCGAATTCGCAGAATGTCGTCGGCCTTCTCAAGTTGAAAGGCTCGCACGATCAATTCCTTCGCCCACACCATCTCGGCGTGCCAGAGCGGAACGAGCTGGCGGATGAGATCGACTCTTTTAGTCATGCTGCATACCGTTCGAGTTAGGCTGCACTTCGGCGAAGGAGAGTGTTGAGTTCGTTGCCAACTTCATTTGCCCTACGTCCCACTGCTTCGAACTGAGAAACCAGAAAGGTCTGCGCGGCGACCGCGGGGAAGTGGGTACCGTCGTGATCGAAGGCCTGAATCAAAACGGCTAGCCTCTCGGGGCGCTCTCCTGTGTGATCTTCACTGAGTGACGGGAGAACAATGCTGCGGTGCTTTGCCCGGTTGGAGAGTGCCGCTACGTGCTGGAAGTCCCCTTGTGCGCCGATGCTTGCGAGCAGCGCGCAAAGGCTGGTCGCTTTCGTATTGCCGTTCAGGCGACTGTGAGATAGCCCCCTGAACACCCGGACCCGTCCTATCGCTTATCTTTGAAGATAGGAGTAGGACTATGAGTACGAGCA
>NZ_JBWKZP010000008.1:0-260471 GCF_059424585.1 Hydrogenophaga sp. GW101-3F08
CGCGAAATGAACTCAACTCTGATCGCGGCGGATTCAGCCCGGCTCCACGGTGCGGGTCAAAACCGAGTTTTTCAACACAATTGGCTGGTTGCGGTCAGTCAGATTCTTCGGTCGACCGACAACTTTGATCTTGACCGGTTGTTGGTCTGACCTTCACCTCCAACGGTTGCAGGATCAGTCTTCGAATGCGTTGGAGTTCACACTGCATGGCTGCAATGGCCATAACGGTGGAAATGCACACCCACTTGGCTGCAACTCATCCCCGCAGCGCATGGACCATGACAACGGCCGATTCACCGTGTAGTGGCGCGTTTTCTCAAATGCTCAACCAACTGCCGAATCGCGGCGGATTGCTCCTAGGGCCATTCGGGTAATGATGACGCACTCCCTTTGGGCCCAATCATCAGACAAAGGCCCAAACTAGGGAGCTTGCTTTGCTATGCCCCACAACTCCATACAGCGGTTTTTGACCACAGCTGTCATAACGCGCTGAGCTTCCTGGCAACAACACAAAACGGACAATCGTTATGTGTGCAACACACATTGGATCGGAGTTGCGATCGCGAGAGACTGAGGAGGCCCCCATCAAGGGCTCATTCATAAATTTCACGACCAAGGAGACTCAGTGAACCCTATCGCACTCAAAACGCCGCCATCTTTGGCGGGTGAACGCCTTACTCGGCGCGACTCTCTCACACGTGTGCTGCAGTTGGTTGGGATGGCATCTGGAGGGGCCATGCTTTGCGGCGGTGTGTCCCATGCTGCGGCCGCCACCAGTTCGCTACGCTACACACCAGGGCTGAATGTGCCCTTCCCCGTCCCGGCCAGCGAGCGAGGGCTGCAGACGGTGGTTGCTGAACCGTACTTTCAAGTGTCGCCCAAGGGTCTGCAACTTGAGGCTGCGTCGTTCGACCGACAGGGCAACCTCCTGTTTGTGGATGTGTTCGGTGGGACCATCTTCAAGCTCACCCCAAAGAAGCAGTTGAGCACGGTCTATCCGGCGAACACCCTGGGATCGGCCGGCATCGCCATTCACAAGGACGGACGCTTGTTCGTCGCCGGGCTTGGCAACTTCAAGGACACCGGCAGCATTTTCTCGATGAATCCGGATGGTACGGGGCTGGTCACTGTGGTGCCGGCAAGCGCGGGCTATCTGCCAGACGATCTGGTCTTCGACAAGCATGGGGGGTTCTACTTCACGGACTTCCGCGGCGATACCAACAACCGTATCGGTGGCGTCCACTACGTCGCACCCGACATGAAGACGATCACGCCGATCCTCACGGGCATGGCTATCGCCAACGGCGTCTGCCTGAGCCCGGACGGCGAAGTGCTGTGGGCCACCGAATTGGCGGCCGGACAATTGCGCCGCGTGGAGATGAGCGGGCCGACGACCATCGCCCCGTTCGGGACCGCTACACCGTACTACTTCAACGGCTTTGCGCCCGATTCGATGCGCTCGGATCGCGATGGGAACGTGTATGTAGCGATGTACTCGCAGGGTCGCGTTTTGGTATTCAACAAGAACGGCATCGCCATCAGTCAGATCCTGCTGCCCAAACGCGACCAAGGCCACAACATGCGATCGACCAGCGTCGGGTTCTTCCCGGACAGCGATGAGTTGGTGATTCTCACCAACGATGGCAACAACGGCGAAGGATCGTGGATCTTCAAGGCGAAAGGATTCGCGAAGGGCACGATGCTTTACTCGCACCAGTAAATGCCTCGGCAATAGAAAATGACCCTTGTGACGGGAAACCGTCGCAAGGGTCTGCTTCCTTTTTGTCGAGCGGTGTCATCGGCGCTCGGGGGGCTTGGCTTTACCCAAGGCGCGCTTTGTCCACGCCTGCCTTGGTCAACTCATGCTTGTATTGTTCCCAGCCAGATGCAGGTACGACTTCATTGGTGCGGTCTTGGAGTTGACCGAGTTGACTGCGCACCACATGCGCTGCGTCGTGAGCCTCGTCCACATGAATGCCTTGCGTCATGGTGATGTGGGCGCACTCGAAACTGGAGGCTCCAGCCAGGAGAATCATGCGGGTGGGGGCGTCATCGGCCACCAGTGCGATAAGGCCCGGACTGACCTTTTCAGGGGCCAATCCAGCCAAGTCCGCATCGGACAGGATGCCTTCGGTCATTCCGGTGGCGGCGCTTGGGGCCAGGCAGTTGACACGGATGTCGTGCTTCATGCCTTCCAACGCCAGTGTCTGCATGAACCCGACCAGGGCCATCTTGGCCGCACCATAGTTGGCCTGTCCGAAGCTGCCGTAAAGGCCAGATGACGAGGTGGTCATGACGATGCGACCGTGACGTTGTTCCCGCATCAGTTCCCATACCGCCTTGGTGCAGTGAACCGATCCCATGAGATGCACCTCCAGCACCCAACGGAAGTCGTCGAGCGACATCTTGGCAAACGACTTGTCGCGCAGAATGCCTGCGTTGTTGACCAGGATGTCGACCCGACCCCAGGCGTTCACCGCTTGGGCCACCATGGCCTGCATCTGCTCGAACTTCGTCACATCGCCACCGTTGAGCTGGGCCTCGCCGCCGCGGCGGACAATTTCTTCGACCACCGCACGTGCGCCCGAACCTTCGCGTTCGCCCCCCAGGTCGTTCACCAGCACGCGCGCGCCATGGCGCGCCAGCTCCAGCGCATGGGCGCGACCCAGGCCACCACCCGCACCGGTCACGATGGCCACTTTGTTCTGCAAAACCTTGTTGTTCATGTCTTGGTTGATCCGTTGATTGTTGGTTTGAAAGGAGGGTCAGAAGGCCACGGCCTGCGCGCCCTTGAGGCCGAGCATCGCGCGCGCTTCAGCGGGCGTAGCCACTTCCAGCGAGAGTTCATCAAGAATGCGGCGGATCTTGAGCACCTGCTGTG
Organism: Hydrogenophaga sp. GW101-3F08; assembly: GCF_059424585.1. Taxonomy (NCBI): domain Bacteria; kingdom Pseudomonadati; phylum Pseudomonadota; class Betaproteobacteria; order Burkholderiales; family Comamonadaceae; genus Hydrogenophaga; species Hydrogenophaga sp. GW101-3F08. The sequence goes on from NZ_JBWKZP010000008.1 coordinate 2,882, forward strand.
CACAGGACTGCGCCAATTGGCCGCGGCCCAGGTACAGGCTGTCCTCCAGGCCCACGCGCACATGGCCGCCCATGACTGCGCCCATGGTCAGCAACGGCATCTGGTGGCGCCCGGCGCCCAATACCGAGAAGCGGTAGCCCTTGCGCCCAAACAGGCGATCGGCGGTGTTGCGCATCACGCAGAGGTTCTCCGGGTCCGGCCCCAGGCCGCCCAGGATGCCGAAGATGCACTGGATGAACAGCGGCCCCTGGACCAGGCCCTCGTCCACGAAGTGGGCCAGGGTGTACAGATGGCCCACGTCGTAGCACTCGAACTCAAAGCGCGTGCCGCAGTCCTCGCCCAGCACTTTCAGGATGTGCTTGATGTCGGCAAAGGTGTTGCGGAAGATCAAGTCCTCCATCCCTTCGATGTAGGGCTTCTCCCAGGCGTGCTTCCACAGCTGGATCTTGCGTGCGGCGGTGTGGATGGAGAAGTTCATTGACCCCATGTTCAGCGAACACATCTCTGGCTGAGCCTGCAGGGGGTAGGCCAGTCGATCAGAAAGTGTCATGCGGGTGCTGCCGCCGGTGGTGATGTTGATCACTGCATCGGTGGCCGCCTTGATGCGCGGGACGAACTGGTCGAACACCTTGGGGTCGGCCGTGGGGCTGCCATCGGCCGGGTTGCGGGCATGCAGGTGCAGGATGGCAGCACCCGCATGCGCGGCTTCAATTGCCTGTTCGGCGATCTGATCGGGTGTGAGCGGCAGGTGTGGCGACATGCTGGGCGTGTGCACCGAGCCGGTGACCGCGCAGGAGATGATGACCTTGTTTGGATGCTTGTCCATGGGGGCGTTCGAGTGAATGAATGGGATGTGTTCTGGCTTAGACCGCCAGCCAGTCGGCCAGCAGTTGTTCGTCGGCCATCAGGGCCTGTGGCGTGCCCTCGAAAACGATGCTGCCGTGGCCCATGACGCAGACGCGGGTGGACACCTTCAGGGCGATGGCCAGCTTCTGCTCGACCAGCACCACCGAGACGCCGCGGCGGTGCATGTCCTGGATGCACTCGCCCACGGCGGCCACGATCTTGGGCGCCAGGCCTTCGGTGGGTTCGTCGATCAACAGCACCAGCGGATTGCCCAGCAGCGAGCGGCAGATGGTCAGCATCTGCTGCTCACCGCCCGAGAGGCTGCCGGCCAGGGTGTTGCGGCGCTCCTTGAGGCGCGGGAAGTAGTCGAACATCTGCTCGACGGTCCACCGCACCGAGTCGCCCACCGTGGGCTGTTCGCCCATGCGCAGGTTCTCGTCGACCGTGAGGTTGGCGAATACCTCGCGCTCCTCGGGCACATAGCCCAGGCCGGCGCGGCAGATGTGAAAGGGCCGCTGACCCGAGAGTTCGCGCCCTTGAAGCTGGACACTGCCGCTGCTGGGTGTCACCAGACCCATCAGCGCCTTGAGCGTGGTCGAGCGGCCTGATCCGTTGCGCCCGAGCAGGCTGAGCACCTCATTGCGCCGAACCTGCAACGAGACGCCGTGCAGGATGTGGCTCTTGCCGTAGTGCGCGTGCAACTGGTCCACGCTCAGCAGGGTGTTGTGCTGGTTCATGCCGCCACCTCCTCGCCCAGATAGGCTTCCTTCACTGCAGCGTTCTCACGGATCTGGTCGGGTGTGCCGGTGGCGATCACCTGACCGTAGACCAGAACGCTGATGCGGTCGCTGATGGAGAAGACCACCTGCATGTCGTGTTCGACGATGAGCAGGGCGCGGCCTTGCGTGACCTCGCCAATCAGCTGCGCGGTGTAGGTCGTTTCCTCGTTGGACATGCCGGCCATGGGCTCGTCCAGCAGGATCACCTGCGGGTCCGAGGCCAGCGTCATGGCAATCTCCAGCGAACGCTGCTCCGAGTACGACAGCTCGGCCGCCAGCATCTGCGCCTTGGCCTGCAGGCGCACCTGCTCCAGCAGACGCTCTGTCTGCTCGCGCACCCGCCGGTTGCTGTCGATGAAACGCCAGAAGTTGAACTGCAGGCCGTGCGAGCGCATGACCGCCAGTCGCAGGTTCTCGAACACCGTGAGCTTGGGGAAGATGTTGGTGATCTGGAACGAGCGCGCCAGGCCCTGGCGGTTGATCGCCTGGGGCGATTGGCCATCGATGCGCCGACCGTTGAGGACGATTTCGCCGGCGCTTGGCTTGAGGTTGCCAGAGATCAGGTGAAACAGGGTGGACTTGCCGGCGCCGTTGGGGCCAATGAGGGCGTGGCGCTCCTGCGGGCGCAAGTTCAGCTCGACGCCGCGGATGATCTCGGTGGGCCCGAAGGACTTCTTCAGGCCGCGCAGGGACAGAATGGATTCGCTCATGCGGACTCCTGAACGGTGGCGGTGGAGGGGCCTGTCGGTGTAGCGTCGTGGATGGCCAGCAACTGGCGGCGTGTGAAGAGCACGCACGCAGCGCCTGCAGCCAGCAAGGCCAGCGGCACGAGCCAGGTGCTTGGCGCGGCGGGAGCCCAGTCCACGCCATGCAGCGTGATCGCCGGCCAGGCTGCGTCCGGGTCGGCCGGCAGCAGGGCGCGGTAGTCGCGCGAGAACAGGCGGCGCAGCACCTCCACCGAGAAGGCGGTGCCACTGCCCAGCAGCCCCACCGCGCCGGCAAAGCCCAGCAGCACCGGCAGCAGCCGCCAGAAACCGACGCGGCGCCACAGCAGCAGCGAACCGCTGAACAGCCCGGCCAAACCCTGGGGCATGAACATCATGACCACCACGAACAGGATGCCTTGGTAGAGCAGCCACGACTGCGTGAGGTCCGAGACCGCATAGCCGAAGAAGGTCATGAGCGCTGCGCCCAGCGCCGGGCCAAAGAAGGTGCTCACGCCACCGATGTAGGTGTTGAGCACCGCAGCGGCCGAGAGCGTTCCCTCGAAGAGCACGTAGTTGGCCGCTTCGTTGTTGATGACCTGCAGGCCGCCGGCTATGCCCGAGAACATGGCGGACACGGAGAACACCAGCACGCTGAGCTTGTGTGTGTCGTAGCCCAGGAAGGCCAGGCGGTGGCGGTTCTCGCGCAGGCCCATGGCCAGGCGACCGACCGGGGTGCGCGTGAACAGGTACAGCAGCAGCAGAGAAACCAGCACCCAGGCCAGCGTGAGGTAGTACACCTCGGTGGTGGCGCCGAAGGTGAACCCCATCGACGGCATGCGCATACTGGAGACCCCGGCCTCGCCGCCGAAAACGCTCTTGAGGTGCGGCGCCAGCGAGTGCAGCAGCTCGGCGATGGCCAGGGTGATCATGGCGAAGTAGGTGCCGGTGCGCTGAGTGGAGAACCAGCCCGCCACCAGGCCCAGCAGCAAGCCAGCGGCCGCGCCGGCCAGCGGCAGCAACGGCGTGGGCAGCAGCCCGGCGCCACCTAGCGCGTTCATGGCGTGTACCGTGGCAAAGGCGCCGATGCCGAAGTAGGCCGCGTGACCGAAGGACAGCATGCCGGCCTGACCACAGACCACGTTGAAGGCCGAGGCGAACAGAGCCGCGATCAGCATCTGGATGGCCGCGTTGAGCAGTCCCATGGACAGCAGCCAGGGCAGACCCGCCAGGATGGCCACACCCAGGCCCAGGCTGATGAAGACAAACTTGCGTGCGTTCATGGCATCAACCCTTCTCACCCATGAGACCCGAGGGCCGGACCAGCAGCACCAGCAACATCAACGCAAAGGGCAGCGTGGCCGCCAGGCTGGAGAGCTTGAGCGTGAGCAAGCCGCCGATGCCTTGCGCCCACTCGCGGGCGCCGACCACCGCCAGCATGTCGGCCAGGCTGGCGTCCACCGCCACCGCCAGCGATGTGATCAAACCGATCAGCAGCGAGGCCAGCATCGCGCCTTCGAGCGAGCCCAGACCGCCGACCACCACCACCACAAAGACCATCACGCCCAGTTCCAGCGCCATGTTGGGGTTGGTGGTGTAAAAGGCGCCAGCCACCGCCCCGGCCAGTCCGGCCAGTGCGGCGCCCACGCCAAAGACACTCATGAAGACCAGCGGCACGTTGTGGCCCAAGGCTTCGGCCATGCGCGGGCGGTAGATGGCCGAGCGCACCACGATGCCCACGCGGGTGCGGGTGAGCAGCAGGTAGATCAGCACGAACATGGCCACCGCCACGCCGCCCATGAACAGGCGGTAGGCCGGGTAGCTGGCCGTGCCGATGCTGAAGGCCGGGAAGTCCAGGAAGGCGGGCAACCGGTGGTTGACCGGAAAGTTGCCGAAGAAGAGCTTGATCAGCTCGGCGATGATGAAGGACAGGCCGAAGGTCAGCAGCAGTTCGTGCGCATGGCCGTGGTGGTGCACGCGGCGCAGGAAGTAGCGCTCGACGACCACGCCGACGAACCCCACCAGCACCGTGGCAGCCACCAGCGCCAGGCCAAAGCCCAGCGCGTCGCTCAGCGCATAGGCGAAGTAGGCGCCCAACATGTAGAAGGACGCGTGGGCGAAGTTGAGCACGCCCATCATGCCGAAGATGAGTGTCAGGCCCGCCGAGACCATGAACAGCAAGAGGCCGTAGATGGTGCCGTTGAGCAGGGAAACGATGAGGGTGTCCATGTGTGTGGGCGTCCCAGCAAAAAGTGGAGGCCGCGACAGGGCCCGCAGGCGCCCGTCGGCGGGCCGATGTCAAAGAAGAAAAAGGAAGAACGGCGCTGCCAGGGGCCCGAAGGGCAGAGCTGCCGTCAGCTGGGACGCTGCATCTTGCAGCTGGCCTGCGCTGGCGTTGCGGCCTCGGCCGCCGTGAAGCGCTTGACCGGCTTGAAGCCCATGCCGGTGTTGTCCGCCTTGTACTTGGCGTCCTTGGCCACGGTGGAGACCACCATCGGCAGCAGCGCCTGGTGGTCGTCCGCGCGCATGGCCAACTCGCCCATGGGCGTGCTGACCCTGGTGGACTCGAGAGCGCGCGCGAAGGCGTTCACGTTGAACTGGCCGCCCGCGGCCGGCACCTTCTTGAGCGCTTCGCCCACCATGGCCAGGCCAAAAATCGTCTGGGCGTCGGTGGCTACTGGCAACGAGCCGGTCTTGGCGCGGAAATCGGCAGCGAACTGGTCGCCTGCAGCTCCACCGGCTTCGGCGTTGAAGGCATGGGCGATGAAGTGCCCGATGGCGAGCTCACCCGCGTTGGCGATGTTGCCAGGCTGGTCCAGAAATGTGGTGGCAAAGCGTGCCTTCAGGCCTGCTGCCTTGGTGGCCTTCATCAGCAGCAGCAGATCGTTGGACCAGTTGCCGGTCATGACGGTGTCGACCTTGGCGGCATCTATCTTGGCCACGTAGGGTGCAAAGTCCTGAATCTTGTTGGTGTCGTGCAGCGTCTTTTCGATCACCTGGTAGCCGCCCAGGCTGGCGTTGTCGGCGATGGCCTTCTCCATATCCTGGCCCCAGGAGTAGTTCTGGTTGATCGAATACACGCGCTGGCCCAAGGAACCCGCTTCCTTCATCGCCAGCACCAGTGCCTTGGTGCGTATTTGCGCGTTGCCACTGAAACGGAAGTGGTGGAAATGGCACTTTTCGCCGGTCAGCTCCAGCGCCTCGGCGCCCACGTTGAGGTAGACCACCTCTTTGCCCGGGTTGCGCAGGTTGTGCTTGCGCACGTCTTCGGTGATCTGTCCGCCCACGGCCGATGAGGCACCCTGCAGGACCATGTGCACGCCGTCGGCGATGGCGGCCTTGAGCTTGTCGGCTGCGCCGGTCGGGCCACCTTGATTGTCGTATTCCATCAGCTGCACCGGCTGGCCGTTCCAGCCGCCTTGCGCGTTGATGCGGTCGATGGCGTAGCGCGCGGCCGTGCGGTACAGCAGGCCGGAGGCGGCCTGCGGACCCGAGAGCGTTTCGATCACGCCGATCTTGACGGTCTGGGCAGAGGCGGCGCCACTGACAGCGAAGCAGGCTGCGGTAACACCGGCTATTTGGAACAGTTTCATGAAGTCTCCTTGTATTGACACGGGGAAAGGCGTACCGCTGGCGGGTGCGTCACAGGTACTCGAGGTTGCCGTCCACGCTGATGGCCTGGCCGGTGATGTTCTGGGCAGCGGGGGAGCTGAGGAAGAGCGCAGTCGCTGCCACGTCGTTGGCGGTGACCATGCGGCGCAGCGAGATCTTTTTCAGGTATTCGTCTCGCATGGCGTCGACGCTGAGACCGGTGGTGGCCGCCCGGGCGGCGATCACGGCGTTCATGCGATCACCCTCCACCACACCGGGCAGGATGGCGTTGACCCGCACACCCTGCGGCCCGAGTTCGATGGCCAACGATTTCATGAGACCGATCACAGCCCACTTGGTCGCGGCATAGGGTGTGCGATAGGCATAACCCAATCGACCCGCCACCGAACTCATGGCAATGATGGAGGGGTTGGCGTTGGACTGCCTGAGCAGTGGCACAGCCCTTCGCGCAAACAGATACTGACTGTTGAGGTTGACGTTTACCGTGCGTTGCCACTGATTGGCGTCGAGCTCGTAGATCGGGCCCGTGGGACCAGCGATCCCTGCGTTGTTGACCAGCACATCCAGTCCCCCAATGGTCCCGATCACATCCTCAAAGACCAGGTCCACATCGCGTTCGACCGACGCGTCGGCCACGCTGGCGGTAACCGCGGGGAGCTCGTTGGCCAAGCGGTCAATGGCCGCCCGGTCGATGTCGCACACATGGACGCGAGCGCCAGCCTCGCTGAACGCGCGAGCAATGGCGGCACCAATGCCGCTGGCACCAGCAGTCACCAGCACGCGCAGGCCGGGTGGGGGAACAAGGGAGTTCAGGATGGTCATGGCTGATCGATTGGGCTGTGCGGGTTGTGTCGGCAGTCTTCGAGACTGCGCGGCACGACTAGACTGTCCCGGATCGGGAAGGCTTGGTCTATGTATGAGGCACACAGATTTCCGCTTGATCTGATGTGGTTCATGCACTCAGTGAAAACCCTTGGTAACCTGAGGTCAGAAGGGATTCACCTGTGACATCTGATCTGCTAGCCTGCGCGAAATTTGAGCAACCACCTTTTCGGAAGTGCCGAGCATGTCCAATGGCCCCGTGGTCAACACACCCGAGCGGATCGGTGAAGCTCTCATAGCGCTCCTGCACGGAGGCGCCTCTGCGGAACAGCTGGCTTCCCGCATGGCGCAGGTAGAAGCCTTGCCGCCTGACACTCCGAACAAGTCGCATCTGGTCGAACTGGTGCGGATGACCATGGCTGTGCATCACCGACTGGACATGCAGCAGCAGAGAGAGAGCGGGATGCTGGCTGTGATTGAGTCTGCGCGCGACCTTTCCAGTCGACTGGATTTACCTGAACTGTTGAAGGCTGTGGTTTCTCGCGCACGACGCTTGCTGGGTTCACAAGTTGCTTGGCTCTCGGCCTACGACGCCAGTCTGGACGCGTTCCATGTACTCACCACCGATGGCGCCCTTGCGAGCAGTACCGGTCAGATGATGGCAACCGGTGACGTCGGCATCGTCAGCGTGGTGCTGAAGACTCGATTGCCTTTCACCACGTCCGACTACCTGAACGACACCCGGTTCTCCCATGCCCCGCAATTCGACGCAACCTTTCGCGACGAAGGCATTTCATCGTTGGTCGGCGTTCCCATGCTTTGGGAAGGTGAGGTGATCGGCGTGTTGTTCGTGGCAGACCGATACCACCGAGCCCATACCGCGCATCACATCTCCATCCTTTGCACCCTGGCCACGCATGCGGCAGTGGCCATCAAGAACGCCATGGCATTTGAAGAGGCTCGTTCCGCGCTGCGCAGTGCCGAGGCGGTGCGTGCGAAGCTTGAGCGCCACACGTTGGAGGTTCAGTTGGCAGCGGAGGCGCACGATCAACTGACCAGCCTGCTTGCGCGCGGCGCCCCGTTGGCTGCGATTTGCCAGTCGGTGGCTCAGATCATGCGTGGAGCTGTTCTGGTGCTTGACGAAGCTGGTGAAGTCATCGGTCGAGGTACGAGTGAGCAGTACAGCGGATCGGGAGCTGCGGCCTACCACCCGCACGGGGAACACAGTGAGGCGCTGCTTCAGGCGCAGGGCGAAAGTCGCCACACCGGACGCTCGGTGGTGGCGTTCGAAGCGGATGGGGAGACGTGTCGATTGAACGCCGTCATCGGAGGCAACGACGTGCTTGGCACCATGCTGTTGTTTCGAAGCGAGGCGCTGGACAGCGTGGCCATTCGCACCTTCGAACGCAGTGCCAGCATCATCGGCATCGTGCTGCTTTCGCGCGAGCGCGTCGAGGCTTCTCAGAATCGCGATCAGTCGAGCTTGCTTCGCGATCTGCTCTCGCCTCGACAAGATGACCTGGTTCGGCTAAGTGATCGAGCCGAGCGCTTTGGCGTTGATCTGCATCGCCCTACCTCCATCATCCTGCTGGAGTCACGTGCAGCGGATGTCGCTCTCCTGGCACGGAGGCTGCGTGCCATTCAAGGGTTGCCCCGGGCCCTTTATGACAATGTCGATGGCGTGCTGACCGTGCTGTGTGCCACGTCGCGGGTCGACGAAATGCGACGGGAAGTGGAGGCTCTGGCCCGGCAGCACTTTGGTCCGGCTTTCCTCGGTGTGGCGTCAAGACCTATCGCTCAGGTCTCCGATATTGCGGTATTGAACGCAGCGCTGCGGCGCGCGCTACCGGTGGTGGCACGCATCGGCGCCCAAGGTCATGTGATCGGACAAAGTGAACTGGCGCTGTATTCCACGCTTTTCGAAACACACGATCAAACAAGCCTGCATACGTTTTTTGAGAGTCACATTGGCGCGCTGATCGCTTATGACAAAAAAAGAGGAACGGAACTGGTGTCTACATTGCTGAGCTACTTCGACTGCAATCAGAACGCCAAGGTCGCAGCCGATCGCCTGGGCATCCATGTCAACACCATGCGTCAGCGGTTGAGCACCGCCGAGGGGCTGATCGGACATTGGGGCAACGCCTTGCGCGCGCTGGAGATTCAGGTGGCGTTGCGGCTGTGGGTGCTCAGCCCCGCTTCAGCCGATGTCGCTCACCCCAAGCAGAGTAGTCAACGCTGAGGCCACCATCGCCAGTCATGCCACTGGCCCAGCAGCACAACAGATGTCCTCCATGGATCATGGGTTGTCCCCTGCATATACGCCATTCTTGGAATGCGAGGAGAGCACCGCGCCCCGTGCGGTTGCATTCCGCAGATCAGCGATTGGATAGCGCTAGCGAACCAGCCGAAAGCAATGCCCAGAACCGCCCACCTCAGCGGACGGAGACATCGAAGGGGATGCGGGCGACGGCGCTTCATGGGGCTGCTCGGGACATGTCTTACGTTGAATGTCACCATTGCGCATCCGCCCGTACACATCTGCCCAGCGGGCGACCTTAGGCGGCGCGCCGGCGAGGTCCTCCAGTGAAGCCGCGCCTGGCGATCGAAACGCGTTGTGCTGCTTGAAACGGTCAGCGATCAAGCAGGACAGTGCGCGAGCCTTGGGAGAACTCATCCTAGCGGCGCAGCGCGCCATACTGGAAGAAGAACAAGACGGCTGATGGTGTTCGAGCGCGGTTTCAAGACGTGGTGTGAGAAATACTCAGTCCAACGGCGACAGGACTTGGGCTTGGGCTTGGGCTTGGCTGCGCACGATCCGTTGGATGCGCGCAAGCTCGCCAATCACTTGGGAATCCGCGTGTGGACTCCTGAAGAGGTGCCAGGGCTGAGAGCAGAGTCACTGGCTGTCCTACTGCGAAGCGACGGCGTCACGCCGAGCTGCTGGTCTGCAGTCACGCTGGTCATGGGACCACGCCAGGTCATCATCTTGAATTCGTCGCATAGCGCTGGCCGTCAGTCCAGTGATCTGATCCACGAGCTGTCCCACATCATTCGTGGCCATGCGGCACAAGAGGTCGAGGTCTCCGAAGAGGGAATGATGCTTTTGCGGGACTACGACAAGCAGTACGAGGATGAAGCTGACTGGCTCGCTGGGTGTCTGCTTCTTCCGCGCGAAGCGCTGTTGCATATCAAGCGACGTAGGATGGAGCCTGAAGAGGCAGCTTCGCTGTACGGTATCAGTCAGCGCATGCTGAGCTACCGATTGGCAGTCACTGGTGTTGGTCGACTCGCCGCGATGTCTTGAAGGTAAGTGCTACGACTTGACCTGCCTCGAAATGCCGATCAAGGCCTCTGCACGGAACTCGGAGCGTATTCACTTGGTGAAGTCCGTTCAGGCTTCACCACAATGCGGGCGTACAGTTCAAAGGTGGTCTGGACAGGAGGTGTGGCGGGAACTCGGCTCGCAACGCAGATCGACCGTTCCGCGCCGAAAATGAGCCGTCACGTTTTTTCCACTTGTCTTGGCATGGATCCCGGCTTTCTTCACGATCTGTGTCACACGGGACTTGATCGCTGACAAGGTTGCTGAAAGACCCCTTGAAGATCAACGGATCACTTTTCACATTCCCTGTCACCCGACAATTGCAGCGCGATGTCGGCACAGGAGGCTCCGGGCGGCCTACACCGTCTCCCGCTGCTCAAACCCCTCAAACACCCCCTCGGCCTCACCCAGCACCACCCCATCCACCCGCGCCCCGCTCGGACCGCGCTGCGCCCAGTCGATGAGCGCCTGTACCGCCCACGCCGGGCCTTGGGCCACGGCTTCCACGCTGCCGTCCAGCCGGTTGCGCACCCAGCCCATAAGGCCCAGGCGCCGGGCTTGCTCGGTCATGTGCCAGCGGTAGCCCACGCCCTGCACGCGGCCGGTGATGCGCAGGTGGCGGGTGAGGGTGGTGCGGGTGTCGTCGGAGGGATGAAGGCTCATGGTCTGCTTCGGGCGCACGCGGATGTGGGCGATTGTCCTCCGGCGCGGTGGCGCCGCAGTGGGCCTGTCGGTACGTCGCCGGCTCCGTCTTGAAGCACCCACTGCGCCTGGCCCTGGCCGTCGAGCGTGCCGACGGCGGTGCAGGGCCGCAGCGGTACGCCCAGGGGCGTTTTGCCCTGGGCGAGTGGGCCCAGGAGCTTGCTGGGGTCGTGCTCGAAGCGCACGGTCTGGGCAGGGGCCTCGCCGGTTCGTGCGCGCTGGAGTTCGAGGTGAGCACGCTCGAAGCCGACCACTTCGTGCAGGTACTTCGAATGCGTGGGCTGCGCCAGGAGGAAGTCGCAGAACTCGATCGCTTCGGGCAGGAAGTAGAAGCTGCGCGGCGGATGCAACGCCCAGAACCGGGCGACGGCGGTGTGGAGCCGGGTGCCCTGCAGCAAGGCGCAGGTCAGCGGCAGCAAGGCCCGCAGCTTGCCAAACCGGAACCCCTTGTGGAGCGTGTGATTGATGTCCAGGCCGGGGCTGGCCGCGATGTGCCACAGGCGCTGGCGCTCGCGCGCGTCAAGGTCCGCATCGACGGGAAAGCCGCTGGCTTGCACACGTTGGCGGAACGCGGGGTCGATGACGAGCTGGGCCATGAGGCTCTGGAAGGTGGCGGCGCTCACTGGACGACCCCCTCCGTGCTGCGCACCGCGGGGCTGAGCGCCTTCGGAACGGCCGGTCGGCGGGCGGCCATGGGCTTGGCCGCGGCGCGAGGGGGACGCGGGCTCTGGCATTGTTGCCACAGCTGTCTGAGGCGGCGCAGATCGGCGCGCACGCGCTGTTCACCCACCACCTCGAACCAGGAGCCGAAGAGCTCGAAGACCACGGCGCCGACGTTCGGGCAGCGGGGAAGCACGTGTTCGAGCAGGGCCCACACCGGGTCGGCCACGGCGCCGCTGTGGGCGTCGAGGTAGAAGCCGTCGAGCACCATGCCGTCGGCCACGTGGATCTCGCCCACCTGGCGCAGGTCGAGTTCGTCGACGAACGCGACGGCGTCGAAGCCGTGGTTGACGGCGTTGGTGTAGACGTTGTGCAGGTCGAGCAGCAGGCCGCAGCCGCACTGGTGGCACAGCGCGTTGAGGAAACGGGCTTCGTCCATCTCGGCATCCGGGATGTCGAAGTAATAGACGTTGTTTTCCAGCAGGAAGGGGGTGGGCACAGCGGCCTTGACCCGTGCGACGCGTGGCTTGAGCCGATCGAGCGTGGCCTGGTCGCGCGGCAGGGGCAGGGTGATGCCGACATTGACGGCGTCGCCGCCGTGGTCAGCGATGTGGAAAGCCAGGTGGTCGCTGTGCCAGGGGAAGCGCATGCGCTGGTGCCAGCGCTGCAGCTGGGCCAGGTGCTGCGCGTCGAAATGGGTGGCGCTTCCGATGGACATGCCGATGCCATGGGGGATCACGGGCAGGGTGCGGGCCACGCCATCGAGCCAGGCAAGGTGTTCGGTGTCGTCGAGGTAGCGCGGGCACTGGCCCGGGCCGAGGTCGGTCCAGAGGATGTCCGGAACGACCTCGACCATGTCGAAGTCGCCGCCAGGCTGCTCGATCAGGCCTTTGAGCGGGGCCTGGAAGGCCACGCCCACGCCGAGCTTGGGCAAGGCTTGCATGGCAGCTCCCCGGCGCTCAGCGGAAGCGGCCGTTGACGATGTCTTCGAAGACAAACCGGTCCAGCCCCGAGAGGCAGGGCCGGCAACCCTTGATGCCCGGGAGTTCGGGGATGGTGAGGGTCTGCTTGAGCACATCGACGATCTTGTCGAAGGGCATGTCGCTGGGCAGCGCGACGCGCAGCTCGCGCACCTGGGGGACTTTCTTGCTGGGACGGACGGCAGTCTGTGTGACCATGGGGTTCTCCTGCGGGTTGAGGGCGGGCCGCTCCGGGCTGGGGCGGCTGGTCCATGCTGGAGCCCCCACCGGGCAACGTCATCCCTTGCCTTGATGAACGCGGGCCGTTTGCGCCCCTCCCATGGGGGACGTCGCACGGCGCTCCCTCCACCGGCAGCCGAATCCGCTTTCCATGTCGCCGGCGCACCGTCCCGGCGCACGCAGCGGCGCGGGGTGGCGGCGATGGCGAACAGCTCGTACAGGCCAACGTCGACGATCCGGCGGCGGATGCCTCGCAGGCCCAGGCCCGCCGTCATGCCAGCACCCGCGCCGGGTGACCCTCGGCCCGCAGCGCCGTGGCCCTGTTTTCGGGCGCGATCGTGCGGGCGCGGCCAACCTGGAGATAGCGGTGTGTCATGCGGTCAGGCCCAGGAAGCTGTCGAGGATGTGGAAGTGGTCGTCGTGGAAGCGGTCTTCCATCGCGGCGAGCTCGCCGATCGGCACCCAGGCGGCGGACAAGGCGTCGTCACTGCCGCTCACCTCGGGCAGGCGGCGCGCGCCCAGATCGAAATGGTGGGCGTGGGTGATGACGCGGCCGCGCTGGCTGCGGTCCGGGTGGTCGAACACGCGCACGCCTTTGAGCGCATGGGCGATGTCGCCAGGCAGCAGGTGCAGGCCAGTTTCTTCCTGCAGCTCGCGCAGGGCCGACTGGTAGACCGTCTCGCGCTGCTCCAGAAAGCCGCCGGGCAGCGCGTACAGGCCCTTGCCGGGCGCGCGGCCGCGCACGATGAGCAGCACGTGGCCCGCGCATTCGATCAGCGCGTCCACGGTGACGAAAACGGGCGGGTAGGGCGCGCGGGCCCAGAGGGCGCGTTCGCTGCGCAGGCTGGCCCACTCGGCCGCGAGCTCGCGGTAGCAGGGCAGCTGTGCCCAGGCGCGCAGGAAGCCGAGCGTGGACGGCGGCGCCTGGCTGACCAGGGCCGCGAGCGCGGGCTCCAGCGGCTGGCCGGCGGCGCCGAAGAAGGCGTCGCGCAAGGTGCTGGAGTGCATGTCGCCCTGGCTGCCCACGTCGTCGAGCAGCCAGCCGGGGAAGTCGCTCAGGTACTCGCTGGTGGCGTCTTTGCGGTGGCCCACGAGCACGGTCTGGCCCGCGGGCAAGTCGCCCAGTTGCGCCCGCACGCCCTGGCGCACCGCGGCGACCCAGCGCCGTCCATCGAAGTAATCGCGCACGGGAACGAAGCCCACGCGCTCGGCTTCGTCGTTCGACAAGGCCAGCCGGATCATCTCGACGCGCTCTTGCCAGGTGAACGGGTTCTTGGGCGTGCGCGCCTGGAACGCGGAGCCGATGACGATGACCACGCGCGGCGCGAGCAACAAGGCGCGGCGAATGACAGCGAGCTGGCCGTGGTGCAGGCCCTGGAAGCGGCCGATGCAGACGGCGCCGGTGAATTTGTGTTCGGTGGCGTTCATGGTGTTCAAAAATGTTGCGCGGCGATGGGCATCTGACGGCCCGAGCCAAAGGCGCGGGCCCGCACGCGGATGACGGGCGGGGCCTGGCGGCGTTTGTACTCGCTGCGCGCAACCATTCGGCGGATGCGGTCCACCAGCGCGGCGCCGTCGGGCCGGTGCACGAGCCGGGCCACAAAGGCCTCGACCTGTTCGCGTTCCTCGTGGACCAGGCCGTGGCCTTCGATCAGGTGCTTGAGCACCTCGTCGAGCACCTCGTAGGGCGGCAGGCTGTCGGTGTCGCGCTGGTCGGGCGCGAGCTCGGCCGAGGGCGGCTTCTCGATGATGGCGCGCGGGATGATCTCACGGCCCGAGGCCTCGTTCAGGTGGCGCGCGAGCGCGAAGACCTCGGTCTTGTAGAGGTCGCCGATGAGGCCGAGGCCACCGTTGGTGTCGCCATACAGCGTGCAGTAACCGACCGACATCTCCGACTTGTTGCCGGTGGTGAGCAACAGGTGGCCCCAGGTGTTGGAATATTCCATGAGGACGGTGCCGCGGATGCGGGCCTGCAGGTTCTCCAGCGCCAGGCCTTGCAGCGGCGCGCCGAAGGCGGCTTCAAAACCAGCGCTGTAGCCCCGCACGAGATCGGCAATCGAGTGGCGGTGCAGGCGCACGCCGAGGCCGTCGCACAGGGTTTGCGAGTCGTCCACCGAACCGGCCGACGAGAACACCGAGGGCATGGTGATGGCGGTCACGCGCTCCGGGCCAAAGGCTTGCGCCGCCAGCGCGAGGGTGATGGCCGAGTCGATGCCGCCGGACGAGCCGACCACCGCCTGCGTGAAGCCGCAGCGGCGCGCGTAGTCGCGCAGGCCGAGCACGATCTGCTGGCGGTAGAAGGCCATGGTGGGCAGGCCGTCAGCGGGCACGGCGGGCAGCGGCTCGCCGTCGGCGGCCTTGAAGCCGTGGGCGTCGATGCGCAGCGTGGTCACGTCTTCCTCGAAGCGGCGCGCTTCGAACACCACGCCCGCCTTGGGGTCGACGGCGAAGGACGCGCCGTCGTAGACCAGCTGGTCGTGGCCGCCGACCTGGTTCACGTACAGGATGGGCAGGTGGTTGCGGTGGCTGGCGGCGGCGAAGATCTGGTGGCGCTGCTCGCGCTTGCCGATGTGGGACGGGCTGGCGTTGATGGAAATCACCAGGTCGGGCGCGGCATCGCGCAGGCGCTCGAACGGGTTGACGGCGTAGGCGCTGCCGTCGTCGTTCCAGCCGTCTTCGCAGATCAGGAAGCCCACCTGCGCGCCGCCGATGCGCAGCACCTTGGCCACGTCGGGGCCGGGCTCGAAGTGGCGGCGCTCGTTGAAGATGTTGTAGGTGGGCAGCAGCTGCTTGGCGTATTCGAGCAGCACCTCGCCGCCGCGCAGCACGCGCAAGACGTTGCGCAGCGGCTTGCCCGGGCCGGCGTGCGCCGCGGGCAGGCCTACCACCCAGTGCAGCGCGGGCATCTGGCGCGAGGCCTGGAGCAGGGCCGCGAAACCCGCCGCCACACGGGCCATGAACTGCGGTTCGTCGAGCAGGTCGCCGGGGTAGTAGCCGGTGAGCGAGAGTTCGGAGAACACGACCAGGTCGGCCGCGTCGTCGCGTGCGCGCTGGGCGGCGGCAATCATCTTGCGCACGTTGCCGTCCATGTCGCCGATGGTGACGTTGAGCTGGGCGAGGGTGATTTTGATCATGTGGCCTCCTGGAGGGTGGGCACCTTGAACACCTGGCGCAGATAGGCGAGAAAGGTCTGGTCGTCGCACAGGGTCTTGCCGGGCGAGTCGGAGAGCTTGGCCACCGGCTGGCCGTTGGCGCTGGTGAGCTTCATCACGATGTTGAGCGGCGTGAGGCCGACGTCGTTGCTCAGGTGGGTGCCGATGCCGAAGCCGAGCTGCGTGCGGTTGCCCAGCGCGTGGTAGAGCGCGAGCGCGCTGTCGATGGTGAGGCCGTCGGAGAACACGAGGCGCTTGGTGTGCGGGTCGATGCGCAGCTTCTGGTAGTGGTCCAGCGCCTTGTTCGCCCACACCAGCGGGTCGCCCGAGTCGTGGCGCAGGCCGTCGAAGAGCTTGGCGAAATAGAGGTCGAAGTCGGCGAGAAAGGCGTCCATGCCGACCACGTCGGTAAGCGCGATGCCGAGGTCGCCCCGATATTCCTGCACCCAGTCTTCGAGCGCGGCTTTCTGGAAGTCGCGCAGGCGCACGCCCAGCGCCTGATAGGTCTGCAGGTACTCGTGGGCCATGGTGCCGATGGGCACCAGGCCGAGATCGCGCGCCAGCAAGACGTTGGACGTGCCCTTGAAGAACTGCGGCACCTGGGCCTGGAACGCGGCCACGACCTCGCGCTGCCAGCGGCGCGAGAAGCGGCGGCGCACGCCGAAATCGAACAGCTCGAAGGGGTGGCGCAACGCGGGCTCGTTCCCCAGGTCGTTGAGCCGCTGGATCTTGGCCTGCAGGCGCAAACGCCCTTCGACTTCGGCCGCGGCACGGTCGAAGCGGCGGAAGTAGAGCTCGTTGACGATGGCGAGCACGAAGATCTCGAACGCCATCACGTGCACCTGCGGGCCGCGCGCCACGATGCGCAGGGCATCGCCCTCGGCGCGCGCTTCGATGAAGTTGCGCTGGAAGCGGAAGATGCGCAGGAAGTCGACGAAGTCGCTCTTGATGTAGCGCAGGCCGCCGATGTAGGCCAGCTCGTCTTCGCGAAAGCCGAGCGCGCACAGGGCGTCGAGTTCGGCGTTCACTTGGGGCAGCAGCTCGGCCAGCGAGTAGGCGGGCGGGTTGCGGCAGACGAAGCTGTATTCCGCCTGCGTCTGCGGGAAGCGGTGCAGCATGGTCTGCCACATCGTGAACTTGTAGAGGTCGGTGTCCAGCAGGCTGGTGATGACGGGTTCCATGAAGGCTCCTGATGCGGTTCCTGTCAGGCGTTGGCCTGAAGCAGAGGAAGGACCTGGGCGCAGGTGGCCAGGCGCGCGCCCTGGCGCTGCATATCGTCGAGGAAGGCCTGGGCCTGCGCTTCGAAGCCGGCCACCGGGCTCATGGCGTCGCTGACCAGCAGCAGCTTGTTCAGCTGGCGCGAGGGCAGGTATTGGGCGATGTGCTCGGTGGTGGCCTTCACGCAGTGGCTGCTGGCTTCGCCCGCGATGACGATGAGATCGGCCCGGTCCAGCTGCGCGATGAGGTCGCGGTTGAGCTGCGTGTCTTCATCGGCGGCGTCGGGCACCTCGGCCTGCATGGCGCTGTAGTGTTCGGTCCAGGGGTTGCTGCCCTTGGTGACTTTCTGCACCACGCCCAGGTGCTGGTCCTCCCAGCGGTTGTAGGCGGCCTTCACGGCGGGGTGCACGTTGTGGCCCCAGCTTCCGATCTCGCAGTGCACCGGCCACACCATGAGCGTGTAGCGGCCGGCCTGCTCCAGCGTGTCGAGGTAGGCGAGCGTGCGAGGCAGTGCGGCGGGGTCGCGCGGCGCATAGCTGCCGGCGCGCACCTGCGCGGCGGTGATGGCGGTGAAGGGGCTCACGGCCTCGCCCGCGCCGGTCTGCCAGAAAGTGGGGTGAGCGATGTCGTAGCGCTGGTGCGAGTCGAGCGTGACCATGATGCTGGAGAGGCCGGCGCCACCCGCGTCGATGAGCTCGGCCAGGCGTTGCATGTCGGCGTGGGCGCCGCTGACCGGGAGCGCGGGCGCGGCGGCGACGTTGCGCACTGGGTCAATACCGCGCCAGGCTTCGGGCAGGTCGCAGAAGTCGTTTTGCGGGTCGATGATCAGCAGGGCGATCTGGCGGTTCATGGGGTCCTCCTGGGTCGATGGTAGGGGAAATGGAAGGTTCTGGACTTTGAGTTGTACTGTACAACTTATATGGGTTGTATAGTACAACTCCATCAAACGGTGTCAAGACATGTCCAACCCGCGTGTGGTTTTCAAGGCAACGGACTTCGAGCGACCGCTGGTCACGGTCGACGTGGTCATCTTCACGGTGATCGCCGATCAACTCAGCGTGTTGCTGGTGCGCCGCCCCGAGGGCGAGGGCGAGCCCTTCCCGGCGCGCTGGGCGCTGCCTGGCGGCTTCGTGGATGTGGACCGCGACGCCTCGCTGCTGGCCTGCGCCGAGCGCAAGCTGCGCGACAAGACCGGCGTGGCCACGCCCTACCTGGAGCAGCTGGGCAGTTGGGGCGACGCGCGGCGCGACCCGCGCGGCTGGTCCACCACGCACGCGTATTTCGCGCTGATCGCACAGCCGGACACCGACCTTGGTGGGCCCCTCACCACCGAGTGGCTGCCCTGCGACCCCGCCGCGCGCAGGCGCCTGGCCTTTGACCACAACACCATCCTGAGCACCGCCATCGAGCGCCTGCGCAGCAAGGTGGAATACACCTCGCTGCCCGCCTTCCTGCTGCCCGAGCCCTTCACGCTGCCGCAGCTGCAACGGGTGTACGAGGTGGTGCTGGGCAGGCCGCTGGACAAGAGCGCGTTCCGCAAACGCATGCTGGATGCGGACTACCTGGAAGAAGTGTGCATGGTCACCGGCGACCACGGCCGCCCGGCCATGGGCTACCGCCTGCGCGAGCGCGACCACGCCACGGTGTTCCCGCGCACGTTCAAGTCGGGGGAGTGAGTGAGCCTCAGGCGCTGACCGCCCGCGCCAGCGCCTGGTCGATGTCCCAAAGGATGTCGTCGATGTGCTCCAGCCCCACCGAGATCCGCACCATGTCGGGCGGCACGCCGGCCGCCAGCTGCTGGGCCGCGTCGAGCTGGCGGTGGGTGGTGCTGGCGGGGTGGCTGATGAGGGTGCGGGTGTCGCCGATGTTGACGAGGTGGCTCATGAACTGCGCGCTCTCGATGAACTTCACGCCCTGCTCCAGCCCGCCTTTCACACCAAAAGCGAGCAGGCCGGAGGCGCCGCGCATCTGCCTTTTCATGAGGTCGTGCTGCGGGTGGTCGCTCAGGCCGGGGTAGTTGACCCAGCCCACGCGTGGGTCGTCTTTCAGGTACTGCGCCACGGCGAGCGCGTTGCTGCAATGGCGCTCCATGCGCAGCGGCAGCGTCTCCACGCCCTGCAGGATCTGCCAGGCGCTGGTGGGTGAGAGCGCGGCGCCGAAGACACGCAGGCCTTCCATGCGGCAGCGCATGGTGAAGCCGAAGTCGCCAAAGGTCTCGTAGAACCTCACGCCGTGGTAGCCCGGGCTGGGCTCGGTCATGCCGGGGAACTTGCCGTTGTCCCAGGGGAAGCGGCCGCTTTCGACCACCACGCCGCCGAGCGTGGTGCCGTGGCCGGCGAGGTATTTGGTGGCGCTGTGCACGACGATGTCGGCGCCGTGTTTCAGCGGGTTGCACAGGAAGGGGCTGGGCACGGTGTTGTCCACGATCAGCGGCAGACCGTGGGCGTGGGCGACGTCGGCCACGGCCGCGATGTCAAGCACGACCATGCTCGGGTTGCCCAGCGTTTCGGCGAACACGGCGCGCGTGTTGGGGCGGATGGCGGCGGCGAAGGCGTCGGGGCTGGTCGCGTCGACGAAGCTGGTTTCGATGCCGAACTTCTTGAGGTTCACCGCGAGCATGGTCACGCTGCCGCCGTAGAGCGCGCCGGCCGCCACCACGTGGTCGCCGGCCTGCAGGATGGTCATGAGCGCGAGCGCTTCGGCCGCCATGCCGCTGGCGGTGGCCACGGCCGCGCGGCCGCCCTCCAGCGCGGCCACGCGCTCTTCGAACGCCGCCACCGTGGGGTTGGAGAGGCGCGAGTAGACGTTGCCGAAGGTCTGCAGGTTGAACAGGCTGGCGGCGTGTTCGGCGCTGTCGAAGACGAAGCTGCTGGTCTGGTAGATCGGCAGCGCGCGCGCGCCGGTGGCGGCGTCGGGGATCTGGCCGGCGTGGATGGCGAGGGTTTCGGGCTGGAAGCGGCGGTCGGCCATGTCGGCAATCCTCAAACGGGGCGCTTGGCCGAAATGACCTGCGTGTTCACGCCGGCCCAGTGGAGCCCACCGAAGAGGCGCGCGTGTTCGATCTTGACGCAGCGGTCCCAGATCGAATCCATGCCCGCCGCGGTGGCGATGCGGTCGGCTTCCTCGCTCTTGAGGCCCAGCTGCTGCCACAGCGTCTTGGCGCCGATGGCGACGGCGCTGCGCGCGATCGCCGGGATCTCTTCTTCCTTACGGAACACGTCCACCATGTCCACCGGAAACGGAATGTCTTCCAGCCGCGCATAGCTCTTCTCGCCCAGGATGGCGGGATAGCGCGGGTTCACCGGCACGATGCGGTAGCCGTGTTCCTGCAGGTACTTGGCGGCGAAGTGGCTGGGCCGGTGCCATTCGGCCGAGAGGCCGACCACGGCAACGGTGTGGTCGCGCGCGAGGATGCGGCGCAGGGTGGGGATGTCGTCTTGCATGGTCACACACAATACCGGCATGGCGACCGAACGCAAGGCCCTGCCTGTCATCAACAAGACCCGCTGCACCGGCTGCGGTTGGTGCGTGGCGGTGTGCCCACCGCATGTGCTGTCGCTGGAGGTGGAGCACTGGAAGAAGTTTTCTCAGCTGCACGACGGGCCCGGCTGCACCGGCTGCGCGAAGTGCGCGGTGAGGTGCCCGTTTGATGCGATTGAGATGGTTCGAACCAGCGCCCAGGACTAACGGGGCGTCCAGGCGACGCGCCAACAGCTCGCCCCCTGCCGCAGCACCTCGGCCGTCACCGGCAGAAAGCGCTGGATCACCTCCAGGTTGGTGCGCGTGCGCTCCGTCACCTCGCTGCAGGTGTAGGCCGCCGCCTGAGCGCTGCGGTGCACCGCCAGCGCCCAGGGCAAGGCCAGCTGATCGGCGAGGTAAGGCCCTGCCGCCGCCGTGCTGCCCTGGTAGGCCCTGATCTGCCGCAGCAGCCGGCTGGCCACCTGCTCCGAGCTCACCGATTTCTCGCCGAAGCTGGTGAACACCTCGGTCACGTGCTCAAACGGCAGCGTCGCGATCAACGCATTGCCCGGGCCCTCGTTCTGCCGCACGTTGGGCACGCGCAGCTGCTCGTCCGGCCAGCCCAGCGCGTCCTTCAACAAGGACAGTTCGCGCTCGGCCACGCGGCGCGGCACCGCCGCCACCAGCGACTCGGCCAAGGGCGCGCCCACCGCACCGCGCTCCAGCAGATCGAACGGCCGCAACCCACTCGCCGCAGGCTCGATGGTCGCCAGCATCTCGCCACCGCCAGCGGGGTAGAAGCCGTGGCGGCGCAGCGTTGCCTCCACCTTCACGCCCAGACGCGCGAGTTGCGGCAGAAACGCCCGCTCAATGAAATGGAAGTTGGGCGCGAGCGGGTTGTGCGTGCCACCCGAGAGCTTGAGCTGGCTCGGCGCGCCGGCCAGCATCAGCGCGGGCAGCACCGTCTGCAGCACCAACAGGCAACTGCCCGCCGAGCCGATGGCAAACGCGTGTTCGCCGGGGCGCAGCGCGCCCGGTTCGAACACCAGCGCCTGCGAACCCAGCTCGGCGCCGCTCACCTGTGCGCCACACACCGCCTGCGCCGCCAGCACGCAGGCCAGGTGCTGGCGCATCAAACCGGGCTTGGGGCGCCTGGCGCGGATGTGCTCGATGCGCACCGGCTGGCCGGTGATCACGGAGAGCGACAGGCTGGTGCGCAGGATCTGGCCACCGCCTTCGCCGGTGGAGCCGTCGATGGTCAACATGCCACGCCCTCCCGCGCCTCGGGGTCGCACCGCAGAACGGTGTCGAACAACAGCCCGTCCAGCGGCGCATGGCCCGGCACGGGCAGCGCCTGCACCGGTTCCGCGGCGTTGCGTTCCAGCTCGGCCTCGATGAAAGCGTGAATGCCCGGCCAGCGCGGGCTGGTCGCGGACTCGCCGGCACGCATCTTCACCTCCAGCAGCGCGTTGATCTCGGCGATCAGCGCGGCGTCTGCGGTGGCATGCAAGGTGCGCTGCGCCAGTTCGGCAAAGCGCATGGGCGGCACGCCGGGCTGCTCACGAATCCAGCGCGCGGCCAGCAGCGGGCGCAGCACGTAGAGGTATTTCTTGTAGCGCACCTCGTCGGCCTGCAGGTGTTCACGGAAGTTCTTCTTCGCCATCGAGCTGTAGTGGTGCCAGCCCTTGGCGTTGGAGAACACCCGCTCGGCCAGCGCGCGAAAGCGGCTCATCGGCTCACCCTCTTCGCGGTACACGATGGGCGAACGCAGCCACTCCAGCAGCGTGGGGTTGGACTCGCGCATCAGCCCCAGCGCCTTGCGCAGGTCCCAGCCGTTGATGTCCAGGTCGCCACTGATCGGCAGCTCAATCACATCGCGCCCCGGCGCCACCGTGAGGTACCACGGCAGGCGGTTCACGTAGATGAAACGCACGTCGTAGTCGCTGTCGGGCGACGCAAAACCCCAGCCCCGGCTGCCCGACTCGCAGGCGAACAGGATGGTGACGTTGTGCTGCGCTTCGATGGCGCGCAGGTGCGCCATGACCTGCTCGCGCATGTGTGGCTCAACCGGATGGGTTGAACGCAAGAACTCTTCAAAAACCAATTCTTTGTCTTTCATCATTTGACGCCCCGTTCCACATCGATTCCCAAGCTTCTCAAAGCTACTGCCGCCTCGTCCGAAGCCACGCGCTCCCAAGAGCGATAGTGACACCCCTCGGTGTGGCGCAACGCGGCCAACGTCCGCAGTTGCGCGATTTCTTCTGCACCGCCCCAGCGACCCAGAACCTGAATCGCGACCACGCGGTGCCCCCACCACTTGCTCTGCAGCGCATTGGCCACCTGTTCAAGCGCTGCTGCGTCAGGCGGCTTGGCCCCAAGCGCGCGCAGCGCCTCGACCTCTTGCGCGAGACGGTTGGCACCCGGCACCGCCAGCGCCTCTTTGATTCGCGAACGGCGCGCACGACGGCATACCAGGCAGCGTTTGGCTTGGCTGTCTATTGGAGCCTGTACCTCTTCGTACCACCACTTCTGCTGCTTCGCCGTCCATACCTCTTCGGTGGAGCAATCGACGCAAACGAAAGCCTTGTCCACATAGAACGCGGGGAAAACACAGCTGTTGTTCAGGACACTCAAAAGCTGTGTATCGGCCATCACCAGGCCAGGCACATGCCCCTCTCGGCCCAAAGACATTGATTTCAACTGCGTCTGAGCACGCTGCGCGCGTGCCAGTCGAAGTTGCTTGATTTCCACACGTCGCTGTTTGCTGCTCTTCATCTCACATCCCCTCAAGATGGCGTCCCTGCGGCACCACCTACCCTTCCACACACAGCACCTGCTCGAGAACATACACACCCTCACCAAGTCCTCCTGCGCCTCCATCCACCCAGCGCTTGGTTTTCACTCGATGCCAAACGTCTTCAGGTGGAAGTCCATGGTTTGCCGCAATGAAGCATCCAACTGCGTGCGCTGGGCTGACCACAGCGCCGCCAGAAGCGTCGTTTGCGCGGCGTTGGGGCCGTGGCGACACGCACAGCTCTCAACTGGCCATGCCTTCAGTGCGCCGACCAGCGCCGGCCCCATGCCCAGTTGAATGCCCAGGGGCCACACCAGGAGCAAGCACTGCAGGCTGTCCCATGCAGCGTACAAGCGCCGCATGGACAGCAAGGCACGCACCGCTTCAGGGGTTTGTTCATGCTGTACAGACGCCACCAGTTCGTCCACCGTGGGCGCCCAGACACCGCGATGGGCCTTGGCGAATAACAGCCTGCGCACCTTGGGCGATGGGTCGGCATACGCCTGCTTCAACCAGCGGGTTTTCTCGTCATGCGAGCCGTTCGCCAAGCGAACAGACAGCGCGTCGCGTCGCAACCGTGCCGACTCGGTGGTGAGCCAAGGCTCGCTGACGGCAAGAGCGCTGCTGACATCCGCTTCCGCAAGGAACTGCATGGCCGTGCTGCGCTTGCGCGCAGGCAACAGCGCATCACCGGCCACGGCCACCGCATTGGCCACCTCACGCTCTGTACCTCCGTTCGAACGCAACCAGCGCAAGCACCACCAACGCACATGGGGGCTCACATCCAGACAGGCGCGACGAACCACGAGGTCGGTTGCCTCGTCGGGCTGCTCCACCGCCCAGCGCACACCCTCGCAGCGCACAGGTGCACAAGGGGACTGGCAGGCGGCTTCGTACAGACGCCGCCGCGCCGCCGGCGAGGTCAACCCCTCTACCCGCGACAACGCCTGCGTCGCCAGGACCACGTCGTCACCGAACAAGGCCTGTTCGAGCAACCTGACGCGCTCGCTCTCGTCCTGCGCAGCCCGCCATGCCAGGTCAAGCACATACCGCCGCCCGTGAAGCCCTGCGGATCGCGACGCCTCGATCACCTGTGAAAGGTGCTCGCTGCGGCTCAGGAAACCCGCGATCTCGTTGAGCATGGCTGTGTGGTTGGTCCGACGCGTGCGCTCAAGCGCCACCACCGCGTCGATGGAGGCCATCCAGTCCGGCAGGAACTCAGGGCGCATCAGGGAGCGCACCGCCTCCCCGGCGGCAATGCGCACCTGGGGCACCCAGTCGTTGAGCCGCACCAGCAGTACCGGCAAGGTGCCGCGCTGCGGCCGAGACGCCAGGGCCTTGACCGCAGACTCGCGCACAAACCCACTGTCGGAGCACACCCCCAAAGGGTCTTCAAGGTCGTCGTAGACCTCACCGAACAGTTGCTTCAAAAATTCGTCCATGCTCCGCCCCCTGATCTACCTTCCATGCGTCACCCCTTCACACACAACACCTGCTTGAGCGTGTACACCACCTCCACCAGATCCTTCTGCGCTTCCATCACCGCATCGATGTCCTTGTAGGCCATCGGGATCTCGTCGATCACGGCTTCGTCCTTGCGGCATTCCACACCCTCGGTCGCCTTGATCTGGTCCTCGACGGTGAACATCTTCTTGGCCTTGGTGCGGCTCATCACGCGGCCCGCGCCGTGGCTGCAGCTCTCGAAGCTCTCCGGGTTTCCAAGCCCGCGCACGATGTAGCTGCGCGCACCCATGCTCCCCGGGATGATGCCCAGCTCGCCCTTCTTCGCGCTCACCGCGCCCTTGCGCGTCACGAACACCTCTTCACCGAAGTGCGTTTCCTTCTGCACGTAGTTGTGGTGGCAGTTCACCGCCTCGACGTGCGTCTCGAAAGGCTTGGTGATGACTTGACGCACGGTGGCGACCAGGTTCTTCATCATCACCTCGCGGTTCAGGCGCGCGAACTTCTGCGCCCAGCCCACGCCACGCACGTAGTCGCCGAAGTACTGCGAGCCTTCCTCGAAGTACGCCAGATCCTGGTCCGGCAGGTGGACGTTGTTGCGCTCGGCGTCCTTCTTCGCCAGCTCGATGAAGGTGGTGCCGATCGCGTTTCCCACGCCACGCGAACCCGAGTGCAGCATGAACCACACGGCGCCCGCTTCATCAAGGCAGACCTCGATGAAGTGGTTGCCGGTTCCGAGCGTTCCCAGGTGCTTGTGGTTGTTGGTGTTCTTCAGGCGCGGGTACTGCTCGCAGATCGCATCGAACTCGTCCTTGAGCGTGGCCCAGGCCTGGTCCACCAGCGAAGGCGGGTTTCCCCAAGCGCCTTCGTCTCGCGTCCACCCCTTGGGCGAACGGCCATGCGGCACGGCCTTCTCGATCGCGGCACGCAGCGGCCCCAGGTTGTCGGGCAGGTCGGAAGCAGCGAGCGTGGTCTTGCAGGCCATCATGCCGCAGCCGATGTCCACGCCGACGGCGGCAGGGATGATGGCGCGCAAGGTCGGGATCACCGAGCCCACGGTGGCGCCAATGCCCAGGTGCACGTCGGGCATGGCCGCGACGTGTTTGAACACGATGGGCAGGCGCGCGGCGTTGGCCAGCTGCTTCTTCGCGTCGTCTTCGACAGGCACGCCCCGGGTCCACATCTTGATGGGCACGCCGCCTTCGGGTTGTTCGGTGTTGTAGTTGGTTTTCATAGTCCTATTCTCCAAATTCCTTCAATCGGCAATGGCGTCAAACACCTCACCAGCACGCCGGCGAAGATCGGCATAGCAGGAGGTGGGACGCCAGTCGTTTGGCAAACCGTTCTCCACCAGCGCCAGGATGCGTTGCGCAAACACCCGCCGGTTTCCGGAGGCTGTCATCCAGTCGCGCAGCTCGTCTTTGAGCGATCCTCTTTCGTCGGCAAACGCATTGGCGAAGGTGCCTCCGTCCTTCCAGAAGTCCCAGTGGCTCGCATCGATGTAATGCAGTGTGGCCGCCTCGCTGCCGCAGGACAGCCAGTGCGCCAGCAAAGGCGAAACGTCGACGCCACCAATTTCCCACATCAGAAGAATCGAAAACGCGTTCTCACCCATGAACAACGAGCCGCTGTCGATAGGCCACTGTTCGAGACCTGCCCGAAAATGGATCAACGCAAACCGCTGGATGGCTTCACGCTCTCCCGGGGTAAATGCTGACGGGTCGCAAAGGCCCAGTCGATCCAGATACAGCTCGGTCGAGTGGTGCAGTTCAGCCCCTTGCGCCAGCAGTTCGAGCAGGCGCGGGAGCAGGTACTTCACCTCGCCCACCGGCTGGACCGGCCCCTTGGCCGAGCCGTTGTACTGGTAGAAGTGGTGCGCGGTGAGCGTGCGCAAGGGCCATTCGCGCAACTCACGCTCGACCTGTTCATCGACGCAGCAGCCCAGGCACACATCCAGTGGGAATGTGGGCGCTGAGTAGCGGGCGAACACCGTGTACAGGTTCTGCACGGCAGCATCCAGTTCGGGGTGCCGGGTGGCGGGTGCGACAGCAAGCGGTTTGTTCTTTTTCATGGTGTGGGTTTCTCCGATGATGGACGGGGCCCTTGCCTCGCCCGCTCAACGCAGCTTCACCAGCCCGTTGAGCACCTGGTCCAGGCCGCCGAACACCGAGATCTTGTCGATGCGTTCGGCCACACGTTCCAGCGTTTCCAGCTCCTTCATGCGCAGCGCCACGGGGTTGTCTTCCATCACCTTCGCGGTGTTGAGCAGCGAGCGGGTCGCAGCCGTTTCTTCTCGGCGGCGGATCACGTTGGCCTGGGCCAGTTTCTCTGCCTGCACCACCTGGGTCAGGATGGTCTTCATCTCGCCGGGCAACACGATGTCTTTCACACCCACGCTCTCCAGGGCGATACCGTACGGCATCAACTTGGGCAGCACGTAGGCGCTCACCACGTCGTCGATCACTGTCTTGTTCTCCAGCAGCTCATCGAGCGTGCGGGTGCCCACGGCGGCGCGCAGCGCAAACTGCAGCTCGCGGTACAGATGTTCCGCGGGCTTTTGCAACTGGGCAAAGGCGCGCTGCACGTCGGTGTAGCGGTAGGTGGCGCTCAGGTTCAGGCGCAGGCTCACCTTGTCGCGGGTCATGATGTCCTGGCCCGACACTTCCACCGCCTGCAGCCGCAGGTCCACCAGTTCCACCGCGATGCTGCGGCCGTACTTCCAGAAGGCGTACGCGCCCGCTGCCAGCAGCCTGTCAACCTTGCCGTCGATGCTCAGCAACGCGCTCATGCCCTCGGGCACCTGCACCTGCAATACACCCTCCAGGCCCGTCACGGCGCGTTGGCGCAGCTGGGTCTGGGTCAGGCGCGCCACCAGGGCGGCCGGCAGCTCGGCACCGGCTTGCAGATCGATCACCTGCACGGTCACATCCACCAGGCCTTTCCAGAACAGGCGGCGCGTACCGGGCGGCAGGATTTCCACCAGCACACCGTTGTCGCTGCGCAGGCCAACTTCTTGCTCAGACAGTTCCACACGCACGAACTCGGCCGCCACCACCTCAGGTTCCTGGGCCATCAGGTAGTCGGCCATGGCGTGGCGAAAGGCGGGCTGGTCCAGTGCAAAGGTTTCAACGCGCAACCGATCCAGGCCGGTGAACAGCCAGTGGGTGCCGCTGCGCAGCACGCGCTCGAAGTCGCCGTTGCGCAGCAGCAAGGCGCGTTCGTTTTTCTTCACCGTGATGCGTTCGATCTTCATCATTTTGTTTTCCTCACTTCACTTCGGTTCGCCGTTTCGGCTTCTTGCAATAGGGGTGCCGTTACAGCGATGACGGGGCACCAGGGGGCACAACCGCGGGCCTTGCAGTGCGCCTTGGTTGCTGCCACTTGCTGGGCGGCAGCGGGCTGGCTGCGGGCGCGGGCTGTGCCCGGGTCTGGCACATACCGCCACCGACTGACGGGGTGTGGGCTTGGGGTTGCAGCGCAACCGGTGGTCCCTCGCCCCGCGTTCGGCGGGTGGTCTTTCGACCGCTTCTTCTTTACAGGCTCCAGCCTTTCGACCGGAGCAAATGGACAGGAGTCGAACCTGCGACACGTCTTTTTCAAGACTGCTCTACCAAACTGAGCTACCAGTGGTGGCAAGCCGGGAGTCGAACCCGACACGCCCTTGCGGGTTGGTCACCACGACCTTGCCGAACCAGACGTTCGCGCCGTGCGGCATGCAGGGCATCGACAGAACCTCCACGGTTCCGGACTTCCTGCACCGGCAGGGCGGACCTTCGTCCCAACCCTGGCCTGTGAGCGTTCGACGCTGGCGTCTGGTGCTTCTTCTATTGCCAGATGCGTGCCAACCCAATGCCCAATGCGAAGCAGGCCGGAAGTGCATTGATTTGAATAGACTTTTCCACCTATCGCTTTTTTCGTTATTCGATCCACTGACAGATGAGCTATATTTTTGGCTAGTTATTTAGATTGATAGCCATGACTCCAAAAACCGTCGTCATCGGATTTCTCGGCACCCAGCTCGATAGCGGCGGTGGCGCGGGCCGCTGGGAGAAGTGGCGCCCCACCGTCTCGCTGGTGCAGCACGAGGACATGGTGATCCACCGGCTGGAGTTGTTGCATTCGCCGGCTCACCGCCGTCTGGCTGTACAGGTCAGGGACGACATCGCAACCGCATCGCCCGAGACCACGGTGAATCTCGTGCCGCTGGCGATGGCCGACCCCTGGGACTTCGGTGAGGTCTATGGCGCGCTCTACGACTGGGTGAAGCAGTACCCCTTCCAGCCCGAGAAGGAGCGCTACTGGACGCACATCACCACCGGCACGCACGTGGCGCAGATCTGCATGTTCCTGCTGACCGAATCGCGGCTGATCCCGGGCGTCCTGCTGCAGACCTCACCGCCCAGGAAGCAGACGAGCGCCAACCCCGGCAGCTACGCGCTGATCGACCTGGACCTCTCGCGCTACGACGGGCTGGCGCAGCGGTTCGACCAGGCGCAGCGCGACGCGCTGAACTTCCTCAAGAGTGGCATCGCCACGCGCAACGCCCACTTCAACGCGCTGATCGAAGAGATCGAGCGGGTGGCCCTGCGCTCGAAGGCGCCGATCCTGCTGACCGGGCCGACGGGTGCGGGCAAGTCGCACCTGGCGCGGCGCATGTTCGAGTTGAAGAAATCGCGCCACCAGGTCGCCGGGGATTTTGTGGAGGTGAACTGCGCCACGCTGCAGGGCGAGGGCGCGGCGTCCACGCTGTTTGGCCACAAGAAGGGCGCGTTCACCGGCGCGGTGAGCGAGCGCGCGGGCCTGCTGCGCACGGCGCACGAGGGCGTGCTGTTCCTCGACGAGATTGGCGAGCTGGGGCTGGACGAACAGGCGATGTTGCTCAAGGCGGTGGAAGAAAAGCGCTTCTACCCGGTGGGCAGCGACCGCGAGGTGAGCAGCGACTTCCAGCTGATCGCGGGCACGAACCGCGACCTGCGCGTGGACGTGCTCGAAGGGCGTTTTCGCGAAGACCTCTACGCGCGCATCAACCTGTGGTCGTACACGCTGCCCGGGCTCGCGCAGCGGCCGCAGGACATCGAGCCCAATGTGGACCACCTGGTGACGCGCTGCGCCGCCGAGCTGGGCCGCGCGGTGCGCTTCAACGCCGAGGCCAAGGCGCTGTACCTGCGCTTTGCGCAGTCGCCCGAGGCCTTGTGGAGCGGCAACTTCCGCGACCTGGCCGCGAGCGTGACGCGGCTGTGCACGCTGGCCGAGGGCGGGCGCATCGCGGTGCCGCTGGTCGAGGCGGAGCTGCAGCGCCTGCGCTGGCTCTGGCAGATGAACCAGGCGCCCGACGACGTGGCCCGCCTGGCCGACGACGCTGTCGAGCTGGCCGACCTGCTGCAGCCCGACGCGCTGGGCCAGCTCGATCTGTTTGACAAGCTGCAACTCCTGGCCGTGGTGCGTGTGTGCCGTGCCTCGCGCACGCTCTCGGAGGCCGGGCGAACGCTCTTCGACCGCTCGCGCACCCAGCGCTCGGTCGTCAACGACGCGGACCGCCTGCGCAAGTACCTGCAGAAACACGGCCTGCGCTGGGAGCGGGTGTCGCGCTGAGCCAGCGGCCTATACCCGATCCTGGCGATTCGCGCTGAGCGCCCGCCGTTCAGGGCGAAGCCGCGCCGTCTTCTGCGCGACAGGCAGCAGACATTGCTGCACTGCGACAAGATCGCCCGTCCGCCCACGCTGTGTGGGCGCCATCCCAAAACGGAAAATACCATGAGCGACCTGTCGCAACCCACCCACGCCCCCGTCCTGCTCGACAAACTGCAATGGCGCTACGCCACCAAGAAGATGGACGCGGCCAAGGCCGTGCCTCAAGACAAGGTGGACCGCATCATCGAAGCCGCGCGCCTGGCGCCCACCTCCAGCGGCCTGCAGCCCTACGAGATCATCGTCGTCACGAGCAAGGCCGTGCGCGAACAGATCCAGCCCATCGCCTGGAACCAGGCGCAGATCACCGACGGCTCGCACCTGCTCGTGTTCGCCGCCTGGGACAACTACACGCCCGAGCGCATCAACCACATGTTCGACCTGACCAACGAACAGCGCGGCTTCACCAACGAAGGCTGGGAGAACTACCGCCAGATGCTGCTCAAGACCTACCCGCAGCGCGACGCCGAAGTGAATTTCCAGCACGCCGCGCGCCAGGCCTACATCGGCCTGGGCGCCGCGCTGATCGCCGCCGCCTTTGAAGAGGTGGACAGCACGCCGATGGAAGGCTTCGACCCGGCCAAGCTCGACGAGATCCTCAAGCTGCGCGAACGCGGCCTGCGCAGCGTCGCGATCCTGCCGCTGGGCTACCGCGCCGACGAAGGCGACTGGCTGGTGAACCTGAAGAAGGTGCGCCGCCCGCTGGCGCAGTTCGTGAGCGAAGTGAAATGATGTGACGCGGTGGCTGGCTTGGGGCGGCCACCGCCAGACGTTGCTCGCCGCAACGGGTATCGCCGGGAGTCCATGCCGCTAGAAAAACAGCGCTCTGGCGATGCGGGTCTTGCATTGGTACCACTGCCCGGCGTCTTGCTGAAACATGGGACCGAACAGATAGGTGTCATTGCGCTCCGAGATGGGCGGTTGAAACGCTGTGACCTGCTCCGAGGACAGCGGAACACACACCGGCCACAACGCGAACGCGCCACCAACGAGTGCCGCGACAGCACACACCCAAAGCGCAACGCGCAGCACATTTGACATACGACAGGAGGATGTGGAACGCAAGGACCGCATTCGCTTCGTGGGATTATCTCGACATGCGGGTGCTCCACCCCAAGACCCCCATCGGTCCGTCCCTTGCCGTTGGGTGGGTCTTCATGCAGACCACCCAACAGCCCGCTCAAACCCCAAGGTAGCGCCCCGGCCGGTGGTTGAGCGCGAGGATGGCGCCGATGGCGATGGCGCCCACCACCGATTGCGCCACGCGCACGGGCGGCACGACCATCAGGGCCGCGAGCACGACCACCAGATCCACCCCCATCTGCACCTTGCCCGCGCTCAGGCCTTTGGCCTGTTGCAGCCATTGCGCCAGGATGTTGACGCCGCCCACGCTGGCCTGGTGGCGCAGCAGGGCGAGCAGGCCGAAGCCGATCAGGAAGCCGCCGAGCACCGAGGCGACCCAGGGGTTGAGCAGCTCGAAGCGCACCACTTTGGGCGCCAGCGTGGTGCAGGCGGACACCAACGCCACGGCGCCGAAGCTCTTGAAGGTGAACACCGGGCCGAGCCGGTACCACGAGAGCACGAAAAACGGCAGGCTGAACAGGAAGAAGAACAGGCCGAAGGCGAGACCGCTGGCGTAGCTGGCCAGGAAGGCCACGCCCGCCACGCCGCCTGTGAGCAGGCCGGCGTGGCCGAACATGGTCATGCCCAGGGCGACGAACAGCGAGCCGGCGACGAGGGCGTGGGCGTCGTCAAGCCAGGAGTGGGTGTGGGGGGCGGGAGCGGAAACGGGTTGGGGGGTGGGAGCGGTGGGGTCCATGGCGGGGGAACAAGCACGAGGCGTGCCGTACCAACGGGGTTCGAAAGCGCGGAGGCCCAAGGCGTTCCGCCCCCGGCCGACTCCCCCAGGTTGGGGATGTTGGGGCCCCCTCGCGCGCCTACAGTTCCACAGCGGC
This sequence comes from Hydrogenophaga sp. GW101-3F08, assembly GCF_059424585.1. Lineage (NCBI taxonomy): Bacteria > Pseudomonadati > Pseudomonadota > Betaproteobacteria > Burkholderiales > Comamonadaceae > Hydrogenophaga > Hydrogenophaga sp. GW101-3F08. The sequence goes on from NZ_JBWKZP010000008.1 coordinate 35,258, forward strand.
TTCCCCGCCGGGGAAGGCTTTCACGGCGGAGGGACCATGGACATCACCGACATGATTCGTGCCATCCAGCAAGCTCTGGGGGTGCAGGCGGACGGCCGGGCGGGGCCGGAAACCTGGGGCGCCATTTACGCGGCGCTGGTCAAGAAGAAGGTCGACGGCCAAGCCCCGCAAGCGGCCATTTCCCCGGTAGACGCGCGCAGCGAATCGCAGATCGCCACGCTGCTGCCCGAGGTGCAGCCGATGGCGCGGGCGCTGGTGCAGAAGGCCGCGGCCAGCGGCATCCAGATCAAGGTGATCAGCGGCACGCGCTCGTTTGCCGAGCAGGACGCCCTGTTCGCCAAGGGCCGCACGGCGCCGGGCCCCAAGGTGACCAACGCGCGCGGCGGCCACTCGAACCACAACTTCGGCATCGCGTTCGACATCGGGGTGTTCAGCGGCAACAAGTACCTGCCCGAGTCGCCCAAGTACAAGGCGGTCGGCGTGCTGGGCATGGAGCTGGGCCTGGAGTGGGGCGGCAACTGGAGCACCATCGTCGACCAGCCCCACTACCAGCTGCGCCCGGCGTGGGCGCAGGGCTTGTCGGAACGCGAGATGCTCGCAAGCCTGCGCGACCACCTGGCCCGGGGCACGGCCGTGTTCGCATAAGGCGGGGCGCGCCAGCGGCGCGGCACGCGCCTCCCAGGGTGATCGCACGCACGTTCTAAGATACCGGGCTTTACCCAACCGCCAGAGCCCGGGCTCCGGCGCGACAACACCATGCCCCACACCGCCCCCGCCTGCCCGCAATGCGGCCTTGAAAACACCTACACCGACGGCGAGAACTTCGTCTGCCCCGACTGCGCCTTTGAATGGCCGGTGGCCGAGGCCGCCGCCAGCGACGACGAGGCCGGTGGCGGCGTGGTGAAAGACGCCAACGGCAACCCGCTGGCCGATGGCGACTCGGTGATCCTGATCAAGGACCTGAAAGTCAAGGGCTCGTCGAGCGTGCTCAAGAAGGGCAGCAAGATCAAGGGCATCCGCCTGGTGGACGGCGCCGACGGCCACAACGTGGACTGCAAGACCGAACTGGGCAGCATGCTGCTGAAGTCGGAGTTCCTGAAGAAGGCCTGAGCGGCTTTCGCCCCTCGCCCATGTCCCGCATCGCCGTCATCGACTTCGAGACCACCGGCATCTCGCCCGGCATGGGCGACCGCGCCACCGAGGTGGCCATCGTGCTCACCGAGCGCGGCCGGGTGGTGGACCGGTTCCAGAGCCTGATGAACGCGGGTGTGCGCATTCCGTCCTTCATCACCCAGCTCACCGGCATCACCAACGCCATGGTGGCCAGCGCGCCGCCGGCCGAGCGCGTGATGGCCGAGGCGGCGCGGTTCGTCGGCGAAGTGCCCATGGTGGCGCACAACGCCTCGTTCGACCGCCGCTACTGGGTGGCCGAGCTCGCGCGCGCCGGCCTGCCCGCGCGCCAGCCCTTTGCCTGCACGGTGCTGCTCTCGCGCCGGCTCTACCCCGAGGTGCCGAGCCACAAGCTGGGCACGCTGGTGGACCATTTCCAGCTGCCGCGCACGGGCCAGGCGCACCGCGCCCTGGCCGACGCCGAAATGGCCCACGAACTGCTGGGCCGCATCCAGCACGATCTGCGCGCGCGCCACGGCGTGGCCGAGCCCGACCACGCGTTCCTGATGGCGCTGCAGGCCTGCACGCGCGCGGCCTTGCCGAAGTTTTTTCGGGCGCGTGCAACCTGAATTGAACACCCCCGCCGCGCTTCGCGCGTCCCCCTCAAGGGGGCGGCACTGGCCGTCCGGCATAGCCGGCCCGGCTGTGCCCTGGGCTAGACTGTTTCATGCGCCTCGTCCTGCCCTGCCTCGCCCTGACCGCCTCCTTGTTGATCGCCGGCTGCGGCAGCGCGCCGCCGACCCGCGGGCCGGTCTACCGCTCGCTCTCGGACGAGCAGTCGAGCGACATCGCGATCCACGCGCTGGGCCTGGTGGGCACGCCCTACCGCTACGGCGGCAACACGCCGGAGGGCGGCTTCGACTGCAGCGGCCTGATCGGCTATGTGTACAAGAGCCGCGCCGGCGTTGCCCCGCCGCGCACGGTGGCCCAGCTGTCGGGCTTCGGCCAGCCGGTGGACGCGGATGAGCTGCGCACCGGCGACCTGGTGATCTTTGGCAGCGGCCGGCCGTTCCACGCCGGCATCTACGTGGGCGAGGACCGCTTCGTGCACGCGCCGTCCACCGGCGGCACGGTGCGGCTGGACCATCTGAACAGCCGCTACTGGGCGCGCCAGAGCACCGCCTTCCGCCGCCCCTGAAACCGGTCGCGCGACAATACCGGGCTATGACCCACGCCCACCGCACTTCCACCCCGCTGTCCACCCACGACACCACCCGCATCGACGACCTGCGCATCGGCGCGGTGCGCCCGCTCATCACGCCCGCGCTGCTGCAGGAGTGGCTGCCCACGCCGCCCGAGGCGCTGGCGCTGGTGGAGCGCAGCCGCGCCGCGCTCTCGCGCGTGCTGCACGGGCAGGACGACCGGCTCATCGTGGTGGTGGGGCCGTGCTCCATCCACGACCACGACCAGGCGCTGGCCTATGCGCGCCTGCTCAAGGCCCAGGCCGACGCGCTGGCCGACGACCTGCTGGTGGTCATGCGGGTGTATTTCGAGAAGCCGCGCACCACCGTGGGCTGGAAGGGCTACATCAACGACCCGCACCTGGACGGCAGCTTCGCCATCAACGAAGGGCTGGAGCTGGCGCGCCAGTTGCTGCTGGACGTGCTGGCCATCGGTCTGCCCGTGGGCACCGAGTTCCTCGATCTGCTCTCGCCGCAGTTCATCTCCGATCTGGTGAGCTGGGGCGCCATCGGCGCGCGCACCACCGAAAGCCAGAGCCACCGCCAGCTCGCCAGCGGCCTGTCGTGTCCGGTGGGTTTCAAGAACGGCACCGACGGCGGCATCAAGGTGGCGAGCGACGCCATCCAGGCGGCGCAGGCGTCACACGCCTTCATGGGCATGACCAAGATGGGCCAGGCGGCGATCTTCGAGACGCGCGGCAACGCCGACTGCCACGTGATCCTGCGCGGTGGCAAGGCGCCCAACTACAGCGCGGCCGACGTGGACGCCGCCTGCGCCCTGCTCAAGGCCGCCGGCCTGCGCGAGCAGGTGATGACCGACGTGTCGCACGCCAACAGCAGCAAGCAGCACCGCAAGCAGATCGAGGTGGCGGCCGACGTGGCGCGGCAGATCGCCGCGGGCGACGCGCGCATCACCGGCGTGATGATCGAGAGCCACCTGCACGAAGGCCGGCAGGACATCGTGCCCGGCCAGCCGCTGCAGCACGGCGTGAGCGTGACCGACGCCTGCATCAGCTTCGAGCAGACCGTGCCGGTGCTGCAGGGCCTGGCCGAAGCGGTACGGGCGCGGCGGGCGCTGCACCAGGGCTCATGAGGGGCTGAAGCCGCCGGGGCGGGCCGGTGCCGCCCGGTGTCAAGCTCGACAGGGGATGGCGCAGCGCTCACGGGCGAGGTGGATAGAGTGGCGGCGGGCCCGGCCGGGCCGCTATCTATCCACCTGACAGGAGCGTTGAATGTCCCAGTTCGATTTGAAGGGCCGCAAGGCCCTGGTCACCGGCGGTGCCCGGGGCCTGGGCGCCGGCATGGCGCAGGCCCTGGCCGAAGCGGGCGCCGCGGTGATGATCGGCGACGTGCTGGAAGCGCAGGGCCGGGAGACCGCCCGCGCCATCCAAGCCACAGGTGCCCAGGCCGCGTTCATTCATCTGGACGTGAGCGACGAGGCCCACTGGCTGGCCGCCGTGAGCGCCACGCACGCGGCGTTCGGGGGTTTTGACATCCTGATCAACAACGCTGGCGTCGAGGTCACCGCCCTGGTGAGCGAGATCGACCCCGATGCGCTGCGCCGCATGCTCGACGTGAACATCGTCGGCACCGCGCTCGGCATGAAACACGCTTTCCGCGCCATGCGCCCGGGTGGCCTGGCCGGGCAGGGCGGCGCGGTGGTCAACGTGTCGTCGGTGGCGGCCACCATCGCGTTTCCCGCCATCGCGGGGTATTCGGCCACCAAGTCCGCCGTGGACCGGCTCACCCGTGTGGGCGCCATGGAGGCCGGCCAACTGGGCTACGGGGTGCGCGTGAACTGCATCTACCCCGGCCTCGTGCCCACCGACATGGGCATGAAGCTCGCCAGCGACGTGGTGAGCGCCGGGCTGTTCGAGTCCCCCGATGCGGCCGTGCTGGCCATCGTGGCGCAGACCCCGCTGGGCCGCCTGGGCACAGTGAGCGACATGGCCGACGCGGTGGTCTTCCTGTGCTCCGACGCCTCGCGCTTCATCACCGGCGCGGGCCTGCCGGTGGACGGCGGCATGGGCATGTGAGGCCGGGCCGGGCGCGGGCCCGGCCGGTGGCCCCGGTGCTCAGCGCGGCTTGCGCGGCACCATCGGGCCGCGGCCCTCGATGTGGCGGAAATTGATCCGGCCCTTGGTCAGGTCGTAGGGCGAGAGTTCCAGAGAAACCCGGTCACCCGCGAGGATGCGGATGTGGTTCTTCTTCATCTTGCCGGCGGAGTAGGCAATCAGCTGGTGACCGTTGTCCAGCGTCACGCGAAAGCGCGTGTCGGGCAGCACCTCGTTGACGATGCCCATCATGTCGATCAGTTCTTCCTTGGCCATGTGAGGCTCCTTTGCTTCAAATACAGATCTGGGGAGACGGCAGCATCGTGGCCGAGGCGACCGGGCGCACGCCAGCGCGCAACGCGTCGTTCACCCAGTCGATGCCTTGCGCCACGGCGTAGTGCGCCGCTGCGTCGTGTGTGGGGAAATCATCGTGGAAGCGCATGACACGGTCGGTACAGGCGCTGCCCGAGCCGCTGGCGATGGACACCTGGGCGGCGAAACGGCCGCACGGCAGCGGCCGGGGGCAAGCCGCGATGCGGTACTTGCCCAGAGTCAGAGGAGACAGTCTCTTCGTTGTTGTGGTCGTGGAAATCGTATGAATCATCAAAAACATCAAAGGGCGAAACGCCGCGGCCTCATGGACCGCACAGCAGGAAAACGCCCGAAATACACATTGGCAGCCCCAAGCGCCGGGGTGCCCGACTGAATCACCCGGCGCCGGCCCGGTGTCGGGAACACCAGCCAGAACCGGAGCACGAGCCACGGCAGGGGCATCGGCAACAGCAGGGAGAACATTTGCGGCAGCGCCGACCCAGGAGGGGGCGGAGGCTGACGCGGCTCGCGATGGAGGGGCTGGACCGACAACCCCTCTGCCGGGGGTGGTGCATCCGGGCAACAAAGCCAGAACGCGGTCGGTCGCCCAAGGCGAACCCGTTAATGTACCACGATGTGGAAAAACGTGCGCGCGGGAAGCATCGCCAGCGCGTCCCTGCCGGGCCGCCTGCTCGCCTCAATCATCCCCCACATCCCGCCCCTTGCTGCTGCGCCAGATCGCGCGCACCAGCCACAGGCCGCCCACGAAGGCGCTGGCGAAGCCGATGAAGCCGAAGGCGGGCAGGCCGAACAGGGTGGGGCCGCCTTTGACGGTCATGACGATGGACGAGCCGATGATGAGCGCGGCGATCACCAGGGCCATGGTGAGGCGGTTGGCGGCGCGGTCGATCTGGTCGCCCACGCGCTTGAGGTGCGCGAGTTCGATGCCCACGTGCACCCGGCCGCGGCGCGCGTTGCGCAGCAGGCGCGAGACGTCGTGCGGCAGCTGTTCGGCCACCGCGAGCGCGCGGCGCAGGGTCTGCCAGGCGCGGTTGGCCACCACCTTGGGCTGGTAGCGCGCGCGCAGCACCTGGCGCAGCATGGGCAGGGCCTCGGTGGTCATGTGAAAGGCCGGGTCGAGGCTGCGGCCCATGCCCTCGAGCGTGATGAAGGCCTTGATGAGCAGGGCCATGTCGGTGGGCAGGCCCAGGTGGTGTTCGCGCAGGATGGTGGTGACGTCGGCCAGCATCTGGCCCAGGTTGAGCTGGGCCAGCGGGGTGCCGTGGTACTGGTCGACGAAGGTTTCGATCTCGGTTTCGAGCAGCGAGAGGTTGACGCCGTGTTCGTCGCCGGTCCAGTCGAGCAGCACGTCGGCCACGGTCTGGGGGTTGCGCTCGACCAGGCCGAGCAGCAGGTTGAGCAGTTCTTCGCGGCGGCGCTGCGAGAGGCGCCCGACCATGCCGAAGTCGATGAAGGCGATGCGGTTGCCTTCCAGGTAGAACACGTTGCCGGGGTGCGGGTCGGCGTGGAAGAAGCCGTCCTGCACGATCATCTTGAGCACGGCCTGCGCGCCGCGCCGGGCCAGCAGGTTGCGGTCGTAGCCGTTGCTGTCGAGCAGGGCGACCTGGTTGCCGGGCACGCCGCCCACGTGGTCCTGCACGTTGACGCGCTCTTTGGTGTGGGCCCAGTGCACCCTGGGCACCACGATCCAGGGCAGGCTGGCCAGGTTGGTGGCGATGCGTTCGGCGCTGCGGCACTCGCTGGCCAGGTCCAGCTCGCGCCTGAGCGAGCGCGCGAGCTCGCGCACCAGCTGCTGCGGGCGGTAGGGTTTGAGCGCGGGCAGCTCGGCCTCGGCCAGCACGGCCAGGCGCGCGAGCAGGCGCAGGTCGGCTTCGATGGTGTCGGTGATGCCGGGGCGGCGGATCTTGACGACGACTTCGGTGCCGTCGTGCAGCTGGGCGCGGTGCACCTGCGCGATCGACGCGGCGGCCAGCGGCTCCACGTCGAAGCGGGCAAAAACCACCTCGGGCTCGTCGCCCAGGTCTTCGCGCAGCTGCGGGCGCAGATCGTCCAGCGGCACGGCCGGCACCTGGCTGTGCAGCTTTTCGAATTCGGCGATCCAGTCCGGGCCAAACAGATCGGCGCGGCCGGCCAGGATCTGGCCGAGCTTGACGAAGGTGGGGCCGAGTTCTTCCAGCGCCAGGCGCACCTGCACCGGGGGCTCCAGCCGCGCGAGGTCGGCGGCGTGGTTCCATTTCAGGGCGTGGCCGGCGCGCTCCAGCCGGTCGGCCAGGCCGAGGCGGCGCACGCTGTCGCCAAAGCCATGGCGGATGAGCACGCCCAGGATGGTGTTGAGGCGGCCCATATCGCGGGCGGCGCCCAGGGTTTCGATCAGCATGGGGCCATCATAGACAGGCCGGGGCCAGCCGGGCTGACAGGCGTGACACGGCAGCGGGCGTCACGGCCCATGGCGGGCCGTTCAAGCCGCGTGGCGGAGCTGGCGCATCAGGGCGGCGATGCCGAAGGTCCAGGGCGCCACGTCGCAGCTGTGGCGCACCCGGTTGACCAGGGTGCCCAGGGCGGGCGTGGAGACGCAGACGCGGTCGCCCACCTCGTGGGTGAAGCCCTGCCCGGCGCCGCGCCGGTCCTGGGTGGGGGCGAGCATGGTGCCCAGGAAGAGCATGAAGCCGTCGGGGTACTGGTGGTTGGCGTTGATGGTCTGGGCCACCAGGTCGAGCGGGTCGCGGCTGATGCCGCGCATGCTGCCTTCACCCTGCCAGGCAAAGCCGTCGGGGCCGTCGACTTCCAGCCGCAGACCGCAGGCGCGCAGCTCGTCGATGCCGAAATGCGCGTCGAACAGGCGGATGAAGGGCCCGATGGCGCAGGAGCCGTTGTTGTCCTTGGCCTTGCCCAGCAGCAGGGCGCTGCGGCCCTCGAAGTCGCGCAGGTTGACGTCGTTGCCCAGGGCCGCGCCCAGGGTGTGGCCCTGGCTGTTGACGGTGAGCACGATCTCCGGCTCGGGGTTGTTCCATTCGGAACGCGGGTGGATGCCCACGTGCGCGCCGCAACCCACCGCCGACAGCACCGGGACCTTGGTGAAGATTTCGGCGTCGGGGCCGATGCCGACCTCCAGGTACTGCGACCAGGCACCGCGCGCCAGCGGCCACCGCCTGCGCGATGGCCTGGGCCGGCTGCGGGCGTTCCAGCAGCTCGCTGCTGGTGGGGGCCAGGGGCGTGAGATCGAGCAGGCGGCCCTGGTGCGGGGTGATGGGCAGGGCGCCGCTGCCGGGCAGCCAGAGCCGGCCCAGCAGGGTGGCGCGTTCGTGGTCCTGGGGCAGGGCCTGCCGCAGGCGGTCGAGCAGGTCGGGAAACAACGCGGGGGTGGGGGTCATGGCTGGGCGTCGGGCGGGTTGGGGGACTTGAAAGGCCGAAAGGCTTGGAAGGGCCGGCGGGGTTTCAGGGTTTCCACCAGTGAACGGTCAACCATTGTCGAACTAACATGTCAGTCAGCAACCAGTAAAAACCCTCAGCATGACCCCGCACCTGCCCCCACCGCCCGCAGCCCCCGTGCGCGCGCCCAACCTGCGGGCCCAGGCCTATGAAAATTTCCGCCAGCAGATCGTGCAGGCGCACATCCGGCCCGGCCAGTTCATCTCGCAGCGCGAGCTGATGCAGCTGCTGGCCATGCCGCTGGGCGCGGTGCGCGAACTGATCCCGCGCCTGGAGGCCGAGGGCCTGCTGCGCACCGTGCCGCAGCGCGGGCTGCAGATCGCCAACGTGGACCTGAAACTGATCAAGAACGCCTTCGAGCTGCGCCTGCTGCTGGAGCGCGAGGCCGCGGTGCGGTTTGCCACCAGCGCGAGCGACGCCGAGCTGGAGCGCATCGAGGCCGATCACCGGTCCATCGTGCGCCGCGCGCGCCGCGGCCCCATCGACTCGGCCCTGCTGGCCGAAGCCACCCAGGTGGACTGGGGCCTGCACGAGCACATGATCGACGCGATGGGCAACGAGCTCATCTCCGAGGCCTACCGCATCAACAGCCTGCGGGTGCGCCTGATCAAGTTCGAGAACTCCAGCCTGGCGGCCGACATCCTGCTGGCCGCGATGGAGGAACACCTGTGGTTCATCGAAGCCCTGCGCCGGCGCGACACCGCCGCCGTCGCCGAGCGGCTGACGCACCACATCGAAAGCGCGCGCCGGCGCGTGCTGGGGCTGCCGCGCCCCGCGCTGCCCTGGTCTTCGGAGCCACTGGACCCACCCACATGACCCCTGCCCACACCCACGCTTTTCGCGGCATCTGGCCCGCGATGCTGACCCCGCTGACCGAGTCGCTGGAGATCGACCACGACGCCTTTGCCACGCACGCCCTGGCGCTGCTGGACGCGGGCTGCGGCGGCGTGACCGCCTTTGGCACCACCGGCGAAGGCCCTTCGTTTTCGGTGGCCGAGCGCATGGCCGCCGTCGACGCGCTGGTGGCGCGCGGCGTGCCGGCGCAGCGGCTGATGGTGTCCACCAGCTGTGCGGCCGTCACCGACACGGTGGCGCTGACCAAGCACGCCGTGAACCTGGGCGTGCACGGCTGCCTGGTGCTGCCGCCGTTCTTCTTCAAGGGCGTGTCGGACCAGGGCGTGATCGACGCCTACCGCTGGGTGATCGACCGCGTGGCCGACCCGCGCCTGCGGCTGTACCTGTACCACATCCCCCAGGTGGCGGGCGTGGGCCTCTCGCACGGCGTCATCCGCAGCCTGCTGGCGCAGTACCCCGACACCATCGCCGGCATCAAGGACAGCGGTTGCGATCAAGCGCATTCGGTGGGTCTGGCCCAGGCCTTCATGCCGCCGCTCACGGTCTACGTGGGCTTCGAGCCCGACCTGCCCGCGCTGGGCCGCCTGGGCAGCACGGGCGCGATCAGCGGCCTGGCCAACTTCGCGCCGCGCCTGGTGCACCGGCTGGTGACGCAGCCCGACGGGCCCGACGCCGCGCGCGACCTGGCGCGGGTCAAGGCCCTGCTCACCGTGTTCGACGGTTTTTCGCTCATGCCCGCGCTCAAGGGCGTGATGGCCGAACGCGGTGGCGACGCGCGCTGGCTGCGGGTGCGCCCGCCGCTGGTGGCCCTGCCGGCCGGCGAACAGGCCGAGTTGCGCCGCCGCCTGCAGGCCTTTGGCCTGGACGCGGCCCGCGACTGAGCCCCTCCGAGCCCCTTTTTCCTTCCACCTGCACAACGAGGAGACAGCCATGACCCCTTCCCCCCTGCGCCGCGGCCTGCTGGCCGCCACCGCCAGCGCCCTGCTGCTGGGCGGCGCCGCACTGAGCGCACAGGCCCAGACCAAGGTTCCGATGCGCATCTCCACCCCGGCCGTGGCCGACGACTGGCACGCCAAGATGTGGACCGTGTTCAAGGAGTCGCTGGACAAGAGCGCGCCCGGCGAGTTCGACGTGCAGATCAACCTCAACGCCTCGCTCTTCAAGCAGGGCGCCGAGCCGGCCGCCATGGCGCGCGGCAACCTCGAACTGGCCACCATCTCGGCCTTCGACATCGCCAAGCTGGTGCCCGAGTTCTCCGTCTTCACCGCCGGCTACGTGATCCGCGACCCGGCGCACCAGCAGAAGGTGTTCGGCGGCCCCATCGGCACCGAGCTGTTCAAGCGGGTGTCCGAGAAGATGGACGTGACCGTGTTGTCCACCATCTACCTGGGCACGCGCCAGCTCAACCTGCGCGAGCCGCGCGCGGTGAAGACACCGGCCGACCTCAAGGGCGTGAAGCTGCGCATGCCCGGCTCCAAGGAATGGCTGTTCCTGGGTGAGGCCCTGGGCGCCACCGCCACCCCGCTGGCCTTCGGCGAGGTCTACCTGGGCCTGAAGACCGGCACCATCGACGGCCAGGACAACCCGCTGCCCACCGTGCGCGCGGCCAAGTTCTACGAAGTCACCAAACAGCTGGTGCTGACCAGCCACCTGGTGGACGGCATCTTCCTGTCGCTGTCGAACAAGACCTGGAACGCGCTCAGCCCCACCCAGCAGCAGAAGGTCAAGGACGCGGCCGCCGCCGCCGCCGCGTACAACAACGAGAACCGCCTGAAGGAAGAGGCGCAGATCGTGGACTTCTTCAAGCAGCAGGGCCTGCAGGTGGTCACACCGGATGTGGCCGCCTTCCGCAGCCACGTGCAGCAGACCTACCTGAAGTCCGACCTGGCCAAGACCTGGCCGGCCGGTCTGCTCGACCGCATCAACGCCACGCAGTAAGCGCACATGCGACGCTGGCCGCAACGCGCCGCCGACATCGTCGGTGGCGCGCTCTTCACCGCGCTGTTCGGGGTGTTCCTGGTGCAGATCACGGCGCGCTTCGGCTTCAACCGCCCGCTGCCCTGGACCGACGAGCTCGCCGTGATCCTCTACGTGTGGGTGATCCTGTGGGCCAGCGCCTTCATGGTCAAGGCACGAGAGCACGTGGTGTTCGACCTGGCCTACAACAGCGTGGGGCCGCGCCAGCGCCGCGCCATGCGGGTGCTGGGCAGCGCGATGCTGGCGGTGCTGGCTGCCGTCGCCATTCCGGGCAGCTGGGACTACATCCGCTTCATGGACCGCGAAGGCACACCCGTGCTGGGCCTGTCCTTCATGTGGGTGTTCATGCCCTTTGTGCTGATGCTGGCGGCGGTGGTGGTGCGCTACGGCTGGCTGGCCTGGCGGGCCCTGCGCGGCGACGGAGACGACGCATGACCCCGGGACTCTGGACGCTGCTGCTCGTGTTGTCCCTGGGCATGGTGCTGCGCGCGCCGATCGGTTTCACCATGCTGCTCAGCGGCGTGGCCTACCTGGCCACCACGCGGCAAGACATGGGCCTGATGGCCGAACAGGTGCTCAACGGCATGTACAACAGCTACGTGCTGCTGGCGGTGCCGCTGTTCATCCTGGCGGCCAACCTGATGAACGCCGGCACCGTGAGCGAGCGCATCTTCGACTTCTGCCGCATCCTGGTCGGGCGCATGCGCGGCGGCCTGGCGCAGGTGGACATCCTGGTCAGCGTGGTGTTCTCGGGCATGAGCGGCAGCGCCATCGCCGACGCGGCCGGCCCCGGCCTGGTGACCATCAAGCAGATGCTCAAGAAGCCCGAGTATTCGCCCGGTTTTGCCGGCGCCGTGGTGGTGGCCAGCGCCACCATCGGGCCCATCATTCCGCCCTCGATCCCGCTGGTGATCTACGCGCTGGTCTCGGGCACCTCGGTCGGGGCGCTGTTCCTGGGCGGTTTGCTGCCGGGCCTGCTGATGGCCGTGGTGCTGATGATCGCGGTGCACATCATCGCCACCCGCCGCCACATGCCACGCGACGAACCCGTGCCGCTGAAGGATTGGCCTTCGGTGCTGTGGCGCGGCGCGCTGCCGCTGTCGCTGCCGGTGGTGCTGCTGGGCGGCATCTACAGCGGCGCCTTCACCCCCACCGAAGCCGCGGCCGTGGCGGCCCTGCACGCGCTGGTGCTCGCCGGCCTGGTCTACCGCGCCCTGAGCTGGCGCAGCCTGGGCGGCGTGGTGCTGGAGTCCACCCGCTCCAGCGCCGTCATCACGCTGATCATCGCCGGCGCCTTCATGCTGAACTACGCCTTCACCGCCGAGGGCGTGCCGCAGGCGCTGGCGCAGTGGGTGGCTGGCCAGTCGCTCAGCCAGGTGGCCTTTTTGCTGATGGTCAACGTGGTGTTCCTGGTCCTGGGTTGTTTCCTGGACACCGCCGTCATGCTGCTGGTGTTCGTGCCCATGCTGCTGCCGGCGGTCAAGGCCGTGGGGGTGGACCTGGTGCACTTCGGGGTGCTGATCGTCGTCAACATGATGGTGGGCCTCATCACGCCGCCGTTTGGCATGCTGCTGTTCGTGACCAACGCGCTGACGCAGATCCCCATCAAGGACATGCTGCGCGAAGGTTGGCCCTTCCTGCTCATGCTGCTGGGTCTGCTGCTGCTGCTGACGCTGTTTCCGCAGATCGTGCTGTGGCTGCCGCAATCCATGGGGTACGGACTGCCATGAGCGCCGCGCCGGGCCGTTCCCAAGCAAGCTCGCACCGCAGCCCGGAGGGCGAAGGTACTCCAGTGAGCGGCCAGGTCGTGGTCATCGCCAGCTGGAACGCCGACCTGACTTCCCACGCCGGGCGCCCGCCCGCGCGCGGCGAAACCCTGATGGGCCACGGCTTTTCCATCGGCCCCGGCGGCAAGGGCAGCAACGCCGCGGTGGCGGCGGCGCGCCAGGGCGCGGAGGTGCACATCGTGGCCCGCACCGGGCAGGACACCTTTGGCGACATGGCCATGCAGCTGTGGCGGCGCGAAGGCATTCACACCACCCACGTGCGGCGGGTGGCCGGCGAGAGCAGCGGTGTCGCGCAGATCCTGGTCTACCCCAACGGGGACAACAGCATCGTGGTCAGCCCCGGGGCCAACGCGGGCCTGGACGCCGACCAGATTCGCGGCGCCGCGGCCCGCATCGCGGCCAGCCGGGTGGTGGTGGCCTCGTTCGAGGTGCCGCTGGCGGCCACGCTGGAGGCCTTCCGCCTGGCGCGGGCCAACGGGGTCACCACGGTGCTCAACCCCGCGCCGGCGCGTGCCCTGCCGGAGGAACTGGCGGCGCTGGTGGACCTGCTCACCCCCAACGAAACCGAACTCGCCACCCTCAGCGGCATCGAGGGCGACCGCGAGCGGGCCGCCCAGGCGCTGCTGGCGCAAGGCGTGGGCGCGGTGCTGGTGACCCTGGGCGCGCAGGGCGCGGCGCTCCACCGCGCGGGTCGGCCGATGCACCGCGTGGCCGGCCATTCGATGACGGTGAAGGACACGATCGGCGCCGGCGACACCTTCAACGGCGCGCTCGCCGCCGCGCTCGCGCGCGGCGAACCGCTGGAGGCGGCGCTGCGCTGGGCCAACGCGGCCGCGGCGCTGTCGGTGCGCGCCAGCGGCGCCATCGCGGGCATGCCTTCGCTGGCCGAGACCGCTGCCGTGCTTCAGGAAGCGGCCGGTTGAACCGCGCCGCCCTGGCTGGCCGCTCTACTTGCGGTCGGGCAGTTCGATCTTGACTTCGAGCACGTCCAGGTTGTCCTGGCGCTCCAGCATGACCTTGATGTCGTCCGGATTGATCTTGATGTATTTGCCGATCACCGCCACCAGCTCGCGCTGCAGCGCGGGCAGGTAATCGGGCTCGGAGGCGTTGCGCCCGCTGCGCTCGTGCGCCAGGATGATCTGCAGCCGCTCCTTGGCGACGCTGGCGGTCTTCTTTTTCTCGCCCAGAAAGAAGGAAAGGAAGGACATGCTCACTTCCTTCCGAACACGCGCTTGAAGAAGCCCGCCTTCTCGGCCTCGATGAAGCGCAGGGGTTTTTCGGCGCCCAGGAAGCGGTCGATCACGTCGCTATAGGCCTCGGCCACGTCGGTGCCCTTGAGGTGGATCGCGGGCGTGCCCTGGTTGGACGCGGTGAGCACGTTTTCGCTCTCGGGGATGACGCCGATGAGCTGGATGCGCAGGATGTCCTGGATGTCTTCCAGGCTGAGCATCTGGCCGTCGGCCACGCGGCCGGGGTTGTAACGGGTGATCAGCAAGTGTTCCTTGACCGGGTCCTTGCCCTCGATGGCGCGCTGCGTCTTGCTGCCCAGCATGCCCAGGATGCGGTCGGAGTCGCGCACGCTGGAGACTTCGGGGTTGGTCACGATCAGCGCTTCGTCGGCGTAGTGCATGGCCATCAGGGCCCCGGTCTCGATGCCAGCCGGCGAGTCGCAGACGATGTACTCAAAGCCCATGGCGGCCAGATCGGTCAGCACCTTGTGCACGCCTTCCTGGCTCAGTGCGTCCTTGTCGCGCGTCTGGCTGGCGGCCAGCACGTACAGGTTGTCGCACTGCTTGTCCTTGATCAGCGCCTGGTTCAGGTTGGCCTCGCCCTGGATGACGTTGATCAGGTCGTACACCACGCGGCGCTCGCAGCCCATGATCAGGTCGAGGTTGCGCAGGCCGACGTCGAAGTCGATCACGGCGGTCTTGTGGCCGCGCAGGGCCAGACCGGTGGAGAAACTGGCGCTGGTGGTGGTCTTGCCAACCCCGCCTTTGCCGGAGGTGACGACAACGATTTTGGTCATGGTGAGGGGTCTTTCAGGATCGAGTGGAGACGGAAGGCAACAGGAGCGGGTGGGTGCCGGTATCAGAACGGCGGTGTGTTTCGGGCGTGCGGGGCGGGCATGGACGAAAGACCTTTCCGACGCTCAGACGGACAGCGGATCGATCACGAGCTTGTCGCCATCGGGGCCGGGCAGCAGGCGCACCTGGGCCGGCTTGCCCTGGATGGCCTCGGGCAGGGCGACTTCGCTGGTGCGGTAGATGCCGGCGATGGAGATCAGCTCGGGCGCCATGGCCAGGGCGAAGATGCGGGCGTCGACGTTGCCACGCGCGCCGGCGATGGCCTTGCCGCGCAGCGGTGCGTACACGTGGATGTGGCCGTCGGCGATCACCTCGGCGCCCGGGTTGACCATGGCCATGACCACCAGGTCGCGGCCACGCGCGTACACCTGCTGGCCCGAGCGCAGGGGTTTGTCGATGACCAGGGCGCCGGGCGCCGGCTGCGGCTGGGCGACAGGTTCGGGCAGGGGGGCCGCAGCCGTGATGGGGGCGGCCGGTGCCGGGCGCTGCACGGCGGCGTCGGGCGCGGGCGTGAGGCCGGCGGCCAGGGCCAGGGCCATCTGTTCGTCGCTGCCGCCGCGCACCGCCAGCGGGTTCAGGCGGTACTGGCGCAACAGCGCGCACAGGGCGCCCACGTCCAGCGCGGCGCCGGGCTCGAACACCTGCAGGGGAAACAGATCGACCACGAGGGGGTCGTGGTCGAAGAAATCGGGCACGTCGCCAAAGCGCTGGGCGAACTCCGCGCTCAGGCGGGTGAGGTCGGCGGATTTGAGCAGCAGGGCCACCAGCGGCAGGTTGGCGCTCTTGATCTCGAAGGTGGAGGGGGCGCTGGCGCTGAGGGTGGTGGACATGGGGCAGTACGGGGGCCGATCGGGGCCAGCCGCTGCCAGGCCCTATGAAGCGGGCAGTTTACCAGCCACCCCGCAGGCCCCCAAGGGGGGCACGTGTCCTCCTGTGAGAGCTGTCAGCACACGTGTTTTCGCGCCACACGACCCGGGCGCCCGGGCCATGGTCCCGACCCCCAAACGCGGCGGCCGGTGCATACTGGCCCCTGTATGAGCGATGCCCCCACCCCCAACCCGACCCGGCTGGCGCGCCTGGGCCTGCTGGTGCGCATGACGCGCCCGGCCTTCCTGCTGCTCACGGTGGTGGCCTGTGCCCTGGGCACGGCCACGGCAGCGGCCTGCGGTTGCGGGTTCGACGCGCCGCTGGCGCTGGGCGCCACCGCGCTGGCGGTGCTGGCCCACGCCGCCGGCAATGTGCTCAACGACCTGCACGACGCGCGCAACGGCGCGGACGCGGCCAACACCCAGGGCATCTTCCCCTTCACCGGCGGCTCGCGGCTGATCCAGAGCGGCGTGGTGAGCGAAACCGAAACCGCCGATCTGGCCAAGGCCCTGCTGCTGTTTCTGGTGCCGGCCGGCCTGCTGCTGGCGGTGAAGGCCGGGGGCGGGGTCTTGCTGCTGGGCATGGCCGGTCTGCTGCTGGCCTGGGCCTACTCCGCGCCGCCGCTCAAGCTGATGTCGCGCGGGCTGGGCGAGCTCACGGTGGCGCTGGCCTGGTTTCTGGTGGTGGTCGGCGCCGACTATGTGCAGCGGCGCCAGTTCTTCGTGATCCCGGCCAGCGCGGCCGCGGGGTTTGCGCTGATGGTGGCCGCGCTGCTGGTGATCAACGGCATCCCCGACGCGGCGGCCGATGCCCAGGTGGGCAAACGCACCCTGGTGGTGCGGCTCGGGCCGTTGGGCGCCAGTGCCCTCTACGGGGGTCTGGTGGTGGGCGCCCACCTGTGGCTGGTACTCAGTGTCTGGCTGCTGATCCCGCCCACCCAGGCGCTCTGGGGCCTGGTGTCGCTGCCTTTTTCGCTGGCGGCGCTGGCCTGGCTGCTGTGGCACGCCCGGCAGCCCCAGCGGCTGAAGCCGGCGCTCGTGCTCACCGTGGCGGCCACGCTGCTACACGGCCTGGGCATGACCTGGGGCTTTGGCTTGAGGTAACCCCCCGCCGCGCTGCGCGCGACCCCCCAGGGGGCAACGCCTGCAGCCTGGCAAAGCCAGTTCCGCGGCGTTCTGGACTGGGGGCACCCGCGCTCCGGAGAACGTTCACGTCGGTCGCGCTGAGCCTGTCCTTTTCAAGGGGCGATGCGAGTGGCCCGGCAGAGCCAGCCCGGCGGTGCCCTAGGTTAACAACAACCCTGTGGATATTTTTATAACAAGCCATGTGTTATCCACAGAATCCGTGGAAAACGCCAGGTTGTCCCCGTTTCGGGATTTGCGCAGCGGGGCGGTTTGCACACGCTTGTACGGTCATCAAGTGTTTGTCGCGCTAGGGAAAAAGCGCCTTGTCCACAGAAAACAGGCCTCTCTACTACTGCTACTAATTTAAATAATTGGAAATAAGAGATAAGAGAACAGCCACGAAACCGGGCTCCCCCTCGTTCCGGCTCCCGGGGATGGCGGCCCGGCCGAACCATGGCCTGGCGGTCCACCCGCGTGGCGGTTTTCCTGGGCGTTGGGGGTGTTTCGGGCCCCGTCCGGGTCGCTAATGCGTTCCGCGCCGTCTTTCCGTGGTCCGAAGAACGGCCCAGGCCAGCGGTTGGAAGCCTCAAGGCGGTCTTCCCGGGTGCTTCGTGGGGGTGGGGGCCTTCTTCTGACCTGTTGGCCGTCCTGACCGTGGCCAAAGAGGTTCGGCCCTGCGTAGGCGGCGGAAAGCGGCGGCCGGGGCTTGGGGTCGGTGGTGGACCGGCGCTGCCAGGCCTTCGCCTGGAGCTTGATCACAACCCTGTGATTAACTTTTGAACAAGCCTTGCGTTGTCCACAGAAGAGGTGCCGTAAGCCGGGTTGTCCCCGTTTCGGGATTTGGGCAGCGGGGCGGTTTGCACACGCTTGTACGGTCGCCAAGTGCTTGTCGCGCTATGGGAAAAGCGCCTTGTCCACAGAAAACGAGCCCTTCTACTACTGCTACTAATTTGAATTAAAGAAGATAGAGAGATAGCAAGGGACAAAGAAAAACCGCCCGGGTGGGCGGTTGCAAGGCTGGGTTCCGGCGCGGTCACCCGGCCGGCCGGGTTTCACAGGCTGTGCGTGACCAGTTTGAAGTCGGCGTCTTCGGGGAAGGTCTTGACCGTGAAGCCCAGGCCCTTCATGAGTTTGAGCATGCCGGGGTTGTTGGCCAGCACCAGGCCCTCGATCTCGGCCAGGCCCTTGTCGCGGGCTTCTTCCATGATGCTCAGCATCAGGCGTGAGCCCAGGCCTTTGCCGTTGAAGTCGTCGGCCACCACCAGCGAGAACTCGCAGCTCGATTTGTCGGGGTTGGTGATGTAGCGCGACACACCGACGACGCGCTCGGTTTCCACGGTTTCGCCTTCGGCGTCGGTCTGGCGGCTGCGGTGGATGGCCACCAGCGCCATTTCGCGGTCGTAGTCGATCAGGGTCAGGCGCGAGAGCATGGAGGCGGGCAGTTCCTTGAGCGAGGACACGAAGCGGAAATAGCGGCTCTCGGGCGACAGGTTCTGCACCAGGTCCTGCAGCATCTGGGCATCGTCGGGGTGGATCGGGCGGATGGTGTATTCGCCACCGCCGCGCAGCGGCCAGATCTGCTCGTAGCGCGCCGGGTAGGGCAGGATGGCCAGGTGGGCGTAGTTGCGCGCCGTGGCCGGCGCGCTGTCGATCACGATGCGCGCGTCCACCGCCACCGCACCCGATTCGTCCACGATGATGGGGTTGATGTCCATCTCGCGCAGCTGGGGCAGCTCGCAGACCATTTCCGAGACGCGCAGCAGCACGTGTTCCAGCGCGTCCATGTCCACCGCGCTGGCGCCGCGCCACTCGCCCAGGGTTTCGGCCACGCGCGAGCGGTCGATCAGGCGGCGCGCCAGGAACTGGTTGAGCGGGGGCAGCTCCATGGCGCGGTCGTTGATGAGCTCGATCATGGTGCCGCCGGCGCCAAACGCGATCACCGGGCCGAAGGGGTCGTCGGTGACCAGGCCCACGTTGAGTTCACGCCCGCGCTTGTTGCGCGCCATTTTCTGGATCGTCACGCCGTTGATGCGGGCGCCGGGCTGCACCTTGGCCACGGCCTGGATCATGGTGTTGTAGATGTCGCGCACGCCGACGGCGTTCATGACGTTGAGCGCCACGCCGTTGACGTCGCTCTTGTGGCTGATGTCGGGCGAGTCGATCTTGAGCGCCACCGGGTAGCCCAGTTGGGTCGCGATCATCATGGCCTCGTTGGCGCTGCGCGCCAGGATGGTCTGGGTGACCGGGATGTGGAAGGCCGAGAGCAGGGCCTTGGACTCCATTTCGGTGAGCACCTTGCGCCGCTCGGTGAGCACGTTTTCGATCAGCAGGCGCGCGCCCTCGATGTCGGGCTTGGCCAGGGCGGACAGGGGCGGCGGGGTCTGCTGCAGCAGTTGCTGGTTCTGGTAGAAGCTGGCGATGTTGCCGAAGGCGCCCACGGCGGCCTCGGGCGTGCGAAAGCTGGGGATGGCGGCGCTGGCCAGCACCTCGCGCGCGGCGGCCACCGAGGCGCTGCCCATCCAGCAGCACAGCAGCGGCTTGCCCAGGCGTTTTTTCAGCTCGGCCATGGCCTGGGCCACCGCCGTGGGGTCGATGCCGGCCTTGGGCGAATGCACCACCAGGATGCCGTCCACCGTCTTTTCGTGGCCGGCGGCGTCGATCGCGGCGCGGTAGTGCTCCGCGTTGGCCTCTTCCGACAGGTCGATCAGGTCGCTGAGCGAGGCCAGCGGGGGCAGCTGGGGCTTGAGGGCCTGGGCGGTTTCGGGGGAGAGCTTGCCCAGCTCGAGCTGGATTTCGTTGGCCCAGTCGGCGGCGAGCACACCGGGGCCGCCGCCGTTGGTGACGATGGCCAGGCGTTTGCCCACCGGGCGGTAGCGCGAGGCCAGGCACTTGGAGGCCGAAAACAGCTCGACGAAGGAGCGCACGCGCACCGCGCCGGCGCGGCGCAGGGCGGCGTCGAACACGTCGTCGGCGCCGACGATGGCGCCGCTGTGGGTCTGTGCGGCCAGGTTGCCGGCGGGTTTGCGGCCGGCCTTGAGCACGATCACCGGTTTGGCGTTGGCGGCGGCGCGCAGCGCGCTCATGAAACGGCGGGCGCTGGAGATGCCTTCCAGATAGACGACGATGCTGTGCGTTTGGGCGTCGGAGGCGAGAAAGTCGAGCACCTGGGCGATGTCCACCGAGGTGTTGGGGCCGAGCGAGACCACGGTGGAGAAGCCCACCGCGTTTTCGGTGGCCCAGTCGAGGATGGAGGCGGTGAGCGCACCCGACTGCGACACCAGGGCCAGCGGCCCGGGCGCGGCCAGCGGCCCGGCCACGCTGGCGTTGAGCAGGCAGCGCGTGCGCTGCAGGCCCAGGCTGTTGGGCCCGAGCAGGTGCATGCCGTGGCGGCGCGCCACGCGGTGCATTTCGGCGGCCTCCAGGGCCGGCGTGCCACTGCCGATGACCAGCGCGGCGCGGCACTTGATGCGCCCGGCCACTTCGAGCGCGGCGATGGCCTCCAGCGGCGGCAGGGCGATGATGGCCAGGTCGGCGCGGGTCTGCGCCAGATCGGCCAGGGTGCCGGTGGTGTGGATGTCCAGGAACACCAGCGTGCCCTTGAAGCGCTGCGCGCGCAGCGCGCCCAGCAGCCCCCGGGCTTGCGGGGTCTGGGTCTCGGGCTCGTCGGACTTGCCCGCGAACACCGCGATGGTGTCGGGCTGGAACAGGGGGGTGAGGTAGTGTTTGTCCATGGGGCTCTCGCGCCGGTGGTGCACGCGCCCTTGGGTCCTCAGGTGACCCGGGCGCCGGGCTGGGGCAATGGGGGGTCGTTCTGGCTGGAGATCATGCGCCCCGTGCGAAGGTTTCGTGCAGCGGGGAGTGGGGGAATGGGGTTTTCAGGTGCGCCGCGCGGATGGGGGGCAAGCGGTGTCCGGGTGCTCAGGCCAGACCGGTCAGGCTGGCGGCCATGGCGCGTTTGAACGGGGTGAAACGCTCGCCCAGGCCCACCATGGCGTGGCGCAGCCAGCGCGCGGGCGTCTGTTCTCGGGTGTAGAGCGTGGCCACCGCGTGCGTGGCCAGGTACAGTCCTCGGCTGGCGCGCTGGTGGGTCTGCTGGTAGCGTTCGAGCAGGGCGGGCGAGGCGATGTCCTGGCCCTGCTGGTGCGTGGCGATCAGGGCGCTGGCCAGGGTGTCGATGCTGCGCAGGCCGAGGTTGAAACCGTGCGCGGTGACCGGGTGCATGCCCACGGCGGCGTCGCCCACGGCGGCGAAACGCTGCGCCACCAGGCGGCGCGCCCACACACCCACCAGCGGGTAGGCGTGGCGCGTGCTGGCCAGCCGCATGGCGCCGAGCTGCTGGCCGAAGCGCCGCGTCATGGCCTGGCCGAAGGCCGTTTCGTCCAGCTCCAGCAGGGGCTGCAGTTCGTGGCTGGCCAGGGTCAGCACCACCGAGGAGCGGTGCTGGCCGGTCCGGGGGCAGGGGTTCATGGGCAGCAGCGCCAGCGTCTGGCCGTGGTCGAACCACTCCCAGGCGGTGGCGTGGTGGGGCTGCTCGTGCGTCATGTTGCAGACCAGCATGGTGCGACCGTAGTCGTGCATGTCGGCCGGGATGCCCATGGCGCGGCGGGTGCTGGAGTGGCGGCTGTCGGCGGCCACGGCGAGCCGGGCGCTGAGCGTCTGGCCGCTGCCCAGGGTGACCTGGGCGGCGCGCGCGTCGGTGTGGATGCGCACGACCTGTTCGCCGCAGCGCAGCTCGGGCGGCGGGCCGTCGCCGGCGCCGTCGGCCAGCGCGGCGGCGAAGGCGGCGCGGCGGATGTGGTGGTTGGCCACCAGGTGGCCGAGCTCGGAGCGCGGGCTCAGGCGGTGGCTGATCAGCATGCGCGCCTGGTTCGGGCCACAGCCGCCGTTGAGCACCAGGGCGTCTTTGAGCGGCGCGACGTGGGCCTCGCCCAGCAGCGGCCAGATGCCGAGCTGGCGCAGCAGCTCGGCGCTGTGCTGGGTCAGGGCGATTTCCCGGCCGTCGAAAGCGGGGTCCTGCAGCGACTCGCGGGGCTGCTGTTCGATGAGGCAGCTGCGCAGACCGCTGCCGCGCAGCGCACGCGCCAGGCACAGGCCGGCGGGGCCCGCACCGATGATGATGAGGTCGAAGTCCATGGCGGGGCAGCTTATCGGCTGGCCGCCGGGTGCGGATTGACTCAGGTCAAGTGAAACAGCCCCGGCGTGCCGGGGCTGTGGTGGCAACGGGGCGCGCGAAGGCGATCAGCTGCGCGGTTGTGCCGGGCTGTCGCAGCCCATGCCCCCCATGCCGTGGTGGCCGCCCATGCCCCCACCGTGGCGGCCCATGCCGCGCTCACCCTTCATGCCGGCGTGGCGAAAGCCGCCATGGGCCTGGGCGTCGAACACCTTTTGCTGCTCGGGCGTGAGGGCCGCGTAGAAGCTCTTGGTGGCGTCGATGCGCTTGGCCATCTGCGCGTCGCGCTCGGCCCTGAGCGCCTGCATCTTGTCCAGGCGCTGCGGCGTGGTCAGCTTGGACCAGTCTTCACGCGCGCCGGCCATGGGGCCCCGGGGCTCGGGGGCGGTGCGCGCCACGAAGGCGCTCCAGGCGGCTTCCTGCTCCGGGCTGAGCTTGAGTTCGGCCTTGAGCTGGGCCTGGCGCTCGGCCATGCGTTTGTGCATGCGCTCCATGCGCTGGGCGTGGCGTTGCTCGGCTTGTTGTGCGTCGGGGGTGCCGGCTTCGACGCGCTGCGCCATGTGCTGGGCGCGCATGTCGCTGGGCACGCCAGCCGCGCCCTGGGCGATGGCGGTGGCCGAGATGCCGACAAAGGCGGTGGCGAGGGCGGCGGCGATGAGGGCGCGTTTCGGGGACAGTTTCATGATCACTCCTGGAGATGCTGATGGACCTGGGCTTCCACAAGCGAGGGTTGCCGTGGAGTGATGCCAGTGTGGTCGCCGCGTGTTTCTGCCTTGTGCGGCTGTGCTGCCGCTCTGTAAAGATTTGTTCCGTTTCCCTTGGGAAAAATATGTGTTTACTTTTCTACAAAAATGAAGAATAGTAAACATCATGTTTTGGATATCCCTCATCACCAGCCTGCCCACCGAGAACACCACCGTGCGCATGCGGGCCTGGCGAGCGCTCAAGGCCTCGGGCGCGGCGGTGCTGCGCGACGGTGTGTACGTGCTGCCCGAAACCGGGACCTGCCGCGCCACGCTCGACGGCCTGGCGGCCGATGTGCGCGACGCCGGCGGGACCGCCCTGGTGCTGCGCATGGAGGAACCGCCGCAGGCGAATTTCCGGGGTCTGTTCGACCGCAGCGTGGACTACGCCGCCCTGCTCGCCGAGGTGGCCCGGGTGCGCCAGGCGCTGGGCACGGACAAGCCGCTCGATGCGCTCAAGCAGGCACGCAAGCTGCGCAAGGCCCTGGGGAGCCTGGGCGAGATCGACTTTTTCCCCGGCGAAGCCCGCCGCCAGGCCGAGGCCGCCGTGGTGGAGCTGGAGCTGGCCTGCGCCCGCGCGGCGGCCCCCGACGAGCCGCGGGCCGTCGAAGGCCCCATTGCCCGCCTGGCGCTGGCCGATCACCAGGGCCGCAGCTGGGCCACCCGGCAACGGCCCTGGGTGGACCGGCTGGCCAGCGCCTGGCTGATCCAGCGCTTCATCGACCGGCAGGCCCGCCTGCACTGGCTGGCCGACCCGCGCGACTGCCCCGCCGATGCGCTGGGCTTCGACTTCGACGGCGCCCGGTTCAGCCACGTCGGCGCCCGCGTCACGTTCGAGGTGCTGCTGGCCAGCTTCGGGCTGGAGCAGCCGGCGCTGGTGCGCCTGGGCCAGCTGGTGCATTTCCTCGACGTCGGCGGCGTGCAGCCGCCCGAGGCGGCGGGCGTGGAAAGCGTGCTGGCCGGGCTGCGCGACGCCATCACCGACGACGACCAATTGCTGGCCACGGCCCACGCCGTGTTCGACGGCCTGCTGGCCAGCTTCACCCCAGGCGACCCCCCACCATGAACCCCACGCCCACCGCCGAAGCCGGCCTGGCGCCCCCCGAGGCGGCCAGCTTCTGGCAGGCCTTTGCCTTCTGGCTCAAGCTCGGCTTCATCAGCTTCGGGGGGCCGGCCGGGCAGATCGCCGTGATGCACCAGGAGCTGGTGGAGCGCCGGCGCTGGATCTCGGAGCGGCGCTTTCTGCACGCGCTGAACTACTGCATGCTGCTGCCCGGCCCGGAGGCGCAGCAGCTGGCGACCTACATCGGCTGGATGCTGCACCGCACCTGGGGCGGCATCGTCGCCGGGGTGTTGTTCGTGCTGCCCTCGCTGTTCATCCTGATCGGTCTGTCGTGGGTCTACATCGCGTACGGCGATGTGCCCTGGGTGGCCGGGCTGTTCTACGGCATCAAGCCCGCGGTGACGGCGATCGTGTTGCAGGCGGCCTACCGCATCGGCTCGCGGGCGCTGAAAAACCGCTGGCTCTGGGGCATCGCGGCGGCCTCGCTGGTGGCGATCTTCGCGCTCAACGTGCCGTTCCCGGCCATCGTCGCCGCCGCCGCCCTGGTCGGCTACGTCGGGGGCCGGATGGCGCCCCGGCACTTCGCCACCGGTGGCGGCCATGGGCAGAGCGGCGCCTCGTACGGCCCGGCGCTGATCGACGACCACACCCCGCCACCGGCGCACGCCCGGTTCCGCTGGAGCCGGCTGGCGGGGGTGGTGGTGGTGGGCGCGGTGCTCTGGGCCGTGCCCATGGGCCTGTTGACGGTGCTGCTGGGCTGGCAGCACACGTTCACGCAGATGGGCTGGTTCTTCACCAAGGCGGCGCTGCTCACCTTTGGCGGGGCCTACGCCGTGCTGCCCTACGTGGTCCAGGGCGCGGTGGGGCACTACGGCTGGCTCACGCCGGTGCAGATGATCGATGGCCTGGCCCTGGGCGAGACCACGCCGGGCCCGCTGATCATGGTGGTGGCTTTCGTGGGCTTTGTCGGCGCCTACGTGAAGGCGGTCCTGGGCCCCGAGGCCCTGTTCCTGGCCGGCGCGCTGGCGGCGACGCTGGTGACCTGGTTCACCTTCCTGCCGTCGTTCCTGTTCATCTTCGCGGGCGGGCCGCTGGTGGAGTCCACCCACGGCGACCTCAAGTTCACCGCACCGCTGACGGCCATCACCGCCGCGGTGGTGGGCGTGATCGCGAACCTGACGCTGTTCTTCGGTTACCACGTGTTGTGGCCCCAGGGTTTCGCCGGGCCGTTCGATGCGGTCTCGGCCCTGATCGCGCTGGGCGCGGCGGTGGCGCTGCTGCGGTTCAAGCGCGGGGTGATGGAGGTGATCGCGGCTTGCGCGGTGTTGGGGTTGTTGTGGCGCTTGTGGGGATGAGCGCGTCTGTCCGTTTCAAGGAGTGAACCATGGATGCCATCTCGGTGGATGAACTGTCCCGGCTGCTGCGCGGCAACCCCGCGCCCGTGCTGCTGGATGTGCGGCGGGAAGCGGCCCGTGTGGAGGCGGGTGCCCAGATCGCGGGTGCGATCTGGCACGACCCGGCGCACTGGCTGGATTGGAAAGACAGCCTGGTGCCGTCGCCCGGGCCGGTGGTGCTGTACTGCGCACACGGCCTGGAGATCGGCCAGGGTCTGGCCGCGGCCCTGCGCGCCATGGGCGTGTCGGCTTTCTTCCTGCAGGGCGGTTTCGCCGGCTGGCAAGCGGCGGGGTTCCCGGTGCAGGCGCTGACCGGGGCCACGCCCTCGGGCTCACAGTGGGTGACGCGCGAGCGCCCCAAGATCGACCGCATCGCCTGCCCCTGGCTGGTGGCGCGTTTCATCGACCCGCGGGCGCGGTTTCTTTTTGTGCCCGCGGCCGAGGTGCTGCGGGTGGCCGAGCAGACCGGGGCCACACCGTTCGACATCCCCGGGGTGGCGCTGAGCCACGTGGGGCCGCTGTGCAGTTTTGATGCCTTCCTGGAGCGCTACGACCTGCAGACGCCGGCCCTGCGGCAGCTCGCCGACATCGTGCGCGGCGCCGACACCGAGCGGCTGGACCTCACGCCGCAGTCGGCGGGGCTGTATGCGCTCTCGCTCGGGCTGTCGAAGCGCTTCGCCGACGACCAGGAGATGCTCGGCCATGGGATGGTGATGTACGACGCGCTGCACGCCTGGTGCGAACAAGGGCAGGGCGAAACCCACCGCTGGCCACCGGCGATGTGAGCCCGCCGGGGCCGGGATCGCGCACCCCCTCAGAGCTGGGCCAGATCGTCCAGGATGGGGCAGTCGGGCCGCTCGTTGCCGGGGCAGTGGCACAGCAGATCGCCCAGCGTGCGCTGCATGGCCTGCAGCGCCTCGATGCGCTGGGCCAGCTCGTCGTGGTGCTTCTGCGCGATGCGCTTGACGCTGGCGCTGCTGCGCCGGCGGTTGTGCCACAGGCCCACGAGCTCGGCGATGGCGTCCAGGCTGAAGCCCATGTCGCGCGCGCGCCGGACGAAGCGCAGCGTGTGCACGTCGGCCAGGCTGTATTGGCGGTAGTTGCTGTCGGTGCGGGTCACCGCGGCCAGCAGGCCGAGCGACTCGTAGTGGCGCAGCATCTTGGGCGAGATGCCGCTGAGCCGCGCGGCGGTGCCGATGTTGACCGGCCAGGCGCTCACCGCCGACAGCGCGGCGTCGCCCGCGTCGGCGGGTTCGAGGGCACCGGCGTCGGTTTTCATGCCGCCACCGTGTAGCCCTCTTCGCGGATCGCTTCGGCCACCGCCTCGCGCGGCCGATCGGTCTGCACCTCCACCCGGTTCTGGCCCCGGTCGATGCGCACCTCGGCCTGGGGGTCGAGGCTGCGGATGGCGGTGGTCACGGCCTTTTCGCAGTGGCCGCAGGTCATGCCCTGCACGGAAAAGATCTGGTTCATGGGGTGCTCCTGGTTGGGGGAACGGTATCTTCAGGCTTGACACCGTGTCAAGGTCAAGCCCCCGACGATACACCTCGCGATACACCTTACCGCTTGACCTTCCCACGGGGGGAAAGCTTATGCTGCGGCTTTGGCGTTACCCCCTGCGCCGCTGCGCGTCTCCCCCCAGGGGACCACGCCAATGGCCCGTCCCGAGCTTGTCCAAGGGCGGTTCCACGGCGTGTGCTTGAACAGATCCCATGAACACAGCAACCCTAGAAGCCCCGAACCTTTCTTCCTCGTACCAGCTCGATCTGGGGGTGGGCGGCATGACCTGCGCCTCCTGCGTGTCCCGGGTCGAACGGGTGCTGAAGAAGCAGCCGGGCGTGAGCGCGGCCAGCGTGAACCTGGCCACCGAATCGGCGCGCGTCACCCTGAGCGGCGCGCAGGACGCCGAGACCGTGGCACGCATCCGCCGCGCGGTGCGCGACGCGGGCTACGAGCCGCGCGCCCTGGAGGCCATGGACGCCGACGTCGGCGAACACTGGATGAGCGTTCCGCTGGACCTGTTGCCGGTGCTCGCGGGCCTGCTGCTCTCGGCGCCGCTGGCCCTGCCCATGGTGGGCGACCTGTTTGGCCAACACTGGATGCTGCCGTCGTGGCTGCAGTTCGCGTTGGCCACGCCGGTGCAGTTCTGGCTCGGTGCGCGTTTCTACAAGGCCGGCTGGCACGCGCTCAAGGCGCTCACCGGCAACATGGAATTGCTGGTGGCCATCGGCACCACGGCGGGCTGGGCGCTGTCGACCTGGCTGTGGTGGCGCGCCGAGCCCGGCGAGATGGTGCACCTGTATTACGAGGGCTCGGCGGTGGTGATCACCCTGGTGCTGCTGGGCAAGTGGCTGGAAGCGCGCGCCAAGCGCCAGACCACCAGCGCCATCCGCGCGCTGCACGCGCTGCGCCCGGAGCGCGCGCACTTGATGCCCGACGGGATCCAGCGCAGCGAGCCGACCGACGTGCCGGTGGAAGAGCTGCTGCCGGGCGATCGGATCCGCGTGTTGCCGGGCGAACGTTTCGCCGCCGATGGCGAGGTGCTGCTGGGCCATTCGCAGGCCGACGAGTCCATGTTGACCGGCGAGCCCATGCCGGTGACCAAGGACGTGGGCGATTTCGTCACCGGCGGGTCGCTCAACGGCGAGGGCTCGCTGGAGCTGCGGGTGCGCGCCGTGGGGGCGCAGAGCGTGCTGGCGCAGATCATCGCGCTGGTGCAGGACGCGCAGGCCGCCAAGGCGCCGGTGCAGCGCCTGGTGGACCAGGTGGCGGCGGTGTTCGTGCCGGTGGTGCTGGTGATTGCGCTGGTCACGCTGGGGGCCTGGCTCTACACCGGCGCGCCGATGGAAGAGGCGCTGCTGCACGCGGTGGCGGTGCTGGTGATCGCCTGCCCCTGCGCGCTGGGGCTGGCCACGCCCGCGGCCATCATGGCCGGCACCGGTGTGGCGGCGCAGCACGGCATCCTGATCAAGGACGCGCAGGCGCTGGAGATCGCGCACCGTGTGGACACCGTGGCTTTCGACAAGACCGGCACGCTGACGGTCGGCCACCCGCGGCTGCGGGTGATCGAGGCCAGCCCGGGCGTGGACGAACTGGCGGTGCTGCAGGCGGCCTCGGCCCTGCAAGCGCACAGCGCGCACCCCCTGGCCCGCGCCGTGCTGGAAGCCGCCGCGTCGCGGGGACTGGTGGTCTCGCCCGACGCGGCGCAGGACGTGCAGGCGGTGGCCGGGCGCGGCAGCCTGGGCACGGTGCAGGGCGCGCCGCTGGCGCTGGGCAGCCTGCGCTGGATGGACGAGCTCGGCGCCAGCCTGGGCCCGCTGGCCGAGCGCGCGCAGGCGCTGCAGGCCGAAGGCGCGACGGTGTCGGTGCTCGCGGCGCAGGGCGACGGCGGCCCGGACGGCGCCCGGCCGTGGGCGCCGCTGGCCCTGCTGGCGTTCGCCGACGAACCCAAACCCGGCGCGGCCGCCGCGCTGGCCGGGCTGCGCGCGCAGGGGCTGCGCCTGTTCATGGTGTCCGGCGACAACCGGGGCGCGGCGCTGGCCATGGCCAAGACCCTGGGGCTGCGGGCCGAGGCGGGCGAGGTGATCGCCGAGGTGCTGCCGGGCGACAAGGCGGCGGTGGTGCAGCGGCTCAAGCGGGGCGAACGCGAAGCCCCGCCGGGCCTGGCCGCGCTGGCGGCGGCGGAGGGCGGCCAGGACGGTTCCGATCCCGCCGCCGCGCCGCGGCCCGCGCCAGCGACGCAGCGCGGGGGCCACACCGTGGCCATGGTGGGCGATGGCGTGAACGACGCACCCGCGTTGGCCGCCGCCGACGTGGGCCTGGCCATGAGCCACAGCCAGGGCGGCAGTTCGGACGTGGCGATGCACGCGGCCGGCATCACGCTCATGCGCGGCGACCCGATGCTGGTGGCCGCCGCGCTCGACATTTCGCGCCGCACCGTGAGCAAGATCCGGCAGAACCTGTTCTGGGCCTTCGCCTACAACGCCGCCGGCATCCCGCTGGCCGCGCTGGGCTACCTCAGCCCGGTGCTGGCCGGCGCGGCCATGGCGCTGAGTTCGGTCAGCGTGGTGAGCAACGCCCTGTTGCTCAAGCGCTGGAAGCCGCCGGTGTAGAGCCGAAGGCGGTGCGGCCCGTCGACATCGGGGCCTTCGTGGTCCGGGGGGTTGGGGCGATTTGGCCGGATTGGGCCGGCGATGCACCTCCGGGCCGTTTCACGGTGCGCACACCGGCTCGAACTCGGCGGCAACCTGCGTGTCCTGGGTCGCTGTGATCCGTGCGAAGGCGTTGGTCGAGTCGATACCGCGCCAGCGTTTGAAGGCGTAACAAGGCTTGGCGATGGCTTCCAGTTCCAGTGGGACGCCCGAGAAGTAGATGCCGGTCCACACGCCTTCGGCCCCGGGATGGTCCGGAAGATCGGGTGTCTGGAGGGTGTTGATCCGGATGTGGCCCTGCCGCGCATCGGGGATGTCGACCGTCAGGGAATAGGTTCCTTTCAGCTGGAACTGATCGATCAGCTGTGCGCGCTGGATGGCGGGCCGCTGCCGCAGGAAGGTCAGCATCGACTGGACATGCTGGGCCCACACGTCCACGTTGGCAGGCACCTTCCAGCGCTCAAGATGGCGCGGCATTTCCGGCCGGATGTCGTTCTGCAGCTGGAGGACGGTGCGGGAGGTGTGTTCGGCGTCGAACGTGGTGCTGAGCAGATCGGCAAACCGGTTGATGAACCGGGTCCTGAAGTCGTCGTTCTCCATGAGCTTTCGCAGCAACAGGGTGGACCACGCCACGCCGTCGAGATTCTTGGTGCCCCGTGGATGCAGGGCACCGGCCAGGATGTTGACGGACGGGATCGTCAGGGCCAGATCGGCGTCGTACTGCAGCCACCGCCACCGGCCGTCCAGCACACCTTGGCTGGCGTACCGCGGTGCCTTGCCCCGGTAGCGCCAGGCCTTGACGTTGTTGTGCGGCCAGTCGACGTTCCCGATGAAGATGTTGGCGATCTGGTGGTCGATCAGGCTGTCGATGTCGATCAGCTTGCTGGCCTGGCGGTAGGCTTCTTCGCGGCGCAGATCGGACTTCTCGAAGAAGGCCATGACCAGGTTCCAGTGCGTCGGGTCGCCTTCGATCACCGCGTTGTTCTCCACCAGCTCGATGTCCTTTTCGGGGATGGCGTATTTCTCCGAGAAGTGGTCGGTGTCGAAATACTCGCGCAGGTTCAAAAGGCCCCAGTACTCGCCGTTGATGAACGTGACGACCGGCTGATAGCCCTGTGTCTCGATGTTCAGGTGCCGCACCACCGCCTGTGCGGCGGCATCCTTGAACATGGTTTTCTGGAAGTCGTTGCCCGAGTTGCGCAGGATCAGCTTCTTGTGGTTGTGGTCCTCCCCGAAGACCGGGTGCTGGAACTTGTTTTTGCCGTAACGTTTGCGGGCGTAGAGACGCAGCGATTTGCTGGCGTTGGACCGGCTGAACCCTCCGTGGACCCGGACGCCGATGCGCTGGTCCATGCTCGCTTTTTCCGGTTTCTCGACGGCCGGGAAATACTGGAAGTGGGCGGGAATGTCGTCGCCCCGGGCATGCCAGTTGGCCGGGGCGGTGCCACCGCGGATGCGATGGCTGGGGTATTTGCGGCGAAAGTCGTCAAAGGTCTTGCCGGCCACCATGACGCCCTGTTCGTAGCCAAAAAGCCGGTCTTCCTGGGTCACCAGCGACACCACAGGCAGCTTGAAGGTTTGGCGGGGGATCACGAAGTAGCTGGCCGTGGCGATGTCACTGCGAGCGCCGCCCTTCTTGACGGCAATGGCCCTGAGCACGGTGCCCTTCAGAAGCCGTGCCTGGGGGCGCTGGTCGATGGTGGGAATGGCGGGCAGCTGAAAGTCCGTGGTGCCCAGCCGGTCCTGGATCGACTGGTTGAAGGAGGCCAGTCCGCCGTTGATCGGCTCCACGGCGTCGTTGACACGCCTTTGTGTGGCGCTCAACGCCATCAGCGGGGTGACGTAGTAGGGCTCGACGTCGTGAAGCGTGGTCGAAATCCGGGCGATCCGGTCGGGCTCTTTCGAGCGGTCCGTGATGCGTATCGGGTGCTTGTAGCGGACGCTCCGGTAGGTCTGCGCATGGAACTCTCCGAATGGATCGCCGGGGTCCTTGGGGTACTGCAGCTTGTAGCGGTAGGTCGTGCCATTGACGTTGTCCGGGTCGGGATCGGAGCCGTCCAGCGTGTAATACACCGCCACCGTCGGATCGGGGTGGGACAGGGCCACGCTGATGTCCGAGTCGTAGAAGCCGCTCTCGTGCGAAAAGGTGGGTTCATCGAGTGCCACCGGTTTGCGCCCGGGCTGTTGTGCGCCCCACTCGACGCAGGCCGCAAGCAGCAGCGCGGCAGACAGGGCAATGGCGGTGCGGTGCAGGGACATACAAGCGGGCGTTGCGCGGCGCGGGGCCGCAAGCGTGAGGGTGGAGGGCGTGGTACGGGCGGTCAGCCCAGCGCCGAGATCTTTTTGACCGTGGGGGTGAAGCGGCTGGATCTGGCCGTGGTGGACGTGAGCGACAGCCCGACGCAGTATTTGGAACACAGTGAGGCGGGTTTGGCACCCAGGTTCTTCAGAACGCGGTCGGTGGAGGACACCCCTTTGGGGGACTTGACTTCGACCACCCAGAGCGACTCGCTCAGCGCGATCTCCCGATGGTCCTGGGCAAAGCGGAGTCGGTTGTCCAGCGTGACCCGTTCCGGCCCCGCCTTGGCGATCAGGGTGGTGCGCCGGTAGCGCACCTGCAGCGTCTTGCGGTAGCTGTGCGGGAGTTCCTTTTGGTGGTGGGCCTTGACCACCGACTTCAGGTAGTCGTCCAGCTCCGGAGGAAGTTGATGCGCATGGAAATGCTCGGGCGCCATCGGGCGGCGCAGTTTGGCGGTTTCACCCCCGGCGCCCTTGAGCTTGATTTCCATGAAGAACTGCTGGGTGTCTTCGTAGTGGCGGTACCGCACCTTGATGCGCTTGCGCCGGTTCTGGTTGTGATCGCGAAAGCAGTGCAGCGAGTCCGAATCGAAGTAGGCGCTGTTGTAGTCGAACGCGGTTTTTCCTTCGATGTCCAGGACGTCGAAATGGCCCCCGGCCCGTTCCAGGAACGCCAGGACCTGCGACGAGGTCAGCAGGTATTTGGTGTCCTTGCGGGTCATCAGCGCGGCCCGCCGATTGAGTTCGGTGAGGTCGATCCGGCTGAACGACGCGAGGCGGTCTTCAATCGGGATCATTTGGGGCGGTAGTCCACTTCGGCCTGGATGACCTCGGTCACGTAGCACACACTGCGGATGCGAAACGACAGCACCTCCACACCCAGGCGCTCCGACAGCAGCGCCTTGAATTCCTCGGGCCTGGACATGAAGTTCTCGGGGATGGAGTCCAGCTTCACGTCGATCTGGCTGACCGATTTCAGGATTTCCGGGTGGTCGATGATGAAGACGCCCAGCAGCACGGCCGCGGTGAGCAGGGCCGTCAGCATCAGGCTGGTGCCATCGATCGCCGAGATGACGGCGATCGAGATGCTGCCGAAGAAGTAAGCCATGTCCGACTTGCTGATCGGCTCCGAGCGCAGCGTGAAGAGCGCCAGGATGGCAAACAGACCAAAACCCGCGGCCATGCCGAATTCAAGGTTCGACAGAATCGCCAGCACGGCGAAGATGAATATGTTGAAGAGTGCCGCGGAGATGGCGGTTTCTTTGTGCTTGTACCGGGGGTAGTAGATCAGGAAGATCAGGACGAGCATCGCGGCCAGATCAAACACGAACCGGCTCAACAGTTCGACATAGTTCATCAGACTCATGGATCGGGCGTGGGCGGGTTGCCAGGCAATGGGGGCGCAACCGAGGCGAACTCGGCGGTTCAAGGCGCAAAAAACCCGTCGTGCTGACGGGCCAGGGTGGTCGGTACGGAGGGCCGCTCGGTTCAGAACGACTTTGTAACGGATCGTGAATTTTAAGGTAGATATAAGACGGAAGTGATAAGGCCGTATTGGTCGAGCCGTGACCCATGAAATGGGGCACCACGGGGTTTTTGCCCGCAGTGAGGCCGGGCGTTGCCGCATTCGGCCTCAGGCCACGGTCGGGTTTGGATGTGGCGACACACGCCGCGCCAACGTCCGCCGGCCGCGCTGGGCTGCCCGAGCCTGGTGTTTACCGGGTTGACCTTGGCCCGGCGGGGCAAAAAATGCACGGGGAAATCGGGCATTTTTAACGCCCTGAAAACGTTTCTTTTTGTAATGACGTGCTTCAATGCGGGGGTTGGTTGGCAGGTTGGCATTCGCTCTTGACGTGCATCAAGGACCACCCGGCGCGCGTCGGCGATAGTCAGCCTCTCGCAATGACCGACCCATCGGTCGGCGAATCAGGAGACATGTCTTGAACCACGAAGCCCTGCGCGTCATCCGCGACGAACACGCCACGCTGGCGGCCATGCTGCAATCGCTCACGCAGATGGTCAAGCGCGGTCCGGACCCCGAAGGCAAAGGGGGCCAGCACGAGCGCTTTTTCGACGTGCTGCGCGCCATGTTGTTCTACATCGACGAGTTTCCGGAAAAGCACCACCACCCCAAGGAGTCGGACCTGCTGTTTCCCCGCGTGGCCCGTGTGGCGCCGCACGTGATGGCCGCCATCGACCAGCTCGAACGCGACCACATGCAGGGCGAGCAGAACGTGCGCGCGCTCATGCACCTGCTGATGGCCTGGGAGTACCTGGGCGACACGCGGCGCCAGGCCTTCGAGGACGAGGTGGCGCGCTACGTGGCGTTTTACCTGGAGCACATGCGGCTGGAGGAAACCGTGGTGCTGCCCGAAGCCGAACGCAGCCTGAGCGACGCCGACTGGCACGCGCTCAACGCCGCCTTCGCGACCAACCAGGACCCGCTGAACGGCCGCATCCCGCGCGATCCGCAGTTCGACCGCCTGTTCACCCGCATCGTGATGTTGGCCCCCGCGCCGGTGGGGCTGGGCGAGAGCTGAGAGGCGGGAGGCGGGCCCGCCGGCCATCGGCGGGTGTGATTTTTTGAACGGCATGGCCAGGAAAGTGAGCACCAAAGTGCCCAACTGATGCGCATCAATGCCGGATGGGCGGTTTTTATGTGATCCTTTGGTTGTCTTTTCAAGAGATGACCCACAGGAAACACCATGCAGCTCCAAACCATGCGCGACATCTGGGACCAGCACGCCCGGTTGCTCCGTGTATTGCAGTCCCTCATGCAGGCGCTCAAAGGCTCGCCCGCGGCGGACGGTGGCGGCGCGCACGCCCGGCTCTTTGACGTGGTGCGTGCCGCGTTGCTGAACATCGACGACGTTGACGCCTCGGGCCATCCGCAGGGCCTGCGCGACATCCTGGATGGCATGCGCTGGCTGGAACGCCAGAGCTGGACCGACCAGACCGTGTTGTTCGAGCTGGTGCAACTGATGCTGATCGACGGTTACCTGACCCTGGAGCGCCAACGGCTCCTGGAGGCCGACATCGGGCATGTGCTGGCCCACCAGCGGCACCGGCTCTGGCAGGACGCGTGCGCGGCCTGAGCGGCCGAGCGTCTTTCAGGGACACCCGCCCCGGCTGGGAGACCCAGGCCCCGGGTTCAGCGGTCGGTCGGTCCGGCGTGTTTGCGCACCAGGCGCTGCACGGTGTTCCAGTTGCGCGTGGTGGCCGGCAGGCCGAGCAGCTTTTCAAGAAACGCGTTGGGGCTTCCCGGCGATTGGCCCGGCCTGAAACTGAGGCTCAGCGCCTCCGGGCCCGTCCAGTGCAGCACCTGAACGTCGCCACGCGGCGACGTCAGCGGCAGGGCGGGCGCGGCCGCGCTGTCGGGGTGCAGAAAGGTCACGCAGCAGGCGTAGACCTGGTCCCGGTCCACCGCAGCGAAAGGATCGAGCGCGACGAGCCGGGCCAGGTGCTCGACGCTGCGGACGTAGCCCGGCTCGCGCAGGCCGCAGGTCTCGCGCAGCAGCTCGCAGGCACCGGCGAAAACCCGGTGCGCCCGGCCGGCCGAGGGGACCGTGAAGACCAGGGTGCCGTTGGTGAGAAACGACGCGGCCGACGCCGCGCCAGCCCGCATGAACGCGTCCTCCAGCTGGGCCTTGGTGGGGCAGTTCGGCCGCCCCAGGTTCAGGTTGCGAAAGAACGCCGCGTATTGCATTCGGTTCAGCCGTTCAGTTGTCGATGCAGCCCGTTCGCATACAGACGCGCCAACCCAGGGCACCGCCGGGCCGGCTCCGCCGGACGGCCAGTGCCGCCCCCTGGGGGGTAGCGCGCAGCGCTGCGGGGGGGATCAAATCAAGCCTTCGGCGCTCATCGCCGCCTGCACGGCCGGGCGCGCGGCCACGCGGCTGCGGTAGGCCACGAGGTGGGTCAGGCCGTCGATGTCCAGGCCCACGGGCTTGGTCCAGTTGGTCACGGTGAAGAGGTAGCCGTCGGCCACGGTGAACGGCTCGCCCATCAGGTACGGCTGGCCGGCCAGTTCGCCGTTCACCCAGGTCAGGCGCTGCAGCAGGCGGTCCTTGAAGACCTGCTTGGCTTCGGCCGGCACAGCGGGGTTGAACAGCGGGCTGAAGCCCTTGTGCAGTTCGGAGCTGACGAAGTTCAGCCAGGACTGCAGCTGGTAACGGGCCATGGTGCCCGCTGGCGGCGCGAGGTGTTTTTCGGGCACCTGGTCGGCGATGTATTGCACGATGGCCGGGCCCTCGCGCAGGGTCTCGCCGCTGTCGAGCGCGAGGAAAGGCACGTAGCCCAGCGGGTTGACGAGGTGGTAGTCGCTGCCGTCGGGCAGTCGGTGCGTCTTGGTGGGCGCGGGGATGGCTTCGAACGGCAGACCGGCTTCGTGCAGGGCGATGTGGGGCGAGAGCGAGCAGGCGCCGGGGGAGTAGTAGAGCTTCATGGAGGTTGCCTCGGGTGTGTTGGTGTGTGTGAGTCGGGGCCGGTCCCGCGGTGGTGGGGCACCGGGCTGCAGGCATGCTAGCGGGGGGCCCGGTACCCTGCCGGGCGCTGGGGTTTTGGTGCGGTGCGTCCGGTGGATGGTGGCCAGGGCCTTCAATTGGCCTCATGTCGTCGTTGGTTTGTTGGTATCTTGAGGTTCCAATTTCGAGCACCGCCACACCAAGGACCAGCATGGCCACGGGACAGTTCGCCTACGCCAACAACACCAACCGTTTTCTGGGGGCCCCCGAGCTGGCCGGTCAGCCGTTTGCCGTGGCCGGTGTGCCGTTTGACGGTGTGGTGACGAACCGGCCGGGTGCGCGCTTCGGTCCGCAGGCGATCCGCGCGGCCAGCCTGATGCTGTGCGACGGCATCCACCCGGTGTTCGACGTGTCGCCGCTGGGCCGGCTGGGCGATGCGCTGGACATGCGCCTGCCCAACGCCTCGCCGCTGCCGGAGGTGCGTGCCGCCATCGAGGCACAGGCCGCGGCGCTGATGGCGAAACACCACTGTGTGTTCCTCGGCGGCGACCATTCGGTGACGCTCTCGCTGCTGCGCGCGGCGAAGGCGCAATACGGCGGCGGCGAGCCGCTGGCCTGCCTGCATTTCGACGCGCACTGCGACACCTGGAGTGACCACTTCGGTGAGCCCTCGGGCCACGGCACCTGGACCTACGAGGCGCTGCAGGAGGGGCTGATCAGCCCGGCGCACACGGTGCAGATCGGCATCCGCTCCAGCGGCGAACGCGCCGCGCGCGAGTACGTGGCCGACCAGGGCGGGCAGATTTTCACGGCGCGCGCGTTGCGTGGGCTCGACGGTGCGGCGCTGCGGCCCGCCATCGACGCGATCCGCGCGCGTTTCGGCCAGCGGCCGTGTTACCTGACGCTGGACATCGACGTGCTGGACCCGGCGTTTGCGCCCGGTACCGGCACGCCCGAGCCCGGTGGGCTGACGAGTTCGCAGGTGTTGAGCTTCCTCGAGGAGTTGGCCGATCTGAACTGGATCGGCATGGACTGCGTGGAGGTGGCCCCCGCCTACGACCACGCCGAGCTCACCAGCAACGCCGCGGCCAGTTTCGTGTGGACCTACCTGTGCGGCCAGATCGCGAAGCGATGAAGCACCCCCCTGCGCCGCTGCGCGTCTTCCCCCCTCTCCTGCGGGAGGGGGAACGCACCCTGTGGCCCGGCGAAGCCGGTTCCACGGGTGCACGGGTGGCTGGCCGGCTTTCGGCATGTGGGTCCGTCATTCACACGAGGGTCTTTTGACATGTTTGCGCGTTCCCTGCTCGGCTCCGACACCCAGCTCAACCAGACCAGCTACTACGAGGCCAGCGTGCAGCGCCCCGAGCCCTGCCCGCCGCTGCAAGGGGCGGTGGTGGCCGACGTGGTGGTGGTCGGCGGCGGTTTCGCGGGCCTCTCCGCCGCGCTGGAGCTCAGCGCACGCGGCCTGTCGGTGGTGCTGCTGGAGGCCGACCGGATCGGCTCGGGCGCGAGCGGGCGCAATGGCGGCCAGGCGATCGTGGGGTATGCGAGTGGGCAGGCACCGTTTGAGCAGCAGCTCGGCGCGGCCGACGCGCAGCGCGCCTGGGACATGTCGGTCGAGGCGGTGGACCTGATCGGGCAGCGCGTCGCCATCCACGGCATCGATTGCGACTGGCGGCGTGGCTACACCTACGTGGCCGAGTCGGCGAAGAAGGCGCGCGCGTTGCGCGAGGAATGCGACGACCACAGCCGGCGCGGTGTGCCCTGTGCCTGGGCCGAGGGTGCCGACGTGGCGCGCTTCGTCGACAGCCCGCGCTACCTGGCCGCGTTCCACGAGCAGCGCTCGGGCCACCTGCACCCACTGAAGTACGCGCTGGGCCTGGCGCGCGCCGCCCAGGCCGCGGGTGTGCGCATCTTCGAAGGCTCGCCGGTGACCGGCCTGCAGCGGGGCACCGCGCTGGTGGCGAGCACCGCCAACGGCCTGGTGCGGGCGCGTTTCGGCGTGTTGGCGGGCAACTGCATGCTGCCCGAACACGGCCCGCGGCTGGCGCCCGAGATCGCGCCGCGCATCATGCCGGTGGGCACTTACATCATCGGCACCGCGCCGCTGGACCCGGCCCTGTGCGAGCGCCTGATCGCGCACCACGCGGCGGTCTGCGACAACAACTTCGTGCTCGATTACTTCCGCTTCAGCGCCGACCACCGGCTGCTGTTCGGCGGGCGCGTGAGCTACACCACCATGACGCCACCCGATCTGAAAGGGGTGATGGCGCGGCGCATGGGCGCGGTGTTCCCGGCGCTCAAAGACGTGCCGGTCGAATTCGTCTGGGGCGGCTTCGTGGACATCAGCATGAACCGCGCGCCCGACTTCGGCCGCCTGGGCGACAACCTGTACTACCTGCAGGGCTTCAGCGGCCACGGCGTGGCGCTCACCGGCCTGGCGGGCCAGCTGGTGGCCGAGGCCGTGGCCGGGCAGGCCGGGCGCTTCGACGTGTTCGCGCGCCTGAAGCACCACGCCTTTCCCGGCGGGCCACTGCTGCGCACGCCCAGCCTGGCGCTGGGCATGCTCTGGTACCGGCTGCGCGACGCGCTTTGATTCACGGCTGGCGCGGCTCGCCCCGTTCGTTCACCGTGATGGTGTCGCCCGGGTCCATGGCCATCTGGACGCGGTGGTCTTGGCCGCGGAAGTGGTAGGACACGTCCCAGAACGCGGGCTGCGCGCCGCCGGGGGTGTTTTCGCAGCGCTGCACGTCCTGCGTGGCGGCCGGCCCATCGCGACCGACCTGCGCGCCGAGCGCGGCACCCGCGATCACCCCGCCCACGGTGGCGATGTCCTTGCCGCTGCCGCCGCCCACCTGGTGGCCCAGGATGCCGCCGATCAGGGCGCCGGCCAGGGCCGCGGGCACGTTGGGGTTGCCGCGCTGGCTCTGGACCTGTTCACGCTCGACCCAGCAGCGCTGCCCGGAGGTGGCGAGCACGGCCCGCACGGACGTGACCGGGGCTTCGAAGAGCCGTTCGCCGTCGCGGCGGCGGCTGTCGTAGACCGCCACCGGTTGTGGTGCGTAGCGGTTGTCGTCGATGCGGCCACGGCCCTCGACGGTTCGCACGGACGAGATGCGGTCGTTCATGCCCATCGCTTCCAGCGACGGGTAGCGTCCGGGGCGCAGCACGACACAGCGGCCGCTGAACCGGGTGTCGTTGCAGACCTCCCAGCGCTCACCGATCACGATGGCCGAGGTGGCGCGGTCGTTGAAGCCGGCCCGCTCCAGGTTGGCGACCGCCTCTTCCGTGGTGAAGGAGCGGCCCTGGAAACCCGCACGCTCGAAGAAGGTGACCTGGCCGTCGGCCGGTGCGGGCCCGGGTGCGGGCGCATAGCGATCGTCGCGGATGCGCACGTTGCGCGCCACGGTGCGCACCGAGGTGACCTCGTTGTCCAGGCCCATCGCTTCCAGCGACGGGTAGCGCCCGGGGCGCAACACGACGCAGCGGCCGC
The DNA here is from genome assembly GCF_059424585.1 of Hydrogenophaga sp. GW101-3F08. Lineage (NCBI taxonomy): Bacteria > Pseudomonadati > Pseudomonadota > Betaproteobacteria > Burkholderiales > Comamonadaceae > Hydrogenophaga > Hydrogenophaga sp. GW101-3F08. Next base: position 74,894 of record NZ_JBWKZP010000008.1, read on the forward strand.
GGTACCGGTTGTCCTCGCAGACCTCCCAGCGTTCGCCGACCACGACCGCCGAGGAGGCTCGGTCGTTGAAGCCGTAGCGGCGGAAGTTGGGAATGGCACCGGTGGTGGTGAAGGAGCGGCCGTCGAAGCCTTCACGCTCATAGAACGTGACCTGCGCATCGGACTGAACCGGCGCATAGCGGTCGTCGTCCACGCGGTCGTTGCGGTCGATGACGCGCGCCGAAGAGATGCGGTCGTTCAGTCCCATGTCGGCGAGCGAGGGGTATTCGCCCGGGCGCAGCACCACGCAGCGGCCCCGGAAACCGGCGTCGTCGCAAATCTCCCAGCGGTCGCCGACGATCACCACGGACGAGGTTCGGTCGTTGAAGCTGTAGCGGTCGAACCGGGTGATTTCTTCGTTCGCGCGCACCGAGCGGCCGGCGAAGTCCGGGTGTTCGTAGAAGGTGGCCTGGGCGGCCACCTGGGCGCTGAAGGCGATGCCGGCCACGGCCAGCAGGGTTCTTGAGAGGGAAGTCATGGGGTTGTCTCCAGGAGGGTTGTCGCCCTGGAGCCTGCGCCCATCCGGTGCCGGGGTCTGTACGCTGGCGTACGCCCCGGGTTCGAACAGGGCGCCGTCAGCCTGTGACTTGGGTGGCGCCCAGGGCTTGCCGCACCTCGGCCGCCAGCAGCGGCCCGCAGCGTTCGATCGCGCTGAGCGGCGCGTAGCCGTAGCCGATCACCAGGCCCTTGAGGTCGTGGCGCGCCAGGCAGTAGGCCGAGAGCGGGCGCACGGTCAGGCCCTGTTGCGCGATGCGCTGGGCGAGCGCGGCGTCGTCCACCGAGGCGGGCAGGCGCAGGCACAGGTGCAGGCCCTGCTCGGCGCCGCTGATGAAGGGGCCTTCGGTGCCGGGTGGGGCGAGCACGGGTTTGAGCGCTTCGAGCAGGCACTGGCGCCGCTCGGCGTAGTTCTGGCGCGCGCGGCGCAGCGCGCTGCTGAAGTGGCCCATCTCGATGAACTCGGCCAGCGCGGCCTGCAGCGGCATCTGGCCCGGGCGGTTGAGGTCGTAGTGGGCCTGCTTGAAGGCGGCCACCAGGGGCCTGGGCACCACCAGGTAGCCCAGCTTGATGCCGGGGTAGAGCACCTTGGAGAAGGTGCCCATGTAGAACACGCGGCCATCGGTGTCCAGGCCTTCCAGGCTGGAGATGGGCGGGCCGGAAAAGCGGTATTCGCTGTCGTAGTCGTCTTCCAGCACCCAGGCGCCATGCGCGCGCGCGGTGGAGAGCAGCTGGTGGCGCCGCGGCAGCGACATGACGGCGCCGGTGGGGTACTGGTGCGAGGGCGTGAGGTAGATCAGCTTGGGCGGGTGCGCGTCGTCGGCCGTGCCGGGGTGTATGCCTTCGTCGTCCACCGGCACGGGGTGGATGGCCAGGCCGGTGGCCATGAAGGCCTTGACCGCGCCCCAGTAGGCCGGGTCTTCCACCCACACCGTGTCGCCGTGGTCGGCCAGCAGGCGGGCGCAGAGTTCGAGCGACTGCTGGGTGCCGGTGGTGACGATGACCTGGTCGGCGTCGAGCTGCACACTGCGGAACACGCGCAGGTAGTCGGCGATGGCGCGGCGCAGCGGCGCGTAGCCGCCGGAGTCGTTGTAGTCCAGCATGTCCGGGTAGGTCATGCGCCAGTGCTTGTTCTGCAGGCGCTGCCAGAGCGGGAGCGGGAAGGCGCTGAAGTCGGCGATGCCGGGGGTGAAGGGCTGGACTTCGAGTTCGGTGGCGCAGAAGGTGGTGGACAGCGCCAGCCCGCGCGTGGAGAGCCGGCCGGTGGGCACGCCGCCAGTGCCGGCGGGCGGCGCCCCGGGCGCCCCCGGGCGACGGGCGGCGCGCCCGGGCAGGGTGCGTGGCACGCTCTCGTTCACATAGGTGCCGCTGCCGACCCGGCTGGCCAGGTAACCCTCCACGCTGAGCTGGTTGATCGCCGCCACCACCGTGTTGCGCGACAGCCCGAGGTCCTGCGCCAGGTCGCGGCTGGACGGCAGGCGCTCACCCGCGCCCAGCTTGCCGTCGAGCATGGAGCGCCGCAGCGCCTCGTAGAGCTGGCGGTGCAGGGGCAGGGCGTCTTGCGCACCCAGGCGGGTCATCTCGGTCAGCAGGAATTCGGAGAGCATGGGTGTCTGAAATAGGTGTTCAATGCACTGTTCGGAGCGAGATGCCTGACCAAGACGCACCGTGGAACCGGCTTTGCCGGGCCACCAGTGCGGTCCCCCTTCAGGGGGAAGCCGCGCAGCGGCGCAGGGGGTGCTCTCAAGTGGCACCATGGACTTGCCACAACTGGCCCTCATTGTGATCCAATTGTTTGCTCACAATCAAGCCACGTGTTTGGAGACACCATGAACCAACCGCCTTGCATGGTCTGGCTGCCCGCCGACCATCGCCTCATGGGCGACCACGGGCACCAGATGCCTTTCCTGCTGCTGGGCGACAAATACGCCCGCGCCGTGAAAGTGGGGGCCCAGGCCCAGCCGGTGATGTTCCCGCTGGCCGACGCCGAACAGATTCCCGAGCTGCTGTCCCTGGTGGACGGCGTGATGCTGACCGGCTCGCCCTCCAACGTGCACCCCTCGCATTTCGACGAGGACGTGGCCGACCCCAGCCTGCCGCTGGACTTGGAGCGCGACACGCTCACGCTGGCGCTGGTGAAAGCCTGTGTGCACGAGGGCGTGCCGCTGCTGGGCGTGTGCCGGGGCTTCCAGGAGATCAACGTGGCCCTGGGCGGCACGCTGCACCAGCGCGTGCACGAGGTGCCCGGCCTGATGGACCACCGCGAACCCAAGACCGCGCCTTACGAAGAGCAGTACGCGCCGAGCCACCCGATCCGCTTCGAGCCCGGCAGCATCTTTGAGACCTGGGCCGGCGGCCCCGAGACCATGGTCAATTCGCTGCACGGCCAGGGCATCAACCGGCTGGCACCGGGGCTGGAGGCCATGGCCCACGCACCCGACGGGGTGGTGGAGGCCTTTGCCGTGAAGGGTGCGCGCACCTTCGCGTACGCGATGCAGTTTCACCCCGAATGGCGCTGCTGGGAGACGCCGTTTTACGCCGCGATCTTCGAGGAGTTCGGCCGCGCCTGCCGATCCCGCCAGAGCCTGCGCCTGCAGGCCGCCGATCTGGCCCGCAGCCGCGCCACCATCGGCGCCTGAAGCCCCGAATCCTCCGACCCGGCACAACCCGCGAAACGACAAGGAACGGCACATGACAGCCTCCCAAAAAGTAAACAGCTTCAACGACCTGGAGAACTGGCTCAACGAGCACCGCGTGACCGAGGTCGAATGCCTGGTGCCCGACCTGACCGGGGTGGCGCGCGGCAAGATCCTGCCGCGCGAGAAGTTCACCGAAGACCGCGGCATGCGCCTGCCGCAGGCCATCGTGGGCATGGGGGTGACGGGCGAGTTCCCCGAGAGCGGGCCGTACTACGACGTGGTGGACCCGACCGACAAGGACATGCAGCTGCGCCCGGACCCGACCACGGTGCGCATCGTGCCCTGGGCCACCGACCCGACCGCGCAGGTGATCCACGACTGCTTTGACCACGCCGGCAAGCTGGTGCCCTTCGCGCCGCGCAGCGTGCTGCGCCGCATCTGCGACCTGTACGCGGCCGAGGGCTGGGAGCCGGTGGTGGCGCCCGAGTTGGAGTTCTACCTGACCGCGCGCAACACCGACCCGAACACGCTCTTGAAGCCGCCGATCGGCCGCAGCGGCCGCGCCGAGACCTCGCGCCAGGCCTACAGCATCGACGCCGTGAACGAGTTCGACCCGCTGTTCGAGGAGATCTACGACTACTGCGACAAGATGGAGCTCAACGTGGACACGCTGATCCACGAAGTGGGCGCGGGGCAGATGGAGATCAACTTCTTCCACGCCCACCCGCTGGGCCTGGCCGACGAGGTGTTCTTCTTCAAGCGCACGGTGCGCGAGGCCGCGCTGCGGCACGACATGTACGCCACCTTCATGGCCAAGCCGATCGCCGGCGAGCCCGGCAGCGCCATGCACGTGCACCAGAGCATCCTGGACAAGGCCAGCGGCCAGAACATCTTCAGCAACGAAGACGGCACCGCGTCCGAGGCCTTCTACCACTACATCGGCGGCTTGCAGCGCTACATCCCGGCGGCCATGGTGCTGGTGGCGCCCTACGTGAACAGCTACCGCCGCCTCTCGCGCCACACGGCCGCGCCGATCAACATCGAGTGGGGCCACGACAACCGCACCGTGGGCATTCGCTCGCCGATCTCCAGCCCGGCCGCGCGCCGGGTCGAGAACCGCGTCATCGGTGCCGACGCCAACCCCTATGTGGCGATGGCCATGACGCTGGCCTGCGGTTACCTGGGCATGAAGAACAAGATCAAGCCCAAGCCCGAGATGAAGGGCGACGCCTACCTGGCGCCGTACTCGCTGCCGCGCTCGCTGGGCGAAGCGCTGGACTGGCTGCGCCGCGAACCCGACCTGCACGAGGTGCTGGGCAAGGAGTTCATCACCATCTACACCGAGATCAAGGAGCTGGAGTTCGACGAGTTCATGAAAGTCATATCTCCGTGGGAACGTGAGCACCTGCTTCTGCATGTTTGACCCCCCCGCGCCGCCTTCGGCGTCACCCCCCAGGGGGCAACGCTGGCGGCCCGGCGGAGCCGGTTCCGCGGCGTTCTTGAAAGACTTCCCCTCATTCCTCTTGTGAGACTGTGATGAACACTTCAACCCTCATCGCCCCGCCCGCCCTGGTTCGCCGCGCCGAGCAGCAGGACACGAAAGCCATCCAGGCGCTGGACAGTGCGCACTACATCCACCCGTTCACCGACCACGCGGGCCTGGCCTCGCGCGGCGCGCGGGTGATCACGCGGGCGGAGAACATCTACGTGTGGGACTCCGAGGGCGCCAAGATCCTGGACGCGATGAGCGGGCTGTGGTGCGTGAACGCGGGTTACGGTCGCAAGGAGCTGGCCGACGCGGCCTACCAGCAGATGATGACGCTGCCGTTCTACAACAGCTTCTTCAACACCACCAACGTGCCGGCGGTGCAGCTGGCCACCAAGCTGGCGGCGCTGGCGCCGGTGGTGGGCGGGCGCAAGTTTGAACACGTGTTCTTCTCCAGCAGCGGATCGGAGAGCAACGACACCAATGTGCGCATGGTGCGCCGCTACTGGGACCTGCTGGGCCAGCCGCAGCGCAAGGTGATCATCAGCCGCAACAACGCCTACCACGGCAGCACCATGGCCGGCGCCTCGCTCGGTGGCATGAGCGGCATGCACGCGCAGGGCGATCTGCCCATCCCCAACATCACGCACATCGAGCAGCCGTACTTCTTCGAGAACGCGCGGCCCGGCGAGAGCGAGGCCGACTTCGGCCGCCGCGCGGCGGGCTGGCTGGAAGCCAAGATCCTGGAAGTGGGCGCCGACAAGGTGGCCGCCTTCATCGCCGAGCCGGTGCAGGGCGCGGGCGGCGTGATCATCCCGCCCGCCACCTACTGGCCCGAGATCCAGCGCATCGTGGACCAGTACGGCATCTTGCTGATTTCCGACGAGGTGATCTGCGCCTTCGGCCGCCTGGGCCACTGGTTCGCCTACGAAAAATTCGGCTACCGGCCCGACCTCGTGACTTTCGCCAAGGGCGTGACCAGCGGCTACATCCCGCTCGGCGGCGTGATGGTGGGCGACCGCGTGGCCAAGGTGCTGATCGAGCAGGGCGGCGAGTTCAACCACGGCTACACCTACAGCGGCCACCCGGTGGCCTGCGCGGTGGCGCTGGCCAACCTGGAGCTGATGGAGCGTGAGGGCCTGGTGGATCGCGTCCGGAACGACACCGGCCCCTACCTGGCGCAGCGTTTCGCCGAGCTCAAGGACCACCCGCTGGTGGGCGGCGCCGAGACCTGCGGCTTCGTCGCCGGCCTGGTGATCGTGAAGAACAAGACCACGAACGCGATGTTCGATGCCGACCTGGGCGTGGGCATGATCTGCCGGGGCCACTGCTTCAAAAATGGCCTGATCATGCGCGCCGTGGGCGACCGCATGATCATCGCGCCGCCGCTGGTGATGACGCACGCGCAGATCGACGAAATGATGGCGCTGATCGTGCACTGCCTGGACGCCACGCTCGACGATTTGCGCTCTGCCGGGCAGCTCGCCTGAGGGATTCTTTGTTACAGTGTTCCGTGCCCCAGATCGGGGCCAAAGCTGGTCTGTAAATTGCATGCCCGCAGGGCATTCCGATACCGGCCGCTGTCGTGTGTCAACCGTCGGATCTCAATTCATCTTTCTGGAGTGTCTCTCACCATGAAAAAGCACGTTCTGGTTCTGGCCATCTCGGCCATGCTGCTGGCCGCCTGTGGCAAAAAAGAAGAGCCGGTGGCCGCGCCCGCCGAACCCGCTCCGGTGGCGGCCGCACCCGCTGCCCCGGCCGCGCCCGCCGGCCCGGTGTACGACGATGAAAAAGTCCTCAACATCTACAACTGGCCCGACTACGTGCCCGAGGGCATGATCGCCGCCTTCGAAAAAGAGTCCGGCATCAAGGTCAACTACGACACCTTCGAGACCAACGAAGCCCTGCACGCCAAGCTGGTGGCGGGCAACACCGGCTACGACATCGTCGTGCCCGGCACCGTGTTCGCCAAGGGCCAGATCGAAGGCGGCCTGCTGCAGCCGCTGAAGAAGGAGCAGATCCCCAACCTGGCCAACATGGACCCGGCCATCATGGCCACCCTGACCAAGGCCGACCCCGAGAACAAGCACCTGGTCCCCTGGGCCTGGGGCTTCACCACCGTGGGCATCAACAAGACCAAGGTCGAGAAGGCGCTGGGCGGCATGCCGATGCCCGAAAACGCCTGGGACCTGGTGTTCAAGCCCGAGTACACGAGCAAGCTCAAGAGCTGTGGCATCGCCTACCTGGACTCGCCCACCGAGATCATCCCGGTGGCGCTGCACTACATCGGCAAGGACGCCTACTCCAACGACGCGGCCGACTACAAGGAAGCCGGCGCCATGCTGGCCAAGGTGCGCAAGGACGTGCGCCTGTTCAGCTCGACCATGATCGACGACATCGCCGGCGGCAAGGCCTGCGTGGCCATCGGCTGGTCGGGTGACATCAACATCGCGGCCGGCCGTGCCACCGAAAACGGCTCCAAGGACGTGATCGAAGCCCTGCTGCCGTCCACCGGCGCGCTGATCTTCTTTGACACCATCGCCGTGACCAAGGACGCCAAGCACCCGAACAACGCCGCGGCCTTCATCGACTTCTACCTGCGCCCGGAAAACGCCGCGCTGATGTCGAACGAAATGGGCTACCCCACCGGCAACAAGGCGGGCGTGGCGCAGGTCAAGCCTGAGATCGCCAGCAACAAGACCATCTTTGTCGAGGCCGACTACTTCGCCAAGATGATCCCGCCCAGCAGCTTCACCAACGAAGCGCGCGAAGCCATGGCCAACGTCTACAACGGCTTCAAAAAAGGCAAGTGAACGTTTGGGTCACCACCTGACCCGAGCCCGGGGCTGTTCGTACCACGTGTAGGAACAGCCCTTTTTCTTGGCGCCCACCCACCCCCAGGAGACGGCATGTCCGCACCCCACTGCAACATCACCTACGAAGAGGGTTACCTCGTCACCGAAAAACTGGTCAAGCGCTTCGACGAAGCGGTGGCCGTGGACGAGGTCTCGCTCTCCATCGGCAAGGGCGAAATCTTCGCCTTGCTGGGCAGTTCGGGCTGTGGCAAGTCCACCCTGCTGCGCATGCTGGCCGGCTTCGAGAAGCCGACCTCGGGGCGCATCCTGCTCGGCGGGCAGGACGTGGCCAACATGCCACCCTACGACCGGCCGGTGAACATGATGTTCCAGAGCTATGCGCTGTTCCCGCACCTGAACATCTGGGAGAACGTGGCTTTCGGCCTCAAGCGCGAGGGCCTGCCCAAGGCCGAGATCGCGCAGCGCACCGACGCGATGTTGTCCCTGGTGCAGCTCACGCCCTACGCCCAGCGCAAGCCGCACCAGCTCTCGGGCGGCCAGCAGCAGCGCGTGGCACTGGCGCGCAGCCTGGCCAAGAAGCCCAAGCTGCTGCTGCTGGACGAGCCGCTGGGCGCGCTGGACAAGAAGCTGCGCGAGCAGACCCAGTTCGAGCTGGTCAACATCATCGAAAGCGTGGGCGTGACCGTGGTGATGGTGACGCACGACCAGGAAGAGGCCATGACCATGGCCAGCCGCATCGCCATCATGAGCAAGGGGCGGGTGCTGCAGGTGGGCACGCCGGAAGAAATCTACGAGCACCCGCGCAACAAATTCGTGGCCGATTTCATCGGCAACGTGAACCTGTTCGCCGGCCGGCTCAGCGTGGACGAAGCCGACCGCTGCGCGGCCCACACCGGCATCGGCGAGATCCACGTGGGCCATGGCGTGAGCGGCACGCTGAACATGCCGGTGTCGATCGCCGTGCGCCCGGAAAAGATCGAGATCAGCAAGCAGCGGCCCGACAACGTGGGCCCCAACCTGTTCGCCGGCCGGGTGAAGGAAATCGCCTACTTCGGCTCGTACAACACCTACATCGTGCTGGCCAGCGACGGCTCGCGCGTGAAGATCACCGAGGCCAACACCACGCGCCAGGACCTGTCGGACATCACCTGGGAGGACGACGTGCATTTCTGGTGGGACGATGGGGCAGCTGTTGTGCTCCGGGATTGACTTCAATCCCGGCCCCCCGCGCCGCTTCGCGTCACCCCCCAGAGGGGGGCAACGCTGGCGGCCCGGCAAAGCCGGTTCCGCGGCGTTCTTGGTTTTAGGTTGCTGCGCTCTTAGGTTGTAGTTTCTGGAGACTCTTGATGGCCACTTCATCACTCCCCATGCCCGGCAAGCGCTTCGTCATCGGCGTGCCCTATGTCTGGCTGTTCGTGTTTTTCCTCTTGCCGTTCCTGATCCTGCTGTACATCAGCTTCGTGGACATGGGCGAGAGCATCAACCCGTTCAAGCCGATCTGGGACCCGGTGACGGGCATCCTGAGTCTGAAGTACGAGAACTACTGGACCATCTTCCGCGACGTGGAGGGCGGTGAGCTGTTCCAGACGATCTACATCGAGGCCTACCTGCGCTCCATCTGGTACGCGCTGTGCACCGCCGTGTTGTGCCTGCTGATCGGCTACCCCTTCGCCTACTTCATCGCGCGCTCGGCGCCGAGCGTGCGGCCTGCGCTGCTGATGATGGTGATGCTGCCGTTCTGGACCTCGTTCCTGCTGCGCGTCTACGCCTGGAAGGGCATCCTGGCCGACCAGGGCGTGCTCAACCAGATCCTGATGGGCATGGGCTTCATCGACGAGCCGATCCAGATGCTCTACACCAACGTGTCCATGCTGGTGGGCATGACCTATGTGTACCTGCCCTTCATGGTGCTGCCGCTCTACGCCAACCTGGTGAAGATGGACTTCCGCCTGCTCGAAGCCGCCTACGACCTGGGCGCCTCGCCGTTCAAGACCTTCTGGCTGGTGACGGTGCCGCTGTCCAAGGCCGGCATCGTCGCCGGCTTCATGCTGGTGTTCATCCCCGCCGTGGGCGAGTTCGTGATCCCCTCACTGCTCGGGGGGCCGGAAAACATCATGATCGGCCGCGTGGTCTGGGACGAGATGTTCACCAGCAACAACTGGCCACGCGCGTCGGCGCTGGCGGTGGTGATGATCCTGCTGATCATCGTGCCCCTGGCCATTTATTACCACTTCACAGCCGAGGAGAAGTGACATGAAACAGCTTCTTGAAAAACACTTCGGCAAGCTCTGGCTGGCGGCGGTGTACCTGTTCCTGTACCTGCCGCTGTTTTTCATGGTGGTGTTCAGCTTCAACAGCACCCGGCAGGACGCGAACTTCACCGGCTTTTCGCTGCGCTGGTACGAGGCGCTCACGCGCGACACCAAGATCGTCGAAGGCTTCTGGCTGTCGGTGAAGGTGGCGGCGGTCACCGGCGTGTTGTCCGCGGTGCTCGGTACCTTCGCCGCCTTCGTGCTGGTGCGCTACCGGCGCTTCCCGGGCCGCACCGTCTTCTCGGGCATGGTCAACGCGCCGCTGGTGATGCCCGAGGTGGTGATCGGCCTGTCGCTGCTGCTGCTGATGGTGGGCGCGCAGAACGCCTTTGGCTGGCCCGAGCGCGGCATGCTGACCATCATCTTCGGCCACACCCTGCTGGGCATGGCCTACGGCATGGTGGTGATCCAGAGCCGGCTGATGGAGATGAACCGCAGCATCGAAGAGGCCGCCATGGACCTGGGTGCGCGGCCGTTCCAGGTGTTTTTCCTGATCACCCTGCCCAACATCTTCCAGGGCATCCTGGCGGCCTTCCTGCTGTCGTTCACGCTCTCGTTCGACGACGTGGTGATCTCCGAATTCCTCTCCGGCCCGGGCGTGAACACGCTGCCGCAGGTGATCTTCGGCTACGCGCGGCGTGGCATCAACCCGACCATCTACGCCGCCGCCACGCTGCTGATCGCCACCGTCACCACCGTGATCGTGGGCTACTCGGTGTGGGTGGCGCGGCAGACCCGCAAGCGCGAACGCGAGATCGCGGCGGCCACGCGCGCCGAGCTGGCCGCACTGACGACCGCTTGAGTGCGGGCGGGCAAGGGCGGGCGCGCCGGGCCGCAAAGGGTGCTTGAGTCGTTTGCCCGCGACGGGTTCGTCGGCGTGCCCGGTGTGCTGCCCGCCGCCGAAGGGGATGCGCTTGCGCTCCATGGCCAGACGGTGGGCGCATCGGGCGGCACCCGCTGTCTGTTGTCGACCGACTGGTGTGCGGCGTTGGCGCGGCGCATCCGCGAGCACCCCGATCTGGGGCGTCTGGTTCCGCCGGAGCACGTGGCGGTGCAGTGCACCTACTTCGAGAAGTCGAGCGCGCGCAACTGGCTGGTGCCCGTGCACCAGGACCTCAGCATCCCGGTGGCCGAACGGGTCGATGCCCCCGGCTGGTCGGGGTGGGCACACAAGGAGGGCGCGGTGTTTGTGCAGGCACCCGTCGAGGTGCTGGAGCAACTGGTCGCCGTTCGCCTGCACCTGGACCGCTGCGGTTCCCGCGATGGCCCGTTGCGCGTGGTGCCGGGCTCCCACACGCAGGGGGTGCTGGCGCCGGACGCTGCGGCCGACGTCCGCGATGCCCTGGGGGAATCCGTCTGCGAGGCCGAGGCCGGCGCCGCCCTGGTGATGCGCCCGCTGTTGCTGCACGCATCGTCCAAGTCGCTGGGCACGGGGCGTCGCCGTGTGCTTCACTTCCTGTTTGGCCCGCGTTCGCTGCCGCACGGCCTGCGTTGGCAGACGGTGGTGTAGCAGCGGCCGCAGCGCCGGGCCGCCCCAAGCAAGGCCAGCCCCTTTGGGGGGCAGCGACCCGCGCAGCGGCGGAGCGTGGGGGCTAACAGGTGATCTGGGCCAGCAGCGACCGCAGTTTGGCGACCCGGGAGGGCGCCAGCGCCTGGCAGGCCCAGGCCACGCGGCCTTGCAGATGGGCCCGCTGCTGCGCGTCCACCGGGCCCATGCGGGCCGCGCGGTGCAGTTCGGCGCGCAGCCGGTCGTAGTCGGCGCGCGCGATGTTGGGTTGGGTATTGACCACCAGCCCCGTGATGCGCTGCTGCTGGTGGGACCGCGCGCAGCGCAGTTTGCCGGGGTGCAGGGCAAAGCCCTCGTCGGCGGCGATGGCGCCGACCCAGGCATGGAGCTGGCGAAAGCGCTGGGCCAGCGACGCCGGGCCGGAAAACACCAGATCGTCGGCGTACCGCGAATAGCGCGCGCCAAAGCGGTGGGCCAGGCCCTCCAGCCGAAGGTCCAAGCCGAAGGCGCACAGGTTGGCCAGCGCCGGCGAGGTGGGCGCGCCCTGCGGCAGGTGGGGCGCGGCGAGCCGTTTGGCGGCCTGTAGGTCCAGCGCCCGGGCTTCGCGCAGGCGTTCCCGCACCGCCACGGGGGTCCGGGTGGTGCACAGCTGCGTCAGCATCCGGGCCACGTCGTCGGGGTAGCCCCAGCTGCGCCAGAAAGCGCGGATGCGTGCCGCGCCGATGCTGGGGAAAAAGTCGCGCAGGTCGAACGAGATCACGCAGGGCTGTGCCGCGTGGACCTGCGCGTGCGTGTGCACGCCCCGCCCGCGCACGAAGCCGTGGGCCGCGTCGTGCGCGGGCAGCTGGGCCAGCAGGCGGTCGAGCAACTGGCGCTGCACCCGCTTGAGCTCGGCCTTGGGCGCCTCGATCAGGCGCAGCCCGCCGCTGCGTTTGGGCAGCAGGCGGTGGCTGTAGTGGGGGGCCACGGTCGCGTGCGGCCGCTCGCTGCCCTCGCGCCAGTGCTGGGACGGGTGCGTCAGCCAGAGCAGCCGGTCGGGCGCCACGCCCAGCCATTCGGCCCAGTCGGCGACGGTGGGCAGGGCCGGGGTGTCGATGTGCCGCAGGCCCCAGGGCGGCGCGGCCATGCGCGCGGGCCGCAGCAGCCAGTGGCGCACGGCCCATTGCCCCAAAGGCACGGGTTCGGGGCGGTGGGTGGTGCCGTCGCTGGGCTCGTCATCGTCGTCATCGTCGAAGGCCTGTTCGTCGGGCGCCCACTCGGGGCGCTGCAGCAGCATTTGCGCGAGGCTGTCGACCGTGTCGATCAGCCCCTGCCGCGCCCAGCGCGTGGCGACGGCTCGCGCCATCGACTCCAGCCACCAGGGTGCCGCACCCTCGCAGCCCAGGCAGACCCTGGCGCGCGCCAGCAAGGCCTCGGGCGCGCGGGCGCCGGGTTGCTCGTGGTCGGCCAGAAAGGCGTGTGCCAGCCCGGTGGCCAGCCAGCGGCGGTGGTGTGCGGGGGTCATCGGTGGGGGACAGCGGGCAAAAAGGGTGGCCCCGGTGCCTCAACCAGCGGGTCTGGCGCTATCAGGCCTGCGCCAGCGGCGCAGCACGGATCGCGCGTCGTGTGTCCAGCAAACCATCGTCGCCGTGGGGATGCCCCACAGCCCGAAAACGACCAGCGTCTTCGAGAGAGCTTGAAGCACCGGGGCCGCTGGCATTGTGTCAGATGACCCGGGCCTGTGGCCTGCCGTATGCGCGCCAGTGGATGGTCGAATTGGGCCGGAAGTGGATGCTGCATTCGGGGCAATAACGGCGTAGCATGGGTCCACTTTTCTGCAGTGGACAACCTCCCATGACCGATATCAGCATGCCCAGTTTCGACGGCCGCGCCGTCATCAACGGCGAACGGATGGCCGCGCGCGACGGCCAGACCTTTGATTGCATTTCCCCGGTGGACGGCCGCCTGCTCACGCAGGTGGCGCGCGGTGGCCAGGCCGACATCGACGCTGCCGTGGCCGCCGGCCGCGCCGCGTTCGAGGACCGGCGCTGGAGCGGCATGGCGCCGGCGCAGCGCAAGCGCGTGATGATCAAGTTCGCCGATCAGCTGCTGGCACACGCCGACGAGCTGGCGCTGACCGAAACCCTGGACATGGGCAAGCCGGTGAAGTACGCGCGCGCCGTGGACGTGAACAGCGCGGCCAACTGCATCCGCTGGTACGGCGAGGCGGTGGACAAGGTGTACGACGAGATCGCGCCCACGCCGAGCAATTCGCTGGCGCTGATCACGCGCGAGCCGGTGGGTGTGGTGGGCATCATCGTGCCCTGGAACTATCCCATGATCATGGCGGCCTGGAAGATCGCGCCGGCCCTCGCCGCCGGCAACTCGGTGGTGTTGAAGCCGTCGGAAAAGAGCCCGCTCACCGCCCTCCGACTGGCCGAGCTGGCGCTGGCCGCCGGCATCCCGCCCGGCGTGTTCAACGTGGTGCCGGGCTTCGGCGCCGAGGCCGGCTCGCCGCTGGCGCTGCACATGGACGTGGACTGCATCGCCTTCACCGGCAGCACCCGCGTGGGCAAGCAGATCCACGTGATGGCCGGGCAGAGCAACCTGAAACGCGCCTGGACGGAGCTGGGCGGCAAGTCGCCCAACATCGTGTTCGCCGACTGCCCGGACCTGGACCGCGCGGTCGAGGCCGCCGTGGGCAGCATCTTCTTCAACCAGGGCGAGAGCTGCAACGCACCCTCGCGCCTGTTCGTCGAGGCCTCGATCAAGGACGCGTTCCTGGAGAAGGCCTTGAAGCTGGTGCCGAACTACCAGCCGGGCAACCCGCTGGACAAGGGCACGGTGATGGGCGCCATCGTCGACCAGGTGCAGCTCGACAACGTGATGCGCTACATCGCCCTGGGCACCAGCGAGGGCGCGCAGCTGATCGCGGGCGGTGCGCTGGCGTCGCCGGTGGCGGGTGGCTGTTATGTGCAGCCCACCATCTTCGACGGGGTGACGCCACAGATGGCGATCGCGCGCGAAGAGATCTTCGGCCCGGTGCTCGCGGTGCAGAGCTTCACAGACGCGGCCGACGTGGTGCGCCAGGCGAACAACAGTGTGTACGGCCTGCAGGCGGGCGTGTGGACGCGCGACATCAACAAGGCGCACGGCGTGGCGCGCGCGCTGCGCGCCGGCACGGTGCACGTGAACCAGTACGACGAAGACGACATCACCGTGCCGTTCGGTGGCTTCAAGCAGAGCGGGGTGGGGCGCGACAAGTCGCTGCACGCGTTTGACAAGTACACGGAAACCAAAACAACTTGGATAAGGATTGATTCGCCGGTGTAACCGGCGCCCCCCTGCGCCGCTGACGCGGCTTCCCCCCAGAGGGGGGACGGCACTGGCGGCCCGGCAAAGCCGGTTCCGCGGTGCCCTTGGATCAGACACCTCGCACCGCTGTGTGCGCTTTTGAAGGAGACCCCCCCGTGAACGCACCGCAGAAACCTGAAAACCTGAACGCGCCCCACACCAACGCCGCCTGGCACCAGCGCCGGCTGGACGCCACGCCGCGTGGCGTGGGCGTGATGGGGGACTTCTTCATTGACCACGCGAAGAACGCCGAACTCTGGGACATCGAGGGCCGGCGTTTCATCGACTTCGCCGGTGGCATCGCGGTGCTCAACACCGGCCACGTGCACCCCAAGGTGCAGGCGGCGATCGCGGCGCAGTTGCAGCGCTTCACGCACAGCTGCTACCAGGTGGTGCCCTACGCCGAGTACGTGGCGCTGGCCGAGCGCATCAACGCCATCGTGCCGATCGAGGGCCAGGTCAAGACCGCGTTTTTCTCCACCGGCGCCGAGGCGATCGAAAACGCGATCAAGATCGCGCGGTCTTCGACCGGGCGCAGCGGCGTGATCGCCTTTGGCGGTGCCTTCCATGGCCGCAGCCTGTTCGCGGTGTCGCTGACCGGCAAGGTCCAGCCCTACAAGGCGGGCTTCGGCCCCTTCCCGCCCGAGATCTACCACGTGCCTTTCCCCGCGGAGGGGGCCTCGCTGGACGAGACGAAGCGCGCCATGGACCACGTGTTCAAGTGCGACATCGAGCCTTCGCGCGTGGCGGCCATCGTGTTTGAACCGGTGCAGGGCGAGGGCGGTTTCAACCCGATCCAGAAGGAGGCGGTGCTGTGGCTGCGGCAGCTGTGCGATCAACACGGCATCCTGCTGATCGCCGACGAGGTGCAGACCGGTTTTGCGCGCACCGGCAGGATGTTCGCCATGGAGCACTACGGCGTGTCGCCCGACCTCATGACCCTGGCCAAGAGCATGGCCGGCGGCACCACGCTGTCGGCCGTGTGCGGCAAGGCCGCGATCATGGACGGCCCGGCGCCGGGTGGCCTGGGCGGCACGTATGCGGGCAACCCGCTGGCGATTGCCGCTGCACACGCGGTGCTGGACGTGATGGCCGAAGAACAGCTGCCCGAGCGCGCGCAGCGGCTGGGCGCGCGGCTGGTGGCGCACCTGAACGCCGCGAAGGCGAAATACGCCCGCATCGGTGACGTGCGTGGCCTGGGCGCGATGGTGGCTTGCGAGTTCGTGGACGCGGCCGGCGCGCCCGACGCCGACACCACGAAGCGGGTGCAGGCCGCCGCCCTCAAACGTGGCCTGCTGCTGCTGACCTGCGGCGTGTACGGCAACGTGATCCGCTACCTGTTCCCGCTGACGATCGAAGACAGCGTGTTCGCCGAAGCCCTGGGCGTGCTCGACGCGGCGATGGCCGAGGTGCTGGCTTGAGTCTCGGCGCCGACCACGCCCTGGCCGAGCGCATGGGCGCCCTGCGCGCTCAGGGCATCCATTCCATCCTCACCACCTTCACCGACCTGCACGGCGCGCCCAAGGGCAAGCTGGTGCCGCTCGAAGGCCTGCCCGGCGCGGTGGCCACCGGCGCCGGTTTTGCCGGCCCCAGCATCTGGGGCACGGGCCTGCCGCGCATGGGCGCGCGCAGCGAGTATTTCGGGCGTGTGGTGCCGGAGAGCCTGCGCCCGCTGCCCTTCATGCCCGGCGTGGCGCACGCGGTGTGCGACGGTTTTGCGGGCGGCGAGCCGCTGGACACCTGCTCGCGCCAGCTGCTCAAGCACCAGTTGAACCGCCTGCGCGAACGCGGTTGGACCTTCCATGTGGGCATCGAGCCCGAGTTCTTTCTGCTCAAGCAGGATCCGCAGGGCCGATGGGGTGTGGCCGACGGTGAAGACCGGCTCGACAAGCCGTCCTACGACCTGAAGGCGATCCACCGCAACTTTGGCTTTCTCGACGACATGCGCCGCCACCTCACGGCGCTGGGTTTCGAGCTGCAGCAGATGGACCACGAGGACGCCATCGGCCAGTACGAGATCAACTACCGGCACGACGAGGCCCTGGCCGCCGCCGACCGCTACCAGCTGTTCAAGCTCACGGCGCAGGCGGTGGCGGCGCAGCACGGCTGCAGCTTTTCCACCATGCCCAAGCCGCTCGCGGGCGCACCGGGCAGCGGCTTGCATTTCCACCTCAGCCTCACGGAAGACCAGGCTCCCCCCGCCGGGCCAGGGCCCGTCCCCCCCGGAGGGGGGCGCCCTGCTTGGGGCGGCCCGGCGCAGGGCATCGGCCGCGCGGTGATGGCCGACCCGGCCGGCGCCCTGGGCCTGAGCACGGCCGGCCACCGGTTCGCGGCCGGCCTGCTGCACCACGCCGATGCGCTGGCCGCGCTGTGCGCGCCCACGGTGAACAGCTACAAGCGCCTGGCCAGCAGCGAGAGCGCCTCGGGCACCACCTGGTCGCCGGTGTGGAAGACGGTGGGCGACAACAACCGCACCTGCCTCGTGCGCACCGTGGCCGGGCGCATCGAATGGCGCCTGCCCGACCCCTCGTGCAACGTGTATGCGGCGCTCGCGGCCACGCTGGCCGCCGGGCTGGACGGCATCGACGGGGCGCTGCCCGCGGCCGAGCCCTGCGACGAAGACCTGTACCAGCGCCAGGCCAGCGGCGCGGCCATGCCGCCCAGGCTGCCGCGCGATCTGCACGACGCACTCGATGCGCTGCGGGCCGATGCGGTGTTGCGCGAGGCGGTGGGCGCGGCCTTCTGTGATCAGTTCCTGCGCCTCAAGCGCGCCGAGTGGGACGCCTTTGCGCAGCAGGTGAGCGGCTGGGAGCTGCAGCGCTACGCCGACGCCGGCTGACCCGGCCTGGGTCGGCGCCGGCCGGCGGGGCGTTTTCAGGATAATCGCGGGTCTTGAACACCTCTCCCCCCCTCAAAACCTGGACCAAGACCGCACGGCGGCCCTTGCGTGGCCTGGGCCATTCGCTCGGGGCCTACCTGTTCGCGCATTTCGTGGGCGTGCCGGTGCCCTGGCGCGCGGTGCGCCAGACCGACGGCGCGGCGCTGCTGGCCTACGAGCATGAGCGCCTGCTGGCGCTGGCGGCGGCCGGTGAGCGGGTGCCCCCGGTGGTGGCCTTCGATGGCGAGTCCCTGGTGACGGGCGATGTGGGCACCACGCTGGAGCACCTGTTGCACCGCCTGCCCGAGGCCGAGCGCCTGCCGCTGATGTGCGCGGCCAGTGCCGATCTGGCGGCGTTTCATGCGCGCGGCCAATGGCACGGGGGCGCGCAGGCCCGCAACCTGACCTGGGACGGGCAGCGTTTTGCCCGCATCGACTTCGAGGAACGCCTGTTTCCCGGCCTGTCGCTGGAGATGGTGCAGCGCTACGACGCGCTGCAGCTGGTGATGTCGTTGGCCCGTTTCCTGGAGCCGCTGGGGCCGCAGGCGGTGCTGGCGGTGCTCAACGCCTACCGCGAGGCGCGCGAAGCGGCGCACCCGGCCGAGCGCGGCCAATCCGGTCTGCAGGCCTTCCTGGCCCACCTGCTGCCAAGGCTGCAGCGCGTGTCCCGCATGGCGGCCTGGTCCACCCGGCTGAACCATTCGCGTGAACTGGTGCGCCTGCGCACCGTGCTGGAAGGCATGGTCGCGTTCGTCGGCATGCCCGGGCAGCACCCATAGCCGAGCCGAACCGCGCGGCCGGACGCATCACGTCGATGCGGCAAACGAGGTTCATCCGGCGCGAAATGCCCCAAACCGAGATCACGGCGGAACCGGCTTCGCCGGGCCGCTCGTGATGCCCCCTGGGGGGTGACGCCGCAGGCGGCGCGGGGGGTCACTTCTTCATCGGACAGGTGTTGAGGCCCAGCAGCGTGTACACCGGGCACCAGCCCATCAGGCCGGTGAGCAGCGGCACCACGCCGATATAGCCCCAGACACCGATGTTGCCGGTGGCGGCCGCCGCGATCAGGGCCAGGCCCGCGACGATGCGCAGGATGCGGTCGATGCCGCCTTCGTTTTTGCTCATGTGAATGCTCCAGTGGATGAAGGGAACCGGGTCCACCGCGGCTCGGCGCTGTGCAGCGCCCGGGCCACGGTGGGGCTGGGCGTATTGAACCGGCTCGGCGGGCGGCGGTATGTGACCTGTGTCACAAAGCCGGTCCGGTGCGCACGCGCCCCGGCGCTGGCCGGGGGATCAGCGCGACTGGAACGTGGCCACGGCGCGCAGGCCGGCGCTGTCGCGGATGGTGATGCACTCGCGCGAGAGCTCGACCAGGCCGTCGCGCTCGAAGCGGTGCAGCAGGCGGGTCACGATCTCCCGCACCGTGCCCAGCTCGTCGGCCAGCGCCTGGTGGGTGGCGCGCACCTGCTGGCCGTGGCCGAGCAGGGCGCTGGCCAGGCGGCTGTCGAGCTTCTGGAAGGCAATGGCCTCGATCAGGCCGGTGAGGTCGGCCATGCGCGCGGCAAAGAGTCCCAGCACGTAGGCGCGAAAACGCTCGTCGGTCAGCGCGGCGCGAAAATCCGCCGGGGAGAGCAGGGTCAGGCGGGTTTCGCAGGTGGCCACGCCGCGCGCCGTGAGCGGCTGGTCCGCGAACAGGCCGGCCGAGGACACCAGGCACATCTCACCGGGCGAGACGCGGTAGAGTTCCAGCTCCCGCCCGTTGGCCGCGCTGCGGGAGACCCGCACTTCGCCGCTGAGCACCATCGGGAAGCCCTGGCAGGCCTCGTTCTCGCGAAACAGCTGGGTGCCGGCCGGCACCTGCATCACCGCGAGCCGGGGCAGCAGGGCCGGCAGCGCTCCCAGCGCCGGGTACAACGACAGCAGGTCGGGCGTGAGCGGAGTGGGCATGGCGCATTGTAGGAGCGCGGTGGCAGCGGAAGATGCGAACTGGAATGCTAAGTTCGTTCGAATTTTTTGAATTCAAGCTTCAAGCGGTTTGACGCTTGGCGCCGCACCGGGTGCCTACACTGCCGGCATGTCTGACGCCGCCGTCCTCCGCTACCACCCCGTCGCCCGTGCGCTGCACTGGGCGCTGGGCCTGGCCCTGATCGGGGTGTTCGCCCTGGGCCTGTACATGGCCGACCTGCCGTTCTCGCCCCAGCGCCTGAAGCTCTACAGCTGGCACAAATGGGCCGGTGTGTTGGTGCTCACATTCACCGCCGTGCGCCTGATGTGGCGCTTGGTGCACCGCCCGCCGGCGTTGCCCGCGGCCATTGCCCAGGCCATGCCGGCCTGGCAGCGCGGGGCCCACCACGCCACGCACGGTGGGCTGTATCTGCTGTTTTTCTCCGTGCCGCTGCTGGGCTGGGCCTACAGCTCGGCCGCCGGTTTCCCCATCGTGCTGTTCGGCCTGTGGCCGTTGCCCGACTTCGTGCCGGTGAGCGAGACCCTGGCCGAGGGGCTCAAGCCCCTGCACCGGCTCTCGGCCTATGCGATGGCGGCCCTGGTGCTGCTGCACGTGGCCGGCGCGCTCAAGCACCACTTCGTGGACCGCGACGGCCTGCTGCTGCGCATGGGCTGGGGCGGTCGCTGAGACCCCGCGCACCCGACGATCTTCCTTGCTTTGATTTCCCGCCTTGAAAGCCCCCACATGAGCCTGCGCCCGACATCCCTCCCCCTGATCTGCGGTCTTGCGCTGAGCGGCCTGATGCCCCTGGCCGCCCAGGCCCAGCAGCAGCTGGTGCCCGCGCAAAGCGAGATCGCCTTCGTCAGCCGCCAGATGGGCGTGCCGGTCGAGGGCAAGTTCAAGAGCTTCAGCGCCCAGCTGGCGTTCGACCCGGCCAAGCTCGCGACCAGCAAGATCGCCTTCACGGTGGACACGGGCAGCGCCAGCATCAGCCGCGAGGCCGACGCCGAACTGCCCAAGGCGACCTGGTTCAACGTGGCGCAGTTCCCCAAGGCCACCTTCACCTCCAGCAGCATCAAGCGCATCGATGCCACCAAGTACGAAGTGGCCGGCAAGCTCAGCATCAAGGGCGCGAGCAGCGACGTGGTCGTGCCCGTCACGCTGGCCCAGAACGGCGCCACCACCACCGCCACCGGCGCCTTCCCGATCAAGCGCCTCGCTTTCCGCATCGGCGAGAAGGAGTGGGCCGACACCTCGATGGTGGCCGACGAGGTGCAGGTGAAGTTCAAGCTGGCGCTCACGGGCGTGCCGAAATTGTGACCCCCCTGCGCCGCTGCGCGGCTTCCCCCCAAGGGGGGACGGCCCTGGTGGCCTGGCAAAGCCAGTTCCACGGGGCCCTTGGCTTGATACCCGCGCGCCGAAGGCTTTTTGGCGCTTTTTTCTTTTCACCAACCCGAACCTAGGAGTTCAACCATGCGCAAATCCCTGTCCCTGCTGGCCGCTGCGGCCGTTCTGTCCACCGCCGGCATCGCCCAGGCTGCCGAGTACGCGATCGACCCGACGCACACGTTCGCCACCTTCGAGATCGGCCATTTCGGCGCCAGCGTGAACCGCGCCCGCTTCGACAAGAAGGAAGGCAAGGTCAGCTTCGACAAGGCCGCCAAGACCGGCATGGTGGACATCAGCATCGACATGACGTCGGTGAACTCGGGCACCCCCATGTTCGACAAGCACCTGCAGAGCCCGGACATCTTCGACGCCGCCAAGTACCCCAAGGCCCAGTTCGTGTCGAGCAAGTTCGTCTTCGCCGGTGACAAGGTCAGCGCGGTGGAAGGTCAGCTGACGCTGCTGGGCAAGACCCAGCCGGTGACGATGAAGGCCAACCAGTTCGCCTGCTACGACAGCCCGATGCTCAAGCGCGAAGTCTGCGGCGGCGACTTCGAAGCCACCATCGACCGCACCGCCTTCGGCGCGAACTACGGCGTGGACTGGGGCTTCCCGAAGAACGTGCGTCTGGTGATTCAGGTGGAAGCCGTGAAACAGTAACCCCCCAGGATCGCTCCCCCCTGCGCCACTGCGTGGCTTCCCCCCGGAGGGGGGACCACGCTGGTGGCCCGGCGGAGCCGGTTCCACGGCGTGTGCTTGGGAAAGACACGCGCACCGGAACGGTTTGTGTTTTTGTCTTTTCCATTCAGCAAAGGCCCGCTTCGGCGGGCCTTTGTCATGGTCTGGTGGCTTGTTCCAGCCGTTCCAGGAAATGCAGCGCGTGCTCGCGTGCGTCGCCACACATCTCCCGGCTCGGCGGCAGTGAGCCGCACACCTTGGGCCGTTCGGGCTGGCCGAAGAGTTGGCAGCGCAGGGCTTCGTCCAGGTGCGGGCAGGGCATGCCCGCTGGCTTGCCGTGGGGCAGGCCCGGCATGGGGCTGGAGATGGACGGCGCGATGCAGCAGGCCGCGCAGCCGGGGCGGCAGGCGAGGGTGGGCGCGGGGGATGCGGGCATGGCACCGATTGTCCATGGCCGCCCCGGGTGCGCGGCGCTACACTCAGCCGCCAACTTGAGATCGCGGTGGGCGTGTCGATGACCCTCTGTATTTGTTTGATGCCCTGGCCCACTCCGTGAAGATCCCCACCCCCGAAACGCTGCTGGCCCAACTGACCCGTTGGCGCTTCTGGCTGTACGCCGCACTCGCCTTGCTGCTGGGCGCTCTGTTGGTGCAGGCGGCGCACAAGGTGATGACCGAGCTGAGCTACGGCGCCATCGTCGAGGCGGTGCGTGGCACGTCGCCGCTCGCCTTGCTGCTGTCGGTGCTGGCCACGGCGCTGAGCTTTCTGGCGCTGACCTTTTACGACCGCTCCGCCCTGCGCTACACGGGCGCCCGGTTGCCCTACCGCGTGGTGGCCGAGACCTCGTTCATCGCCTTTGCCCTGTCCAACACCATGGGGCTGGGCGTGCTCACGGGGGGCGCGGTGCGCATGCGCCTGTACGGCGCGGCGGGGCTGGAGGCGGGGCTGATCACCCGCGCCATTGCGTTCAACGCCATCGGTTTTGGCGTGGGCATCGTGGTGGTGGGCGCGGCCTCGCTGGTGTGGGGTGCCGGGGCGGTGGCGTCCATGGTGGGGCTGTCGGCCGGGCTGCTGAAGGCCCTGGGCGTGGTGGTGCTGCTGGCGGCGGCGGCGTTTGTCGGGGTGTGCCGCGGCGGCGGCGACGATCTGCGTCTGGCGGGCTGGTCGCTGCGCCTGCCCAGCGCGTCCATCGCCGCGCAGCAGCTGCTGATCTCGGCCGTGGATGTGGTGGCGGCGGCGGCCGCGCTGTGGTTCCTGCTGCCCGAGGGGGCGATCGGCTTTCCGGCTTTCGTGGGTTTCTATTCGCTGGCCATCGCGCTGGGCGTGATCAGCCATGTGCCGGCCGGCCTGGGGGTGTTCGAGGCGGTGATGCTGCTGGCCCTGGGCCCGCAGGTGCCCGCCCACCAACTGGTGAGCGCGCTGGTGCTCTACCGCGCCGTCTACCACTTGCTGCCGCTGGTGTTGGCGCTGGCGCTGCTGGTGTTGTCCGAACTGCAGCGCGGCGCCGCCACGCCGGTGGTGCGGGCGGCGGCCAGCCTGTCGCCGCTGCTGCTGTCGGCTTTCACTTTCGTGATCGGCGTGATGCTGCTGGTGTCGGGCGTGACGCCGGCGACCGGGGACGCGACCGCCCTGCTCGCGCAGCTGATGCCGCTGCCCATCGTCGAAGCGGCCCACTTCCTGGGCAGCATCATCGGTCTGGCGCTGCTGTTCGTGGCCCGGGGCATGTTCCTGCGGCTCGACGCGTCCTGGTGGGCCGGCCTGATCCTGGCGCTGGTGAGCCTGGTGCTCTGCCTGCCCAAGGGCATCGCGGTGTCCGAGGCGGTGCTGCTCGGCGTGCTGACGGCGAGCCTGGCGCTCTCGCGCCGGCAGTTCAACCGCCGGGCGGCGCTGTTTTCACAGGCCTTCACCAGCGGCTGGCTGGCCGCGGTGGCGGTGGTGGTGGCGGCCACCGGGGCCCTGCTGTTCTTCGTCTACCGCGACGTTGCCTACGTGAACCGGGTCTGGTGGCAGTTTGCGTTTGACGGCCACGCGCCGCGCTCGCTGCGGGCCATGGTGGCGGTGGCGCTGGTGGCGTTCATCGTGGCCCTGGTCCAGCTGCTGCGCCGGCCCCACCCGGCGTTGATCAAGCCCAGCGCCGAGGCGCTCGAGCAGGCGGCGCGCATCGTGCGCGCGCAGGGGGTGGCGGGCGCGGGGCTGGTGATGATGGGCGACAAGAGCCTGATGCTGTCCGAGTCGCAGCGGGCCTTTGTCATGTTCGGGCGGCGCGGCCGCTCCTGGGTGGCGCTGTACGACCCGGTGGGGCCGGCCAGCGAGTGGCCCGAGCTGGTGTGGCGCTTCGTCGAGCAGGCGCGCGAGTCCGGCGGGCGGGCGGCGTTCTACCAGGTGCGGCCCGAGGCGCTGCCGGTGTACCTGGACGCCGGTCTGCGCGTCTACAAGCTGGGCGAGTGCGCCCTGGTGGACCTGCCGGGCTTCAGCCTGCAGGGCAAGCAGCGGGCCAACCTGCGCCACGGCGTGGCGCGGGCGCAGCGCGAGGGCCTGGGTTTCGAGGTGTTGCCTCCCGGCGCGGCGGCGCCGGTGTTCGACGAGCTGCAGGCGGTGTCGGACGCCTGGCTGAACGACCACAGCACGGCCGAGAAGGCCTTTTCGCTGGGCGCGTTCCAGCGCGACTACGTGCTGGGCCAGCCGGTGGCGCTGGTGCGGCAGGCCGGCCGGGTGGTGGCGTTTGCCACCCTGATGTGCACCGACCAGAAGGTCGAGGCCAGCGTGGACCTGATGCGCCAGTTGCCCGACGCGCCGCGCAGCTCGATGGATTTCCTGTTTGCCCAGGTGATCCTGCACTTCCAGGCCCAGGGCTTCCAGCGCTTCAACCTGGGCATGGTGCCGTTGGCGGGCATGGCCCAGCACCCGCTGGCGCCCAACTGGCAGCGCCTGGCGCGCCTGCTGTTCAACCACGGCGAGAACTTCTACAACTTCCAGGGCCTGCGCGCCTTCAAGGCGAAGTTCGACCCGGTCTGGGAGCCGCGCTACCTGACCGCGCCGGGCGGGCTGGCGCCTTTCATCATCCTCACCGACATCGCCGCCCTGATCGCCGGCGGCTTCCGACGGGTCATGTCCAAATGAACACCTTTGCCACCGCCTTGCTGGCGTTTTGTTGTGCGCTGACCGTGCCGGGCCCGGCGCAAGCGCAGGAAAAAATCTCGCACGGCCGCTTCAAGGACGTGTCGCTCTACCGCCCCAAAGGCGAGGTGAAGTCGTTCGCGATCCTGCTCTCGGGGGAGGCCGGCTGGACGCCCGCCATGGCCGCCATGGCCAAACCGCTGGTGGAGCAGGGCGCGGTGGTGGCGGGCGTGAGCACGCCGCAGCTGCTGGCCCTGCTGGAGAAAGACGGCGGCGACTGCGCCCTGCCCGATGGCGATTTTGAGAACCTCTCGCACTTCCTGCAGGGTTACGCGCGCCTGCCGGCTTACTACCCGCCGCTGCTGGTGGGGCAGGCGTCGGGCGCCAGCCTGGCCTACGCCCTGCTCGCCCAGGCGCCCGAAGGCACCTTCGCTGGCGCCCTGTCGCTGGGCTTCTGCCCCGAGCTGGTGTTTTCCAAACCCTTGTGCAAGGGCGAGGGCGTTCATTTCAGACAGCAGGCTGACAAGCGTGCGCTCACTCTGCAGCCTGCCGGCAAGCTGCGGGCACCCTGGATCGCCCTGCACAGCAGCGACGACAAGGTGTGCGAGGCCGGGGCCGTCCAGGCCTTCGTGGCCCAGGTGCCCGGGGCCGAACTGGTCTCGCTACCGGGGGCGGAGCACGGCGTGCTGTCCGGCAAGGCGGCGCTGCTGGCCTACCAGGCGGCCTACCGCCAGCTCACGGCGGCGGTGGTGCTCAAGCCGCCGGGCGCCGGCAGCGACATCGCCGATCTGCCGCTGGTGGAGGTGCCGTCCAGCGTGCCGTCCGACGTCTTTGCCGTGCTGGTGTCGGGGGACGGCGGCTGGGCCGGCCTGGACAAGAAGGTGGCCGCCGTCATGGCCGCGCGCGGTGTGCCGGTGGTCGGGCTGGACTCGTTGCGCTATTTCTGGAAGCAGCGCACGCCGCAGGGGCTGGCCAGCGACCTGGACCGGCTGCTGCGCCATTACGCCGTGAAATGGAAGAAAAGCCGGGTGGTGCTGATCGGTTACTCCCAGGGGGCCGACGTGTTGCCGTTTGCGCTGAACCGGATGTCCAGCGCCTCCCGGAGCCTGGTGGCGCACACGGTGCTGATCGGGCCGGGGGAGAAGGCATCGTTCGAGTTCAAGCTGTCGAACTGGGTGGTGCGCAACCACCTGGGCCTGCGGCTCAAGCCCGAGCTGGCCAGCCTGTCGGCCGCCACCACCACCTGCCTCTACGGCAGCGACGACCGCGACACCATCTGCCCCACGACCTCGACCGAGCTGGTGACCCCGGTGCAGCTCAAGGGCGACCACCACTTCGGCGGCAACTACGAACTGCTGGGCGAGCAGATCCTGTTGCACGCAAAAGTTCCCTGAGGGTGTAGCGCGAAACGCTGCAGGGGTGTTTCACTCGTGCCGGAGCACGCATCCCGACGCATGAAACGGTCCAGCCCAGGGCACCGCCGGGCCGGCTTTGCCGGACGGCCAGTGCCGCCCCCTTGAGGGGGTCGCGCGAAGCGCGGCGGGGGTGTTTCATCCTAAGCGCTGTGCCGCGTGCAGCACCTGGTCCACCACGCCCTGCACGCTGCGGCGGGCGGTCTCGGCGATCAGCCGACCGTCGGCATCGAACGCTTCGCTGGCTTTGGACAGGGCGAACTGTTTGGGCGCCACCCAGCACTGCAGGTTCATCAGCAGCGGCGCGAGGTGGCTCAGGCTGCGCAGGCCGCCGAGTGCGCCGGGCGAGGCCGAGAGCATGCCCACCACCTTGCCGGCGAAGGGCTTGCCGCCGTTGGCCCAGAGGGGATCGCCCGGTACGGGGCGCGAGACCCAGTCGATGGTGTTCTTCAGCAGGCCGGTGTAGCTGCCGTTGTACTCGGGCGAGACCACCAGCCAGGCCGGGTGGGCGTGGAAGACTTCCTTCAGGCGGATCGCGTCGTGCGGAATGCCGCGCGCTTCCAGGTCGCCGTTGTAGAGCGGCAGGTCGAAGTCGCCCAGCTCCAGGTGGGTGACCTGGGCACCGGCGGCGCGGGCGGCCTCGGCCGCGACACTGGCGAGCTTTCGGTTCCAGGACTGGGCGCGGCTGCTGCCGGCGAAAACGAGGAGGGGGATGGGGTTGGTCATGTGGGGGCCTTGGTGTGTGTGCGGCGCTGCGTTCATGAGAAAGCGCCATCCATGCGGTTGCGGCACGGTCAGCGGCCTCGCACCTGGGGCTCACGTTGACGGCCGATGCCGATCGGTCGATGGACGGCCTGGGCCGCGTTGCGGTTTCGATTGTGGGCCTGGCGGCTCCGGTCTCGGAGACGCAGGGTTGTTGTCGGGCGTGGTGCGCGGGCTTGGGCGAAAGGCGCCCAGCGCTCAGCGGCGGGGTGTCTTCGGCTCGCCGAACTCTTTCAGCGCGTCCAGCGCCAGCAGCAGGCTGGTGCGGTGTTCGCGTGCCACGGTCTGCCAGGGCAGGCCGGTGAGCGCCGCTTCGAGCCCCCAGAGCAGGTTGAGGCTGGCGCGCGGGTCTCTGTGTTTCACCCGGGCATAGGTGGCCACCGATCCCAGCCGCCGCAGCGTGGCCAGATCGGGAATGCCCGCCGCCGCCAGCATGGCCTGCGACTTCGGGCCGAGGCCGGGCAGGGTGGCCAGCGCCGGTTCACCGGTCGGGCGTGGGGCGGTGCTGGGCATGGGTGGGCGGCGAAGGGGCATTGATGGGACAATTGCGGGTTGCCCGAGCCACACACCGGCCGGGCGGCGGGTGTTTCACGTGAAACACACCGCATCCGCATTGTCGGGCAGCGCGCCAGCCGCCGTGCCCTGGAGCTTTCACCATGTTGTACCCGCAAGAGTTTGATGTCATCGTCGTCGGCGGTGGCCACGCCGGCACCGAGGCCGCGCTGGCCGCCGCGCGCATGGGCTGCGCCACGCTGCTGCTCACGCACAACATCGAGACGCTGGGCCAGATGAGCTGCAACCCCAGCATCGGCGGCATCGGCAAGGGCCATCTGGTGAAAGAGGTGGACGCGCTGGGCGGCGCCATGGCGCTGGCCACGGACGAGGGCGGCATCCAGTTCCGCATCCTCAACAGCAGCAAAGGCCCGGCGGTGCGCGCCACCCGCGCCCAGGCCGACCGCATCCTGTACAAGGCCGCGATCCGCCGCATGCTGGAAAACCAGCCCAACCTCTGGCTGTTCCAGCAGGCGGTGGACGACCTGATGGTCGAGGGCGACCGCGTGGTGGGCGCCGTGACGCAGGTCGGCATCCGCTTCCGAAGCCGCACCGTGGTGCTGACGGCAGGCACCTTCCTCGACGGCAAGATCCACGTCGGCCTGAACAACTACGCCGCCGGCCGCGCGGGCGACCCGCCGGCGATCAGCCTGTCGGCCCGGCTCAAGGAGCTGAAGCTGCCGCAGGCGCGCCTGAAAACCGGCACGCCGCCGCGCATCGACGGCCGGACCATCGACTGGTCGAAATGCGCCGAGCAGCCCGGCGACGGCATGCCTGGCGGCATGAACCCGGACCAGCCGGTGCCGGTGTTCAGCTTCATGGGCAACACGGCCATGCACCCGCGGCAGATCCCGTGCTGGATCACCCACACCAACCTGCGCACGCACGAGATCATCCGCTCCGGTTTCGACCGCAGCCCCATGTTCACCGGCAAGATCGAGGGCGTCGGCCCGCGCTACTGCCCGAGCGTGGAAGACAAGATCAACCGCTTCGCCGACAAGGACAGCCACCAGATCTTCCTGGAGCCCGAGGGCCTGACCACGCACGAGGTCTACCCCAACGGCATCTCGACCAGCCTGCCGTTCGACATCCAGTACGCGCTGGTGCGCAGCATGCCGGGGCTGGAAAACGCCCACATCCTGCGGCCCGGCTACGCCATCGAATACGACTATTTCGACCCGCGTTCGCTCAAGAACAGCTTCGAGACCAAGCAGATCCAGGGCCTGTTCTTCGCCGGCCAGATCAACGGCACCACCGGCTACGAAGAGGCGGCCGCCCAGGGCCTGTTCGCCGGCCTGAACGCCGCGCTGCAGTGCCAGGGCAAGGACGCCTGGTTGCCGCGCCGTGACGAGGCTTACCTAGGTGTGCTGGTCGACGACCTGGTGACCCAGGGCGTGACCGAGCCCTACCGCATGTTCACCAGCCGGGCCGAGTTCCGCCTGCAGCTGCGCGAGGACAACGCCGACATGCGCCTGACCGAAGCCGGGCGCCAGTTGGGCCTGGTGGACGACGCGCGCTGGAACGCCTTCAGCCGCAAGCGCGACGCGGTGGCGCGGGAGACCGAGCGCCTGAAATCGACCTGGGTGAACCCGCGCAACCTGCCGGCGGCGGAGAGCGAGCGGGTGCTGGGCAAGGCGATTGAACACGAACACAACCTGTTCGACCTGCTGCGCCGCCCGGCCGTGGGCTACGCCGATCTGCTGGGCATGGACGGCGGCAAGTACAACCCCGTGGCCAAGGCCGACGACGCCGATGCCCGCCCGGTGGTTTCACGTGAAACACTGGGTGCGCTGTATGCGCCGGTGGTGGAGCAGGTCGAGATCGCGGCCAAGTATTCGGGCTACATCGACCGCCAGAAGGACGAAGTGGAGCGCGCCGCGCACCACGAGGGCATGAAGCTGCCGGCCGATCTGGACTACCTGCAGGTGGCCGCGCTGTCGTTCGAGGCGCGGCAGAAGCTGGCCAAGCACCGGCCCGAAACCCTGGGCCAGGCCTCGCGCATCTCGGGCATCACGCCGGCCAGCATCTCGTTGCTGCTGATCCACCTGAAGAAGGGGGGGTGGAAATGAAGCGCCCCCTGCGCCGCTTCGCGGCTTCTCCCGCTCTCGCCTGCGGCGGGAGGGGGACGCAACCTGTGGCCGGTTCTGAGCTTGTCGAAGGTCGGTTCCACGGCTGCTCTGGTTGTGTGCTCACGCTTCGGGGTGGGGTTTTGGCATGAGTGGTGCGGAGTTGAAATCGACGCTCGAAACCGGTCTGCGCGAGCTGGGCTTGGCGTTGTCATCGGCGCAAGTCGACCAGTTGCTCGCCTACCTGGACCTGATCGCCAAGTGGAACAAGGTCTACAACCTGACCGCCGTGCGCGACCCGGCCGAGATGATGACGCACCACCTGCTGGACAGCCTGGCCGCCATCGGCCCGCTGCTGCGCCAGACCGGCGGCCAGCCGTGTTCCGTCGCCGGGCCGCCCCCAGGCGAAACAGTCCCCGGACCCGGCGGAGACCGGGTCCCTTCCCGGTCTTGGGGCAGCGACCCGCGCATCCGTCTGCTGGATGTGGGCTCGGGCGGTGGGTTGCCAGGGGTGGTGATCGCCATCACCTGTCCGCAGATCAACGTGACCTGCGTGGACACGGTGGGCAAGAAGGCCGCGTTCATCCAGCAGGCGGCCGCCGCCCTGAAACTGCCGAACCTGCGGGGCGTGCACGCGCGGGTGGAGTCGTTGAAGGCGGAAGAGGGCGCAGGGTTTGATGTGGTCTGCTCGCGGGCCTTTGCCTCGCTGGTGGATTTCACGGCCTGGTCCGCGTCGGCCCTGAAGCCGGGGGCGGTGTGGATGGCGATGAAGGGCAAACTTCCTTCTGAGGAGATCGCCGCACTGCCCGAGTCGGTGTCGGTGTTTCACGTGGAACAGTTGGTGGTGCCGGGGCTGAATGCGGAGCGTTGCATCGTGTGGCTTCGTCCGGCTTCTTTGGCCTGAGTCTTTTCTTCCCTGTGTCTCGCTCAGAGACCTCGCGCAGGACGGTGGCGTCATGCGCGTTCTCCGGCCCACGCTCGCGGGCCGACTCACCTGTTTGCCCGCTTCACGTCGTCAACACCGGGCCGGCGGGCCTCCTTCTGTGGCCACCGCGAATGGGGCCTGCGCCCGCGCACGCCACCACCATCCTGTGGGTGGCGACAGAGGGCGGGCTTCTGTTCGATGGCCCCTTCGGCCACTGGAGGGGGTTGGTTTGGGTGGGAGGGCGCAGGCCCCATTCGCGGTTGCCACGGAGCGGGCGCGCCAGCGCGGTGTTGACGCCAACCCGGTCGAGCGCCAAAAGCCTCCGCCCGCGAGCGTGGGCCGGAGAAATCCCACCCGGACCAACCCCCTCTGCGAACACGCCACGAACGCAAAACGCAACGCAAGCCAAGACACGCAAGAGAAGAGCAGGGCTGTCACGTAAACTCAGCCCCTCAACTCCCGGGGTTTTCATATGTTCGGCATCGCAGATTACGGCGCGTTTGTCGCCGCCATTGTCTTGTTCCTGGCCATTCCCGGCCCGGGCAACCTCGCACTCATCACCTCCACCGGCAAGGGCGGCACCCGTGGCGGGCTGGCCGCCACCTTCGGCCTCATCGCCGGCGACCAGGTGCTGATGTGGATGGCGGTGGCCGGCGTGGCGGCCCTGCTCGCGGCCTACCCCACGGCCTTCAGCGCCGTGCAATGGCTGGGCGCCGCCTACCTCGCCTGGCTGGGCTTCCGGATGCTCACCGCCAAGCCCGGTGCCAAACCCGTGCTCAACATCCGTCCGCGCCAGTACTTCCAGCAGGCGCTCACCATCACCCTGCTCAACCCCAAGGCCATCGTGTTCTACATGGCCTTCTTCCCGCTGTTCGTGGACCCGGCCAGCCACCAGGGGCTGCTCACCTTCGGCGCCATGGCCGCCACCATCGCCGTGCTCACCTTCCTGTACGGCCTGATCGTCGTGCTGCTGACGCACCATCTGGCCGAGCGCATGCGCGCCAACCCCCGCATCGCGCGCACGCTGGAAAAACTCGCCGGCATCTTCCTGATCGGCTTCGGCATCAAGCTGGCCATCTCCAAATGAGGCCTGCCGTCATGAACGCACACCACGGCATGCGTGGTGCCGGGCCATCCCAAGCCGCGCGTACCTCCTGGAGCGGCGGCGCGGCACCCGAAGTGACCTGCCTGGGGGCCTTGCATGGCTAAGATTTTCTGTGTCGCCAACCAGAAGGGCGGCGTCGGCAAGACCACCACCACCGTCAACCTCGCCGCCGGCCTGGCCAAGGTGGGGCAGCGCGTGCTGATGGTGGACCTGGACCCGCAGGGCAACGCCACCATGGGCTCGGGCGTGGACAAACGCAGCCTGGCGTTGACGGTGTACGACGTGCTGCTGGAGTCGGCCAGCGTGGCGGAGGCGGCGGTGCTGTCGGAAAAATGCGGCTACCACGTGCTCGGGGCCAACCGCGAGCTGGCCGGGGCCGAGGTCGAGCTGGTCGAGCTGGAGCGGCGCGACAAACGCCTGAAGGCCGCGCTCGCGGCGGTCGACACCGACTACGACTTCGTGCTGGTCGACTGCCCGCCCTCCCTGAGCATGCTCACGCTCAACGGCCTGTGCGCCGCACACGGCGTGATCGTGCCCATGCAGTGCGAATACTTCGCGCTCGAAGGCCTGACCGATCTGGTCAACACCATCAAGCAGGTGCACGCCAACCTCAACCCCGACCTGCAGATCATCGGCCTGCTGCGCGTCATGTTCGACCCGCGCATCACCCTGCAGCAGCAGGTGAGCGACCAGCTCAAGGCCCACTTCGGCGACAAGGTGTTCGACTCCGTGATCCCCCGCAACGTGCGCCTGGCCGAAGCGCCCAGCTACGGTCTGCCCGGCGTGGTGTTCGACCCGGCGGCGCGCGGCAGCCAGGCCTTCGTGTCCTTTGCCTCCGAAATGGTCGAGCGCATCCGCAAGCTCTAGCCCGCAACTGTTTCACGTGAAACCCGACAACGTCCTCATCCTGCCCGGCTGGCAAAACAGCGGGCCCGACCATTGGCAGAGCCGCTGGGAGGCCCTGCACGGCTACCGCCGCGTGGAGCAGCACGACTGGATGACCCCAAGACGCGGCGACTGGATCGCGCGGCTGGAAGACGTGATCCTGGGCATCGATGGCCCGGTGCTGCTCGTGGCCCACAGCCTGGGCTGCATCCTGACCGCCGCTTGGGGCCAGGTGTCGCGCAGCACGGGGCGGGTGCAGGGCGCGCTGCTGGTGGCGCCGGGCGATCCGGAACGCGAAGAGTTGCGCGGCCTGTTGCCCAGCTGGTCGCCCATCGTCCGCCAGCGCCTGCCGTTTCCCAGCATCCTGGTGGGCAGCCGCAACGACCCGTACTGCACGTTCGACAAGGCCCAGTCGCTGGCCGACAGCTGGGGATCACGTTTCATCGACCTGGGCGAGCGGGGGCACATCAATGCCGAATCGGGCTTGGGGGACTGGGACGAGGGGCAAGCACTGCTGGCCGGGTTAAAGGGTGGCGCATGCGCTTGAAGCTGTGGTCCGACAAGACACCGGCGCACCCAGGCGTGGATTCGACGCGTTCAGGAATCTTCGGAACGACCCTCGGGATCGCGTCCGTCGTGGCCGACGCTTTCGCCGGCATGCTGTCTTTGGCCGGTATTCCGGTCGCCCTGTTTTTTGGCAAACTGTTCCTGGCAGCCATCCTGGCCGGCGTCGTGTGCGGTGTGGTGTTGCGCCTGCGGCGCAGGCGCCCAGCCACACAGGCCGACACAACCCGTCGCCTGCCCCTGTGGAGCAGCCCCGGGCTGTTGGGGCTGTCCGTGGTGGAGGTGGCGTTCCTGGTCGAGGCCACCAAGCTGCCGGTGCGCACCGATCAACCGGACTTCTCACAAACCAACTGGCTGCTGGTCTTGCTGGCGGTTGGTGTCGCCTATTTCTTGCAGCGTGCCTGGTTCCGTCGGTGGTTTGCCCGACAACCTGCCTTGCACGCACAAGCTCAACAGAACAAACACTGACGCTCAGGAATGCCATGGTCACCAAAAAACCCAAAGGCCTAGGCCGCGGACTCGAAGCCCTGCTGGGCCCCAAAGTGGCGGAAGCCGCTTCGCCCGACGCACAGGAAAACGAGCGCAACCAGACGCCGACCAGCCTGTCGCTGACCGAACTGGTCCCGGGTGTCTACCAGCCGCGCACGCGCATGGACGAGGGCGCGCTGTACGAACTGGCCGAGTCGATCAAGGCCCAGGGCATCATGCAGCCCATCCTGGTGCGCAAGCTGATCGATGGCCCGAACGCTGGCAAGTACGAAATCATCGCGGGCGAGCGGCGCTTCCGCGCCTCCCGGCTGGCGGGGCTGGACAGCGTGCCGGTGCTGGTGCGCGACGTGCCGAACGAGGCCGCCGCGGCCATGGCGCTGATCGAGAACATCCAGCGCGAAGACCTCAACCCACTGGAAGAAGCCCAGGGTTTACAACGTCTGGTGAAGGAGTTTGGGCTCACTCACGAACAGGCGGCCCAAGCCGTGGGCCGCTCGCGCAGCGCGGCCAGCAACCTGCTGCGCCTGCTGCAGCTGGCCGAGCCGGTGCAGACCATGCTGATGGCGGGCGACCTGGACATGGGGCATGCGCGCGCGCTGCTGACGCTGGACAAAGCGACCCAGATCACGGCCGGCAACCAGATCGCGGCGAAAAAGATGTCGGTGCGCGAAGCCGAGAGTCTGGTGAAAAAACTCAGCGCCGAGTTTGAACTGGCGCCGCAGAAGCTCAAGAAAGAGAAGTCGCGCGACATCAAGCGCGTCGAAGAAGAGCTGTCGGACCTGCTGACCGCCGAGGTGGAGGTGCGGGTGAAAAAGCGCGTCAAGCGCCACGGCCGGGTGGAAGAGCAGGGCGAACTGGCGATCCAGTTCGGCTCGCTGGACGAGCTCAACGGCTTGATCGATAAGCTCAGGAGGGGCTGACTCCCCCTGCGCCGCTGCGCGGCTTCCCCCCAGGGGGACGGCGCCCTTTGACCGGCGGAGCCGGATCTTCGGCGCCTCTGGGTTTGGGGTATTGGCGCGCCGGTTGCGCTGCCTGTCATCGGGCCCCAAAAAACAAAGGCCTCCTGAAGGAAGCCTTGTTCGAAGGAGGGGCAGTCCCTCAG
This sequence comes from Hydrogenophaga sp. GW101-3F08, assembly GCF_059424585.1. NCBI lineage: Bacteria > Pseudomonadati > Pseudomonadota > Betaproteobacteria > Burkholderiales > Comamonadaceae > Hydrogenophaga > Hydrogenophaga sp. GW101-3F08. The sequence goes on from NZ_JBWKZP010000008.1 coordinate 109,387, forward strand.
CAGATGCCGAAGGTCCGGCTCTGCCGGCCCAAGGGCATCGTCCCCCTAGGGGGGAAGCCGCAAAGCGGCGCAGGGGGGACCTCAGTTACCGACTTTGAGCTGACCACCGCGGCCCAGGCCGCCCTTGACTTCCTGCGCCTTGTAGTTGCGCAGCGAAATCACCATGTTGTTGTAGGCGTCGGTGAAGGCGGCCACGGTGGCTTTGCCGGCCGGGGTGCGCGAGAAGCCGCTGAGGGCGCCGCCCGCGCTGGGGCCGAAGGCGCCGAGCGCGGCACCGTAGTTGGTGGCCGTGGCGTTGCCTTCGGAGATGGCGATCTGCACGCCCGAGCGGATGTCCAGCAGGGTCATGGTGACCACCGAGGCCTTGCTCTCCAGCGAGCCGGCCAGCACGCCCAGGTTGCGGTTGCGCCCGCCCAGCAGGCCGCCGAGCGCGCCGGCGATCTGGCCGGTGGACTCGTCGTCGATGATCACGGCGGGTTCCAGGTAGTAGTCGGCGGCGACACGCTGGCCCTTTTGCTGCTTGGAGCCGGCGCGGAACTCGCCCGAGTTGCGCTGCTTGTCGGTGATCGCCGAAATCTTGCTTTCGGTGCGGTTGTTGCCGATCGAGGTGATCACGAAGCAGTTCGACTGCTGCACCGCCAGACGGATCAGCGGCTCGATGGTGGTGACCTTGGTGGCCTCGCCGAAGCTGGCGTACCACTCCTTGCCACGGCCGTCGTCCACCGCCAGCGTGCCCAGCGGCGAATCGCAGCGCTCCAGGCCGCTGTTGGCGCCCACGCTGGTGCCGCCTGCGGCGGCGCCGGTGGTGGCGGTACCACCACCACCGGTGGAGACGGTGCCGCCACCCGGGGTGACGCAGCCGGCCAGGGCCAGCGAGGTGGCCAGAGCGGCCCAGCGGAGGGTTGTCGAGGTCGAGGTCATATGAAGCTACTTTCTCTCTTGATGAACGGGTTCGTGAATCTGCAGGACTTCAGCGGTCGTACCAGCCGCTGGGGCCCCAATGCCAGTAGTAGGTGTAGCCTGTGTACCAGTAGCCGGCCCAGGATTTGCGGTGCGCCTCGCGCCACTGGTAGTACCGCTGCTCGTCCTTTTTGGCGGCCGTGGCCTCGGCGAGCAGTTTTTTGGCCTCCTTGCTGCCCTTGGCCGCGGCCATGGTGAGCCAGGTTTCGGCCTCCGCGGGGTCGGAGCCCATCTCCTCCAGCCCCATCAGATAGAAACGCCCGAGCGCCAGTTGAGCGCCCACCACGCCGCGCTCGCCCGCGCTGCGCATCCACTGCAGGGCCTGGTAGCTGTTCTTCTCCACGCCATCGCCGCGGAAATAGCGCAGGCCGAGGTCGAAGGCCGCACGAGGGTCTTTGTCGGCCAGCAGGGTGAGGGCGGCCAGACGCTGTTCGGCGACGGGGTCGTTGGGCTCCACCCGGAAGGTGGACGAGTTGCGCGGACGGTCGGAGCAGCCCGATGCGTCGCAGATGCGGATGGTGGCGCCCGGTTCGGGCGTCTGTGCGCTGGCCGTGACAGCAATCAGCAGCAGGGAAAACAGCAAACGGTTCATGGCAGGTAACCTCCCTGTGTTTTGGGTACACATTTGGTATTCAAGTATAGCCACCCGCGTCGTGCCAGGGCCCGGGAACAGGCCGCCGCAGACGGCGACGAAGCTGCTCTGATACCCCATTCGGAGGACGCCTGCAAGTCGCGGTGCAGCAAGCGCCGCTCAGAGCGCGAAGATTTTGCCAGGGTTCAGGATGTTGTCCGGGTCGAGCGCACGCTTGATGCTGCGCATCATGTCCACCGCGCCCGTGCCGGCCTCGGTGAGCAGGAAGTCCATCTTGTGCAGGCCCACGCCGTGTTCGCCGGTGCAGGTGCCTTCCAGTCTGAGCGCGCGCGCCACCAACTGGTGATTCAGCTGCTCGGCGCGTTCGCGCTCTTCGGGGATGGCCGGGTCGATCAAATAGCCGAAGTGGAAGTTGCCGTCGCCCACATGGCCGACCAGGAAGTAGGGGATGCCGGAGGCATCGGCCTCGGCCACCGAGTCGAGCAGGCAGTCGGCCAGGCGGCTGATCGGCACGCAGGTGTCGGTGCTGATGGCGCGGCAGCCGGGTTTGCTCTGGATGGCCGCGAAGTAGGCGTTGTGCCGCGCGGTCCACAGGCGCGTGCGTTCTTCGGGCGTGGTCGCCCACTGGAAGGCCTTGCCCTCGAAGTCGGCGGCGATTTCCTGCACCGTCTCGGCCTGTTCCTTCACGCTCGCGGGCGAGCCGTGGAACTCCATCAGCAGCATGTGTTCTTCGCGCAGGCCGAGCTTGCTGTGCGCGTTGACCATGCGCACGGTGTTGGCGTCGATCAGCTCGCAGCGCGCGATCGGCACGCCGAGCTGGATCACCTGGATCACGGTGCGCACCGCGGCCTCGATGGTGGGGAAGGAGCAGGTCGCGGCCGAGATCGCTTCGGGCAGCGGGTAGAGCTTGAGCGTCACTTCGGTGATCACGCCCAGCGTGCCTTCGCTGCCCACCATCAGGCGCGTGAGGTCGTAGCCGGCGCTGCTCTTCTTGGCGCGGGTGCCGGTGCGGATCACCTCACCGCTGGCGGTGACCACTTCGAGCGCCAGCACGTTTTCGCGCATGGTGCCGTAGCGCACGGCGTTGGTACCGCTGGCGCGCGTGGCGGCCATGCCGCCGATGGAGGCGTCGGCGCCTGGGTCGATGGGGAAGAACAGGCCCTCGCTCTTCACCGCTTCGTTCACGGCCTTGCGCGTCACGCCGGGCTGCACCGTCACGGTCAGGTCTTCGGCGTTGATCGACAAGACCTGGTCCATGCGGCTCACGTCAATGCTGATGCCGCCCTGCACCGCGAGCAAATGGCCTTCGAGCGAGGAGCCCACGCCGAACGGGATCACCGGCACGCGGTGTGCGGCGGCCAGTTTCACGGCGTCGGCCACGTCCTGCGTGTTCTGGGCAAACACCACGGCGGCGGGCGGTGGCACGTCGTACACCGACTCGTCGCGACCGTGCTGTTCACGCACGGCCTGTGCGGTGGAGCACTGGGCCTTGAAGCGGTCCTGCAGGGCCGCCATCAACGCGGCCGGTACCGCACGTTGCCGGATCTCCGGGGTCAGATGGGCGAGGTGTTCGGGGGCGTTCATGGCGGTCTCCGTTCTGGGCCAGTCCTGGGGCCGCCCAGTTTACCGCCGGGGTTGTGCACCGACACAGGCACCGCGCAGAGCCCCCGATGGCCTGCATGGTGCCCCGATGGTTCAGGCCATCAGCCTTTGCTGTCTTTCATGGCGCGCATGAACTCGGCCATGGAAATGGCGCCATCCTTGTTGACATCGATCTGCGCGAAGCTCTCCGCCACGGCGGGCAGGCTCTTGGCCTCTTCGCGGCTGAGCGATCCGCTGGCGTCCTTGTCGGCGGTGGCGAACGCGGCGCTGATTTCGCTGTTGCTCACCGGGGCCTCGGGCATGGAGGACTGGGCGAACGTGGCGCCGGCCGTGCCCAGGGTGAGGGTGGCGAACAGCATGACGCTGCGGGCTTCAAACAGGTCGATTCGTTTGCGGTCAAACATGGGGTCTTTCTCCTTGGGTGTTGAACGTGAACCCGCCGTCGAGGTGGCGGGGCAGTCCATTTCAAGGGAAACGGGCCTGTGGGGCCAATGGTTTTGCCTGCGGTTGCCTCACTGACAGCTTGCTTGCCTCAGACACATTTCCCTGCCTGCTGTAACCGCACCCGAATCCCCTCCACAATGCGTGGATTCGCACCACCCCATCGACCAAGGAGACCCCCATGGGCAATCGCCTGACACAGATCGCCACCCGCACCGGGGACGCCGGCACCACCGGCCTGGGCGACAACACCCGGGTGTCCAAACACAGCCTGCGCGTGCATGCCATGGGCGATGTGGACGAGCTCAACTCGCACATCGGCGTGCTGCTGTGCGAAGCCATGGCCGACGACGTGCGCGCGCTGCTGGTGGAGATCCAGCACCAGCTGTTCAACCTCGGTGGTGAGCTCTCCATCCCGGGCTATGAGTTGCTCAAGCCCGACGCGGTGCTCGCGCTGGACGAAGCGCTGGCCACCTACAACGAACAGCTGCCGCGCCTGCAGGAGTTCATCCTGCCCGCGGGCAACCGCGCAGCGGCCCAGGCCCATGTGTGCCGCACCGTGGCGCGCCGCGCCGAGCGCGCGGTGGTGGCGCTGGGCAATGAAGAAGCGATCAAGGAAGCCCCGCGCCAGTACCTCAACCGGCTCTCGGACCTGATGTTCGTGCTCGCGCGCGTGCTCAACCGCATGAACGGCGGCGACGACGTGTACTGGAAAAGCGAGCGCCTGGCGCGCGGGGCCGCCGAGTGAACGCGGTGCGCCGCCCACCCATGGCCCCGGTGCTGTGGGCCGCGCTGGCGCTGGCCGGCACCCAGGCGCCGGCCAGCGCCGCGGGCCCGCTGGAACGCCCTGGAGGCGACGCGCAGCGCGTCGGCCTTGTATGCGAGGCGGTCTACCTGCCCGCGCGCACGCCCTGGGTGCGCACCGTGGACATCGGCTACGACCAGCGGCGCGTGCGCAGCGTGCACATCGACGGCATACCGGTCTACACGTTCACGGTCCAGGGCACGCTGGTCCTCACGGCGCTGGACAACGAGCGCATCCAGATCGACACCGCCACCCAGACCTGGACCAGCGATTTCCGGGGCCTGGCGACGGCGCAAGGGCGCTGCGAACGGGCCCGCTGAGGCCCCACCTTCACGACCGGTTGGCCGCTGGGGTGGGCGCCCGAGGCCCGACCTCCATTTCTGGGCTGTATTTGATCTGGCGCAAATCTGTGCCTGGCGATAAGCAGGATAGTACGCATCGCTTGTTTCAAAACAGGCATTAAAGTGCATCACATCCACCCAGGAGACCCCATGAGCTCAGAAGACACCTTGATCGAAGCCCCGGAATCGGTGAACAGCGACCGTTTCGTGGAAGTCAGCTACGACGACGCCATCCCCAACAACGTGGATCTGTCGTCCGACCGCACCCTGCTGCGCGCGCTGGAGAGCTGGCACCCCGGCTACCTGGACTGGTGGCAGGACATGGGGCCCGAGGGTTTCCAGGAGGCCGACGTGTACCTGCGCACCGCCGTGGGCGTGGACCCGGCCGGCTGGGCCAAGTTCGGCTACGTGAAGATGCCCGAGTACCGCTGGGGCATCCTGCTGGCCCCCCAGGTGGAAGGCCGCACCATTCCCCACGGCAAGCACAAGGGCGAGCCGGTCTGGCAAGAGGTGCCGGGCGAGTACCGCGCGCTGCTCAAGCGGCTGATCGTGGTGCAGGCCGACACCGAGCCGGCCTCGGTGGAGCAGCAGCGCTACCTGGGCAAGACCGCGCCCAGCCTGTACGACATGCGCAACCTGTTCCAGGTGAACGTGGAAGAAGGTCGCCACCTCTGGGCCATGGTCTACCTGCTGGTGAAGTACTTCGGCAAGGACGGCCGCGAGGAATCGCAGGCCCTGCTGGAGCGCCGCAGCGGCCAGCAGGACAACCCGCGCATCCTCGGCGCCTTCAACGAGCGCACGCCGGACTGGCTGAGCTTCTTCATGTTCACCTACTTCACCGACCGCGACGGCAAGATGCAGTTGGCCGCGCTGGCCGAAAGCGGCTTCGACCCGCTGAGCCGCAGCTGCCGCTTCATGCTGACCGAAGAGGCGCACCACCTCTTCGTGGGCGAGACCGGCGTGGGCCGCACCATCGAGGCCACCTGCGCCGCCATGAACAAGGCCGGCATCACCGACCCCTTTGACACCGAGCGCATCCGCGCGCTGGGCGTGGTGGACCTGCCGTTGCTGCAGCGCAAGGCCAACTTCCACATGAGCGTGACGCGCGACCTGTTCGGCTCCGAAATCTCGTCCAACGCCGCCGACGCCTTCAGCGCCGGCCTCAAGGGCCGCTTCAACGAAGCCAAGCTCGCGGGCGACGACCACCAGTTGCAGGATGCCACCTACAAGGTGCAACGCGTGGTCGATGGCGAGCTGGTGTGGGAAGACGTGCCCGCGCTGCGCGCCATCAACAGCCGCCTGCTCGACGACTACATCGCCGACTGCCAGGGCGGCATCGACCGCTGGAACAAGGCGATCGAGAAAGCGGGCATCGACTTCCGCTTCACCCAGCCGCACAAGGGCTTCAACCGCAAGATCGGCGAGTTCGCCGGCCACGCCATCAGCCCCGCTGGCGAGCTGCTGGGCGCCGAGAGCTGGGCCGCGCTGAAAGACGAGTGGTTGCCCAATGGCGACGACATGGCCTTCATCCACTCGCTCATGAAGCCCTGCCTCCGGGCCGGCGAATACGCCAGCTGGATCGCACCCCCGCGCATGGGCATCAACCAGCAGCCGGTGGACTACGAGTACGTGAAGATCGACTGAGCGATCAGTCGATGCGAAGGCCCTGCGTGTCCGGCCGCTTGCCCGCGTTCAGCCGGATGCGCAGCGACAGGTCGGTGCGCGAGTCGGCGTTGTCCACTGCCTGCTCGGCGGTGATCTCGCCCTGCTGGTAGAGGTCGTAGAGCGACTGGTCGAAGGTGGCCATGCCCAGCTCGTTGCTCTTGGCCATCGCTTCCTTGATCTCGTCGGTTTGGCCCTTCTGGATCAGATCGGCGATGTAGGGCGAGAGCAGCATCACCTCCACCGCCGGCACCAGCTTGCCCACCGCGCCACGGATCAAGCGCTGGCCCACCACGCCCTTGAGGTTGAGCGACAGGTCCATCAGCACCTGGCGGTGGGCCGCTTCGGGGAAGAAGTTCAGCACGCGCTGCACCGCCTGGTTGGCGTTGTTCGCGTGCAGGGTGGACACGCACAGGTGCCCGGTTTCGGCGTAGGCCATGGCGTGCTGCATGGTCTCGCGGTCGCGGATCTCGCCGATCATGATCACGTCGGGCGCCTCGCGCATGGCGTGGCGCAGCGCTTCGTCGAACGACTGGGTGTCCAGCCCGACCTCGCGCTGATCGACGATGGACTTGCCGTGGGCGTGTTCGAACTCCATCGGGTCTTCCACCGTCAGGATGTGACCGCTGGTGGACTGGTTGCGGTGGTTGATCATCGCCGCCAGCGTGGTGGATTTGCCCGACCCCGCGGCCCCCACCACCAGCACCAGCCCGCGCTTGAGCATGGACAGCTTCTTGAGCACCGCCGGCAGCTTGAGCGCGTCCAGCGTGGGAATCTGGGCGTTGATGTGGCGCACCACCACCGCCACGTCGCCGCGCTGGCGGTAGACGTTCACGCGGAAGCGGCCCAGGCCCTCGATGGCGATGGCCAGATCGCATTCAAGCGTGGACTCGAAGTCGCGGATCTGCGTCTCGCGCATGACCGAATAGGCCAGCCGCTGCACGCGGGAGGCGTCAAGCTCGGTTTCGGACAGGCGCTTGACCACGCCCTGCACCTTGATCGAAGGCGCGGCGCCGCTGGAGAGGAACAGGTCGGACGCCCCCTGATCCACCATGATCGACAGGTAGTGGCCGAGATCGTCGTTGTGGGAGGCTGGGGTGGGGTCCATGGCGGGAGCTGTGAGGTAAGCCGGACTGTACGCCCTGCATATCGGCACGAACCAGAAAAAATGTCAACCCTTGCAGCCCAGCGCGCCCGTGTCATCCGCTGGGCCGGGTCGTCGGTGCGGCCGCTGCGCACCGGCGGCCGGGTCATCGGGATGGCGTGGCGCTGGCGGGGTTCAGTGGAGCGGGTAGCTCGCGCTCGCCGCGCCGAGTTGCGCGGGGCTGAGCTGCACGGTCGCCTTCGTGCCGTCCACGTAGTTCACCGTGATCAGGAACTTCGCGGCGCTGGACTGCAGCACCGCGCCGATGGGAACCTCGTACGCGTTCTCGACGTTGGTGGTGTCGAAGGCGAAGCTGCCGTGCGCTGAACTGCCGGTGTCCTGGTAGTCGATCGAGGCCACCCCGGTGGCGGGGTTGTGCACGCGCACGCGCGACCACCAGGGGTTGCTGCCGTCCTTCACGTTCAGCGTGGGCGCGCCGTCGGACACGCCGGGGTGGCCGCCGCAGGCCACGAAGCGCCACTGGCCCGCGTAGCGCCCAAAGCCGTCGGCCATCACCGCGCTGGGGGCGGTGCCCCCAAGGTCGATGCCGCAGTTGCCGTCGGGGCATTTGTCCACGATGCGCACGGTGGTGGTCTTGAGGCCCTGCGAGGTGAGCACGGTGACTTCGGCGCACTGGCCGCAGACCTTGCCGTGCTGCCACGGCCCCTGGCCATCGCCGGGCGCCACGTTGGCGTGGATGGCGGCGTAGGACTGGATGTTCGTTGAACCGTAGCCGCAGGCGCCGCCGTTGCTCGGGCCCGTGCTGTACAGGGTGACATTGCCCTCGCCCCCGGTGCTGGAGACGGTGGGCGGCACCGGCGTGGCCGCGTTGCACGAACCGGTGCACTGCGAGGGCAGGGCGCTGCTGGTGCCGGTGCCCGCGCCGCCCGTGCCGCTGTCGGTACTTGCGCTGCTGCCTCCGCCGCAGGCGGACAGCGCCAGCAACAGGGCGGCGCAGAGCGCGACAGCGCCGGTTTTCAGGCCCGAGACCCGTGTGGAAACGAAAGACCGATGCATGATCATCGCGGCGCCAGCACCGCCATGGTGATGCGCGAGACGCAGGTCAGCTCGCCCGCGTCGTTTGTCAGGTCGATCTGCCAGACCTGGGTGGTGCGGCCGATGTGCACCGGCCGCGTGACGCCGGTGACCCAGCCGCTGGTGGCGCCCTTGAGGTGGTTGGCGTTGATGTCCAGGCCCACGGCGCGGTGGCCTTCGGGGCAGCTGTAGGCGGCGCCGCAGCTGCCCAGCGTCTCGGCCAGCACCACGCTCACGCCGCCGTGCAGCAGGCCGTAGGGCTGCTTGGTGCGGGTGTCCACCGGCACCCGTGCGCGGATGAAGTCGTCGCCGACCTCCAGGAATTCGATGCCCAGGTGTTGCACGGCGGTGCCCACGTGGATGGCGGTGAGTTCTTCGACGGAGAGGGGTTTTTTCCAGAGGGTCATGGGGGGCTGAACGGGCGGTGGGTTGGGAGACGAATCGCCACACTGTAGCGGCCTCCCGCCGGCTCGCACAGCGCCGGGTGTCGCCTGCGCCCGCGCCGTGGCAGTGTCAGCCCTTGCGGCGCAGCGCCACCACCTTGCCCGACGCCGCCGCGGGCGGCAGCGCCCAGTGCGCCGGCAGCGCATGCAGCACGGCGCGCGCGTCCAGCGAGCGGATCGGCACCGCGTTGTCCATGGGAATGCGGTCGTGCGCCTGCAGCGCCATGTAGCGCAGCGCGCTCACGCGCAGGAAGGACGCGAAGTTGCCCACCCCGCCGCGTGCGGCCACCAGCTCGTCGTACAGCTTCTCGATCAGCTGCACCACCGCCATGCCGTCGCGCTCGCCGATCTCGGTGAGCACGTCCCAGTACAGGTTCTCCAGCCGGATGCTGGTGACCACACCGTGCAGCCGCACCGAGCGGGTGCGGCTGGCGTAGCTCTCGGGGTCGGCGCTGATGAAGACTTCACACATGGTGACACTCCTGCGTTGGGCGGACGAAACCGCATTGTCGGCGGCTTCGCACGGGGGATGCGCATCAATGCGTGATGCGGGTGCCCAGCACCGCCAGGAACTGCGCGATCCAGGCCGGGTGGGCCGGCCAGGCGGGTGCGGTGACGAAGGGGCCGTCGGTCACGGCCTGGTCCACCGCGATGGGGGCGTAGATGGCGCCCGCGAGCTCCACCTCCACCTGGCAGGCGGGGTAGGCCGAGATGGTGCGGCCCTTGATGTCGCCCGTGGCTGCCAGCAGCTGCGCGCCGTGGCAGATGGCGGCCACCGGTTTGCCGCTGGTGGTGAAGTGTTTCACCAGCGCCACCACGCTGGCGTGCATGCGCAGGTACTCGGGGCCGCGCCCGCCGGGAATCACCAGACCGTCGTAGGCCTCGGGCTTCACGTCGGCGAAGCTGGCGTTGAGCGTGAAGCGGTGGCCGGGTTTTTCGCTGTAGGTCTGCGCGCCTTCGAAATCGTGGATGGCGGTGTGGATCCAGTCGCCGGCCTTCTTGTCGGGTGCGACCGCGTGCACCGTGTGGCCCACCGCCTGCAGCGCCTGAAACGGCACCATGGTTTCGTAGTCTTCGCAGTAATCACCGCAGATCATCAACAGTTTCTTGCCCATGGGAGTCTCCTTGGAAAACGGGTTCGGGCTTCGATTGTTGGGCGGTGGGTGGCGGCTGGGGTAACAGCCCGTTGCTGCAGGGCTGAGGGTTTGCCCGCATCGGGGCCGGCGAGCCGGCGAAAAAAAGGCCTGCCGCCCCGGCGGGCGGACAGGCCGTGAGGTGCCGTGCGGCGCTCAGCCCTTGCGGTTGAGCAGGGCGTAGAGCCCGATGGCGCCGAAGGTGGCGGTACCGATGCCGCCGAGGGCGAATTCGCCGAAGCGCAGCGTGTAGTCGCCGGTGCCCAGCACCAGGGTGATGGCGGCCACGAGCAGGTTCTTGTTGTTCGAGAAATCGACCTTGTTGTCGACCCAGATCTTGGCGCCGGCCACGGCGATCAGGCCGAACACCACGATGGACACGCCGCCCATCACGGCCAGCGGAATCGCCTGGATCAGCGCGCCGAACTTGGGGCTGAAACCGAGCAGGATGGCCATGATGCCTGCCACGAAGAAGATGGCGGTGGAGTAGATCTTGGTGGCGGCCATGACGCCGATGTTTTCGGCGTAGGTGGTCACGCCGGTGCCGCCCGCGCTGCCGGCCACGATGGTGGCCACGCCGTCGCCCATGAAGGCGCGGCCCATGTAGCGGTCCAGGTTCTTGCCGGTCATGGCGGTCACGGCCTTGATGTGGCCCAGGTTTTCCGCCACCAGGATGATGGCCACCGGTGCGATCAGCAGCATGGCGTTGCCGCTGAAGACCGGCGCGCTGAAGTTGGGCAGGCCGAACCAGGCGGCGCTGGCGATGCCGCTCAGGTCCAGCGGTTTGCCCAGCCCCAGGCCGTTGGTGAGCACGGCGTAGATGACGCTGGCGATGATCAGGCCCATGAGGATCAGCAGGCGCTGCAGCATGCCGCTGCTGAACACCGCCACCAGCGCCACGCAGACGAAGGTCACGCCCTGCATCCAGGCGTCGAAGCCGGTGGGCGCCATGTTCTTGATCGGGATGCCGGCCAGGTTCAGGCCGATCACGGCCACCACCGAGCCGGTCACCACCGGGGGCATCAGGCGTTCGATCCAGCCCGTGCCGATGGCCTGCACCAGCGCACCGATGAGCGTGTAGACGACGCCGCAGGCGACGATGCCGCCCAGCGCCACGCCGATGTTGGCGTTCGGGCCCGGGCCGGCGTAGCCGCTGGCCGCGATCACCACGCCGATGAAGGCGAAGCTCGACCCGAGGTAGCTCGGCACCTTGCCGCCGGTCATGACGAAGAAGATCAGGGTGCCGATGCCGCTCATGAGGATGGCGACGTTGGGGTCGAAGCCCATCAGGATGGGGGCGAGCACGGTGGCGCCGAACATGGCGATCAAATGCTGCACGCCCATCACGGCGGTCTGCGGCCAGGGCAGGCGCTCGTCGGGGCCGATGACGCCGCCGCCCGTGAGCGTGGCCGATGATTTTTCCGTCCAGTGGAACAGACCCATGAAAACTCCTTGTTGTGGTGGTGAAACCGGGTGTCGGGTGGCCGCGATTCTGCCGGGTGGCCCGAAGGCCCGCACGCTGCGTTGCAGCAGGCGCGGGGCGGGCGTGACGCGGGCGGGACAGGGCTGCGGCGATCATGGCGCCACGGCCGGTGCGCGGGCCTTGATCCGCGTCAGGCCACGCGGAAGAAACGCAATTCCACGCGATCAGGCGAGCGCCGGCAGCACCTCACCCCGGCAGTCGCCAAAGCCGATGCGCGCCGCACCCGGCTTCTCGCACCAGCCGCGCAGGATCACGTTGTCGCCGTCTTCCAGGAAACGGCGCTGTTCGCCGGTGCCGGGCAGATCGATGGCCACCGTGCCGCCGCGGCTGAGCTCGACGATGGCGCCGGCCTCGGGCGGCGTGGGGCCGGAGATGGTGCCCGTGCCCAGCAGGTCGCCGGTCTGCAGGTTGCAGCCGCCCACGGTGTGCTGCGTCACCATCTGGCCCAGGGTCCAGTACTGGTGGCGGAAGCTGGTGGCCGAGAGGCGGTCGGGGGCCACGCCCTTGGCGCGGTGCAACGCGGTTTCCAGCCGCACTTCGAGCTGCACGTCCAGGCCGCCGTGGTCGCGGTTGGCCGCGCCGTCCAGGTAGGGCAGGGGCTGGGGCTCGTCGGCCGGGTGGGCGAAGGGCACGCGGTAGGGCGCGAGCGCCTCCAGGGTGACGACCCAGGGCGAGACGCTGGTGCAGAAGTTCTTGCCCAGGAAGGGGCCGAGCGGCGCCATTTCCCAGAACTGGTGGTCGCGCGCCGACCAGTCGTTGAGCAGGCTCACGCCGAAGATGTGGTCTTCCGCCTTCTCCAGCGGGATCGGCTCGCCCAGGGCGTTGCCCGGGCCGATGTAGAAGCCCAGTTCCAGCTCGAAGTCCAGCCGCGCGCAGGGCCCATAGACGGGCGCCTTGGCGCCCGGGGGCAGGGCCTGGCCCATGGGGCGGTGGAACGGTGTGCCGCTGACCACCACGCTCGACGCGCGGCCGTGGTACGCGATGGGCAGCCACTGGAAGTTGGGCGTGAGCGGGTCGTCGGGCCGGATCACGCGGCCCACGTTGCGGGCGTGGTGGATCGAGGTGTAGAAGTCGGTGTAGTTGGCGATGTGCGTGGGCACGCCGTGTTCCGCCTCGGCCTGCGGCAGCAGGCAGCCGTGCAACAGGCCCACCACCTGGGCGTCGGCGTCATGGCGCAGCGCGGCGAACAGCGCGTGGCGCAGCGCGCGCCAGGCCACCGGGCCCATGGCCAGGAAGGGGTTGAGCGCGGTGTCCGAGCAGGCCTGCGCGGCGAGTTGCGGCAGGCCTTCGAACACCCCGGCCCGGGCCGCGGCGGCGAGATCGACGATCTGGTCGCCAATGGCCACGCAGCCACGAAAGGCCTCGTCCGAGCCCGCGCGGCGGAACACGCCGAACGGCAGGTTCTGGATGGGAAAGTCGGTGCCGGCTTCGTTGGCCGAGGCCAGCCAGCTGCGGGCTTGGGCGTCGTGGGTGTGGTTGAGTTCCATGGGGTGATTCCTGTCAGTTGTTCACGCTGCCGCAGCACCACTCACCTCGCATGGAGAGGCCCAACCGGGGATGCCGCCGAGCCGGCTTTGCCGGTCGGCTGGCATCGCCCCCTGGGGGGTGACGCCGAAGGCGGCGCAGGGGGGTCACAGCTTCTCGTCGAAGATGGCCACGGCGCGGGTCCAGCCCGCGCTGGCCCCACGGATCTTGTGCGGGAAGCAGCTGATGATGAAGCCCGTGGGCGGCAGCGCTTCGAGGTTGTGCAGCTTCTCGATGTGGCAGTAGCCGATGTCGCGCCCGGCCTTGTGGCCTTCCCAGATCAGGCTGGCGTCGTGCGTCTCGCCGTACTTCTTCGCGGTGTGCACGAAGGGCGCGTCCCAGCTCCAGGCGTCGGTGCCGGTCAGGCGCACGCCGCGCTCCAGCAGGTACATGGTGGCCTCGTAGCCCATGCCGCAGCCGGCGGCCACGTAGTCCGGGTGGCCGTAGCGCGAGCCCGCGCGGGTGTTGACCACCACGATCTCCAGCGGCGAGAGCGTGTGGCCGATGCGCTTGAGCTCGGCCTCCACGTCGTCGGCCGTGACCACGTAGCCGTCGGCGAAGTGGCGGAAGTCCAGTTTCACGCCGGGCTGGAAACACCACTCCAGCGGCACGTCGTGGATGGCGATGGCGGGCTTCTTCTCACCCAGCGCCTTGTCCATGGTGGAGTGGAAGTGGTAGGGCGCGTCGAGGTGGGTGCCGTTGTGGGTGGAGAGCTGCACCAGCTCCACCGCCCAGCCTTCGCCGTCGGGCAGGTCTTCCTTTTTCAGGCCGGGGAAGAAGGGTTCGATCTGCTCGAAGGTGTGCTCGTGGGTGAAGTACTGGATCTTGGGCGCGAAGGCCGGCGGATCGCTGAGCACGTCGTTTTCCAGAAAGATCGAGAGGTCGACGAATTTGCGGGGCATGGGGGACTCCTTGAAAACGGGTGGACAGTCAGGGGCGCTGCCAGCGCAGCAGGCGCCGTTCGGCCAGGGCCAGCGCGGCGTTGCTCGCGAAGCCGATGGCGCCCAGCAGCACGATGCCGGCGAACAGCTCGCTGGCCTGGAACGAGCGCGCGGCCAGCAGGATGGCCTGGCCCAGGCCGGCCTGCGAGGCGATCATCTCGCCGACCACCGAGACGATCAGCGAGACCGTCATCGACAGCCGCATGCCCGAGAGGATGTCGGGCATCGCGTTGGGCAGGCCGATCTTGGCGATGAATTCGAGGCGGCCCAGCTGCAGCGCCTGCGACACCTCGCGCAGCCGCACATGCACCTGTGCCAGGCCGTGCAGGGTGGCCAGCAGCACCGGCCACATGGAGCCGAAGGCCACCACCGCCAGCACCATGCCGCCCGAGAGGCCGAACAGCGCGATGGCCAGCGGCATCACCGCCGAGGCCGGCAGCGGGCGGATGAATTCGAGCGTGGGCGCGATCCACTCGCGTGCCGTTCGCGAGCTGCCGATCAGCGCGCCCAGCGCGATGCCCAGGGCGCTGGCGAGCACCCAGCCGAGCAGCATGCGGTTGAGCGTGGCCCAGGTGTAGGCCAGCAGGTCGCCGCCGGCCAGGCCCTGCACCAGGCTGCCCGCCGTGGCGGCCGGCGAGGGCAGGAAGGCGCGGTTGACCCAGCCGCTGCGGCTGGCCAGCCACCACAGGGCCACGAAGCCGCCGAGTACGGCGATGGCGCCCGCCGCGCTGCCCAGGGCGTTGACCCGTCTGAAGGTTTGAGAGCTCATGCGGCCGTCTCCCCCATGCGGCGAGCCACCCGCTGCTGCAGCGCGAGCGCACCGGCGTTGATGGCGTAGCCGACCACGCCGATCCAGGCCAGCCAGCCCAGCATCAGGGCGGGGTCCAGGCTCTGCTGCGCAATCATCATCGCGTAGCCCATGCCGTTGGGGTTGGCCGCGATCTCCACCGTGACCGCCACCACCAGCGCGATCGCCACGCCCAGGCGCAGCGCCACAAAGAGGCGCGGCACGATGGCCGGGCCGACGATCCAGGCAAAGCGTTGCAGCGGCGTGAGCTGCAGCGCCCGCGCCACCTCCAGCAGCCGGGGCTCGACCTGCTGCACCGCCGCCTGCGTGAGCACCAGCATGGGCCAGAGGCAGGCAAAGGCGATCACGCTCACCTCCATGCGCAGGCCGAAGCCGAACACCAGCATGGCCAGCGGGATCAGCGCCACCGAGGGAATGGGCCGCGCCACCTCGACGCTCAGGTAGGCCGCCCGTGCCGCCCGGCGCGACAGGCCCAGCAGTGTGCCCAGCAGCAGCCCGCCGAGCGCGCCGATCAGCAGGCCCAGGGCGGCGCTGCCCAGCGTGAACGCGGTCGCGCTCCAGAGCGAACCGTCGGTGGCCGCACCCGCCAGCGCCTGGAGCGCCGCGCTCGGCGGCGCGATGGCGTCGCTGCCCTGGCCCGCGGTGCGGGTCCACAGCTCCAGCGCGCCGATCAGCACGGCGGGGAAAACGAGGGCCTTCATGCATGCCCCAGGTAGTGGTAGAGCTCGCGCCGCAGCCGCAGGAACTCCGGGTGTTCCTTGGTGCCGATCTGGTCGCGCGGCTGCGGCAGCGGCACGTCGATCACCGCCGCGAGGCTGGGGCGCTCCGGGGTCGGGTTGGCGCGCAACGCGATCACGCGGTCGCCCAGGTACAGCGCTTCCTCCAGGTCGTGCGTGACGAACATGACCGTCAGGCCTTCCTCGCGCACCAGCCGCGCCAGCTCGTCCTGCAGCGTCTCGCGCGTCATCGCGTCGAGCGCGCCGAAGGGCTCGTCCATCATCATCACGTCGGGCCGCTGCGCCAGGCAGCGCGCGATCTGCACCCGCTGCTGCATCCCGCCCGAGAGCTGGGCCGGGTACTTGCTGGCGTGCGCACCCAGGCCCACGGTGTCCAGCACCTTCGCGATGCGCGCCGGCCGCTCGGCCTCGGGCACCTTCGCCGCTTCCAGGGCCAGGCTCACGTTGGCCGCCACCGTGCGCCAGGGCAGCAGGGCGCGGCCGTAGTCCTGGAAGACGAAGGCCACCTCGCGGCTGGGGCCGGTGATCGGCTTGCCCTGGCGCATCACGGCACCGCTGCTGGGCGCCACGAAACCGGCCGCGGCGCGCAGCAGCGTGGTCTTGCCGCAGCCCGAGGGGCCGATCACGCAGACGAACTCGCCGCGTCGCACGCTCAGCTCGGTGGGCGAGAGGATCTCACGGCCGCCGAGGGTGATGGCGACCTGATCGAAATGCAGGACGGTTTCGGACACCCGGGCCTCACTTCACGATCAGCCGCGCCACATCGGGTGTGGTCTTGAGCATTTCCTGGTCCTTCATCAGGCCGACCCAGTAGTTCAGCTGCTTTTCCGTGACCATGGGCGAGGGCGGTGAGATCTGAACCTTGGCCAGCACCTCGGGCGGCAGCTTGATGTACTTGCCGACGGCCGCGCGCACCGCCTCGTTGTTCTTGGGCTGCAGCATGAAGGCCGCACCTTCCTGCACGCCTTCGCGGAAGGCCTTGACGGCGGCCGGGTTCTTCTCGGCCCAGTCGCGGCGCGCGGTGTGGATGATGGTCGGCTGGTTTTCGGGCAGGAAGGTCGAGTAGTAGCTCGCCACATAGCCCACGCCGGTGTCGGTGATGCGGCTCATGAACGGGTCCGCGCTGACCACGGCGTCGACCGAGCCGCCGCGCAGCAGGTCGCCGTGCTGCGGGAACGAGGCCTCGACGAAGTTCACCTTCCTGAAGTCCACACCCTGCGTCTTGAGCCAGGCGCGGAAGGTCACGTGCAGGAAGGCGCCCAGGCCGGGCACGCCGATCTTCTTGCCCAGGCAGTCCTGCGCGGTGCGGATGCCGCTGCCGGCCTTGGCCACCAGGCCGAAGCCGGTGATGGTCTTGGAAGTGGCGCCGCCGCCGGCCACGACCACGTGGTCCAGGCCGCCGTCCACCGACTGCAGGAATACGCTGGGCGTGGGGCCGCCGATCTGCAGCGAGTCGGCCTGCACCGCGGCGGGGATGGTGGAATTGATCGGGATGAACTTGGCCTCGACCTCCAGGCCGCGCTTCTTGAAGAAGCCCTGTTCCAGCGCCACGAACACCGAGGCGAAGTCGGTCACGGCGGTGTAGCCGAACACCACCTTGGGCATGGTCTGGCCGAGCGCCGGCAGGCTCGCGGCGGCGGGGAGAGCGGCCAGTGCGGCCAAGGCGGTGCGTCGTTTCATGCGGGTCTCCTACGGGATGGTGGGGTGGTTTTTTTCGGGACGGGGAAAGTGGGGGCGGGCAGGGCGGCCTGCAGGCCGCCCACGATGAATCGCACGAGCCGGTCCGCGGCTTCGGGGTCGCCGGCCCGGCTCTGGTTCTGCGACAGCCGCGTCACCCGGTCGTCGACCAGGTGGTGCAGCAGGGCGCCGAGCGCGAACTGGTAGCCCCAGGCCACGTCGGCCAGGCGGGCGTGCGGCAGGGCGGCGTGCATGGCGGCGATGAAGCGGTGCGCCATCGGGTCGAAGAACTCGCGCAGCACGCGGTCGGCTTCGGCGCTGCCGTAGGCCAGCTCGCGGCCGACCAGTTGCGCGTAATAGAAACCCTCTTCGCTGTTGCGCAGCCGGATCACGGGCTTCACGAAGGCCTCGACGATGCGGGTCAGCGTCTGCGGGTCTTGCGGGTTCGCCGCCGCCGCGTCCAGTGCGGCCAGGCGTTCCTCGATGGTCTGGTTCCAGTGCGCAAAGATGGCGTGGAACAGCTCGTGTTTGGGGCCGTAGTAGTAGCCCACCAGTGCCAGCGGCACGCCGGCTTCTTCGGCGATCTGCCGGATCGTCACGCCGTGGTAGCCGCGTTGCGCGAACAGCTTCTCGGCCGCCAGCAGGATGGCCTGCTGGCGGTCGGGCCGGGGGGCGCCGCGCGAGGGCGCGGGTCTGGAGCGGGTGGGGGCGGGGCCGGTGACCATGGCCGGTATTGAACGGTTGTACAAAAACATTGAACATCCGTACAAACCCTTGTGCGGCTGCGGCAGGCCACGAACCAGAATGGCGCACCCTAGGAAGCCGTCCGCATGAACCCCACCGCGCCCCACATCCCCCAGATCCGCCTCTACCAGCAATGGCTGGCCGAACACCGCGGCCTGCGGTTCGACAGCTACGACGCGCTCTGGCGCTGGTCCACCACCGAGCTCGACGCCTTCTGGCAGAGCATCTGGGACCACTTTGAACTGTGCTCACCCACGCCGCACACGGCCGTGCTGGCGAAGAACGTGATGCCCGGCGCGCAGTGGTTCCCGGGCGCGCGGGTGAACTACGCGCAGCAGGTGTTCCGCCACGTGGCGCCCGCGCACGCGGCGGGCTTCATGGCCATCGAGAGCCGCAACGAGAAGGGCCGGCGCGTCGAGCTGTCGTGGCCCGAGCTGCGGCGCCAGGTGGCTTCGCTCGCGCTGCACCTGCAGGCCCAGGGCGTGCGGCCCGGCGACCGCGTGGCGGCCTACCTGCCCAACATTCCCGAGACCATGGTCGCCTTTCTCGCGGTGGTCAGCATCGGCGCGGTGTGGAGCGTGTGCGCGCCCGACATGGGCACCAACGCGGTGCTGGACCGCTTCAAACAGATCGAGCCGGTGGCGCTGATCGCCTGCGATGGCGTGACCTACGGCGGACGGGACTTCGATCGCCTGGGCGTGGTGGCCGAGCTGCGCGCGGCCCTGCCCACGCTGCGCCATGTGATCCTGCACACCAACCTGGCCGAGGGCCCGGACGCGGTGGCGAAGGCCCTGGCCGTGTCCGCACCCTGCGCCAGCTTCGCCGAAGCGACGGCGCGCAACGACGCCGCCACCACCGCCTTCGAGCCGCTGTGGCTGCCCTTCGACCACCCGCTGTGGATCGTCTACAGCAGCGGCACCACCGGCCTGCCCAAGCCCATCGTGCACGGCCACGGCGGCACCATGATCGTCGCGCTGGCGCTCAAGACCCTGCACAACGACGTGGGCTGCAGCTACGCGCCCAACAGCTGGGGCGAGCGCTACCACTGGTACAGCTCCACCGGCTGGGTGATGTGGAACGCGCAGACCAGCGGCCTGCTCAACGGCACCACCTGCGTCATCTACGACGGCAATCCGGGCGGCTCGAAAGACAAGCCCGACTGGACCGTGCTCTGGCGCTTCGCCTCCGAGCTCGGCGTGAGCTTCTTCGGCGCTGGCGCGGCGTTTTTCGCGAACTGCATGAAGGCGGGTGTGGACCTGGCGGCGTGTGGGGACCTGTCCAAGGTGCGGGCGCTGGGCACGACGGGATCGCCGCTGTCCGAGGACGCGCAGAACTGGGGCACGGCGCAGTTTCGCAAGCTGCGAGGAAGTTCACTCCCTCTCCCTCTGGGAGAGGGCGGGGGTGAGGGCCTCGCCGCGCCCAGCCCTCACCCTGACCCTCTCCCAGAGGGAGAGGGAAATGAAGCCGGCGACATCTGGTGGTGCAACATCTCCGGCGGCACCGACTTCGCCGGTGCCTTCATTGGCGGCAACAGGGAGCTGCCACAAACCCCGGGCCGCATGCAGTGCCGCCTGCTGGGCTGCGCGGTCGAGGCCTGGAACGAGCAGGGCCAGCCGGTGATCGACGAGGTGGGTGAACTGGTCTGCGCACAACCCATCCCCTCCATGCCGTTGTATTTCGTGGGCGACAAAGACAACCAGCGCCTGCTCGGCAGCTACTTCGACATGTACCCGCCCGGCCACGGCCGCAAGCCCGGTGGTGGTGACTTGCCCGCCGAAGCCGGCGCCGTCTGGCGCCACGGCGACTGGCTGCGCATCCACCCCGACGGCTCCTGCGTGATCTACGGCCGCTCCGACGCCACCATCAACCGCCACGGCCTGCGCATGGGCACGAGCGAGCTGTACAGCGCGGTCGAGGCGCTGCCCGAGGTGCTGGACTCGATGGTGGTGGACCTCGAATACCTCGGTCGCGAGAGCTACATGCCGCTGTTCGTGGTGCTGCGCCCGGGGTTGGCGCTGGACGATGCGATGCGCGAGAAGATCAACGCCGCCATCCGCACCGCGCTCTCGCCGCGCTTCGTGCCCAACGCCGTGTTCCAGGTGGCCGAAATCCCGCGCACCCTCTCGGGCAAGAAGCAGGAGCTGCCGATCAAGAAGCTGCTGCTGGGCCAGCCGCTGGAGAAGGTGATCAACAAGGAAGCCATGGCCAACCCGGGCTGCCTGGACTGGTACGTGGACTTCGCCGCCCGGCAAGCGGCGGTGTGAAGTCGGGCGTTCAGCGGCAGGCGAAGCTGCTGGCCTCTTCGAGGCTGCCCGAGCCCTTGTAGGTGGCGACCTTGGGGTAGGCGCACAGCGGCCGTGAGCGGTTGGGCGCCCAGCTGGCGGGCACATCGGGGTTGAGCTCGCCGGCGTTACCCGGGCCGCGCGCGGTGGCGATGATCTGGTCGGGCGCGATGCCTTGCTCCACCCACTGCACCAGCGGGCCGAGCGCGTCGAACTGGTCGGTGGACGGGCCGGCGCGGCAGTGGTCCATGCCCGGCACGCGGAAGAAGCGCGCGAAGCCCGACGGGTCGCCGCCGGTGCGCCGGTCCAGGCCCTCGTACCAGGCCTGCGTGTCGTGCGGCGAGAAGATCGCGTCGCTCATGCCGTGGTAGACCAGCAGCTTGCCGCCCCTGGCCTTCACGCGGCCCAGGTCGGTGGCGTCGGGCGGGGTCATGAAGTCCATGGCCGATTCGGTGAACGGCCCGGCCGTGGCCTGCACCGAAGCGAGCATCGCGTCCACGTCGCCGTTGAGCGCGAAGGCCTCGCCGTTGAAGCTGGCCGGGTTCTGCGGCGGTGCGCCGAAGATGAGGCCCACGGCGCCCGAGTCGCGCTGGATCGGCGCGCTGAACTCCCAGTTGGCCACACCGGGGCTGGCCAGGCCGGCGTCGTAGGGGAAGCTGGCGTAGAAGGGTTTTCCGTCGCGCGTGGTGGCGCCGCTGAAGATGGGCGCGATCGCCGCCTTCTGCGCGCTGCTCAGGCAGCTGCCGTTGCGCTCGCCGTTGCAGGTGGGCACGTCGCGGGCCAGGTTGAACGCGGCCTGGCAGGCGGTGGGGTGTTGCACCATGCCGTCGCGGGCGCCGTCGAGCGCGTCGCAGCGGTCCAGCACGGCCTTCGCCACGGTCTGGCGTTCGGGCTGGGTGAAGGCGCTGCCGAGGTCCTTGGGGTTGGTGGCGACCTTCTTGTACTGCTGCGCGCCCCAGATGTTGGCCACGGCCGCCTTGGGCAGGTTGTAGCCCGGCGCGCCGGCCAGGAAGCCGTCGAACATGTCGGGGTAACGCGCGGCGGCCACCAGCACATGGCGACCGCCGTTGGAGCAGCCGGCGATGTAGGAGCGGTCGGGCGCCTTGCCGTAGGCCCGGCGCACCACTTCCTTGGCCATGGGGGTGAGCTTGCCGCCTGGTAGCCGTAGTCGAGCCGCGCCTGCGGGTCCAGGCCGAAGCCGGGGCCGCGCGTGAGCTGGTTGTCGTGGCCGGCGTCCGAGCTGATCACGGCGAAACCCTGGTGCAGGGCGGAGGTGATCGGGCCGCCGCCGAAGGCGCCCAGCGCGGGCTGCACCGAGCCGTCGATGCCACCGTTGCCTTGGTACAGGAAGCGCCCGTTCCAGCGCAGCGGCAGGCGCATCTCGAAGCCGATGGCGTAGGGCGTCTTGCCGTCGGCGCCCATGCGCTCGTGCATCGCGCCCAGCACCACGCAGTGCGCGGCCACGTCCTGCGCGCCGGCCTTGAGCGCACCCGCGGCCACCGCCGTGACGCTCTGGATGCGGGTGTGGGCCAGCCCGGCGAGCCGGCCCGCCAGGGCCTCACAACCGGCCATGCTCGCCGGCCGGGCCGGCGCCAGTGCGGCGCCGGGGGCCAGGTGGGGTGCGGTCGAACAGGCCGCGAGCGTGGTGATCGTCAGCGCGGTGAGCGCGACCGAGGCCCAGGGGCCGCGAGGGTGGGGGCGTGTGTGCATGCAGGTCTCCTGGGTTCTTGTGGGCGGTTCGAACCGTTCCGCAGAATAGTTACTCTAGATAACCAAGTCAATGGCCGAATCGGGGAGAACCCGACACCATCCACCCACCGTTCCATCCGTCGGCGCTGTGCCGGTCAGGCGCGCCGTGTGGCCAGCACCATGCCACTGGCCCAGGCCAGTTGCGTGGTGTGGAAGTCGGTGCGCCCGTCCAGCGTGTCCAGCAGTTGCCGGACCTTCTCGGCGTGGCCCTCGGGCCAGTTGGCTTGCGGCAGCATGTCGTCGATGACATAGATGCCTCCCGGCTTGAGCAAGGCCAGCGCTTCGTCGAGCAGGCGGTATTTGCCCGACCAGGTGTCGGCAAAGACGAGATCGAACGAAGCGACCGGCAACGAACACAGGAAGGGATCGCCATCGGCGCAGACGGCGGTGAGCCGCGGGTCGTGGCCCAGGTGGCGGTGCAGCACCGCGAGCAGAAAGGGGTCGTTGTCCACCGTGGTGAGGTGTGCCCCCGCGTCCATGCCGTCGAGCAGCCAGGCGGTGGACAGGCCCGTGCCGGCGCCCAGCTCCAGCAAGCGGCCGCCGGGCTTCGCGGCGGCCAGTGTGCGCAGCAGGCTGCAGGTCAACGGATCGGACGCCATGGTGAAGCCGGTGGCGCGGGTGTCGGCCCAGAGGGCGGGGATGGGTGCAGGTTCGCGAAGAAGGTGTTCGTTCATGTTTGTGCAATGGGCAAGCGTCGCACCTGGTCGGTGCCGGGTGATGGAGGGGGAGAAAACGCGCACAACGCCCTGCGGCCCACCGGGATGGTGACCGTTGTGGGGCCGGGGTTCGGGGAGATCAGGGTGTGGCGGAAGGCCACACCTGGCGCGCGAACAAACCCCGGCCCTGCGCTAGCAGGCTCAACGACAGGTGGGGGGTGTGGCGCATCAACATGAGGCATCCATGCTAACGCCTGCGGCCATGCAGATCCGCGCGGTTCCTCCCTGGGATGGCCAGCCCGCGTCGGTGGGCGGCCTCCAGTCGCGTGTGTGACCCAAAATCGGCATGCCATGGGGCGGCCCCGGTTCACGGCGCAGGCGTGGCGGGCTATGTTGTGGGGCTGTCCATTCCATCCCGCAGGAGACACCCATGAGCACCCATCGCCCCGCCACCTTCAACCGCCGCCAAGTGCTGACCACCGCGGCCGCCATCGCCGCGCCGGCCCTGCTGCCCAGCCATGTGTTTGCGCAGGACAAGTACCCCTCACGCCCCATCAAGCTGATCGCGCCCTGGCCCGCCGGGGGCAGCAGCGACGGCGTCATGCGCGCCTTCGCCGACAGCGCCAGCAAGACGCTGGGTGTGCCCGTGATCATCGAGAACAAACCCGGTGTGGGCGGCACGCTGGGCGCGGCCGCCATGGTGGGCGCCGTTCCCGACGGCTACACGCTCACGCAGCTGCCGCTGGGCATCTACCGCCTGCCGCACATGCAGAAGATGCCCTTCGACCCGGTGGCCGACCTCACCCACATCGTCTGCCTCACCGGCTACACCTTCGGCATCGCCTGCACGGCCGACGCGCCGTTCAAGACGCTCAAGGAGATGGTGGCCTACGCCAAGGCCAACCCCGGCCAGCTGGAGTACGGCCACACCGGAACGGGCACCACGCCGCACCTGGCCATCGAAGAGTTCAGCGAAAAGGCGGGCATCCGGCTCAACCCGGTTCCGTTCAAGGGTTCGGCCGAGATCATGCAGGCCATCCTGGGTGGCCACATCCGCATGATGAGCGGCACCACCGAGTTCGCGCCGCATGTGCAGAGCGGCAAGCTGCGCCTGCTGGCCACGCTGGGCAGCAACCGCAACAAGGCCTTCCCCGACGTGCCGACCGTCAAGGAAAGCGGCTGGGACACCATCAACGAATCGCCCTTCGGCATCGGCGGCCCCAAGGGCATGGCCCCGGCGGTGGTGAAGGTGCTGCACGACGCCTTCAAGAAGACGCTGGAAGACCCGGCCGTACTCGCCACGCTCGACAAGTTCTTCCAGCCCGTGATCTACATGAACAGCGCCGATTACACGGCCTACGGCGAGCGCACCTTCAAGGCCGAGAAGGCCACCATCGAGCGGCTGGGGCTGGCGAAGAAGGTCTGATTGAAGACAGCTTTTCCACCGATGTTTCTGAAGGCCATCCAGGGCGACATCACCCAGCTGCGCGTCGACGCCATCGTCAACGCCGCCAACTCCTCGCTGCTCGGTGGCGGCGGGGTGGACGGGGCCATCCACCGGGCCGCGGGGCCCGAGCTGCTGCACGAATGCCGCCTGCTCGGGGGCTGCAAGACGGGCGACGCCAAACTGACCAAGGGCTATCGGCTGCCCGCCCGGTTCATCGTGCACACGGTCGGGCCCGTGTGGCGTGGCGGCGCGCATGGAGAGCCACCAATGCTCGCCTCGTGCTACCGGCGGTCGCTGGAGGTGGCCGCTGCCGCCGGGGTGGCATCGTTGGCGTTTCCCAGCATCAGCACGGGCATCTTCGGCTACCCCATCGAAGAAGCGTCGACGGTGGCAGTCGCGACGGTTCGTCAGGTGCTGGCAGCGGGCTGCCCGGTGCAGTCCGTCATCTTCTGCTGCTTTTCCAAATCCGACTTGGCCATCTACGAGGCCGCGCTTTCGTGAGCCGGGCCTGAGGTGGTGACTGCGGGCAGGGAAGCCCTCTGCTGGCATTTGACCTATGCTTGCGCGAGCTCCAACCACCGTGCAAGCTGACCAAAGGCCGTGTCCCGAAGGCCGTGTCAGATGCTCCTGACCGTCCATGCCCACTGACAAGAAGACCACCCTTTCGCTCCCGGAGGCCTCAACGGTCACAACCCTCTGTTTCGGGCTCTTCATTCTCTGGTCGTTTCAGGCCTTGTTGGCCGGGTTCCCCGACGCCAACTTCTCGGAAGACGGCAACTGGGCGATGGTTTTCATCGAATTGGTGTTGGCTTCGGTCACGTTGCTGTATCTGCGTTCGCGAAGCTTCGATCTGGGACCCCTGTATCCGCATCCGACCATGCGCGGCACGACGGTCGGTGTGGGGCTGTTTCTGGCGTGCTGGCTGTCCGGGGCCATCGTCACAACCTTGTTCAACGCAGCCAGTGCGACGGACGCCATTGGCTTCAGCTTCGATGACACGTCGTTGATCTCGCGCATTGCGCTCGCCATGGTCAATGGCGCGTTCGAGGAGGTGTTCCTGCTGGGTGTCCTGGTGCGTGGCCTGCGTGGATTTGGCCTGTCGGTGGCCGTGGGATTGCCGCTGCTGGCGCGGGTGTTGTATCACCTCTACCAGGGCCCGCTGGGTGTCGTGTGGGTCCTCACCTTCGGCCTGGTCTTCACCATGGCCTACGTGTGGCGCAAAGACCTCTGGCCACCCGTGTTCGCGCACATGTTGTGGGACATTGTTCCGACCTTGTAACTCTGGGGTGTGCGCCCACTGTTGCCTGGATATTGGCCTTGCTCATCCCCGCACCAGACACGCCGCGATCCGCGTCCCCTCCGCGAACACGAAGTCCTTGAAGGCCTGGTTCACGCCGTTGAGCGTGACGTCGCGCCGGTGGATGAAGCACCAGTCGATGTACTTGGGCATGTCGGCGAGGTCGAGCACGGCGATGCGGCCGGCTTCCAGCTCCACCTGGAACACGTGGGCCGACAGGAAGCTGATGCCCAGGCCCTCCATCACCGCGTGTTTCACCGTCTCGTTGCCCGAGAGTTCCAGCCGCTGGCGCACCTGGATCGATTGCGCCTGCAGCAGTTGTTCGAGGAACAGCCGGGTCGACGAACCGGGCTCGCGGAAGATGAAGTCTTCCTGCCGCAGGTCGGTCCATTCCAGCGCGCCGCGCCGCGCCAGCGGGTGGTTCACCGGCGCCACGATGCAGTGCGGATGCCGGGCGAAGCTGTGCGCTTCCACGTCGGCCTCGGACGGCGGGTAACCGGTGATGGCGATGTCCAGCCGCCGCTCGGCCAGCATGGCCAGGATCTCCGAGCGCTTGCCCACCGTGAGCTTGAGGTGCACGTCGGGGTGGCGCCGGTGGAATTCACTGAGCAGGCGCGGCGCGAAGTAGTTGGCGGTCTGCACCACGCCCAGGTGCAGCAGCCCGCGCAGGCCACGCGAGGCCTCGGTGCTGCCGCTCTCGGTGTAGAAGGCCATGGCTTCTTCGGCCGCGCGCACCTGCGCCAGGATGATGCGGGCGTGCCCCAGCAGCTCCTGCCCGGCGTCGCTCAGGCGCTTGCGGTCGGTCGGGTCGAACAGGGCGGTGCCCAGTTCCTGCTCCAGCTGGCGCACCACCATCGAGACAGCGGGCTGCGTCAGCGCCAGCTGCTCGGCCGCGCGCGAGAAGCTGCCACAGCTGGCCACCGCCTCGAACACCCGCAAGTGGCGGACCTTCAATTCCATCATCTCGATTTCTCCTCAGGACATTCCCGGATAAAAGCAGCGCCCCTGCTGGCCGTCACCCGGCTGCCGACGCGGCCAGGGCTGGAATATAAGACTTCGTTATCGATTTGATCAATTTCCATCAATAGCCGGGACTGGGGGCGCGGCCTAGCATCCCGTCCCATGAACACAGCCACCCCCCCAGCCTTTCCCCAGTGGGACGACGCCGCGACCGCCGGCATGGACCAGCCCCACCTGCTTCTGTACCGCTCCAACCTGCTCGGTTCGGACCTGCGCATCACCAACTACGGCGGTGGCAACACCTCGGCCAAGATCTGGCAGCGCGACCCCCTGAGTGGCGCCGACGTGGAAGTGCTCTGGGTCAAGGGCTCGGGCGGTGACGTGGGCTCCATGAAGCTCGACGGCTTCTCCACGCTCTACATGGACAAGCTGCGCGCGCTCAAGGGCCTGTACCGCGGCCTGGCGCACGAAGACGAGATGGTGGCCTACCTGCCGCACTGCACCTTCAACCTCAATACCCGCGCGGCCTCCATCGACACCCCGCTGCATTCTTCGCTGCCCTATGCGCACGTGGACCACATGCACCCGGACGCCGTGATCGCGATCGCGGCCATGGCCAACGGCGAAGCCATCACCCGGCAGGTGTACGAGGGCACCGTGGGCTGGCTACCTTGGCTGCGCCCGGGTTATGAGCTGGGCCAGCGCCTGGCCGCCTACAACGCCGCACACCCCGGCCTGCGCGGCATCGTGCTCGGCGGCCATGGTCTGTTCAGCTGGGGCGAGTCGTCCCGCGCCTGCTACGAAAACACGGTGGACCTGATCGAGCGCGCGCAGGCCTGGTTGTCGCGGGAACGCGAGCGCCGCCAGGTGCAGGTGTTCGGCGGCACGCGCTTCGACACGCTGGCCACCGAGGCGAGCGAGGCCACGCTGGCGCGTGTGCTGCCCGTGCTGCGCGGCCTGGCCGCCCAGGGCAGCCCCAAGCTGCTGCACGTGAACACCTCGCCCGAGGTGATGCAGTTCGTCAACTCGGCCGAACTCGAACCGCTGGCCGCGCTGGGCACCTCGTGCCCCGACCACTTCCTGCGCACCAAGATCCGCCCGCTGATCGTGCCCGAGGCGGTCTACACGCTCGAAGGCCCGGCGCTCAAGACCGCGCTGGACGGCCTGCTGGCCGCCTACCGCGCCGACTACGCCGCCTATTACGAGCGCTGCCGGCGCGCCAACAGCCCGGCGTTGCGCGACCCCAACCCGGTGGTGATCCTGCTGCCGCGCATCGGCATGGTGACGATTGCCAAGGACAAGGCCACGGCCCGCATCGCCGGTGAGTTCTACGTGAACGCCATCAACGTGATGCGCGAGGCCAATGCGGTGGACCAGTACGTGGGCCTGCCCGAGCAGGAGGCCTTCGACATCGAATACTGGCTGCTCGAAGAAGCCAAGCTGCAGCGCATGCCCAAGCCCAAGCCACTGGTGGGCAAGGTCGCCCTGGTCACCGGCGGGGCCGGCGGCATCGGCCAGGCCATTGCCCGGCGCATGCTGGCCGAGGGCGCCTGCGTGGTGCTGGCCGACATCGACGAGGACGCGCTGGCCAGCGTCACCGCCGACCTGGCCAAGGCCCACGGCAAAGACCACGTGCGTGGCGTGCGCTGCGACGTGACCGACGAGGCCAGCGTGATCGCCGCCTACGGCCGCGCCGCCCTGGCGTTTGGCGGGGTGGACATCCTGGTGAGCAACGCCGGCATCGCCTCGGCCGCGCCCATCGACGAAACCACGCTGGCACTGTGGAACCGCAACCAGAGCATCCTGGCCACGGGTTACTTCCTGGTGGCGCGCGAAGCCTTCAGGCTGATGAAGGCGCAGGGCACGGGCGGCTCCATCGTCATGATCGCCAGCAAAAACGGCATGGTCGCGAGCAACCAGGCCACCGCCTACTGCGCGGCCAAGGCCGCCGAGATCCAGCTGTCCCGCAGCTTCGCGCTCGAAGGCGCGCCGCTGGGCATC
Source organism: Hydrogenophaga sp. GW101-3F08 (assembly GCF_059424585.1). Taxonomy (NCBI): domain Bacteria; kingdom Pseudomonadati; phylum Pseudomonadota; class Betaproteobacteria; order Burkholderiales; family Comamonadaceae; genus Hydrogenophaga; species Hydrogenophaga sp. GW101-3F08. Next base: position 137,851 of record NZ_JBWKZP010000008.1, read on the forward strand.
CGCTCCAACGTGGTCAACCCCGACGCCGTCATTCGCGGTTCCAAGATCTGGACCGGCCAGTGGAGCGCGGAGCGTGCCCAGGCCAACAAGATCGGCGAAGACGACCTCGAAGCCTTCTACCGCGACCGCTCCATGCTCAAGCGCAGCGTGTTCCCCGAAGACATCGCCGAGGCCACCTACTTCTTCGCCTGCGAAGACCTCAGCGCCAAGAGCACCGGCAACATCCTCAACGTGGACGCCGGCAACCTCGCCGCATTTACAAGATAACCCCCCGAGGCGCCTGCCGGCGCTTCCCCCCAGGGGGCGACACCAGCGGCCGGGCAAAGCCGGTTCCGCGGCGTCCACTGGACGAGATGGGCGCTCAGGCACCCGCTCAACAAGGAGACAACATGAAGACCATCGACAACGGATTGCTGGAGGCGCACAACGAACCCCAGTTGCGCCATGTGCAGAGCGACTACGAGCACCTGGGCGAACAGCTGGCCCGGCGCCAGATCGACATCGAGACCGTGCGCCAGCAGGTCGCGGCCTTCGGCGTCGCCATTCCCAGCTGGGGCGTGGGCACCGGCGGCACGCGCTTCGCCCGCTTCCCTGGCCAGGGCGAGCCGCGCAATGTGTTCGACAAGCTGCAGGACTGCGGCGTGATCCAGCAGCTGGCGCGTGCCACGCCCACCGTCAGCCTGCACATCCCCTGGGACAAGTGCAGCGACTGGAGCGAGCTGCGCCAAGCCGCGGCCAGCGCCGGCCTCGCCTTCGACGCCATGAACTCCAACACCTTCAGCGACCAGCCCGGCCAGGCCCACAGTTACAAGTTCGGCAGCCTCAGCCACACCAACGCCGCCACCCGCGCCCAGGCCGTGGCGCACAACCTGGAATGCATCGCCATCGGCCAGGCGCTGGGCTCCAAGGCGCTGACGGTGTGGGTCGGCGACGGCAGCAACTTCCCCGGCCAGCAGCACTTCCGCCGCGCCTTTGACCGCTACCTGGAGAGCGCGCAGCAGATCTACGCCGCGCTGCCGGGCGACTGGCGCATGCTGCTGGAGCACAAGATCTGCGAGCCGGCTTTCTACGCCACCGTGATCCAGGACTGGGGCTCCAGCTTCCTGGCCGCGCAGACCCTGGGCCCGAAGGCGCAGTGCCTGGTGGACCTGGGCCACCACGCGCCCAACGTGAACATCGAACTCATCGTCGCGCGGCTGATCGCCGCCGGCAAGCTCGCGGGCTTCCACTTCAACGACAGCAAGTACGGCGACGACGATCTGGACGCGGGCAGCGTCTCGCCGTATCGCCTGTTCCTGGTGTTCAACGAACTGGTGGCCGCGGCGCACGAAGGCGTCGCCTTCGACCCGGCCTACATGCTGGACCAGAGCCACAACGTGACCGATCCCATCGAGAGCCTGATGACCAGCGCCATCCAGGTGCAGCGCAGTTACGCGCAGGCCCTGCTGGTGGACCGCGCCGCGCTCGACGCCGCGCAGGACGCCAACGACGCGCTCACCGCCACCCACCTGCTCAAGCAGGCCTTCCAGACCGACGTGACCCCGCTGCTGCAGCGCGTGCGGCTGGACGCCGGTGGCGCCATCGACCCGGTGGCCGCCTACCGCGCCAGTGGCTACCGCCAGCGGGTGGCCGGCGAGCGCCCGGCCGCCGTGGGCGGTGGCGGCGGCATCGTGTGAACCCATTCCCCGGCCGGGGCTGCGCGCGAGACGCCCCGGCCGGCCACCCATCTTGACCGCTGGCGTTTCCCATCACCAACGGCAGGACATCGACCCCGACAGGTCGGCCTTTTTCAACCGCGACGACATCCTTTGGAGACATACATGAAAAAATCCCGCTTCGCACTGACCGCAGCCGCCCTGGCGCTTGCCCTGGCCCAGCCCGCCTTCGCCGCCGACAAGATCGCCCTGGTGGTCAAGAGCCTGGGCAACGGCTTCTTCGACGCCGCCCACCAGGGCGCGCTCGAAGCCGCCAAGGAGCTCAAGGACGTGGAGATCATCTACACCGGCCCGGCCAAGGCGACCGCCGAAGGGCAGATCGAGATCGTCAACTCGCTGATCGCGCAGAACGTCAAGGCCATCGTGATTTCCGCCAACGACCCCGACGCGCTGGTGCCCTCGCTCAAGAAGGCCATGGCCCGCGGCATCAAGGTCATCTCGTTCGACTCGGGTGTGAAGAAGGAAGGCCGCCTGATGCAGCTCAACCCCTCGAACAGCGCGCTGATCGGCGAGAAGCTGGTGAAGATGAGCGAGCAGGTGGTGGGCAAGACGGGCGAGATCGCCGTGCTCTCGGCCACCGCGCAGGCCACCAACCAGAACATCTGGATCGGTGAGATGAAGAAGGTGCTGGCCAAGCCCGAGTACAGCGGCCTGAAGCTGGTCAACGTGGTCTACGGCGACGACCAGACCGACAAGAGCTACCGCGAAGCGCAGGGCCTGTTCAAGAGCTACCCCAACCTCAAGGCCATCGTCGCCCCGACCACGGTCGGCATCGCCGCGGCCGCCAAGGCCGTGCAGGACGAGAAGAAGGTCGGCCAGATCTTCGTGACCGGCCTGGGCCTGCCCTCCGAGATGGCCGGCCACGTGCAGAGCGGCGCGGTGAAGTCGTTCGCGATCTGGAACCCGATCGACCTGGGCTACTCGTCCATCCACGCCGTGCACGCCTTCATGAAGGGCACGGCCAAGGGCAGCAAGGGCGAGGTGATTTCGCTGGGCCGCGTGGGCAAGGCCACGCTGGACGAAAACGGCGAAGCCGCCATGGCCGAGCCGTTTACCTACGACGCGACCAACGTGGACAAATTCGCGAAAATCTTTTGAGGAACCCCCTGCGCCGCTTCGCGTCTTCCCCCTTCTCGCCTTCGGCGGGAGGGGGACGGCACCAGAGGCCCGGCAAAGCCGGTTCCTCGGTGCCCTGAGGTCGTCGTTTCTTGCTCCAATGTGCCTCCATGACCTCTGAGAACCCCTCCGCCTGGCTCCGGCTACAAGGCATTCACAAACGCTTCGGCCCCACCCACGCCCTCAAGGGCGTGGACCTGGAACTGGTGGGCGGCGAGGTGCTCGCGCTCATCGGCGAAAACGGCGCCGGCAAGTCCACGCTGGTCAAGACACTGACGGGTGTTTACCAGCCCGACGAAGGCCGCATCGAGCTGGGGGGCCAGCCGGTGCGCTTTGCCCGCGCGCAGGACGCACAGGCCGCCGGCATCGTGGCCGTGCACCAGGAAACCGTGATGTTCGAGGAGCTGAGCGCGGCCGAGAACATCTTCATCGGCCGCCAGCCCATGCGCCGGCTGGGGCCGCTGTCGTTCATCGACTGGGCGCGCATGAACACCGAAGCCCAGACCGTGCTCGACCAGGTGGGCGCCGGCTTTGCCGCCACCACCCCGGTCAAGCAGCTGAGCCTGGCGCAGCGCCACCTGATCGAGATCGCCCGCGCGCTGTCGCAAAAAGCGCGCGTGGTGATCCTGGACGAACCGACCGCCGCGCTCTCGCAGGCCGAGATCCGCGACTTCTACGGCCTGGTGCGGGGCCTGAAGGCGCAGGGCGTGGCCGTGCTCTTCATCACCCACAAGTTCGACGAAATCTTCGCCGTCGCCGACCGCTACGTGGTGCTGCGCGACGGCGCCTCGGTGGGCCACGGGCGCATCGCCGACGCGCGCGAGGGCGAGCTGGTCAAGCTCATGGCCGGGCGCGATATCGAGAAGATCTACCCCCACATCCCGCGCCGCGCGGGCGACGTGGTGCTGGAGGTGCAAGGCCTCTCGCACCCCACCGAATTCGACGGCCTGGGCTTCTCGCTGCGCGCCGGCGAGATACTGGGCTTTTATGGCCTGGTGGGCGCGGGCCGCAGCGAAGCCATGCTCGCGCTGATGGGCCTGAACCCGCTGGCGCGTGGACAGATCCGCGTCGGCGGCAAGGCGCTGAAGGTGCGCGAGCCCGCCGACGCCATCGCCGCCGGCCTGGCCTACGTGCCCGAAGAGCGTCAGCGCCAGGGCGGCATCCTGGACTTTTCGGTGCGCCACAACATCACGCTTGCCGGCCTGGCCGGCCCGGTCACGAACGCCGCCTCGCTCGCGCGTGGACCCTGGTTGTCCCGGGTCCGCGAGTCCGCGCTGGCCGAGTCCATGATCGCGCGCCTGCGCATCAAGACCGAGAGCCAGGACACGCCGCTGTCGGGCCTGTCGGGCGGCAACCAGCAGAAGGTGGTGATCGCCAAGTGGCTGGGGCTGAACCCGCGCATCGTGATCCTGGACGAGCCCACCAAGGGCATCGACGTGGGCGCCAAGCAGGCGGTCTACCAGCTGATCGCCGAGATGGTGGCGCAGGGCCTGGCGGTGATCCTGGTCTCCAGCGAGCTGCCCGAGGTGATGCACCTGGCACACCGCACCGTGGTCATGCGCCGGGGCCGCATGGTGGCCACCTACGAACAGGGCCAGGCCGACGCCGAAACCATCGTGGCCGCGGCCTCGGGCATCGAGCCCGAGGCGCTCCACCAACACGTGCTGGAGATGGCCGCATGAGCCTGTCTTCCCATTTCCATACGCGCCGCCGCGAGTGGCTGCTCGCGGCCATCATCGTCCTCATCGTGCTGGCCGTGGGCTGGCGCGCGCCGGTGTTCCTGAGCTGGCGCAACGTGCTCGACATCGGCAACGATTCGGCCATCCTCGTGATCCTGGTCATGGGCCAGATGCTGGTGCTGCTCACCCGTGGGGTCGACCTGTCGGTCGCCTCCAACCTGGCGCTCACCGGCATGCTCTGCGCGCTGGCCGCGCGCGCCTGGCCGGGCATGCCGCTGCCGGCGCTGCTGCTCATGGCCTGCGTGGTGGGCGCGCTGCTGGGCGCCGTCAACGGCTGGCTGATCATGCGGTTCTCGCTGCCACCCATCGTGGTCACGCTGGGCACGCTCTCGGCCTACCGCGGCGCCACCTTCGTGGCCAGCGGCGGGGCCTGGATCTCCGACCACGAAATCCACCCGCTCATCAAGGGCCTGCCGCGCGAGGACTGGCTGGGCCTGCCCGCGCTGATCTGGTTTGCGCTGGGCGTGTTGCTGGTCAGCGCCTACCTGCTGCGCTGGCGCCGCGAAGGGCGCGAGCTCTACGCCTACGGCGGCAACCCGCACGCGGCGCTGTACGCCGGCATCCCGGTGCGCCAGCGCCTGGTCATGGCCTACACCTTCTCGGGCCTGCTGGCCGGCCTCGCGGGCCTGCTCTGGGTGGGGCGCTATTCGATCGCCTTCACCGAACTGGCCTCGGGCTACGAGCTCACGGTGATCGCGGCCTGCGTGATCGGTGGCGTGAGCATTGGCGGCGGCGTCGGGACGATTGCCGGCGCGCTGCTCGGCGTGCTGTTCATCGGCGTCATCAACGGCGCGCTGCCGGTGATCCAGGTCTCGCCGTTCTGGCAGCAGGCCATTGCCGGCGCGGTGATCCTGATCTCGGTGGTGCTCAACGCGCGGGCCGACCGCACGCAGGGGCGCCAGATTCTCGAAACCCCGCAAGGAGCCCAAGCATGAAGGCGCTGGACACCTGGGAGCGCATCCTCATCGCGCTGATCGTGCTGGTGTACCTGGGCTTCGGCCTGGGCATCGAAGGCTTCTTCACGCCTTATGCGCTGGCCGACACCACCTACAACTTTTCCGAGAAGGCGCTGATCGCGCTGGCCATGGCCCTGCTGGTGATCGGCGGCGAGATCGACCTGTCCATCGCCGCCACCATGGCCCTGGCCTCGATGGCCATGGGCTTTGCCATGCAGGCCGGCGCGGGCGTCGGCACCATGGTGCTGGCGGCCCTGGTCACCGGCGCGGCCTGCGGCGCGCTCAACGGCTGGCTGGTCACGCGCTGGAAACTGCCCGCCATCGTCGTCACCATCGGCACGCTCTCGCTGTACCGGGGGCTGGCGCAGGTGGTGTTGGGCGACCAGGCCATCACCGGCTACCCCGAGACCCTGGTCACCTGGGGCAACGGCTACCTGGGCGACCTGCTCGATATGCCGTGGCTCATCGTGCCGATCGAGTTTGTCGTCATGCTGGTCGCGGCGCTGCTGGTGGGCCTGTTCCTGCACGCCACCGTGCACGGCCGGCGCATCTACGCCATCGGCGCCAACCCGGTGACCGCGCGCTTCTCCGGCATCGCGGTGGACCGCTACCGCCTGGGCCTGTTCGTGTTCGCCGGCATCATGGCGGCGCTGGCGGCGGTGCTGCTGACCGGGCGCATCGGCAGCACGCGGCCCAACCTGGCCATGGGCTGGGAGCTTGACGCCGTGACCATCGTGATCCTGGGCGGCGTGTCCATCCAGGGCGGGCGCGGCAGCGTGGTCGGCACCCTGCTGGCGGCCGTGCTGCTGGGCAGCTTCACCTTTGCCATGGGCATGCTCAACGTCACCGGCATCGTGGTCTCCATGGTGGTGGGCGGCCTGCTGATCGTGGCCATGGTGCTGCCCCAGTACCTGCGCCGCCTGGCCCCGCGTTTCCAGAAGCCACCGGCCGCAGGGAGTGCCTGACATGCCCACCGAAAAACACGCTTTCCGCATGTTCCTCAACCCCGGCTGTGTGGCCGAATACCGCCGCCGCCACGACGCCATCTGGCCCGAGCTGGTGGCCCTGCTCAAGGACGCGGGCATCGAGGACTACAGCATCTACCTCGACGAAGAACACGGGGTGCTGTTCGCCGTGTTGCGCCGCCGCCAGGGCCACACCATGGCCAGCCTGCCGCAGCACCCGGTGATGCAGCGCTGGTGGCAGCACATGAAGGACCTCATGCGGTGCCACCCCGACGGCTCGCCCGTGGCCGAGGACCTGCCGTGCCTGTTCCATCTCGATTGACCATGGACAGCGGCACACACACCCTGGTGCTCGACATCGGCAAGAGCAACGCCAAGCTGGTGCTGTTCAACGCCGAGGGCGACGTGCTGGCCCGCCGCGTGCAGGCCAACGCGTCGGTCGAGGCCGACGGCTACACCGCGCTCGGCACCGAAGCCCTGCGGGCCTGGCTGCTCGACGCCATGCCCACGCTGCCCGAGCGCCGGCAGATCGGCCGCATCGGCATCACCACCCACGGCGCCGCCTTCTGCGCCATCGGCGAACACGGCCTGGCCCTGCCGCCCATGGACTACGAATGGGACGGCTACGGCCCCTGGCGCGAACGCTACACCGCGCTGCTCGACGGCTTCGACGTCACCGGCTCGCCGCTGCTGCCGCTGGGCCTGAACGCCGGCCTGCAGCTCTACTGGCTGCAGCAGAACCGGCCGCAGGACTGGGCGCGCGTGCGCCACTGGCTGCCGTATCCGCAGTACTGGGCCTGGTGGCTCACCGGCGCGGTCGCCAACGAAGCCACCTCGCTGGGCTGCCACACCCACCTGTGGCAACCGGCGCGCAACGCCTTCGCCCCCTGGGCCGTGCGTCAGGGGCTGACCGAGCGCTTCGCGCCGCTGCGCCTCGCGCACGAAACGCTGGGCCCGATGCGCCCCGAACTCGCCACCGCGCTCGGCCTGCCCGCCGGCTGCCAGGTGCACGTCGGCCTGCACGACAGCAACGCCTGCCTGGCGCGCCACCTGCACGCGCTGCCCGGCGCCAGCGTCGTCTCCACCGGCACCTGGACGGTCATCATGGCGCCCGGCGTGCCCGCCGACACGCTCACGCTCGACCCGCTGCGCGACCAGCTCTTCAACCAGTCCATCGAAGGCAAACCCGTGCCCACCGCGCGCTTCATGGGCGGGCGCGAGTTCGCCCACCTCTGCCACGGCGCCGACCCGGCGCTGGCCACCGAGCGCGCCCTGCACGAGGTGCTGGAAGCCGGGTGGCTGGCCTTGCCCGGCAGCGACGCCGGGCCCAACACCCTCTTCGGCCAGGCCGGCGAGATCCTGCGCGGCGACCAGCCCATGGGCGTCGCGCCCCAGGTGGTGCCCCTGCACCTGCGGCCGGCCCTGGCCGCGCTCTACTGCGCCATGATGACCACCCGCATCCTGCTCGACCTGCTGCCCCCCGCGCTGCGGGCGCGCGCCCCACAGGGCGATGCCTCGTCCGTGGTGATCCTCGAAGGGCCGCTGGCCGACAACCCGGCCTACGCGGCCGCGCTCAGCGCACTGCTCGCGCCCCTGGCGGTGGTGCGCAGCCAGGACGAAGTCGAAGGCACGGCGCGCGGCGCCTGGCTGAGCACCCGCTGGGCCATGCCCCCGCACGGCCGCGACGCCTACGCCAGCGTCCCACCGCCCGCGGCCCCGGTGGTGCAGCGCCTGCAGGAACGCTTTCGGCGGTGGTCCACGGTGGCGGACGACGCTCTCGTGTGAACGGCTGAGCCCCGCCGCCTGCAAGGGATCGCGGGGGCGCGTAGCATGCGCTCCCGACCCTTTCATCCCTTTCAGGAACCCCCATGGCCATCACACTCTCGTCCGCCAGCCTGCCCGTCTTCCAGACCGCACTGACCAACCTGTTGCACTGCCTGGAGAAGGCCGAGGCCAGCGCCACGGCGCGCAAGTTCGACGTCAACGTGCTGTGCGCCGCCCGCCTGGCACCCGACATGCTGCCCTTCACCGCGCAGATCCGCATCGCCTGCGACGCGGCCAAGAACGGCACCGCGCGCCTGGCCGGCATCGAGGCGCCGAAGTTCGAGGACAACGAAACCACCTTCCCCGAACTCAAGGCGCGCATCGCCAAAACCCTGGACTGGCTGGCCACCGTGCCCGCCACGGCCATCGACGGCCGCGAAGCCGCCGAGATCGTGTTCCCGGTGGGCCGCGACAAGACCCGCAGCATGCCCGGCGAGGCCTACCTGAAGCACTACGCCCTGCCCAACATGTTCTTCCACGTCGTCACCGCCTATGCGCTGCTGCGCCACAACGGGGTGGACCTGGGCAAGGTGGACTACCTGGCGGGGCCGCAGGGCGCGTGAGATGACGTGAGCGGGAGACCACACCCATGCCCCGCTTCGTCGTTCTGCTCCGTGGCGTCAATGTCGGCAAAGGCAACCGCGTGCCGATGGCCGACTTTCGCGCCATGCTGGAGGAACAGGGTCACACCGAGGTGCAGACCCTTCTGAACAGCGGCAACGCGGTGTTCTCGTCCAAGAGCCGCAGCCCGGTCAGACTGGCGGCAGACGTGGCGTCCGCCCTTCAGGCGCGCTTCGGTGTCGCGACGCTGGTCATCGTCAAGACCACGGCCGAGTTCGCCGCCATCGTGGCCGACAACCCGATGACGCCACCGGAAGCCGAGCACCCACGCTTCCTCGTGGCCTTCGCGATGGACCGGGCCCGGCTGGCGGAACTCGATGCCCTGCGACCGCTGCTGCAACCCGGCGAGCGCCTCGCCGTCACGGAGCACGCCGCGTATCTGCACTGCGCGGGCGGGCTCCTGGAGAGCAGGGCGGGTGAGGCCCTGCTGGGCAAGGCCGGTCGGGGGATCACGACCCGCAACTGGGGCACGACGCTGAAGCTGGCTTCCCTGCTGGGTGTCTCGGCGTAAAACCCCTGCGGTGAGGTTTGCCCCAACTTGCATCGCGCCTGAGCGGGTTCCCGTCATCACGCGGGGATCGACGAGAGTTTGTGCTCGGATGGCTGGCCTGCTCGTGCTCAAGGACGGCTGGAAGGCCGTGACTGGCTTCCGTAGGTTGTTGATTTGAAATGATTCATCTGCTAGATCGCATTTTTTATTTCTGACAGGTGAATGAACTACCTCCCCCTACCCGACGAGGCCGCCCGCCAGGTCATCGACGCCCAGACCATCCTGGCCGAGCTGACCCGTGTGAAGGCGCTCGCTCGCCAGTACGAAGGCGGCATGTACTGGAAACAGGAAGGCGCCTATGGCTGCCCCCGGCCTTGAGGTTCATGCCCCCACCGCTGCTCCAGCTGTTGCCGCTGTTGGTCAGCTCGATATCGCGGTTGTCGATGCGCTGCTCGATCTTGATCAGATCGCCCGAGGACTTGTAGCGGTTGAAGAAGCTGTAGCTGTCCACATGCCCGCGCTGCGCGGTGGTCAGCTGCATGTCCTGGCATGAACTCAAGGTCGATCTGCCGTGGGGAAAAGTGACATTCCGTTGGCCGCCAAGGCGGCGGCGAACTCGTCGCGTCGCTCCGGATGCGCGGTGACGAAGTTGCGGCAGCAATCTTCAAACAGTGTCATGAACTCCGCCTTGTTGTAGATCACCAAAGGCGGGTCGTAGTCCCAGAACATCGGGGATACCCAAGCGAAGTAGGCATCTTCCGGCACTTCGCTTTCAGGTTCCTCATCGCACATGAACCGATGCTTCCACTGGCCGATTTCGTAGCCGGCTGGTTCAGCACCATCCAGAGTCGTCCTCCCACAAACCAGCTCCGTAACGGTGCTCAACACCTGCCCAGCGCGAAAACGACTATCCACCCCGCCAAGCACAAGCATTGTGGCGACTCCAAAGGGGCCATTTGGTGGTAGACGATGTTGCACCGATAGACCGGGGTAGCGAATTGGATCGCCATCCAAATCATGACTCATGGTTTCGTCCTTCCAGGGTGGGAGTACACGGAGATGTTGCCGGCCTTGTCTTTGCTAAGTAGGGTTACGAACGGTATGCCATTGATGTGCGTTGTCACGCCATTCGAAGACGGTTGAACGCCAGTTTTTGAAATTCTGTCCACACTTGTGACGATGCCTGCTTGGACATATCCAAGATTTGCTGGTCACTCCATCGTATGTCGTAGGTTGTCTTGGTTAGCGGGGCTTTGCCCGCGGCAATCCGATCTGGTGTGTTGTACTGTCGCTCCCAGACACCTGGTGCAATCTCGGTCTTGGCAATGTCCACTCCGCCCACTGTATTGAGCATGCTGCCCGTGCTGCCCGTGCTGCCCGTGCTGGCGGTATGGGCACTGCTCTGGCTGGCCACGCTCGCTTGAAGGCGTATGCCGAAGACGCCTCCAACACCGTCACCGGGTTGCCGCCAAACTCGGAGGCCACGCCCAAGGGCGTGGTCATGGATGTTGTTGTTTCCACACCCAAAGCAGCGGCTATTTAGGTATCACCCATCTCCTTGAAAAAATCAAAATCAATTGCTGCTTCATAGCGCGTCTTTACCGCACCTACTGCGGCTGGCGTGATATCTACAAAAGCCAATTCATCATGCCCACGTTCCTGGATGTACAAACTGGCCGCAGTAATTTCAGGCGAAATCCCAGCAGCCAAAAGACCAATCACTTTTGCCCTATGAAAAACAAAACTCTCGCCACCACCAAGAGAGAGGATTGCTTGACGCACAGCATAGACAATATTTCTATCTGAGAGCTTTATCTTCACTGCCTGCTTGTAATCCTTAGGTAATTGCTTCTTTAGTAAATATGGATCATTATCAACAATGACCAACCATCCGCTGAGTTCGATTTGAATATCGGCTGTATTGCGTGTACTACCCGCGTTTTCAAAGAACTTGCGAGCATTCATGTTTATTTGCCCGCAATGCACAAGTTTTGTGCGAAATCATTATCACGCGCACCAGTCCTGCAAGATTCAAGACGAATTGTCTCACAATAATAGGCAGGGATGCCGAGATAGAATCCATTGATTTTGAATTTCAGATTGACCTTGACGTTTTTAGCTGCGAAATGATCAATTGCGCCATCTCTGTTTCTGTGGGGTTTCTCGATAAATATGCTTCTATCGCCCTTCCAACGTAGTTATTGAAGTCATGTGTGGCCATAAACATATCCGGGCAAGCAAGCTCAAATGCTGTCGGCTCTACGTGCACATGGAATCGCGCATCTATGGGCCACTCTGAATAATATGGAAGCTCTCCAGCGGGACCGGTATCACGACGCTCAATCATCCACCCTGGTTCTCCTTCAATTCCACCGATATCGTGACCATCGATCAGTAAGCACGACAACTCGCGCAGTCGCCCATCCATCAGAATGACGTTTAGGGCAAGCTTGACTGCGGCATCTTGATCTGTCTGTGGATTTAGGCCTCCAAAAGCCTGTTGCAAATAGTCCATGCTGAAGCTCCTTACTTGATTGGATGTACGTTGCCGATAAACGCATTTCCATTTTTATCAACGTTGATGTAGGAGCGGAAATTGATCCCGCCTACCGAACCATCAATAACCCTGACTGTTGGATTTTGCAAGTATTGCGTCCATGCCTGTTGGCCCGCTTGCTGCGCGTTATTGATTAACGTTTGATCGCTAAACACAGCGGGGTCATATACGGTCTTACTGCCAGAAACCACCTTTCCTGTTGCTGGATTGGTGTAGGTATATGGAAGTTCATAAACACCCGCAGTACCGGTTGGTTTCAATGTGTATGTGGCTCCCATAGTGTCCAACGCGTTTGTCGCATTGGTAAGGTTGTGGGTGCCACTCAGTTGACCGGACTTAGTAAATCCATCAGGACCAATCAGGTGGCTTTGCAAATCAGTGCGGAAGGCTAATCCATCAGCCGAACCCACTCCCCCATTTGCCCCGCTTCCAATCAAGGGGCTAGCCTTGACCGACGATCCATCAGCAAACCGAAGCAGCTTCTGCCCATTCTCGACCACGACCGTGGCGACCTTGCTACCCAAGGTGATCATGCTCCCGATCAGCAAGTCCTCTGGCCCAGGCATCGCCAGCAGCAGCCCATCAGCCGTGCTCTGTCCCAACTGATCCTGCAGGTTGTCCGGGCGTGTGACCGGTCCAATCGTTGATGTGTTCAGCGCCGTGGCGCCGTTGGTGCTGTTGGCGTAGACCAGCCCACCGTAGCTGCCGCTCACCACATTGCCCATTGATTGGGCTTCCTGCACCTTGATTGCGCAGGCCGCTTCGCTGGCTCCGGCGCCACCACATGCCTGCTGGAGTTCCCGATCTCTCTGGCGCGAAAGGTTGGCCAGATCGTCACGCCGGCCGCATGCGGCCGGGTCTCCTGCATTGCACTCGGCCACAGCGCGATCGTATTTCTCAACCTCCGAAAGCGCCAACCGGCTGGGCTTGTTGTGATTCAAGTAGTTGTTCACCGCCGCGTTCTGCGCGGTGCCCATGGCGGTCTGCATGGTGGAGGCATCGCCGCCGATGAGCAATGCAGCACCCGCGCCCGAGAGCTTGGCCAGCTCGGTGACGGTGTTGCGGATCTGATCGACCTGGGCCTTGAGCTGTGCGTTGTTCGGGTCCTTGGCGAGCTTGTCTTCCAGATCGCCCAGGCCCTGACCGTCGCCATACCAACTGGCCACCATCTCCCCGATCACCGCGCCCGTGGCCCCGGGGGCGCAGCCGCTGCTGCTGCCGGCCGTGGCCGTGCCCACGGCACAGCCCAAGAGCGCGTGCGCCAGCTTCTTGCCCAGCGCGTCGATCTGCCCGGCCTGCGCCGCGTCGCCAATCTCGTCCGCCCCCTTGGCCGCCAGGGTGTTGATCAGCGCGCCCTGCAAGTTGTTCTTGAGCGCATCCTCCAGGCTGGTGCCCATCACCGCGCTCTCCAGCACCGCGCTGGTGATGCCCTGCACCGTGTTCTTGGCGAGAAGCTGGCCGACACTGGAATTGGCGTTGACCGTGTCCAGCCCGGTCCCGGAGAGGATGCCCTGCGTCAGCCCGGCCGTGGCCATGGTCAGCAGCAGGCCCTTGGCGTTGTCCGAGCTGCCCAGCTCCTTGAGCACCGCGCCGATGTCGCCCTTGTTGTTGATCAGGCTCACCGCCGCGGTGGAGGCCAGGGAGGAGAAGCCAGCGGTAAAGCCTGCGGCCACGGCGCCGGTGGAAGAAGCGCCCACTGTGGTGGCGGCGGCTCCGCCCGCACTGCTGGCCGCACCATAGGTCAGGATGGACACCACGATGATCACCACGATGGTGGCTTCTTGCGTCAGGCCCGACTTGGAGAAGTCCAGACTCTTGTTGAGCGCCTCCACGCGCTGCCAGTCGATGTCGCTCCTCTCCCCCAGCGCCTTGAGGTACGCCTGGCCCGGCTCCTGGGACAGCGTCTCGATGGCTTGCCTGACCTTGGCGCCCTTGGGCAACTGCACCGAGACCCCACCGGCGCCCTGGTACGGGCTCACCCCCGGCGGGATCGTGCCGTGGATCTCGGGCATGTGCAGCGTCTGCTCAATGCTGCCCTTGCTCTTCGTGCTCTGCCAGCGGATGGTGCTGGTGAACACGCTGTCCTCCACGTGGCGCGTGTCCATGGCCGCCACGGCCGTGACCTTGCCGCCGGCGCTCAGCGGGTTGATCCGCCCACCCCGGATCACCGAGCCTTCAATCAGGGCATCGCCGCCCACGTTGCGGCTGACGGTGCCCGAGCCGGCGTTGATGTCGGTCACGATGGCCGTGCGGGTGGAGTCGATGTGGGTCTCGGTGCGGTCCTTCTCGGTCCTGCCGCCGCGGTCTCCCAGGGTCGCCAGCGCCAGCATGTTGTTGTTGAAGTCCGCCAGGTACACCCCCGGCCCGCTGCGCTCGATGGACTGGACGCTCACCCGCTCCTTGACGTCGTAGGCCGCGCGCTCCTCGTAGTTCTTGCCCGCGCTGGCGCTGTAGCCCTGGGCTTTGATCTGCGCGCCCACCAGGCTGAGGTTGCCCCCGGCCTTGAGGTTCATGCCGCCCCCGCTGCTCCAGCTGTTGCCGCTGTTGGTCAGCTCGATGTCTCGGTTCTCGATGCGCTGCTCGATCTTGATGAAGTCGCCCGAGGACTTGTAGCGGTTGAAGAAGCTGTAGCTGTCCACATGCCCGCGCTGCGCGGTGGTCAGCTGCATGTCACCGCCCGCCCTGAGGCTGGTGCTGCCACCGACCTGGGCGTTGACCCCCTGGGCCACCAGGTTCTTGCCGGCGCTGGCCTTGAGGCTGCCGCCGACGTTGATGTCCACCCCGGTCTGGTTGTAGGTGCTGCGCTCGTAGCTCCACTCGGGGCCCTTGCCCACGGGCTTGCCGTCCTCATCGCGCGGGGACTGCGCGCGCACCTGTTTGCCCGTGTCGTAGGCCAGCAGCAACAAGTCACCGCCAGCGCTGAGCCGGGCGTTGCCCCCGGCCTTGATGCCCCCGCCCACGAACACCATGTCGCCCCCGGCCTTCATGGTGAGGTTCTGGCGCGCGGCGATCTGGCCCAGGATGCTGGTGATGCCGCCCGAGGCGCGCAGGTTGACGTTCTGACCCTGCAGCGTGCCCAGCACGTTGGTGATGTCCGCGGCGTTGATGGCCAGGTTCTCGCGCGCGGCCAGGGTGCCCGAGTTGAACAGGCCGCCCGTGAGGTTGATGTCCATGCCCTTGGCCGAGATCAGGCCGGGCCGCAGGGTCGGCGTGTCGTGCTCGACCAGCGCGTAGAGCTGGGGCACCAGCACACGCTGCACCCGCCCGTCGGGCAGCTGCACCTCTTGCTCGACCAGCCAGACGATGTCGCTGGTGAGCTGGGCCATCTGCTCGCGGGTGAGCGCGATGCCGGGCTTGAGCGCATGGGCCTGGGCAAAGGCCACGCCCGCGTTCATGAGCGCGCGGTACTGCTCTTCGTCGTTGGTGAAGCTGCCCAGGAAGCGCCGCCCGGTGAGCTGGGCCACCTGCTCGCGCACCAGCTTCTGTTCGTAGAAGCCGTCGCCCAGGCGCTGGGTCTGGGTGGCGGGGTCGTGATCCAGCTGCGTGAGCATGAAGTCCGAGCCGATCCAGCGCCGCTGCTGCACGAACTCCGGGTCGGTCTCCACCAGGTAGCCCGCGGGCGCGCCGATGCGCAGCTGGAACAGGGCGTTGCTGGGCAGGGGAACGCGCACGGCGGGGGCGTTGACCTGCTGGGCGGCGGTGGCGCCCGCGCCGCTGACCGCGCCGGGGTTGGCCACGCCGCCGGGCAGGGTGCGCACCACCACGCCCGGGCCGCTTTGGCCCAGCTGGGGGGTGGGCGTGCTGCCGTTGGTGTTGAGCGTGCTGCCCGTGCTGGCGGTCTGGGCGCTGGTCTGGCTGGCCACGCTCACCCCCTCGGCCGCGCCGGCGCGGCGCGCACCGTGGTTGGGGTTGGTGTGCACCGCCAGCGTGGCGGAGAGTTCTTCGTACTGGGTCTGCTGGGAGAACTCGCGCTCGACCGCATCACTGAAGAAGCGGCGCTGGCGGTGGTGCCAGTCGTACCAGCGCTCTTCGGTGTAGGACAGCTGGGATGTGCCGTTGTCTTCGGTGACGGTGATGGAGCGGAACCCGTCGATGTTCTGCAGGCTGGAGCCCGTGAGGGAGAAGTTGCCACCCACCAGGATCGTGCTCTTGTCGTTGACGGTGTTGCTGGCGTTGACCGTCATGTTGCCGCCCACGCTGATGCGCGCCGGGGCGCTGCCGGTGTTGCCGCTTGTGGTGGTGGTGCGGTCGTATTCGTCGATCAGCCACTGGTTGGCCGCGATCACGGGGCTGCCGTCGTCGGGCACGTAGTCGGCGCGGTACTGCTCGTCGTATTCCAGGCGCCAGTCCATCTGGCCGGTGGCCTCGCCCAGGGGCTGCTGGTACTGCGGGTGGCCCGGGTCGACCGGCAGGTATTCCTTGATGTGTTCGGTGGTGCTGCTGGAGTAGCTCTGGCCGTGGCCGTCCACGTTCTGCAGGCTGCCGGCGTGGAGGGTGAGGTTGCCAAACACGTCGACTTCGGCGCTGCTGTTGACGAAGGCGCCGGCGCTGCCGGTGGCTTGTCCGGCGCCGTCGAGCGCGCCGCCCACGCGCAGGTCGCCCACGGTGAGCAAGAGGGCGCCGTCTTTGTTGGTGACGCTGCCCACGCCCAGGTCCATGTCGCCCCGGCTGGCGATGACGGGGTCGGTGCCCGCGCCGCCGAGGTTGTTCAGGCTGTTGGCCGCGATGGAGATCTGGTCGCCGTAGATGCGCCCGGCGCCGGTGTTGTTGACGGTGCCGGCCTGGATGAGGGTGAAGCTGCCATTGACCAGGCCCTGGTTGTTCAGGGTGCCGGTCTGCAGGTCGATCAGGCCCGCGCGCAGGGCGCCGGTGCTCTGGTTGTGGATGTCGGGGGCCACGACGTTGAGCACCTGGGCCGCTTCGATGGTGCCCGCGTTGGTGAGCGTGGCCGCGGTGGCCAGTGCCATGTCGTTGGCGGCTTGCATGACCGCGCCGCTGCGGTTGTTCAGCCCCGCGCTGAGCGTGACGTGCACGTCGCCATCGACCGTGGCGGTGCTGCCGTCGGGCTGGGTTTGCGCACGCCCGGCGTTGGCGATGGTGCCGCCGTTGTCCAGGCTGCGCGCGTCCAGCGTGAGCTGGCCGTTGGCGACGATCAGGCCACCCGCTCCGTTGACGACGGACAGGGTCTTGCCGCTGGCGTTCAGGCCGTCCTGGGTCAGGGGGTCTTTGATGCTGAGGGTGTGGGTGCTGGAGAGCAGGCCGCCGGTGCTCTCCATCTGGCCCGAGGCGGTGATGCGCAGATCGTCCACAGCCAGCAGGGCGCCTCGGGTGTTGATCACGTCGGTGGCCTGAACTTCGACGGTCTGGCCCTGCACGCCCTGCACGCTCAGGGTGCCGTTGACGGTTTGCTGGGTGTCGCTGTTGTCCAGACGGGCGGTCTGGATCGTGAGCTGGCCGCTGGCCGCCACCAGGCCCATCTGGCGGTTGTCGAGCGCGCCGGCGCCGGTGCGGATGTCCAGGTCCTGGGCGGACTTGATGTCGCTGCCCTGGTTGAGGATGCCGCCGGTGTGCAGGCTGGTGTTGCCACCGGCGGCGACGGTGGAGCGGGTGGTGCCCGAAGTGCCCGTCACGGCGCGGTTGTCCAACGCGCCGCTGCTGGTCACGCTCAGGCTGCCGCCGGCCAGCACCTGGCCTGCGCGGTTGTCCAGGCCGGTGGCGGCGCTGCCACCCACGGTGATGCTCACGTCGGCACCGCCTTGCAGCACGCCGCGCTGGTTGTCGATGGCGCCGCTGGTCAGGCTCAGGCCCGCGTTGGCCAGGATGGCGCCGTCGCTGTTGCCCAGCGCGCCATCCTGGGCGTCGATGGTGATGGACTCTCCAGCGATGAGGCCCTGGGTGTTGTCCAGGCCTCGGGACTGGATGTCCACCGTGCTCAGGCTCTGGATGTTGCCTTCGCGGTTGTTGAAGGTGCCCGTGACCTGAATCGTCACCGGGCCGCTGACGCCGGCCATCTGGCTGCGCTCGCTGGACAGGTTGGCAGCGCTCAGCGACAGGGCGCCGTTGGCCGCCATGACGGTGTCGTCGGCCTGCACGTCGCCCTGCACCTGCAGTTGCAGGTCGTCCTGCGCGCTGAAGGCGGCGGCGTCGGCCTCCAGGCTGGCGGCGGTGATCCGCATGCCTTGGCCGGCGCTCAGCAGCGCCTGCGAGGCCAGCACGGCGCCACCGGCCTGCAGCTGGCTCTGGCCGGTGGCGGTGATCTGTGCCTGGGTGGCCGAGACTTGCGCGCCGCTCAGGCTCAGCTGACCGCCGGTGGCCACCGCGGCGCGGTCGAGCTGGGTTTGCCCCTGGCTGCGCAGCGCGAGTTCGCCAGCACCCGCGTGCACGACGGTGGCGTCGCGCAGGTCGATGCTCTGGGCGGCGATCTGGAGGTCTTGTGCGTTGCCCAGGAGGGTGGCGCCCTGGGCGTTGACCGGTCCATCCACCGCGATGGCCAGGTCGGCCCCGGTGCCGGTTTGCAGCAGCGTGCCGCGTTCGTGTTGCCACTGGGCGGCGCCGATGTTGACCTGGCTGGCGCTGAGGGTGCCGTCGGTGGTCTTGAGCTGGCCCTGGGCGTCCAGGCTCAGGCGGTTGATGGCCTGCAGGCTGGCGCCCTGTGCCTGGATGTCCGCGCCGGTGGCGCGCAGGTCGATGTCTTGCGACAGGATGTCTTGCCCACGCAGGTCGATGCCACCGGCCGTGGCCTTGAGTTGGCCACCGGCCAGGGTCTGGCCCTGCAGGCTCACGCTGCCGGTGCTGTCCTGCCCCCCTTGCAGGGTCAGGTTGCCCTGGCCAGGGCCGACGAACCCGTCGGGCGCCATGCCGGCGGCGATCACGGATGCATTGCCGCTGTGAATGCGGCCGTCGCTGGCGGACGTGGAGAGGTCCACATGCCCGCGGGCTGCGATCAGGCCCTGGTTGTCGATGGCTTGCCCGGTGAGCATCTGCAGCTGGCCGCCGGCATAGACCTGGCCGGTGTTGTCGATGCCCTGGGTGCTTTGCCAGCGCAGGTCGCCATCGGCCACCACCCGACCGCTGTTGTCGATGTATTCGCTGGCGTTGATGCGGTTGTGCGCGCCGCTGAAGATCTCGCCGCTGTTGTTGAAGGTGGTGGCGCCGTCGAGCGTCACGCCGGTGTCGCCCAAGATGCTGCCGCTGTTGTCGACCGCGCCACCGGCCTGGAGCTGCACGGCGCCGTCGGCCAGGATCTGGCCTTCGTTGCGGATGCCGGCCGAGGTGTTGAGCAGCACGCTGTGTTCGCTCATGATGGCGCCGGTGTTGCCGATGCCCTGCGGAGCCTGGACCTGCACGGACCCGTTCACGACGATGGAACCCGCGTTGTCAAAGCGCGAGGCGGAGCTCAGCTGCAGCAGGTTGCCGGCGTTGAACTGGCCACGGTTGTTCACCTGGGTGGCGTTGAGGTCCAGGTTGTTGGCGGCGCTGATGGAGCCGCTGTTGTCGAGCTGGCCGCTGGCGTTGATGTGCGCATCGGCACCGGCCGAGATCTGCCCGGTGTTGCCGATGTCGCGGGCGCTCAGGGTGGTGTTCTGCCCGGCGGACATCCCGCCACTGTTGGTGATGTTGCCGCTGGTCTGGACGCTGAGCGATCCGCGGCTCTGGATCTGGCCGCTGTTGTCCAGGCCCGCGGTGGGCCTCAGCTGGGCATGGCCGGCCACCGCCAGGGTGCCACGGTTGTCGAAGCGGCCGTTGTTGTCGATCTGCGCGTTGCCTTGCGAGCCGATATGGCCGGGGTTGATCAGGTCGCCCTGGGCATTGAGGGTGAGGCCGGAAGACCCGGCCTGGATGGCGCCGGCGTTGCGCACGCCCACGCCGGCTTCGGTGCCGATGAGCGTGATCTTGCCCGCGTACATGCCGCCCAGACGGGACACGTCCAGCGCGAAAGCAGGGCGCGATCCGCTGGCGGCAATGGTCTGGTGGTTTTGTTGCAGGGCGTCGATGTCGTTGGCGCCGGTGACGATCTGCAGTTCCTGGGCGTGCAGGGGGCCGTCGACCTGCACGGCGCGCGCCAGGATGCCGGTGTAGTCCGTCAGGCTGGCGTCGAAGCCCCGGTCACCGATCTGGATCGTGCCGCCGCGCACCGTGAATCCGTCGAGGCGGCCTTCCTGGACGTTCACCTCACCCGTGGTCAGCGTGGCGCGGCTGGCGTTGATGAACCCGCTGCCGTTGACCTGCAGGCCCGCAGGGTTGGCGATCACGATCTCGGAACGCTGGCCGGCGATCTCGATGAAGCCGTTGAGGTGGCTGGGGTTGTTGCTGTTGACCTCCAGCAGGATCACACGTGCTTCGCCGGTGGCCAGCCAGGGGTTGCCCTGGACCCAGCCGCCGATCTGCGTGGGGGCGTTGGTGCGGCTGTTGTTGACCACGGCGCCCTGGCGGTCCACGTCCAGCTGCGACAGGCGGTTGCGCGAGACACCGGCGGTGCTGGGCGTGGTGATGTTGATCTGCGGCAGCCCGTTGCCGGTGGTCAGCACGGTGGGGCGCTGAGCGCCGGGGGCGGTGTTGTCGGCGCGGATCTGCGCCATGGCCTGCAAGGGTTGCAGCAGGCTCTGGGTGAGCATGGCTGACAGGGCCAGGGTATTGACGAGGCGAACGGTGCCGCTGGCGCCGCCGACGGCAGGGCCGCGTCGCTCGCCGCGGTTGTGGCTCCCTTTGCCTTGTCCCCTGGCCGCTTCGGCCACGACCATCAGGCAACCCCGGATCTTGCTGAATACCCAGCGTCCACAGTGTTTGTTCACGTGCTCACTCCCTCAATCGATTTCGTTGTGTGCCGGACGTTTCCGGCGACTGGCGCCGTCTCGTCAGAACGAGCGGTGCAACATGAAGCCCCAGGTGCTGGACGCCGCCTTGAGTTCGGCGGGTTTGCTGATGGGCTTGCCCCAGAAGACGTCGTACTGGAATCCACCGAGCAGGCCCTTGATGCCCACAACCGCGCCGGACAGGCGGGTACCTGGCAGGTTGACGGTCGACGGGCCGGAGACACGTCCCATGTCCCAGCCCAGATAGGGTGAATGCCCAGGTGCCCAGGCCGGTGACCAGTTCAGTTCGTTGCGCCAGAGCACCCCGCTTTCGGCCACCAGCGAGGCTTCGTTGTCGAAGCCGCGCACGGTGTAGCGCCCACCGATGCTGAAGCGATCCTGTGGCGTCAGACGCGTGTGGTGTTTTTGCAGGCGCACGGTGCTGCGGTAGTTCCAGGCGTCGGCTTGCGCCTTCCACGGCACCAGAACACTCAGGCTGGCGGTCGTCAGGCGGTAGCGGCTGGTGCCCTCGTCAAAGGCTTCTTCCGGGGCCGGCAGACTGCCCAGGCCCTTGAGGCCTTGTTTGAGCGTCAAATTGCCGTCGATGGTGGACGGGCCCCAGTACAAGCGGTGAGACAAGCCCCAGGCCAGAGAGGCAACGGCCCTTCGCTGGACAAGCACCTCGGTGTCGTCAATGAAGTTGTTCGAGGTCCGGCGCTGCAGGCTGGCGTGGGTGGTCGTCACATGTCGGTTGGTGCGCCAGAGCACCCGGTCGACGTTGAACTCGATGTTGTCGCTCTGGCCCGAGTAGCGGTAGGTGTCGAAGGCGCCCTCAATGGTCTGGTGGTAGTCGTTGCGGCTCAGGTTGACGCTGTAGAGCCAGTAGCCCCATGGCACCGAGTAGTGCGCGGCCAGGGCCTGGCTGCCCTTGGGCGACGGACCCTCTCTGCCACCGAAACCCCGGGTGAGGCTGACATAGGCCAGATCGCTCAGCCCCAGCAGGTTGTCTGCCGAGACCGTGGCGTTGCCCTGGAATTTGCCGGTGCTGTCGCTGCCGGCATCGTCGAGCGACGTGCTCAGGCGCCACTGGCGTGCCTGGGTCCAGTTCAGCTGCAGATTGCTCTGGCCGGCTTCTTTTCCAGGTGCAATCTGCAGGTCTGCGTTGACCGTGGGCACGCGCTGCAGGTTCTCCAGAGCCTGCTCCACATCGCGCAGGTTGAGCAGGTCACCAGGCTGCGCGGACAGCACCGTTGTCGCACGGATATGCCCGCGCGCGGACTCGGACACCTCCAGCTCCCCGAGTCGCCCCCCGATGGGGTGAAAGTTGAGCACGCCGCTGGCGATGTTCTGGTTTTCCACGATCACCCGCGTGGTGACGTAGCCCCGGGCAATGATGGTGTTCTGCAGGCGCTTCTGGATCAGGTTGATGCCCTCGACGCCCAGACAGCGACCGAGCGGAGAGTCGTCCCCCGTGGCGCCGTTGATGCCATTGGTGGCCCAGGCAAAAGTGCCGGCGTCTGGCCCGCTGAGCCGTACTTCTTGAATCTGGAAGCAGGGCTGCTCACCCGAAGGCAGGCGTTGTTCGTCCTGTGTGCTCAGGTCTTTGGGCGCCTGTGCAGCTTCCGGTGTGGCCAATGCGCGTCGGGCCGCTTCGCTTTCCTGCTGACGGCGCAACTCGATGGATGGATCCGGCAACCCCTCCTGGGCTTGCGCCCAGGTGGTTCCCATGACCAAGCTGCACGCAACCCACCCCATAGCCCTCCTCAGTGGGCCTCCCCCATGCCTTGTTTTCACTTGTTAAAACTTGTTACTCTGAAAAGGCACGGATTCTAAAGGCTTACATTTTTGTTCCCAGATGGCGCCATCGATGGACAGTCGTGTTCGTCCGTTGGCCTGTGGTAATCACAATGACTTCGCGGCGGAAGTATCAGGGTGATCATCCCTTGCGGCTCACCAACACAATCCCCGCCGCCACACCCAGCAGCGCCAGCACCAGCTGCAGCGTCAACGGCTCGCCCAGCAGCACCACGCCGAACACCAGCGCGAACACGGGGGTGAGGAAGGTGAAGGTGGACATCTGCGTGGCGGGGTAGTGGCGCAGCATCCACATCCAGGTCAGGTAGCTGGCGAAGGCGCCCACGGCGGTCTGCAGGAACACCGAGCCCCAGGCCAGGGCCGAGTACTCGAAACTCCAGGTCTCGCCCAGCGCGAGCGAGAGCAGCGGGGCCACCGCGGCGGTCACGCCCAGTTGGTAGAACAGCGATTTTTCGGCCACCACCGTGGCCACCCGGGTGGTGCGGATCGCCAGCGTGGTCAGGCCCCAGAGCATGCCGGCGGCCAGGCCCATGGCGTCGCCGATCCATTGGCCGGGGACCGGCGCCGGGCCGCCCCAAGCCGGGCCAGCCCCCCCGGGGGGCAGCGACCCGCGCAGCGGTGGAGCGTGGGGGTCCATCGGTATCGAGCCATGGAGGAAGGCCTCGCTGAAAGCCACCGCCACGGCGGCAAAGGCCAGCGTCAGGCCGATCCACTGGATGCGCCGCAGCCGTTCGCTTTTCACGAAGCGCGGCAGCAGCAGCGCCACCCAGAACGGGCTGGTGTAGAGGAACACAGTGAGGCGCGAGGCGCTGGTGTGGGTGAGCCCGATATAGATGAAACAGAACTCGCCCGCGAACAGCAGACCCACGATCAGCCCGCCCCACAAGGAGCCGTCGCGTTTGAACAGCGGCACGCCGCGCAGTTGGCACCACAGCCAGAGCAGGGCGGTGGCGCCCCACATGCGCACCGAGGCCTGCCACAGCGGCGGGATCTCGCGCGAGGCGAACTTGATCAGGATCTGCTGGAAACCCCAGAAGGCGCAGCAGGCCACGAGCAGGGTGATGGCGAGGGTGTCGAGGTGGTCTTTGCGCTGGACGGGGGTCATGGATCGGGAGGGTTGGGGCGCACGCCGCGCTGGCGCTGTCGCACGGGCAAGGGGCGTTCAGCGCCCTTCGGCCAGGCGCTGCAGATGTCTTTTGAGCGTCTCGGCTTCGCCGGGCGACCAGCGCGAGAGCAGGGTGGTTTCCTGCTGGCGGGCCTGTTCGATCAGCGCGGCGGCGATGCGCCGTCCGTTGGCGGTGGTGGCCACCAGGGTGCGGCGCTGGTCGGCCGGATCGGCCAGCAGCTCGACCAGCCCGTCCTCGGCCATGCGCTGGACCAGCTTGGTGACGGTGGGTTGTTTGGCGAGCACGTCGTGCGCGAGCTGGCCCAGGGGCAGGCTGCCCTGCAGGCCGGCGGCACCGGGCGCGAGCGCCGCGTCGTGCAGCACGGCCAGCACGCGCCAGGCGATGTGGGTCAGGCCCTGGGCCGTGATCGCGTTCTCAAAGTCGCGGTACACGGCGTGGTTGGCCTGGCCGAGCAGGTAGCCCAGGTAGCTGCCGACGAAGCGGCCGTCGGTGGGCTGCGGCGCGCTGGGGTCGGCCTGCAGCGGGTGCTCGGTGTAGAAGCGCCCGCCGTGGTAGAGCAGGGGTGAGGCGGAGGCGCGGCGCGTGCAGCGCTCGACCTCGCCGACGAAGATCACATGATCGCCCTCGGTGTACTGGCTGCGGTTGAAGCACTCGAAGGTGGCGACGCAGCCGGTGAGCAGCGGCGCGCCGCTGACGCCTTCGACGAAATCCACGCCCTGCCAGCGGTCCACGTCGCGCGCGGCGAAGCGCTCGGCCAGCGCCTGCTGGTCGGCCGCGAGCACGTTGATGGCGTAGTGCTGGCCGTTGGCAAACACCGCCATCGAGCCGGCCGCGCGCCCCAGGCTCCAGAGCACCAGCGGCGGGTCCAGCGAGACCGAGTTGAACGAGCTGGCGGTCAGCCCCGCGAGTTCACCGGACGCGGTGCGCGCGGTCACGATGGTCACGCCCGTGGCGAACATGCCCAGCGCCGTGCGGAAGTCGCGCGGGGAAAAGTCGGGAGGCCGTGCCTGGTGGCCGGCGGAGCGGGCAGGGGACATACGTGGAATTTATATGAAAATTCATGAATAATGCGCTTCGGACCTGTCTCAACCTTAAGAGCTCAGGGTTGATCAAACCATTTTTCAGCGCACGTGCCTTCGTCAAGGATGCCGTGGAACCGGCTCCGCCGGGCCACAGGCATCGCCCCCCGAGGGGGTGACGCCGAAGGCGGCGCGGGGGAGACCTCATGCTTCAGGAGCGGACCGAACCCGCCTGGATCGACGCTTTCGAAACCGTGTTGCGGCGCTGCGCGCTGCAAGCCGGTGACACGGTGGCCATTCTCGGCGAAACCCAAAGCCGCCCGGTGCTGCTGGAATTGGCGCGGCTGGCGGCGGCCCGCATCGGTGCCGATGCCTTCACGCTCACCCTGCCGTCGGTGTTCACCCGCGGCGAGCCGGTGGCGCGCTCCACCGGCGCCACACCCGCCATCCAGCAACTGGGCCCGGTGATCGCGGCGCTGCAGGCCTGCACCCTGGTGGTGGACTGCACCGTCGAAGGCCTGATGCACGCGCCCGAGCTGCCCGCCATCCTGCGGGGCAACGGCAGCACCCAGCCGCGCATCGTCTACGTGAGCAACGAACACCCCGAGGCGCTGGCGCGCCTGTTGCCCGACGACGCGACCGAAGCGCGGGTGAAAGACCACGTCAAGCGCCTGCGGGGCGCGAAGGCCATGCGCGTGACCTCATCCGCGGGCACCGATCTCGCCATCTCGCTGCAAGGCGCGGTGGCCGGCGGCAACTGGGGCAGCACCACCCGCCCGGGCACGCTGACCCACTGGCCCGGCGGCCTGGTGCTGGCGTTCCCGGCGGCGGGCAGCGTGAACGGCACGCTGGTGCTCGCCGAGGGCGACGTGAACCTGACCTTCAAGCGCTACATCGAGCGGCCGATCACGCTGACCATTGAAAACGACCACGTGACGCGCATCGAGGGCACGGGGGTCGATGCCGAGCTGCTGCGGTCGTACTTTGCCGCATGGGGCGAGGCGGATGGTTTTGCCGCCGGGCCGCCCCAAGGCGAAACGCGCCCCCTCGGGGGGCAGCGACCCGCGCAGCGGCGGAGCGTGGGGGCCCCCGGTCCTGCGTATGCGGTGAGCCACGTCGGCTACGGCCTGAACGACGCCGCTCGCTGGGACAGCATGGCGCTTTACGACAAACGCGACTTCAACGGCACCGAACTGCGCGCTTTCGCCGGCAACTTCCTCTACAGCACGGGGGCCAACGAAACCGCCGGGCGCTACACGCGAGGCCATTTCGACTGGCCCATGCGGAACTGCAGCGTGGCGCTGGACGGCACCGTGGTGGTCGACGCCGGAAAGGTCGTGGCGTGAACAGCATTCCCCGATTCACCACCCTGGGCGACGGCGCCACCACCGTGCTCATGTTGCACGGCATCGGCGGCGGGCACCTGGCGTTTGCGCCGCAGGTCGAGACCCTGGGCGAGGTCGGCTACCGCGCCGTGGCCTGGGACATGCCGGGCTACGGCCACAGCGCGCCCATCGAGCCCTACACCTTCAAGGGCCTCGCTGAGGCGTGCATCAGGCTGATCGATGCGCTGGTGGGCGAGCGGGACGATCCGGCGCAGGGCCGCCCCAAGCCGGATCAGCCCCCGGACCTGGCGAAGACCGGGGCCCTTCCCCGTTCTGGGGCAGCGACCCGCGCAGCGGCGGAGCGTGGGGGCTCCGTGGTGCTCGTCGGCCACAGCATGGGCGGCATGGTGGCGCAGGAGGTGATCGCGCGGCGACCCGATCGCATCAGCAAGCTGGTGCTCTGCGGCACCTCGGCGGCCTTCGGCAAACGGAACGACGGCCGCGACGCCGAGGCCTGGGCGCGGCAGTTCATCGGCCAGCGCACCGCGCCGCTGGACGCCGGCCAGTCCATGGCCGACATGGCTTTGAGGCTGGTGCCGCAGATGGTCGGCCCGGGTTCGCTGCCCGAAGGCGTGCGCCTGGCCGAGCAGTGCATGGCGCGCGTGCCGGCCGCCACCTACCGGCGCGCGCTGGACTGCATCGTCACCTTCGACCGGCAGGCCGCGCTGGCCCACATCGGCGTGCCCACGCTGCTGATCGGCGGCGAGTTCGACCGCGTGGCCGCACCGTCGGTGATGAAGCGGATGGCGCAGCAGATTCCGAACGCGCGCTACGTGGAGATGGCCGGCATCGGCCACCTGATGAACCTCGAAGCCCCCGACGAGTTCGACCGCATCCTGCTGGACTTCCTGCGCGAGCGGCCGCCGAAGTCGCGGCCCGATCTGCACTGAACACGACCCACCCGAAGAGGAGACAAGACCCATGAACAACCCCGTCAACCCCCACACCGGCCTGGACTTCACCCCCGCCGTGGGCGACATGGCCTTCACGCCGCTGCAGCGCGAGCTGCTGGCCAAGGCCCACGCGCTGGGCCGCGACAAGTTCGCCGCGCGCGCCCCGCAGTGGGACACCGAAGCCAGCTTCCCGTTCGCCAACTACGACGACCTGCGCGAGGCGGGTTTCCTCAAGCTCTGCGTGCCCACGTCGCACGGCGGCCTGGGCGCGGACTACACCACCTACATGATGGTGGCTGCCGAGATCGGCCGCTTCTGCGGCGCCACCGCGCTCACCTGGAACATGCACATCTGCTCGACCATGTGGACCGGCGTGCTGGCCGACGGCATCCCCATGACCGACGATCAACGCCGCGAACACGCGGCCCGGCGCGAGCTGCACTTCGGCCGCATCGTCAACCAGGGCGCGCTCTACGCCCAGCCCTTCAGCGAAGGCACGGCCGCCGCCGCCGGGCGCGCGCCCTTCGGCACCACGGCGAAGAAGGTCGAGGGCGGCTGGCTCATCAACGGCAAAAAGATCTGGGCCAGCCTCTCCGGCGCGGCCGACTACTACGGCGTGCTCTGCACCGAAGACAAGGGCGACCACCACCCCGACGCGCGCGACACGCTCTACATCAGCGTGCCCGCGAAGTCCGAGGGCTTTTCCATCAGCGGCGACTGGGACCCGCTCGGCATGCGCGGCACGGTCAGCCGCAACCTGGCGTTCAAGGACGTGTTCGTGAGCGACGCCGAACAGCTCATGCCGCGCGGCATCTACTTCAAGGGCGCGCAGACCTGGCCCGCCATGTTCTTCACGCTCTCGCCCACCTACCTGGGCGTGGCCAACGCCGCCTACGACTTCACGGTGATGTACCTGCGCGGCGAGGTGCCTGGCGAGCCACCCGTGAAGCGCCGCCAGTTCCCCACCAAACAGATCGCGGTGGCGCAGATGCGCATCCAGCTGGAGAACATGAAGAGCATCTTCGCCCGCGCCATCGCCGAAGCGAAACCCAACCCTAGCAAAGACGAGAAGATGCGCCTGTACGCCGCGCACTACAGCGTGATGGAAGGCGCCAACGACATCGCGCGCCTCGCGATCCGTACCTGCGGCGGCCAGAGCATGCTCAAGCACCTGCCGCTGGAGCGCCTGTACCGCGACAGCCGCTGCGGCGCGCTCATGCTGCCCTGGACGGCCGAACTGATCCTCGACCGCATGGGCCGCGAGACGCTGTACGAAGCCGGCGAAAAGGACGAGTGAAAAGAACCCGTGAAAAGGGCGGGTGAGCCCGGGGCCATTGCCCCGGGCCCCCCGGCCGGGCGGGGCGCTCCCTAGAATGCCCGGATGCGATTTCCCCTCCCGCCCCGACCCCTGCGTGGCCTGCCTTGGCGGGGCTTGGCCCTGGGCCTGTTGTGGCTGCCGGCCGTTGCCATGGCCGCGGCCGGCGCCCGCAGCGGCCCCGGGCAGCCACCGGCTGCGAGCACCGGCGGCCAGGACCCCTGCACCGAGTTCGTGGCCCGGCTGCCCAACGTCAAGGCGCCGCTGTGCGCGGCCGCCCAGCTCAAGCCCACGGTGGGGCGGTCCTTCCAGGGCCGCACCCTGTACGCGCGCGACGTGGTCGCGCCCGAGGCGCGCATCCGCGTGCTGGTGATCGGGGCCATGCACGGCGACGAACTCTCGTCCGCCTCGGTGGCGCTGCACTGGATCCAGCGCGCGCTGGAGACGCCGTCCAACGCCCACTGGCGCTTCATCCCGGCGCTCAACCCCGACGGCCTGATGGTCCGGCCCGCGACCCGCATGAACGCGCGCGGCGTCGACCTGAACCGCAACTTTCCCACGCCGAACTGGGCGCGCGACGCCAAGGTCTACTGGGAAAAACGCACCCGCAAAGACCCGCGCCGCTGGCCCGGGCCCAGCCCCTTGTCGGAGCCCGAGTCGCGCTACCTGCACGACGAGATGGAGCGCTTCCAGCCCGACCTGATCGTCAGCATCCACGCGCCCTACGGCGTGCTCGATTTCGACGGCCCGGGCGTGCCCCCGCCCCAGCTCGGGCGGCTCTACCTGGACCAGGTCGGCATCTTCCCCGGCAGCCTGGGCAACTACGGCGGCGTGCACAAAGGCATGCCGGTCGTCACCATCGAGCTGCCCAGCGCGTTGCGCACCCCGCTGGACGCGGAAGTCCGCCAGATGTGGCTGGACCTGCTGCGCTGGATGAGCGAGCGCATCGTGCCCGGAGAGCCGGCCGGCCAGGTGGTGCCGGTGAAGGCGAAGAAGACCGGTTGAGGGGCCGGGCGCTTTCACACGCAAAAAAGCCCGCGTCGCGGGCTTTTCCTTGGGTGAGGGGCCGTCACCGGCCGGGACCGGGCTCCCTCAGGCCTGGCTGGGCAGCCCCGCGGGGGCGCTGGTGGCCTGGACCGGGGCGCTGCGCGGTGCCACGCCGTAGAAGCCGAAGTTCATCGCCGGCACTTCGCCGCTGATGAGTTCGGCCAGGGCCTTGCCCGAGCCGGCGCCGTGCGTCCAGCCCAGGGTGCCGTGGCCGGCGTTGACCCAGAGCTTGCCCACCTTGGTGCGGCCGATCAGCGGGATGTTGGTCGGGGTGGCCGGGCGCAGGCCGCACCAGAACTGCGGGTCGCCGCCTTCTTCGGGCGTGCGGGTGTCGGCCACGCCGGGGAACACCTGCTCGATGCGCTTGACCAGCATCTGCGCGCGGGTGCGCGCCAGCGGCGTGTCCAGCGAGAGGTCGAAGCCGCCGAGCTCGATGGTGCCGGCCACGCGCAGCTGGTTGCCCAGGCGCGAGATGGCGATCTTGAGCTGGTCGTCCAGCAGGCTGACCTGGGACGCCGCTTCCGGCTTGAGCAGTTTGAGCGTGGCGCTGTACCCCTTGCCGGGGTAGATCGGCACGCGCACACCCACCTGCTGCAGCAGCGCGGTGGAGTAGGAGCCGGCGGCGACCACGAAGGCGTCGGCCTTGAGCTCCCGCGTCTGGCCGGTGGCGCGGTCGCGCACGCTCACCGCGTCCACCTCGTTGCCCCGCGACTGGATGCGCAGGATGTCGTGGCCCATCAGGGACTGCATGCCCTTGTCGCGGCACAGCTGGGCGAGCTTCTGGGTGAAGAGCAGGCAGTCGCCGGACTCGTCGCTCTCGGTGTAGGTGCCGCCCACGATGCGGTCGGCAAAACCGCGCAGCGCGGGTTCGATCTTCAGCAGCTCGTCCTTGCTGACCACCTTGCGGTTCACGCCGTGGCGGCGCATCAGCTCGGCGGCGCTGCCCGCCTCGTCAAACGACTTCTGGCTGGTGTAGTAGTGGGCGATGCCCTTGGTCAGGCGGTTGTACTGCAGGCCGGTGGTGGCCACCACGTCTTTCAGCGCCGCGTGGCTGTAGCTGCCCAGCGCCACCAGCTGCGCCACGTTGCGTTCGAAGGCGGCGTCGTTGCACTGGCCCAGGAATTGCATGCCCCAGAGCCACTGCGCCGGGTCCAGCTGCGGGCGAAATTTGAGCGGGCCTTCGGGGTCGAACAGCCACTTCAGCGCCTTCAGGGGCGCTTCGCGGTTGGCCCAGGGCTCGCAATAGCTCACCGAAATCTGTGCCGCGTTGCCAAAGCTGGTTTCCAGCGCGGCATCGGCCTGGCGATCCACCAGTGTGACCGCGTGGCCCCGCTGCAGCAGATGCCACGCGGTGCTCACACCAATGATGCCTGCACCCAAGACGACGACTTGCATGATCCGCTCCAGAAAAATAATGGGACAACTGGACGCGAGTATGGGAAAAACCCCGACGCAAGTGAAGCGAAATTAACCTAAAATTTTTGTCATCAGATCTGCTAATGAAGACCGATCGCCTCCACACCCCTTTCACCGCATGAGCACTTTTGATCCCGACGCCCTGGAATGCCTGGCCGCCATCATTGAAGAAGGGGGGTTCGAGCGCGCCGCGCAGCGCTTGTCCATCACCCAGTCGGCGGTCTCGCAGCGGCTGCGCGCGCTCGAAGCGCAGGTGGGCACGGTGCTGATCGTGCGCAGCCGGCCCCTGAAGCCCACTTCGGCCGGGCAGCTCATGCTCAAGCACGCCAAGATGATGCGGCTGCTGCGCGCCGACCTGGAAAAAGACCTCAAGGAGCTCGCACCGAGCTCCACCGGCAACGGGCGCGAGGAAGAGCGCATCTCGGTCGCCATCAACGCCGACAGCATCGCCACCTGGGCGCTGCCCGCGCTGGACGCCCTGGCCCAGGGCGGCCTGCCGATCGAGATCATCACCGACGACCAGGAGTTCACCCACGAGTGGCTGCGCGAAGGCCAGGTGCTGGGCTGCGTCACTTCGCTGGGCCAGGCGCTGCGCGGCTGCAAGATGGAGCCGCTGGGCGCGATGGACTATGTGGTGGTGGCGCGGGCCGACTACGCCGCGAGCCACTGTCCCAAGGGGCTGAACGCCCACAACTTCCACAAGGTGCCGTTCGTGGCCTTCAACCGCAAGGACCACCTGCAGCACGAGTTCGTGACCCAGTCCTTCGGCCTGCCGCGCGTCATGCTCAAGCAGCTCTTCGTGCCGTCCAGCGAAGGCCAGGTGCGAGCGGTGCAGGCCGGCTGGGGCGTGAGCGTGTTGCCCGAGCTGCGGGTGCGCGAGCTCATCGCCAGCGGTGAGCTGGTCAACCTGGCCCCGCGCCACCGGCTGGGCGTGGGGCTGTACTGGCACTGCTGGAACCTGAGTTCGGACGTGCTGGACGCCCTGAGCAGCGCCCTGCGGCAGGCGGCGGCCCACAGCCTGCGGGTCGGCAAAGCCTGATTCATCGGGTATCGAAATAGACCCGTTCGGCTGCAAAGGTACTTCCTGGTCGGATAATCGACCTCACCGTCGAGTCGGGGGGCTCTGAATCCCCGCTCCATCCAGAGGACCCCCATGGCCAGCGCCGTCCCCACTCCCCGCCCCGGCACCCCGCCCAAACGCAGTTTCCGCGAGCAGATGCACATCGCGCGCGAAGACGCCATCGTCGCGGCCGTGAACCGGCTGCTGGCCGAGAAGGGGTTCGACGCCATGACGGTGGACGAAGTGGCGGTCGAGGTCGGCATCGCCAAGGCCAGCCTCTACAAACATTTCCCGAGCAAGGAAGACCTGGCCGCCGCGGCCATGGCGCGCGTGATGGAGCGGGCCCGTGCGTTTCTGGAAGGGCTCGATGCCTCGCGTGCGCCGCTGGCGCTGCTGCGCGACGCGGCGCGCTGGACCATGGAGGTGCAGCTCGCCGGCGAAATGCCGTCCCTGCCAAGCGAAAACTCCAGCCTGCGCGCGACCCTGACCACCCACAAGGGCTACGTGGACGGGCTGATGGAGGTGAGCGAACGGCTGGGCGCCTGGATCGGCGCGGCCCAGGCCGATGGCAGCCTCAACCCGGCGCTGCCACCGATCGCGGTGCTCTACACCTTGTACGCCCGCGCCTGCGACCCGGTGCTCGGCTTCCTCAAAGGGTCCGGGCTGTACAGCCACGAGCAGATCATCGAGATGGTGCTGAGCACCTGTTTCGACGGACTGCGCAGGAGGTGACCCCGATTCGACTCCCCCCGCGCCGCCTGCGGCGTCACCCCCCAGGGGGCGATGCGAGTGGCCCGGCAAAGCCGGTTCCACCGCATCCTGGGTCAGGGCACGCGCTCCGGAGAGACCCTGTGTGCGCCGAGGGGGAGCTCATCCCAGGGCACCGCGGAACCGGCTTTGCCGGGCCGCCAGTGCCGCCCCCTTTGGGGGGTGACGCCGCAGGCGGCGCGGGGGGGGGGGGTTAACGGATCAGAAGAACCGGCACCAAGCAATGGGCCAGCACCTGGGTGGTGACCGATCCCATGACGAGGTTGCCCAAAGCGCTGTGGCCGTGTGATCCCATCACCACCATGTCGAACTTGCCGGTGGTGGCGGTCTTGGCGATCAGCTCGCCCGCCGAGCCCACCTTGTGCACCACCTTGGGTTCGATGCCGTGCCGCTGCAGGAACTTGACCACCGGGGCCGTGACCTTGGTGGCTTCGTCGGCGTAGTAGCTGTTGGCGATTTCGGCCCCCACGGCGGCGCGCGCGCGCGGGGGCAGCGCCGCTTGCACGGTCAGGATGGTGAACTCGTTTTTGGCGCTGAACACCTCGTCGTGCGTGGTCAGGTAGGCCAGCATTTTTTTGGTGTAGAGGCTGCCATCCACCGCGAGCAGGACTTTCATCGGGGTCTCCTTGTCAGTTGAACTGGGTCGAGTGTAGGGTCATGGGGCCGGGCCGGCGTAGGTACTTTCCGACGGTGCCGCCTCGGACGACGCGGCCCCAGGCACCCGGATCAGGCCCGTGGGCTGGAAGCCGTCCTGCTCGTTCTTGTGCGCGTAGCCCAGCGGGTTGGCCACGATGCGGCAGCGGCCCACCTGTTGGTCCATCGCGTGGTGCAGGTGGCCGTGCAGCCAGACGTCGGCCAGCGGCAGGAGCTCGTCGAGCGCGTTGCAGAAACCCGCCGTGCCCGGGCTCAGGCCGTAGCGCGGGTCCACGCTGTGCAGCGTGGGCGCGAAGTGCGTCACCGCCACGGTGGGGCCGTCAAACGGCTGGGCCAGGGCCTCGCGCAGCCAGCGCTGGCATTCCAGCCCGAGTTCGCGCATGGCCTGGGCGTCAAACAGCCGGCCATGGCGCTGGCCGGCCATCTTGCTGAGGTAGAAGTTGGCGGCGCGAAACGCCTTCTCGCGCTGTTCCAGATCCCCGTTGCCGGAGGGTGTCACCGTCTTGCCCAGCGCGTCGTAGTCGCTCCAGAGCGTGGTGCCGACAAACCGGATGCCGTCCAGCACCAGGGTCTCGCGCTCCAGCCAGACCATGCCCAGCCGCTCGCAGCTGCGGCGCAGTTCGCGGTGCGCGTCGTCCACGTCGAGCGCGTCGTATTCGTGGTTACCGGGCAGGAACAGCACCGGCACCGGCCAGCCCGCGTACTGGGGCAGCGGGGAAAAGCGCTGCAGCCCCCAGTCGGGTTCGGCCATCATGCTGCCGTCGCGGCGCGTCTGGTACGAACCGACGTCGCCCGCGAGCACCAGCAGGTCGGCGCCGGGCGCCGGGGTGGCGACGAAGCCTGGGTTGGCTTCGAGGTGCAGGTCGCTCAGCAGCTGGATGTTCATGGGCCCATTGTCGGATAGGTGGGCGGATGATCGGCACGGAAACCCAGGATCGACGCCCGCTCCACGGTCTGCCGCAGCCAGCGGTGGGCGCTGCTGTGCGAGGCCTGGCGGTGCCAGAGCGCGTCCACGTGCACCGCCGGCACCGGCAGTGGCAGCTCGCGCAGCGCCAGTTCGTGCTCCATGCCGGTGGCGCCCACGAAATGGCGCGGCAGCACGGTGAGCAGGTCGGTGGTGGCCACGACCCGGCCCGCGGTGAAGAACTGGTTGACCGTGAGCACCACGCGCCGCTGGCGCGACAGCCCGGCCAGGGCCTCGTCCACAAAACCGAACGGCCGGCCCGAGAAGCTCACCAGCAGGTGGCGCGCCTGGCAGTAGTCGTCCAGGCTCAGCGGCCCCTGGGACAGGGGGTGGTCGCGGCGCATCACCACCACGTACTCGCCGTCGTACAGGCGCTGGTGCAGAAAGCGCGGGCTGTTCTCCTGCAGGTGCAGCGCCCCGAGTTCGGCCAGCACCCCGGGGAAATGGCCGATGGCCAGGTCGGCCGAACCGGACTCCAGCAGGTCGCGTGGGTCGCGCGTGGTCAGGGGCAGTATGCGCAGGTTTACCCCCGGGGCCTCGTTTTCCAGGATGTCGACCAGCCCGGGCACGAGCTTGGCGGCGGTGGCGTCGGCCATGGCCAGCACGAAGGCGTTGTGCGCGGTGGCCGGGTCGAAGGTGCCCGGGGCGAGCACCTCGCGCAGCTGTTGCAGGGCGTCGCGCACCGTGGGCCACAGGGCCGTGGCCAGCGGTGTGGGTTCCACGCCGTAGCCCGAGCGCCGCACCAGTTCGTCGCCCAGCGTCTCGCGCAGCCGCTTGAGCGCGTTGCTCACCGCCGGCTGCGTCATGGCCAGGTTGTGGGCGGCCCGGGTGAGGTTGCGCTCGGTCATCACCTCGTCGAAGACGCGCAGCAGGTTCAGGTCCAGGGTGCGGAAGTTTCGCTCATTCATCATGAATGTGAATGTAATACATCACAAAAATAAATTGGCGTGACATGAGGGTTTACCCTAAATTCTCCCTGTCCACAAGACACTTTCCTTTTCAAGGAGTCTTCCATGAGCAGCATTGCAACCTCTTCTTCTGTTTCCCTGGGTCGGCCCTCATCCGGTGCCGGCACCAACACGGGCACCTACCAGGCCCGCCGCCATTTCGACGGTTCGCGCGGTCTGGCCGCCCTCTTGCTCGCCGCCGCCGTGGCGGCGATGGTGGTGCTCGCCGACCGCCTGATCAGCACCTGGGCCGACGGCCACCTGTTGCTGGCCTGGGTGTTCCTGTGGGTGGTGGTCTTTGCCGGGCTGGCCCTGTTCGCCGGCGCCGCACGCAACCTGGCGCGCAGCGCCCTGCGTTCGCTCGACGGCTGGTCCCAGGCGCTGGCCGAAGCCCGCGCCGAGGCCCGCATGTGGGAAATCGCCCGCCAGGACCCGCGCGTGATGAACGATCTGCTGTGTGCCCGCATGCGTGCCGAAGAAGCCAGCACCGAGGTGGTGGCCGAACCCGCCGGTTTCAGCGAAGCCCTGGCGCCGCTGGGCATGGAGGCCGACGCCGCACCCGCCGCCCCGCAAGGCGGGGCCTGGGACCGTTTCGTGAGCCGCCTGATCGAGCAGCGCAGCCGCAACGTCCATCTGTACTACGTCTGACCCTCCAGCCGGCGAGCCGCCGGCCCGGGCACCGACCCGCAACAAAAAAGCCACCGGAACCCGGTGGCTTTTTTGTTGCCTGTGGCACGTGCGTCCGCATGAAACGGTCCAGCCCGGGCCACCCTTCGACAAGCTCAGGACGGCTGGCCGGTGTCGCCCCCTTGGGGGTAGCGCGAAGCGCTGCGGGCGGGGGCGTGATCAGGCGAGCGAAGCCAGGCGCTTCTGCAGCTCCGCCTTGGTGTCCACCAGCGCCTGGGGCAGGTGGTAGGCCAGCTGCTCGAAGTGCGCGTCGTGCAGTTTGAGCTCTTCCACCCAGGCGGCCTTGTCGATGCTGGTCACGGTCTTGAATTGTTCGGCGCTGAAGTCCAGGCCGGTCCAGTTCAGTTCGGCGTAGTTCGGGGCAATGCCGAACATGGTGTCCGTGCCCTGGGCCTGGCCTTCGAGGCGGTCGATCATCCACTTGAGCACGCGCATGTTGTCGCCGTAACCCGGCCAGACGAACTTGCCTTCGGCGTTCTTGCGGAACCAGTTCACGCAGAAGATCTTGGGCAGGGTGTGGCCCGATTCCTCCAGCTTGTGCTCCATGTCGAGCCAGTGCTGGAAGTAGTCGCTCATGTTGTAGCCGCAGAAGGGCAGCATGGCGAACGGGTCGCGGCGCACCACGCCCTGGGCGCCGAAGGCGGCGGCGGTGGTTTCGCTGCCCATGGTGGCGGCCATGTACACGCCTTCCATCCAGTTGCGGGCCTCGGTCACCAGCGGCACGGTGGTGGAGCGGCGCCCGCCGAAGATGAACGCGTCGATGGCCACGCCGTTGGCATCGTCCCACTGCGGGTCCAGGGCCGGGTTGTTGGTGGCGGCCACGGTGAAGCGCGAGTTGGGGTGCGCGGCCTTGGCGCCGGTTGCCTTGGCGATGGCCGGCGTCCAGTCCTTGCCCTGCCAGTCGATCAGGTGGTCGGGCAGCGTGCCGGTGTCTTTTTCCATGCCTTCCCACCACACGTCGCCGTCGTCGGTCAGCGCCACGTTGGTGAAGATCACGTCCTTGTCCAGCGAGCGCATGCAGTTCGGGTTGGTGTGCATGTTGGTGCCGGGGGCGACGCCGAAATAACCCGCTTCGGGGTTGATGGCGTACATCTTGCCGTCGGCGTGGGGCTTGATCCAGGCGATGTCGTCGCCGATGGTGGTGACCTTCCAGCCGGCGAAACCGGCCTCGGGCGGCACCAGCATGGAGAAGTTGGTCTTGCCGCAGGCGCTGGGGAAGGCAGCGGCCACGTGGTATTTCTTGCCCTGGGGATTGGTCACACCCAGGATGAGCATGTGTTCGGCCAGCCAGCCCTGGTCGCGGCCCATGTTGGAGGCGATGCGCAGCGCCAGGCACTTCTTGCCTAGCAAGGCGTTGCCGCCGTAGCCCGAGCCATACGACCAGATTTCGCGGGTTTCGGGGTAGTGGACGATGTATTTGACGGTGGGGTTGCAAGGCCAGCTGGTGGTGTCCTTTTGGCCTTCGGCCAGCGGCGCGCCCACGGTGTGCATGCACGGCACGAACTCGCCGTCGGTGCCGAGCACGTCGTACACGGCCTTGCCCATGCGGGTCATGAGCTTCTGGTTCACCGCCACGTAGGCGCTGTCGGTCAGTTCCACGCCGATGTGGGCGATGTGCGAGCCCAGCGGGCCCATGCTGAACGGCACCACGTACATGGTGCGGCCCTTCATGCAGCCGTCAAACAGCGGCTGCAGCGTCTGGCGCATCTCGGCCGGGGCCATCCAGTTGTTGGTCGGGCCGGCGTCTTCCTTCTTCTCGGCGCAGATGTAGGTGCGGTCTTCCACGCGGGCCACGTCCGAGGGGTCGGAGCAGGCCAGGAAGCTGTTGGGGCGCTTGGCCGGGTTGAGTTTCTTGAAGGTACCGGCGTCCACCAGTTGCTGGCACAGGCGGTTGTATTCGGCGTCGCTGCCGTCGCACCAGTGGATGGTGTCGGGCTTGCACAGGGCGGCCATGTCGGCGACCCAGGCGACCAGGCGGGCGTTCTTGACGTAGGCGGGTTGGTTGAGGTTGAGGCCCTGCATCGCGGGAGAGTTCATGGGAATGGCTCCAGAAGTTTGTCAATCGGCAGGCACAAGAGACGGCAACAGCCGCGGGCCACAGCAAAGTAGGCGGGCGGCTGTAGAGAAGGTCTCTCGTGCGAGAAGGGCGGTCGGCGCTCGGGGCTGCGTGCGGATTGCGGGTGCAGCGCGAAGGGCAAAAAGGGGGTCTGTGGACCCGGTGTTTGTTCCGCGTGTCGGCCTGTGCCCCAATTTTATGAAAGCACCCGGTCAGTTACCGGCAAGTTACATGCAAAACCCGCATAACCTGATGCATGGATTGACGTGCCGTTGCGGCACATCCGGGGCCTTTTTCTTGGCCGTGCGGCCAAGAAAAAGGCCGAAGGCCCCGGGGGGCGTTCGGCCTGATGGGCTGGCCAGGGGCTCAGGCCATGAAGACGGCAATGAAAGCCAGCAGGAAAATCAACACGGCGCCGGCCACGGGCAGCACGAGCGGCATCATGGGAACGATGGACTCGACCACATCCTGCGGCTGGTCGGTGGGGCTGGCGTGATCGGGGTGCGACATGGAATCTCCGGAAGGTTTGATCTAGATCAACGCCGATTTTATAGGCAGATGCCGGCGAGCGGCGGCGTTCGGGGCGTTTTCAGGGGGATCCGGGGACTACAGCAGGGCATAGGTGGTGCTGGCGCGGCACACGCTGCGGCCGTCGCTGGCGCCGCTGATGTCGATTTCGCCGAACACCAGGCTCTTGCCCGCGCGGACCACGCGCGCCGTGACCCGCGCGTCCTGCCCCGACAGGGGCTTGAGAAAGCTGGTGTTCTGCTGCACCGTGGTCATGGGGCGCTGGTCCCCCAGCTGGGTGACGATGGCCAGCACCATGGCGGTGTCGGCGGCCGACATCATGGCCTGCCCGCACAACATGCCGCCCACGCGGCTGAGCTGCTCGTTCTGCGGCAGGCGAAGCGTCACCTCGCCGTCGGCGAACGACTCCACCCGCAGGCCCAGCGCCTGGACCCAGGGCGCGAACCAGTCGGACAGGCGTTGCTGCAGGGCCTCGGTGGTGAGAGCGGGGGCGTGGGGTTCGGTCATGCCCTCATTCTCCCCGCCGGAATCGGGCCAGCCAGTGCTCCATCAGCTTGCCGGCGGCCTCGCGCCCGCCCAGGCCGAAGGAGAGCGCCACCGCCACCGCCACCGCGCCGAGCGTGAGGCCGAAGGCCAGGTTCACGATGTCGTCGGCGATGCCCATGGCGCGCAGCCCCATGGCGATCACCAGCGCCAGGATGGCGAAGCGGCCGACGCGGGCCAGACCCTGGGTGCCGGGGCCGCTGGCGCGGTCGATCGCGTCGTGGGCCAGATTGGCCAGCCAGAAGCCGATGACCAGCACGGCCGAGCCCAGCAGCACGTCGCCGCCGAAACGGATGAAGGTGGACACGATGTCGCTGACCTGCGCGAAGCCGAGCTGCGCGGCCGCCTCGACGGTGGCGAACAGCATGGCGAAAAACAGCGCGACACGGCCCACGGCGGTGGAGGCGCTGGTGTTCACGAAGGCGTGCGCCAGGCCGACGCGCGCGGGCAGGGTGTCAAAACCCAGCGTGGCCAGCAGGCTGGCGAGCAGCTTGCTGGCGAAGGACGCCACCAGCCAGGTGACGACCAGGATCAGGCCGGCCGCGATGATGTGCGGCACCGCGTCCATGATCAGCCCCAGCATATTGGTGGCGGGCCGGGAGATGGCCTCGATCTTGAGGGCGTCCAGCGCCGCGATCAGCGAGGGCAGGAACACCGCCACGAACACCAGCAGACCGATCACGCTTGAGAGCCGCACGGTGTCGGCCAGCCCGGCCCGGCCGCCCAGTTTGTCCACCCCGGCGGTGCGCGAGAGGTTGGTGGTGAGGTTGCGCAGCACCGTGGCCACGATCCAGCCCACGCCGCCGATGACGAAGGCGGCCACGGCGTTGGGCAGCATGTCCAGCGTCTTGGCCACCATGGCGCGCAGCGGGTCGAGCAGGCCCTCCATCTGCAGCGCGCCCAGGATGGCGGGCACGAACAGCAGGATCACCAGCCAGAACAGCGCTCCCGCCAGGCTCTCGCTCATGGGTGACATGTCGGCGTGTTCGGACAGCGCTTCGTCCAGCGAGGTCTTGTCGAGCAGCTTTTGCGTCACGGCGCGAACCACGCTCGCCGCCAGCCAGCCCACCAGGGCCAGCACCAGGCCGCCGAGCATGCGCGGCGCGTATTCGAAGAGCTGGGTGGTGAAGGCCGAGAAGGGGCCGGAGACGATCGCCAGGTTCAGCGAATTGAACACCGCCACCAGCGTGAGCAGGATCACGATCCAGAACAGACCCAGCGCGACCGCGCCCTCGATGTCCACCCCAGTGCCGGTGAGCTTGCCGAAGCGGTGGTTCACACCGACGAAGCCCAGGCTCTTGCGCACCGCCGCGCGCACCACCACCGCGATCAGCCAGCCCAGAATGAAGATGGCCAGTGCGCCCAGCAGCTGCGGGATGTGGGTCCCGAGCGTGCTCTGCAGCGAATCCCACAAGGCATTCATGTTCATGAAACTCCTCCGTTGGTTGACCCCGGTCGGGGCGCCCATGATGCAAGTGAGCCAGGCCCAGCGTCAACCTCTGGAGGGCGGCCCCACATCTCGTTACACCGTCGTTGGCGGATGTGTTGTGGATGGGCCGTGGTGTGCGGTGGATGTCGCGGCTCGCGTCCAAGATGCGAGCAAATCAGCGATGGGCATCGGTGGCGGAACGGCCGCCCCAGATGGCGCAGGGCGCCTTGCAGCGCGCCTGACGAGGGGTGTCAGCGCCTGATCAACGTCAGACCAGCGACGCTTCGAAGCCGTGCGCCTGCAGCTGCCGGATCACCTCGGCGATGTGCTCGCGCCCGCGGGTCTGCAGCACCAGTTCGACCGCCACGTTCTGCGCCGCCAGCAGGGTGAAGGCGCGCTGGTGGTGCACTTCGTCGATGTTGGCGCCGGCCTCGGCCACGATGGCGGTGATGCGCGCCAGGTTGCCCGGCACGTCGCGCGCGTTGACCTGGATGCGCGCGAGCCGGCCGGCGCGCACCATGCCGCGTTCGATGATGGAGGCCAGCAGCAGCGGGTCGATGTTGCCGCCGCTGAGCACCAGGCCCACCTTCTTGCCCGCGAACCGCTGCGGGTGTTTGATGAGCGCGGCCAGCCCGGCCGAACCCGCGCCCTCGACCAGGGTCTTTTCGATTTCGAGCAGCATCACAATCGCCTGCTCGATGTCGCCCTCGTCGACCAGCAGCAGGTCGTCCACCAGGCTCCGCACGATGGCTTGCGTGATCTGGCCGGGCGAGGCCACGGCGATACCCTCGGCGATGGTGCTCACGCCCATGGGCAGGTGCGTGCCCTTGATGGCGTTGTACATGGAGGGGAAACGTTCGGTCTGCACGCCGATGACCTCGATGCCGGGCCGGATCGCCTTGGCGGCCGTGGCCATGCCCGCGATCAAGCCGCCGCCACCGATGGCGACCACCAGGCAGTCCAGGTCGGGCTGGGCGCGCAGCATTTCCAGCGCCACCGTGCCCTGGCCGGCGATGATGGCCTCGTCGTCGTAGGGGTGCACGAACACCAGGCCCTCGTTGGCGGAGAGCTCCCGGGCGTGGGCGCGGGCTTCGTCGAGCGTGTCGCCGTGCAGCACCACCTCGGCGCCGAAGCCGCGCGTGCGCTCGACCTTCACGCCGGGCGTGAAACGCGGCATGACGATGACCGCGCGCAGGCCCAGGCGCTGCGCGTGGTAGGCCACGCCCTGGGCGTGGTTGCCCGCGCTCATGGCCACCACGCCGCGAGCGCGCTCCTCGGCGCTGAGCTGCACGAGCTTGTTGCAGGCGCCGCGTTCCTTGAACGAGGCCGTGTACTGCAGGTTCTCGAATTTCAGGAACACCTGGCAGCCGGTGAGCTGCGAAAGGGTGCGCGATTCGACGCAGGGGGTGTCCAGCACCTGCCCGGTCAGCCGTTGCGCGGCGGCTTCGATATCGTGTCGTTCCAGCATGCTGCGATTGTGGCCTGTCTGTCGCGCGAAATGGGTTTGGGGAAAGCCCGATAAATTGCACGGACGCGCTCCATCACGCTCTTCCATGATTGATCAAGCTGGGTTATGGTCCGCTTGAATGCCGGGGGGCCCCGGCGTCGCATCGCTGGAATGGAACGCCGTCTGGAGGTGACCGGATGAACA
This sequence comes from Hydrogenophaga sp. GW101-3F08, assembly GCF_059424585.1. Classification (NCBI taxonomy): domain Bacteria; kingdom Pseudomonadati; phylum Pseudomonadota; class Betaproteobacteria; order Burkholderiales; family Comamonadaceae; genus Hydrogenophaga; species Hydrogenophaga sp. GW101-3F08. Next base: position 179,930 of record NZ_JBWKZP010000008.1, read on the forward strand.
AACGCACGGGGGAGCACGCCGCGTCGCTGGTGCGCGGCCTGCCCGATGCCCGCGAGGGGCGCGTGTTTGTGCCGCATGGCCTGCGCCAGGCGCCGGTGCTCGACCTCATGTGTTCGCATTTCGTGCTCACCCTGGCCGCGCGCCAGGGGCCGCGCTTCAACGTGCGCCGGGACCTCAACACCCTGCTGTCGCTGGCGGGGCGGCACCTGGTCTGGCCGCTGACCGTGCTCACGCGCTTGCGCGAATTCCTGGAGCGCCGCTGCAAGGACAACGAGCTCTGGAGCGGACACGACCACCTGACCATGGGCGCCTTCATGGAGCGCTACGGTGTCTGGCGCGGCCCCTATGAAGAAGGCACGCTGTTCTTCTACCTCGACGAATACGCCAAGGAGTCGCCCAAGGACCTGCTCGCGGTGCTGGCGGTCACGGGCGAGTGGCTGAGCCACGCGCTGAAGAAGCAGTCCACCCTGGTGGAAAAGAACATCGACGCCCTGGCCGGCCTGCTGCAGCTCAACCGCGCCGAGCGCGCCCTGCTGCTGTACGGCACGCTGGCGCGCTACCAGCGCGACCTGCGCTCCATCCTGGTCGAGTTCAAGGTGAACAACGCGCCCGAGGCCTACGCGGCGATCGCCGACGTGGCCGGCGTGAAGGCCAGCGAGGTCGGCGAGGCGTTGCGCGCGGGCTCGCGGCTGGAGCGCATCGGCATGGTGGAGAACCTGATCTCCGAGCACAACATCACCGACCTGGCCGACCTCATGAAGGTCAGCGAAAAGCTGCCCCCGGTGCTGATGCGCGAGTACCGCACGCAGAGTGAGCTGATGGCGGTGTTCACGCGGCCGGCCGCGCGCTCGACGCTGAGCGAGAAAGACTTCGAGTTCGTGGGCGAAGACGTGCGCCTGCTCTCGGGCCTGCTGCGCGAGGCTGTGGCGCGCAAGGAGCCGGGCGTCAACATCCTGCTCTACGGGCCGCCCGGCACCGGCAAGACCGAGCTGGCGCGCGTGGTGGCTCAGGCCGCGGGGCTGGAGCTGTTCGAGGTGGAGTACGCCGACCGCGACGGCAACGCGCTCTCGGGCCGCGACCGCTACCGCTCGCTGCAGATCGCCCAGGTGTTCCTCAAGGGCACGGCGCACTCGGCGCTGCTGTTCGACGAGGTGGAAGACGTGTTCCCGCCGATCTCCAGCGAGGCGGCGCAGATCATGGCGCGGGCCGAGCACGTGAGCGCGCCCCACACCGGCAGCGTCAGCGGCAAGGCCTGGGTCAACCAGATCCTGGAGACCAACGCCGTGCCCACCCTGTGGGTCACCAACCGCATCGAGCAGATCGACCCGGCGTTCCGCCGCCGCTTCGCCTACCACCTCGAACTCAAGAGCCCGCCGCCCGGCGCGCGCGAGCAGCTGGTGCGCAAGACGCTGGAAGACGTGCCGGTGTCCGACGCCCTGGTGGGTCGGCTGGCCGAGCGCAAGGGCCTCACGCCCGCGCAGATCCGCACCGCGGTGCGCTTCGCCCAGCTGGCGGCGCACCCGGCCAAGGCGGCGGCCCGGCGTTCGGCCAAGGCCCCGGCGCGAGGCGCGGGCCCGGCCCTGCTCGACGACCTGATCGAGCGCCAGCTCAAGAACGCCGACCTCGCGCTGGGCCGCGCGCCCGACACGGTGCAGCGCCCCAGCGTGACGCAGTACAGCCTGGACATGCTCAACGTCGAGTCGCGCTACGAGCCGGCGCGCATCATCGGCGCGCTCAAGGCGCGCGGCCATGGCTGCCTGTGTTTCCACGGCGCGCCCGGCACCGGCAAGACCGCGCTGGCCGAGTACATCGCCCAGCAGCTGGAGCGCCCGCTCATGGTCCGCCGCGCCAGCGATCTGGTGAGCAAGTTCGTGGGCGAGACCGAGCAGCAGATGGCCGCCATGTTCCGCGAGGCCGAGGCCGAAAAGGCCGTGCTGCTGCTCGACGAGGCCGACAGCTTCCTGCAGGACCGTCGTGGTGCTCAGCGCACCTACGAGGTGACCGAGGTCAACGAGATGCTGCAGGGCATGGAGCGCTTCGCCGGTGTCTTCATCTGCACCACCAACCTGATGGACAGCATCGACCAGGCGGCGCTGCGGCGCTTCACTTTCAAGATCCGCTTCAAGCCGCTCACGGCGGCGCAGCGCGAGACCATGTTCGTGGTCGAGGCGCTGGGCGGCGATGCGTCGCGGCTGGACGCGGCGCTGGCCACGCGGCTGGCCCGGCTCGACCAGCTCTGCCCGGGCGATTTCGCGGCCGTCAAACGCCAGATGGAGATCCTGGCGGCCGAGCTTGCCCCGGACGAATTCATGGCCCAGCTCGAAGCCGAGCACCGCATCAAACCCGAGGTGCGCGAGGCGCGCGGCATCGGCTTTCTCGACAGTTGAAACCCCACGCGCCCGCCGGGCGCCGCGCGGCGCGGGTTTATAGTCCGCCGACCCGTCTCGACCCCCTGCCGCCGCCATGAATGCCAGAACACCCACCGAGGTCATCGAGCTCTTCAACGAGCCCGGTCACCTGATGCGCCGCGCGCACCAGATCGCGGTGTCCACCTTTCACGAAACGCACGGGCGCCAGATCACGCCGGTGCAATACGCCATCCTGCGCGCCCTGCAGCACGAGCCGGGCATCGACCAGGTCACGCTGGCGCAGCGCGTGGCCCTGGACACCTCCACCACCGCCGACATCGCCGCGCGCCTCGAAGGCAAGGGCTGGATCGTGCGCGAGCTCATGGCGCGGCGCCAGCGGCGCCTGCTGCTCACGCCCGAAGGCCAGGCGGTGCTCGACGCCATGCTGCCCAAGGTCAACCCCATGTACAGCCAATTGCTGGGCTCGCTCACGCCCGGTGAACAGGTCGAATTCCTGCGCCTGCTGCGCAAGTTCGTGCATCTCAACGACCCGACGGACGGCGGCCCGGATCAGGGTTAACCCGGGATCGGGCCGCTTGTTTTTGCGGTCTTTCATTCAGTACAATGAATCACATTCAGCATACTGAACAAGGAGACGCCATCATGTTCCCGAAAAACACCTGGTACGTGGCCTGCACGCCCGACGAGATCGACGTGAAACCGCTGGGCCGCACCATCTGCAACGAGCGCATCGCGTTCTACCGCGTGGCCGCCAACGAGGTCGCGGCGGTGGAAGACTTCTGCCCGCACCGCGGCGCGCCGCTCTCGCTGGGCTACGTCAGCGAAGGCAAGCTGGTCTGCGGTTACCACGGCCTGGAAATGGGCTGCAACGGCAAGACGGTGGCCATGCCCGGCCAGCGCGTGGGCGGCTTTCCGGCCATCAAGAGCTACCCGGTGCAGGAGCGCTACGGCTTCATCTGGGTCTGGCCCGGCGACGCCGCGCTCGCCGACCCGGCCCTGATCCCCCACATGGCGTGGTACGACAACCCCGAGTGGGCCTACGGCGGTGGCCTCTACCACGTCAAGGCCGACTACCGGCTGATGGTCGACAACCTGATGGACCTGACGCACGAGACCTATGTGCACTCCACCAGCATCGGCCAGAAAGAGATCGACGAGACGCCCTGCAAGACCGTGGTCGAGGGCGACACGGTGATCACCAGCCGCTACATGGAAAACATCATGGCGCCGCCGTTCTGGAAGATGGCCCTGCGCGCCAACCACCTGGCCGACGACGTGCCGGTGGACCGCTGGCAGATCTGCCGCTTCACGCCGCCGAGCCACGTGATCATCGAGGTGGGCGTGGCCCACGCCGGCCACGGCGGCTACAACGCGCCCAAGGAGCACAAGGTCTACAGCCAGGTGATCGACTTCATCACCCCCGAGACCGACACCTCGATGCACTACTTCTGGGGCATGGCGCGCCAGTTCAACCCGCAGGACAAGGCGCTCACCGCGCAGATCCGCGAGGGGCAGGGCAAGATCTTCGCGGAAGACCTGGAGATGCTGGAGCGCCAGCAGGCCAACCTGCTGACCTGGCCGCAGCGCGGGCTGCTCAAGCTCAACATCGACACCGGTGGCGTGCAGTCGCGCCGCGTGATCGACCGGGTGATTGCCGCCGAAAGCCAGGTATCCCCATGACCACCGCCGGCGACACGCTCACGGTGCGCGTGGCGCGCAAGCGCCAGGAAGCCCAGGACATTTGCAGCCTCGAACTGGAGCACCCCCAGGGCCTGCCCCTGCCAGCGTTCACCGCGGGGGCACACCTCGACATGCACCTGCCCGGCGGCCTGGTGCGCCAGTACTCGCTGTGCAACACGCCGGGCGACACGCGGCGCTACCAGATCGCGGTGCTGCGCGACGCCCAGTCGCGTGGCGGCTCGCAGGCCGTGCACGAGGCCGTGCACGAGGGCGACGTGTTGAGCATCAGCGCGCCCAAGAACCACTTCCCGCTGGCCGCCCAGGCGCAACGGCATCTGCTGCTGGCCGGTGGCATCGGCGTCACCCCCATGCTGGCCATGGCCGAGGCGCTGAGCGCGCAGGGCGCGGCGTTCGAGCTGCACTACTGCACCCGCTCGCGCGAGCGAACCGCGTTCGTCGAGCGCCTGGGTGCGGCGGCCTACGCCGGCCAGGTGCGGCTGCACCACGACGACGGCGACGCCGCGCAGAAGCTGGACATCGCCGCCCTGCTGAGCGCCTGCGATGCCGGCACCCACCTCTACGTGTGCGGGCCGCAGGGCTTCATGGACGCGGTGCTCGGCACCGCGCGCGCCCAGGGCTGGCCCGAGGAGCGCCTGCATTACGAGTTCTTTGGCGCCGCTCCGGTGGCGAGCGACCAGGACGCGGCCTTTGACATCGAGATCGCCAGCAGCGGGCGGGTGATTCCGGTGCGGGCCGGCACCACCGCCCTGCAGGCCCTGCTCGACGCCGGCCTGGACATTCCCATGTCGTGCGAACAGGGCGTGTGCGGCACCTGCCTCACGCGGGTGAAAAGCGGCCAGCCCGACCACCGCGACCACTACCTCACGCCCGAAGAGCAGGCCGCCAACGACCAGTTTCTGCCCTGCTGCTCACGCGCCCGCAGCGCCCGGCTGGTGCTGGACCTTTAGCAAGGGCGAAAAAAAACCGCCCGGGAAACCGGGCGGCGGAGACGTTCGAAAGCCGGTGCGCGGGCTCAGTGCATCAACGCCATCGGCCCCGACGGCAGCTCTTCCGGCGAGTGGTCCGGGTGGTGGCCCACGAAGAAGCGCAGCTTCTGGTCGAGGCGGGCCACACGCTCGTTCGCCACGAACTCGCAGTGGTGTTTGGAAATCAGGTTGAACAGCTTGCCGCGCAGGAACCACAGGTCCTTGGGGTTCTCGCACGAGATCAGCGCTGCGTGCAGCCGGGTGCGCATCGGGTCCTGGATGTCGGCCATCGCGTCGTGAAACTCGTCCACGAGAAAGTCCATTTCGAGCACTTGCGTGTCGCGGTACTTCTCGTCGTGTCTGGCCTTGAGGCTGTTGAACCAGGGCAGTTTGAAAAACATGATGGGCTCCATCGCGTGATGTTCACGGGCCCCGAAATGGTGGTTCCGGGCTCACAGTAGACATCGGCAAACGGCGCCCCGCCTTGACCCTGCGCAGCCCAAACACATCTACTTGCCCGACGAGTGGTCGGGCCGTTTTCCGGGCGTCAGACGATGGTTGACACAACGGCCGCCATGGGCCGCCACCACTCAATCGAAAGCACTCACCACCCGCAGCACGTCCGCGCCGTAGGCTTCGCGCTTTTTCTGACCCAGGCCGGCGATGCCGTCCAGATCGGCCAGCGTGCGGGGCTTCTGCGCGGCGATGGCGCGCAGCGTGCTGTCGTGAAAGATCACGAAGGCCGGCAGGTTGTGCTCGCGCGCCACCTCGGCGCGCCAGGCCTTGAGCGCGTCCAGGCAGTCGCGTTCGGACAGGCTGAGCGGCTGGCCGTCCGGCGCCCGCGCGGTCTGGCTGGCGCGCGCGCTCTTGCTGCGCGACGAGGCCTTCTTCTCGCTCAGCTGGCGCAGCCAGACCTGGCTCTCACCCTTGAGGATGGCGCGCGCCGCGTCGGCCAGGTGCAGGGTGTTGAAGTGGGCCGAGTCGACGTGAATCGCTTCGCGTGCGATCAGCTGGCGCATCAGCGCGCGCCACTGCGTTTCGCCCAGGTCGGCGCCGATGCCGAAGGTGCTGAGCTTGTCGTGGCCGTACTGCGTCACCTTCTCGGTGACCTTGCCGCGCAGGATGTCCATGATGTGGCCGGCGCCAAACGCCATGCCGCTGGACTGCTGCACGCGGTAGATGCACGAGAGCAGCTTGCGCGCGGACTCGGTGGCGTCGTCCAATGCGGGCGGGCTGATGCAGTTGTCGCAATTGCCGCAGGGCGTGCTGGCTTCACCGAAATAGGCCAGCAGGCGCGTGCGTCGGCAGTCGCTGGCCTCGGCCAGCGTGAGCAGGGCGTCGAGCTTGCCGCGCAGCACCTGTTTGAACTCGTCGGCCGCTGGGCTTTCGTCGATCATGCGGCGCTGGTTCACCACGTCCTGCAGGCCGTAGACCATCCAGGCGTTGGCCGCCTCGCCGTCGCGCCCGGCGCGGCCGGTCTCCTGGTAATAGCCCTCGATGTTCTTGGGCATGTCCAGGTGGGCCACGAAGCGCACGTCGGGCTTGTCGATGCCCATGCCGAAGGCGATGGTGGCGACCATGATCAGGCCTTCTTCGCGCAGGAAACGGTCCTGGTGGCGTTGCCGCAGGGCCGCGTCCAGGCCGGCGTGGTAGGGCAGGGCGTTGAAGCCCGCGTCGTTCAGCATGCCCGCCACTTCCTCCACCCGCTTGCGCGACTGGCAGTAGACGATGCCCGCGTCGTGGCCCTGCGCGCTGGTGTGTTCGTCGCGGATGAAGCGCATCAGCTGCGCGGAGCCGTCCTTCTTCTCGACGATGGTGTAGCGGATGTTGGGTCGGTCGAAGCTGCTGACGAAGCGGCGCGCGTCCTGCAGCTGCAGGTGCGTCACGATGTCCTCGCGCGTCAGGTCGTCGGCGGTGGCGGTGAGCGCCACGCGCGGCACGCCGGCGAAGCGCTCGTGCAGCACCACCAGCGCACGGTACTCGGGCCGGAAGTCGTGGCCCCACTGGCTCACGCAGTGCGCCTCGTCGATGGCGAACAGGCTGAGCTTGCCGCGCTCGTGCAGCGAATCGAGCAGCGCCAGGAAGCGCGGCGTGGTCAGGCGTTCGGGCGCGGCGTAGAGCAGGGTCAGCTCGCCGCGCAGCATCTGCTTTTCGATCTGCTGGGCCTGCTCGCCCGTGAGGCTGGAGTTGAGGAAGGCGGCGGACACGCCGGCCTCGATCAGGGCGCCCACCTGGTCGTGCATCAGCGCGATCAGCGGCGAGACCACCACCGTGAGCCCGTGGCCGGCGCGCTCTCGCGCGATCGCCGGAATCTGGTAACAGAGCGACTTGCCGCCGCCCGTGGGCATGAGCACCAGCGCGTCGCCGCCCTCGCTCACGTGGCGCACGATGTCGGCCTGCGGGCCCCGGAAGGCGTCGTAGCCAAACACCTCCTGCAGCACACCGGCGCAGGCTTCGAGGGTTTCGCCGTTTTCGGAGATGTCAATCATGTGAAGTGCGGTGCGAAACCGGTGGCTTGGGGCACCCGATGGCTAGGCGCCAGCGCGCAGACAGTGCTTCAGCACGGCAAGCGGTGGCAACAACGCCAGCGGGTGATCCCAAGGCAGCGGTCACATTTGTTCCCAGGGCAGGCCGTCGTACCGCCAGCCGTTCAGGCTGGAGCGCTTGAAGGTGTCGTTCAGGTCTCCCTCGAAGCCGTGCACCACGTGCGTCACGTCGGTGAAGCCGGCCGCCACCAGCGCGACGCCCGCGTCCAGCGTGCGCTTGCCGCTGCGGCAGATCAGCAGGATCGGCCGGTCCTTGGCGCCCGCTTCGGCGGCCACGGCCGCGGCGAAGCGCACCGGGTCGGGCGTGAGGTCGGGGTACTCGTACCAGGGGATGTTCTCCACGCCGGGCGGGCGGCCCACGTAGAGCGACTCGATCTCCATGCGCACGTCGAGGAACAGCGGCGGTTCCTGGCCCAGCGCGGCGCGGCGCTCGGTCTCGGCTTGCAGCCAGGCCCAGGCTTCCTTCGGGAGCAGGTGTTTCATGGCGCCTATTGTCGGGCATGCCCCGTCCACCATCGCCGGGCTCATCCGTCGGAGCGGATCGGCCGTGAGGCCGGCGTCGGAGGCGCTTCTGGCGTTTTCTTGAGCCGCGTCAAGATCGGAATCCCGGCGTCTGCGATGCTGGTTCCGTTGAAAGCGGAACCATGCGCCAGTTCTTTTTCCTGCTTCTGATCTGTGTCGGCACGGCCAGCGCTGCCGGGCCATGGCGTGCGAGCGAGGGCAACACCCGTGGGTGGGCGCTCATGACCCCCAAAGAGCGGCTCGAACACCAGGCCGCGGTGCGCGCCTTCACCAACCTCGCCGAGTGCCGCGCCTACCAGTTGCGCCACCACGCGCAGATGGAGGCCCGGGCCCGCGCCGGTGGACAGACGCTGCAGCCGGGCCGCCGCGACATCTGCGAACACCTGCGCCCGCCGGCCACCCAACCCTAGAGCCCACCGATGCGCAACCCGGTTCGCCCCTCGTCCCTGTGGAACCCCCTGATCGGGGCGATGGGGGTCGGCACGCTGGTGTTCTGGGCCTTCCCGTCCGATGTGCCGCGGCTGCGCGCCGGCGGCATCGTCGCGGGGTGGGTGGGCTGTGGCCTGCTGCTCGCCAGCCTGCTGCTCATGGTCCGCGAGCCGCGGCTGGCGCGGTGGCTGGGTGGCCTGGAACCCATGTACCGCTGGCACCACCGGCTGGGTGTGTGGGCCTACCTGGCGCTGCTGGCGCACCCGCTGGCCCTGGCGGCCAGCGCCTGGGCCGAATCGCCCGCGGTGGCCTGGGCCACGCTCGCGCCGTGGCAACAGGGTTGGCCGGTCTGGTCGGGGTGGGTGTCGCTGCTGTGCATGATGGCCGGCCTGCTGATCGCGCTGTGGCCTGGCTTGCCGTACGCCGTCTGGCGCAAGCTGCACCACCTGCTCTCGCTGTCCGTCGTCGTGGGCGCGGCGCATCTGGTGCTGCTGGGGTTGGATGGCGTGCTGCTGGCGGTGCCGGTGCTGGTGCTGGCCTTGCTGCTGTGGCGGGTGTTCCGCGCCGACCAGGGGCTGGGTGCGCTGCCCTACGTGGTGCGGGGCGTCGAACAGCTCTCGCCGTCGACCGTCGAAGTGACGCTGCAGCCCTTGGCGCGCCCCTTGGGCGCACAGCCCGGGCAGTTCGTGTTGGCCGCTTTCTTGGCCGGCCCGCGCTTCCAGGGTTGCGGCGAATACCACCCCTTCACGATCAGCGCCATGGGCGCCGATGGCCGCTTGGTGCTGGGCATCAAGGCCCTGGGCGACTGCACGCAGCGGCTGCAGCAGGCGCAGCCCGGCACCGAAGCCCGCGTGCAGGGACCGTTTGGCCGTTTCCTTGCCGATGGCGCAGGGCCCAGCCTGTGGTTGGCGGGGGGCATCGGCATCACGCCTTTTGTCGCCGCGCTGCGCAACGGCCCCCTGGCGCACCCGGTGCACCTGATCTACCTGCACCGCGACCATGCGGGCGCGCCCTACGCGGCCGAACTCGCCTCGCTGGCCGCGACACAACCCCGGCTCCGGTTGCAGATCGTCGACACCGGCGACACCACGCCGGACCTCGGCCAGCTCTTGCCCGATGCGGATGAACTGCGTGGGATGCATTGTTTCCTGTGCGGCCCCCCCGGCCTGCTGGGCGCGGCCGTTCAGCGGCTGCGCGAGCGCGGCGTGGCCGCGTCCCACGTTCATTTCGAGTGCTTTGACTTCAGGTGAAACATCATGCGCAAACTGGTTCTGCTGGCCACCGCTCTCTTCTGGATCGCCATCACGGTGTTCGCCGCCACGGGCACATCCACCGCCCCCGCGCCCGCCAAAGCGTCGGTGGTGGCCGAGAAGCGCTACGCGCTCGCCGACGTGGCCCGACATGCGGTGGAGACGGACTGCTGGATGGCCATCGACGGCGCGGTCTACGACCTCACCGCCTACCTGCCCGAGCACCCGACCCGGCCCAGCGTCATCGTGCCCTGGTGCGGCAAAGAAGCATCGGAGGCCTACAAGACCAAAACCAAGGGCCGGCCGCATTCGCCCGAGGCGACCCAGTTGCTCACCACCTACCGCATCGGCGTGTTGGCCGGGCCTTGACGGCACAGCCAAAGCCCGCAGGCCTCGCGGGTGTGCCGGTGTCTTCCTACAATCGGGGCATGAAACCGACCGCCTACACCCGCGCCCAGGCGCTGCCCGACATCCTCCAGCAACGCATCGCCATCCTCGACGGTGCCATGGGCACCATGATCCAGCGCTTCAAACTGGGCGAGGCGCAGTACCGCGGCGAGCGCTTCAAGGACTTCCACAAGGACGTCAAAGGCAACAACGAGCTGCTGAGCCTGACGCGCCCGGACGTGATCCGCGACATCCACGAGGGCTACCTGGCCGCCGGCGCCGACATCATCGAGACCAACACCTTCGGCGCGACCACCATCGCGCAGGAGGACTACGACATGGCGGGTCTGGCGCGCGAGATGAACCTGGCCTCGGCCCGCATCGCCCGCGAGGCCTGCGACAAGTTCAGCACGCCCGACAAGCCGCGCTTCGTCGCCGGCGCCCTGGGCCCCACGCCCAAGACCGCCAGCATCAGTCCCGACGTGAACGACGCCGGTGCCCGCAACGTCAGTTTCGAGCAACTGCGTGCCGCGTACTACGAGCAGGTGGAAGCGCTGGTCGAAGGCGGGGCCGACCTGCTGCTGGTGGAAACCATCTTCGACACCCTCAACGCCAAGGCCGCGCTGTTCGCCATCGACGAGTATTTTGAAAACAGTGGTGAGCGCCTGCCCGTCATCATCAGCGGCACCGTGACCGATGCCTCCGGCCGCATCCTGAGCGGCCAGACCGTCACCGCCTTCTGGGCCAGCGTGCGCCACATCCAGCCCCTGGCCGTGGGCCTGAACTGCGCCCTGGGCGCCACGCTGATGCGCCCCTATATCCAGGAACTGGCCAAGGTCGCGGGCGACACCTTCATCAGCTGCTACCCCAACGCCGGCCTGCCCAACCCCATGAGCGACACCGGCTTCGACGAAACGCCGGACGTGACCAGCCGCCTGCTGCGCGAGTTCGCCGCCGAGGGGCTGGTGAACATCGTGGGCGGCTGCTGCGGGACCACGCCGCAGCACATCGGGGCGATCCATGAGGCGGTGGCGAGTCAGGCGCCACGCCACCTGGCGCAAGGTCGTTCCCCTTTCTACCGAGAGGCCACCGCAGCCGCCTGAACGGGTGCGGACGGAAGCTGTCGCGCCTACATCAGCCGGGATGCCGTACCGGTTTGAGCCGCGAAGGTGGATGGGGCGAACCAGTGCGCCATGGGTTTGCTTCCGTCGTTGGCCCCGTCCAGGGACCGGGTGAGCAGCACAACCATGTCGGACCGGGCCTGGCTGGTCGCCAGCACGAGGATGCGGTCGACGTGGGCCGTCTTGATGAAGCACCGCTGGCCGTGGCGACTGGAAGTGAACTCGAACATGCCCACGGTGTGGCCCTGCCGCAGCGCAGCGACCAGGTCTTCCGTTTCACGCGGGGTCCAGAGGTCAACCTCCAGCAACCACGCTTCAATGTCGTCTGTGAAACTCATTTCAGAACCTCCATGTGACGAACCTGGACTCCAGAGAGTCATCGCCACCTGGCAGAAGAAATGAAGCGTCAAATTGTCAGCAATCGAAACATGGAGGGAGTAGACGTTGCTCCCTTCGCGTGCGCATCTTGCGTGGACAGCGCCCGCCGAAGCCGACCTTCAGGAGATTTCTGAAGGTCCTTCACCTTGCCGCACACGCCTCGGCCCCCCACAATCGCGGCTTCCCATCAAGGGGAGTAACCAACCCGCCTCCGGACGCACAGCCCGGCCCCGGCGGGTGGGGTTTCCGTCAATACGTGGCCTGATCGCTTGCGATTTAGGCCACCGGAAACCCCGGGTCGGGCGCCACGCCCGGCTCCGGCCAGACCTTGGAGGGTGTTTGTTCATCAACACCGTCCGTTCAGAAAAGGTCTTGTCATTCATGGAAACCATCGCGCCCCTGTGGCTCTGGCTGGTGTTCGTCGGCTTCGTGCTGGCGGCGCTGTTTGTCGATTTCGTCGTGCTCAAGAAGCAGGGCGCCCACGCCGTGGGCGTGAAGGAAGCGGTCAACTGGTCGCTGATCTGGGTGGGCTTGAGTTTTCTGTTCAATGGCCTGCTGTGGTGGGCGGTGAAGGACAGCACCGGCTCGACCGCGTTGGCGAACGAGAAGTCGCTGGAGTTCCTGACCGGCTACCTGATCGAGAAAAGCCTGGCGGTGGACAACATCTTTGTCTTCCTGCTGATCTTCAGCTACTTCGCGGTGCCCGCGGCCTACCAGAAGCGGGTGCTGATGATCGGCATCGTGGGCGCCATCGTGCTGCGCACGGGGATGATCCTGGTGGGCGGCTGGCTGCTGGCGGAGTTCCACTGGCTGCTGTACCTGTTCGGTGCTTTCCTGGTGCTCACGGGTGTGAAGATGTGGCTGGCCGCCGGCCAGGAGCCCGACCTGAACGACAACCCGGCCCTGAAGCTGCTGCGCAAACTGTTGCCGGTGAGCCGGCACTACGACGGCGAGCGGTTCTGGACGCTGGAGAACGGCAGGAAGATCGCCACGCCGCTGCTGATGGTGATCGCCATGGTGGCGCTGACCGACGTGATCTTCGCGGTGGACTCGATCCCGGCGATCTTCGCCATCACCGCCGATCCGTTCATCGTGCTGACCAGCAACGTGTTCGCCATCCTGGGCCTGCGCGCGATGTTCTTCCTGTTGCAGGCGGCGGCCAGCCGCTTCCACCTGCTGAACTATGGCCTGGCCGTGATCCTGGTGTTCATCGGCGGCAAGATGGTGCTGATCGACGTGTTCAAGATCCCGGTGGCGGTGTCGCTGGGTGTGGTGTTGGGCATCCTGGCGATCACCATGGTCTGGAGCCACAAGACGGCGCCGAACACCTGAGACAGCCCGGCCCCGATGGGGCTCAGTCCTCCGGCAGGAGCCGCTCGATCTCTTCCTGCATGGCCTGCACCATCTGGGTGTAGAGCCTGAGCTTGTCGCCGCTCTCGCGCAGGCGCTCGCTCAGGCGCTGGGCCACGGCGGCCATGAGTTTGGCGCCGGTGGCGGGCTGTTCCCGGATCAGGGTTTCGAGCGCATCGCGTGTGAGCACGGCGCAGCGGACGTCGGTGCTGGCGACGCACGAGGCCGAGCGCGCGGCGCCGTCGACCAGCGCCATCTCGCCGATCAGGCTGCCCGGCCCCAGCACCCGCAGCGTGACCGGCTCGGTGCGGCTGACCGTGAGCGACTCCACCGTCACCTCGCCGTCAAGCACCAGCACCATGAAGCCGGTGTCGCTCGCGTCGCCCTGGTGGATGAACGTGGTGCCGCTGTGAAAGCGGCGCGGGCGCATGAAGCCCACCACGGTCATGGCCTCGGCCTCGCTGAGCTGCATCAGCGCCGTGGGCGCGCGCAGCATGCGCGCGGCCTCGTGCGCGATGTCGGAGCCGGCCACCAGCGCCTGCCGCTCTTCGGGCAGCCGCGACTCGGGGGCGTCGTATTTGCGACGGGCAGCGAACAGTTTGTCGAACAGGGCCATGGAGGGCGGCTGCGGGGCCGCGATGAAGGGAGGGGCGCCGGAGCGCAAAGGCGCCTATTGTGAACCGCCGCAGCGGCCGCGTGTGTGTGGCATATCCATTGCTAGGCCTTCTCCAACCTCCAACCCGCTGCGCCATGCCCGTCGAAGCCCCCTTCCTGCATCCGCGTCCGGTCGCCGCCGACGCCTGGCGCGACCCGCTGGCCCTGCTGCTGGCGTCCACCGGCGAGGGCATCTACGGCGTGGACCTGGACGGCGCCTGCGTCTTCATCAATGAGGCGGGCGCGCGCATGATCGGCTACGAACCGCAGGAGCTGCTGGGGCTCAACATGCACGGGCTGACCCACCACTCGCGCGCCGACGGCGGCCACTACCCCGAGGCCGAGTGCCCGATCTTCAACGCGTTTCGCCAGGGCCTGCCCTGCCGCATCGACAGCGAGGTGTTCTGGCGCCGCGACGGCACGGCCTTTCCGGTGGAGTACTCCAGCCACCCCATCGTGGAAGACGGCCAAGTGCGCGGTGCGGTGATCACCTTTGTGGACATCACCGAGCGCAAGCGCGCCGCCGACGCGCTGCGCCGCGCCAAGGACGAGCTGGAGGGCCGCGTGCGCGAGCGCACCCAGGCGCTGGAGACCGCGCTGCGCCAGGTGCGCGAGCTCGCGGCCTGGTCCGAAACCGTGCGCGAGGACGAGCGCACGCGCATCGCGCGCGAGGTGCACGACGAGCTGGGCAGCCTGCTGGTGGCGCTGAAGATGGACGTGAACTGGATGGACAAGCGCCTGTCCGAGCAGCAGCAGCGCAGCCCCGACGCGGCCGAAGACATGCGCAGCCGCATGCGCTGCAAGTGCCAGAACATGAGCCGCCTGATCGAGAACGCGGTGGACAACGTGGGCCGCATCATCACCGACCTGCGCCCCAGCATCCTGGACCACCAGGGCCTGTGGGCAGCGTTGGAGTGGCAGGCGCAGGAGTTCGTGGCCTCGGCCGAGCTGGCGCTGGACTGGCGCATGGCGGTGGACGAACGCCTGGAACTGCCCGAGCCGCTGGCCATGGCGGTGTTCCGCATCTTCCAGGAAATGCTCAGCAACGTGGGGCGCCACGCGCGGGCGCGGCACCTGGGCGTGGCCATCGCGCGCAGCGGCGCGGAGCTGAGCCTTGCGGTGCAGGACGACGGCGTGGGCGCGCCGGCCCAGGCCTTCGAGGCGGCGGACGCCTACGGGGTGATGGGCATGCGCGAGCGCGCGCGGCACTTCGGCGGGCGCATCGACATCCACAGCGCACCAGGTCGGGGCACGCGCATGTGCCTCACGCTGGCGCTGCCCCCAGAAAACGTTTCATGAACACCGCGCCGGGCCGCTCCAGGCCAGCCCGCGCCGCGGTGCCCAACACAAAGGTGACCGAATGAACGCAGAACCCACCGTGATCGTCGAGACCATCCGCGTGCTGATCGGTGACGACCACCGCATCGTGCGCGAAGGGCTCAAGCAGGTGCTGGCCGAGGCGCCCGACGTGCTGGTGGTGTCCGAGGCGCAGAGCGGCCCCGAGGTGCTGGCCCAGGTGGCCGCGCTGCAGGCGCGTGCCGGGATCGACCTGGTGCTGCTCGACATCGCCATGCCCGGCATCGACGGGCTCGACGTGCTGCAGGCGCTCAAGCGCGAGCACCCCAGGTTGCCGGTGCTCATGCTCAGCACCTACCCCGAGAAACAGTACGCGGTGCGCTGCATCCGCATGGGCGCCTCGGGCTATCTCAACAAGAGCGCCGACCCCGACGACATGCTTGCCGCGGTGCGCAAGGTGGCCGCCGGCGGGGTGTTCCTCACGCAGGCCACGGCCGAGGCGCTGGCCGCCGCCGTGGGCCAGGTCGGTGCCCAGGCCGGGCCCGAAGCGCTCTCGCACCGCGAACACCAGGTCTACCGCCTGCTCACGCAAGGGCAGACCGTGAGCGAAATTGGTGCGCAGCTCGGGTTGGCGCCCAACACGGTGAGCACCTACCGGGCGCGCATCCTGGAAAAGACCGGCACCAAGAACGATGTGGAGCTCGCGCTGTACGCCGAGCGCCACGCGCGCTCGCCCAAAACGCCCTGAAACGGCCGCTCTTGTAGGGCTGGCCCTACATCGAGTCGGTGCGGCGTCTGCGAAATGCGGCAAGGGGCGGCGATCGGCCCCGTCTGGCATGGGTTCTGGCCCGTCGCTTGCAATGCACACCCCGTCATCAACTCACGAGGTGCGCCATGTCCGAATTCTTCGATCCCTACAACGCCGATCGACCGCTCATGATGAAGTGCAGCTGTGGGCGCGACCACAGCGTGGCCGACCACCACGCCGAGGTGGCGGCCGACAGCGCGGCCATTGAGCTGCGCCGCCGCAGCGAGAGCGCCGAGTTCGAGGCCTACAGCCATGGGTTCATCGAAGCCACGCTGGTGAAGGCGCTGTTCCCGCACGACGAAGAGCGCCGCCGCTTCCTGCGCGCGGTGGGCAAGGGAACGGCCATGGCGGCGATTGCCAGCGTGCTGCCTGTCGCCAGCATGCAGGCCATGGCGCAGGAGAAGCAGGGTGCGCTGGAGAAGACCGACCTGAAGATCGGCTTCATCCCGATCACCTGTGCCACGCCGCTGATCATGGCGCACCCGCTGGGCTTCTACCAGAAGCAGGGCCTGAATGTCTCGGTCACCAAGACCGCGGGCTGGGCGCTGGTGCGCGACAAGATGATCAACAAGGAATACGACGCTTCGCACTTCCTCTCGCCCATGCCGCTGGCCATCAGCATGGGGCTGGGCAGCAACGCCACGCCGATGAACGTGGCCACGATCCAGAACATCAACGGCCAGGCCATCACGCTGGCCCTGAAACACAAGGACAACCGCGACCCGAAGAACTGGAAGGGCTTCAAGTTCGGCATCCCGTTCGACTACTCGATGCACAACTTCCTGCTGCGCTACTACCTGGCCGAGAACGGCCTGAACCCCGATACCGACGTGCAGCTGCGCGTGATCCCGCCGGCCGAGATGGTGGCCAACCTGCGCGCCGGCAACATCGACGGCTTCCTCGGCCCCGATCCCTTCAACCAGCGCGCGGTGTTTGACGAGGTGGGTTTCATCCACGTGCTGACCAAGGACCTCTGGAACGGCCACCCCTGCTGCGCCTTCGGCACCAGCACCGAGTTCATCCAGAAGAACCCCAACACCTTCGCCGCGCTGTACCGCGCGGTGCTCACCGCTGCGGCCATGGCGCGCCAGCCGAAGAACCGCGAACTCATCGCCAAGGTGATCGCGCCCAGCCAGTACCTGAACCAGCCGGAGGCCGTGTTGAACCAGGTGCTCAGCGGCAAGTTCGCCGACGGCCTGGGCAAGATCCAGAACGTGCCCGATCGCGCCGACTTCGACCCCATGCCCTGGCAGAGCATGGCCGTGTGGATGCTCACGCAGATGAAGCGTTGGGGTTATGTGAAGGGGGATGTGAACTACCAGCAGATCGCCGAGAAGGTGTTCCTGATCACCGATGCGCGCAAGCACATGAAGGACCTGGGCATCGAGTTCAAGGCCGGCCCCACCTACGCCAAGCACACCATCATGGGCAAGGAGTTCGACCCCGCCAAGGCCGACGCGTATTTGAAGAGCTTCCCGATTTCGAAGGCTTGACATGAAGACCACGAGCCTCAACCTGCGCGCGGCGGTGGTCTCGCTGCTGATCTTCGCGTGCTTCATCGGCGCCTGGCAGCTCGCGACCTCCGGGCCATCCATCGGCGGTTCTTCGGCCGGCATGACGGCCGAAGAGATCGAGTACGCCAAGATGATGGGCAAGGACCCGGGGGCAGAGAAGAGCAGCGGCTTCCCGCCGCCCATCGAGGTGGCCAGGGCGAGCTGGGCGCACCTGTCCGACCCGTTCTACGACAAGGGGCCGAACGACAAGGGCATCGGCATCCAGCTCGCGCACTCGCTGGGCCGTGTCGGCCTGGGCTTCCTGCTCGCGATGGCGGTGGCGCTGCCGATGGGTTTCCTGATCGGCATGTCGCCGCTGATGCAGAAGGCCTTCAACCCTTTCGTGCAGGTGCTCAAACCCATCAGCCCCCTGGCCTGGATGCCGCTGGCGCTCTACACGCTGAAGGACTCCGACGTGAGCGGCATCTTCGTGATCTTCATCTGCTCGATCTGGCCGATGCTGATCAACACCGCGTTTGGCGTGGCTGGGGTCAAGCGCGACTGGCTCAACGTGGCCAGCACGCTGGAGGTGAACCCGCTGCGCAAGGCTTTCCAGGTGATCCTGCCGGCCGCGGCGCCCACCATCCTCACCGGCATGCGCATCAGCATGGGCATCGCCTGGCTGGTGATCGTGGCGGCCGAGATGCTGGTGGGCGGCACGGGCATCGGCTACTTCGTGTGGAACGAGTGGAACAACCTCTCGCTCACCAACGTGATCTTCGCCGTGCTGCTGATCGGCGTGGTCGGCATGTTGCTCGACCTGGTGTTTGCGCAACTGCAGAAGGCGGTGACCTATGTGGAGTGACACCAGCGTGCGCGAGAGCGCGGTCCTCGCGGTTCCTGTGAACGACCCCATTCAAAAGGTTGCCCCGATGTCCGGTTTCCTGAAAGTCGAACAGCTCGCCAAGGCCTACCAGGCGGACAAGCCGGTGTTTGCCGACGTGTCTTTCGCCATCGACAAAGGCGAGTTCGTCTGCATCATCGGCCACAGCGGCTGCGGCAAGACCACCATCCTCAACGTGCTCGCGGGGCTGGACACCGCCACCAGCGGCCACTGTTTCATGGACGGCCGGGAGATCAACGGCCCCAGCCTGGAGCGCGGCGTGGTGTTCCAGAGCCACGCGCTCATGCCCTGGCTCACCGTGCGGCAGAACATTGCCTTTGCCGTCAAGTCGCGCTGGCCTGAGTGGGACAAGACGCAGATCAATCAACAGGTGGAAAAGCACGTGGCCATGGTCGGCCTGCTGCCCGCCATCGACAAGAAGCCGAGCCAGCTCTCGGGCGGCATGAAGCAGCGCGTGGGCATTGCGCGTGCGTTTGCCATCCAGCCCAAGATGCTGCTGCTTGACGAGCCCTTCGGCGCGTTGGACGCACTCACGCGCGGCACCATCCAGGACGAGCTGATGGCCATCGTGCGCGAGACGCACCAGACCGTCTTCATGATCACGCACGACGTGGACGAAGCCATCCTGCTGGCCGATCGCATCCTGCTCATGACCAACGGCCAGGAAACCGGGCAGGGGTATGTGCCCGGCGGCATGGCCGAGGTGGTGGTCAACCCGCTGCCACGCAGCCGCACGCGGGCGCAGTTGCACCACCTGGATGGCTACTACGACTTGCGCAACCACATCGTGGACTTTCTGGTTTCCCGAGCGAAAGCCCACTGACGTTTTCTTTCCTTCACTTCCATCACTTCAAGAGGCAACACATGAGCCGACTCGACGTCACCGAAAAGATCATCTCCACCAAAGTCAGCAAAGGCCTGAGCTGGGCCGACGTGGCCAAGAAGGTGGGCCAGTCCAAGGAATGGACCACGGCCCTGTGCCTGGGCCAGATGACGGCCACGCCGGCGCAGGCCAAGGCGCTGGGCAAGCTCTTCGGCCTGAGCGTCGAAGAGCAGAAGTGGTTGATGGTCGTGCCCTACAAGGGCTCGCTGCCCACCAGCGTGCCGACCGATCCGCTGATCTACCGCTTCTACGAACTGGTGAGCGTGTACGGCACCACCTTCAAGGAGCTGATCCACGAAGAGTTCGGCGACGGCATCATGAGCGCCATTGACTTCAAGATGGACCTGCAGCGCCAGGCCGACCCGAACGGCGACCGCGTGAACATCGTGATGTCCGGGAAATTCCTCCCCTACAAGCAGTACTGATGGACCCGCGCCCGCCGCTGCCACCCTTCACCGCCGAGACCGCCGCGCAAAAGGTGCGCGGGGCCGAGGACGCGTGGAATTCGCGAGACCCTGACCGTGTGGTCAAGGTCTACACCGAGGACACGCGCTGGCGCAACCGCGCGGAGTTCCCGGTGGGCCGGGCCGAGGTGCACGCCTTCCTGGTGCGCAAGTGGGCGAAGGAACTCGACTACCGGCTCATCAAGGAGCTGTGGGCGTTTGGCGGCAACCGCATCGCGGTCCGCTTCGTCTACGAATGGCGCGACGATTCGGGGCAGTGGTTCCGCTCGCACGGCAACGAGAACTGGCAGTTCAACGAACTGGGCTACATGGAGCAGCGCCACGCCAGCATCAACGACCGCCCGATCCATGAGAGTGAGCGCTTGTTTCACTGGCCATTGGGGCGCCGCCCCGACGATCACCCCGGGTTGACCGAGCTGGGTCTTTGATGGCGCGCTGCGCTGGCGGGATGCACGGAAGCATCGGGGCACTGCCAGCACGGGTCTTAACGAGCAGCCGATTTGGGGAACAGCACCACGCCCGGCAAGCCTTTGAAATGCGCGTCGCAGGTCAACAGTTCGGCGCCGTGTTGCACGGCAGTGGCGTAGACGATGGCGTCGGCTGTGGCGAGTTTGTGCTGGCGGTGCAGATCGGCTGCGAGCAGCGCCGTCGCCGTGTCCAGTGATGCCACCCGGCATTTCAGGGTGTAGGCGATCACCTGATCGGCTTGCGCTTCACCGAGCTCGCGCCACAGCCATTTGGACAGCTCCAGCTGCACGATGGTGGGCACGATGCAGAGGGCCTTGTCGGGAAACTCTTTGGCCAGTTTTTTCCCAACGGACGAAGCCACCAGCCACTCGATCCACGCCGAGGTATCGACCACGCGCAAGGGTGCCGCCATCAGTAGCGGTCCTTGCGGTCGCGGTAGTCTTCTTTGCGCGCGCCTTTGGCGATGCCGGCCAGCTCTTCAAGCTGTGGCACCGGCATCATGAGAACGCCCTTGTCTTTGGGGATGAACACGAATTCCTGCCCGGCTTTCCAATGCAGTTCTTCGCGAACGGCTTTGGGAATGGATATCTGGAACTTGCTGGAGAGGGTGGCGGTCGTCGGCATTTTCTGGCTCTATCACGATCGATGGTGGTTTGGTAAGAATACCTCAAACACCTTCAAACGGAAAGTCAGCCGGGCAACGGAATCCACTCGTCCTTGTCGTCCGGCGGCAGCGGGATGCGGCCGGCAGCCCAGTCGGCCTTGGCCTGCTCAATGCGCTCTTTGCGCGACGACACGAAGTTCCAGAAGATGTGGCGCTCGCCCAATGGCTCGCCGCCGAAGAGCATCAGCGTGGCGGGCGTGCGGGCGGTGATCACCGCGTCCACGTCGTCGCCGAACACCAGCAGCTGGCCTGGCTGGTAGACCTCGCCCGCGTGCTCAATTTCGCCTTTGGCCACGTACACCGCCTGTTCGCGGTGGCCGCCGGGCAGGGCCTTGCTGGCGCCGTCCTGCCACTCGGTGTGCAGGTAGAACAGCGGCGAGTGCGTGCGCACCGGGCTGCTTTCGCCGTAGGCGCTGCCGGCGACCAGGCGCATCCACACGCCCTCCGATTCGATCACCGGCAGGTCGCTGGCGGGGTAGTGGGTGAAGGCCGGTTCGCACTCTTCGTCGGCCTCGGGCAGCGCCACCCAGAGCTGCATCAGCTCCAGCCCGCCGTCGGCGTAGGAGTCGGGGTGGGTGAAGCGCTCGCTGTGCGAGATGCCGCGCCCGGCCGTCATCCAGTTCACCTCGCCGGGGCGGATCACCTGCAGCACGCCCAGGCTGTCGCGGTGCGTGATCTGGCCGCTGAGCAAATAGCTCACGGTCGAGAGGCCGATGTGCGGGTGCGGGCGCACGTCGGCGGCGCGGTCGTACTGCGGCGGCAGCGGCACCGGGCCGGCGTGGTCCAGGAAGACGAAGGGGCCGACCTGTCGGCGTTTCGCGAACGGCAGAACGCGCCGCACCTGGAGGCCGTGGCCGAGGTCGGCCGCGCGGGCGTTGATCACCATTTCAAGCATCGTGTTCTCCTTCGTGTCAGGGCTTCAAGGCATTTCCCGATATTCAAAGAGCGGGCGCCGGAGGGTATTGCCCAGGCACCCGCGGAACCGGCTTTGCCGGGCCGCCAGGTGCGCCCCCTGGGGGGTGACGCCGCAGGCGGCGCAGGGGGTATCACAACTTGCCCATCCGGCCGCTCTGGAAATCAGAAAAAGCCTGGTGGATTTCCGCCTCACTGTTCATCACGAACGGTCCATAGCCCACCACCGGTTCGTCGATCGGTTCGCCGGCCAGCCAGAGCAGGGTGGTGTCGGTCACGGCGGTGAGCGTCACGCCTTCGCCCGCGCGTTCGTAGACGATCATCTCGGCGTCGGTGGCTTCGGCGCCGCTTTGCGTCTTCACCCGGCCCTTGAGCACCAGCGGCACCGTGGTGTGGCCCTCGGGCGCTGGCAGCGTCACGGTGTGGCCGGCTTTGATCTGAACGTCCCACACCTGCATGGGCGTGAAGGTCCTGGCCGGGCCTTGCGCGCCGAGCAGCGAGCCCGCGATCAGGCGCGCCGTGCCGGCGCCCTGGCCGTTCACGTCGGGCAGGTCCACCGTGGGCGTCTGCGCCGCGGTGATGCCCTGGTAACCGGGCGGCGCCATCTTGTGGCGCGCGGGCAGGTTGACCCACAGCTGCACCATCTGGAACGGCCCGCCGCTGCGGGCGAAGGCTTCGCTGTGGAACTCCTCGTGCACGATGCCGGCCGCGGCCGTCATCCACTGCACGTCGCCCGGGCCGATGGTGCCGCCCGCGCCGGTGGAGTCGCGGTGCGAGACCTCACCGTCGTAGACGATGGTCACGGTCTCGAAGCCGCGGTGCGGGTGCGCGCCCACGCCGCGGCGTTTCGGGGTCGGGTCGAAGCTGGTGGGGCCGCCGAAGTCGAGCAGCAGGAAGGGCGAGAACGCGGCCGGGTTGTGGTCGTACGAAAAGATGCTGCGCACCGGAAAGCCGTCGCCGACCCAATGGCCGTGCGGGTTGCGCTGGATGTGGGACACGGATTTCATCGTGGGGGTCTCCTTTGAAAAAGGATTGTCTGCCGAAGCCGTAAACCCAGCGAGCGCAGGGCA
The DNA here is from genome assembly GCF_059424585.1 of Hydrogenophaga sp. GW101-3F08. Classification (NCBI taxonomy): domain Bacteria; kingdom Pseudomonadati; phylum Pseudomonadota; class Betaproteobacteria; order Burkholderiales; family Comamonadaceae; genus Hydrogenophaga; species Hydrogenophaga sp. GW101-3F08. The sequence goes on from NZ_JBWKZP010000008.1 coordinate 202,564, forward strand.
GTTACCCAGCACATGCCGAAGACGGCGCGGGGGGACAATACCCTCCATGCGCATCCAGACCTTGCGCGAGCGACTCCGAGCGCTCGGCGCCCTGCCCAAACACGAACACCGCGTGCTCCGCCTGTGGAGCCTGGCCCTGCCGCAGACGGCGGGCAAGCGCCAGATCGAACACTTCCTGCCCGCTACCTTGCGCGCTGAACTGCCCGCCATCGAGGCCGACCTGGCCGCGCTCGCCAGGCTCGAATCACAACACCCCGGCGAAGACGGCTCGGCGCGCCTGCTGGTGAAGCTGGGCGACGGCCAGATGGTCGAGACCGTGCTGCTGCCGCGCGACGGCGTCTGCGTCTCGACACAGATCGGTTGCGCGGTGGGCTGCGTGTTCTGCATGACCGGCACCACCGGCCTGATCCGCCAGGTGGGCAGCGCCGAGATCGTGGCGCAGGTGGCGCTGGCGCGCAGCCTGCGGCCGGTGAAGAAGGTGGTGTTCATGGGCATGGGAGAGCCCGCGCACAACCTGGACAACGTGATGGAGGCGATCGAGCTGCTGGGCACGGCTGGCAACATCGGCCACAAGAACCTGGTGTTCTCCACCGTGGGCGACCCGCGCGTGTTCGAAACCCTGCCCAAAGGCCCGGTCAAGCCGGCGCTCGCGCTCTCGCTGCACACCACCCGGGCCGACCTGCGCGAGCGGCTGCTGCCGCGCGCGCCGCGCATGACGCCGGACGAGCTGGTGGAAGCGGGCGAGGTCTACGCCCGCGCCACCGACTACCCCATTCAATACCAGTGGACGCTGCTGGGCGGCATCAACGACACGGATGAAGAGCTCGACGGCATCGTGCGCCTGCTCACGGGCAAGTACGCCATCCTCAACATGATCCCGTTCAACAGCGTCGAGGGCATGCCGTTCACGCGCCCGAGCTGGGAGAAGGCGGCGGCCATCGCCCGCCACCTGCACCGCCGCGGCATCCTGACCAAGCTGCGCCAGTCGGCCGGGCAGGACGTGGATGGGGGGTGCGGACAGTTGCGGGCGCGGGCGGAGCGGCCGGCGCGGCGGAACATTCCCATCGTTCCCGTCGGAAGCTGAGCCGGAGCCAGAGGCCAGGGCTGCGGCGGGGTCGCTTTGCAGCCAGATCGGTGTCGTGGATGATCGCTCTCAGCTCATCCCGACGGGGCCTTCGTCTTCATCTCTTCATCTCTTCATCTCTTCCAAAAGCCACTGGACAAACCGCTGGGTCTGCGGGCTCGCGTTCGGGGCCACACCGACGCAGTGGCTGCTCAGTGCCATCCGCACATCGGGCAAAGGGCAGACCAGACGCCCCGACGCCACGTCATGGGCGATCAGGGATGTCGGCGCCAAGGCGAAGCCCAGCCCATCCACGGCGGCCTGAAGCACAAAGTGCAGGTGCTCGAACTGCAGGCAACCGGCGGGCTTCAACCCGGGCACGTTCGCCCGCTGTTTCCAGTGCTCCCAGTCGTTGCTGCGCGATCTGGACAGCAGCAGAACATGGGACGCCAGCGACGCGGGGTCAGTGACCGGAGACCGGGCAAACAGCGCGGGCGATCCCACGACAAGGGCCTCGTCTTCCAGGCACGGGTGGATCTGCATCGCGGCCGGCCACCCCCGGGTGCCGCGCCGGATGGCCAGGTCGAACGCGTCCTGCGCCTTGTCGGGCGGCAGGGTGCTGGTCATCACCTGCGGCTCGATGTCCGGGTGCAGGGCCACAAACCCCGGCAACCGCGGGATCAGCCAACGCACCGCGAACGTGGGCCGGACGTTGATCTTCACGGTGCGCGGTGGCGCGCTGCCCCTGAGCGATTCGGCGGCCGAGCCAATCTGCTCCAGGGCGGGGCCGATCTGCGCATGGAACTGGTGGCCGGCGGCCGTGAGAAGCACCTGCCGGGTTTTGCGCTCGAACAGGGCCACGCCCAGGTGGGCCTCCAACGCCTGGATCTGGCGGCTGATCGCGCTGTGCGTCACGTGCAGTTCCAGCGCGGCCCGGGTGAAGCTCAGATGGCGCGCGGCCGCCGCAAAAGCACGGACCGCGTTCAACGGAGGCAGGCGGGGCAACATGTGTGCGATTTTCTCACGCATACCGCGCAGGAATACCGTTTGTCGAGCGTGGTGGTGTTGCGCACCATGCACCCATGCCAGCGCCCACCCTCCCTTCAAGCTCTGACCGCGACTCGCGCCATGCGGCCTGGGTGCTCGGGTTGTCACTGCCGGGAGACACGGTGCTCTACCTGCTCTTGCCCATGTTCGCGCCCGCGTTTGGTGTCAGCCTGCCCGAAGCGGGGATGCTGCTGGCCGCGAACCGCCTGGTGCGCATCGCCGGGTATGGGGCGGTGGCGCGGTTCTACGCCCGCCACGGTGAGCGGCGCACCTGCACGCTGGCGGCGCTGGCCGCTGCGGTGTGCGCGCTGGGGTATGCCACGGTCACCGGCTTCGTCGCCTTGTTGTGCCTTCGGCTGCTGTGGGGGCTGGCGTTCGCCGCGCTGAACCTGACCACACAGGCCTTGGCCACGGCCGAACCGGCGGGCGCCGCGCGCCGGGCCGGGCGTTCCCGCGCGGTGACGGCCCTGGGGCCGATGCTGGCGCTGCCCTTGGGCGGTGTGTGTGCGCTGTGGCTGGGTCCCAAAGCGATCTTTTTCCTGTTCGCGATCGCCGCGCTGGCTGGGGTGCGGGTGGCGCGCCAGCTGCCCACCGTCCCCCACGCCGAACCGCCGTCGGGGAAAAAGTGGGCCAGGCGCCCGGGCAGCCTGGACAGTTTTTCTTTTGTTGAAGGCCTGGTGCTGGACGGCCTGTTCATCATCGGCCTGTCGTACCTGGGCCGCGACCTGCTGCCGGGCCATCCGGTCGTCGTGGCGGGCCTGCTGTTGTCGGTCCGTTACCTGGCGGAAATCGTGCTGAGTTCGGCGGGCGGGCACATGGCGGAAAGGCACGGCCCGGAAGTCCTGCTGGTGGTCTTCTCGGTGCTGACGTCCGTCGCCCTCGTGGGCTTTGGTTTCGGCTGGTTGTGGACCTGCGCACTGGCCATCGTGATCCTGCGCGCCCTCTTGCTGCCGCTGCTGCCACCGCTGGTCGCGCTTCGCACACCGGGGCCTGGGCGCATACAGGCCCTGGCCACGCGGTCGGTCTGGCGGGACATGGGGGCGGGCGGCGGCCCCGTGCTCGCGGGCCTGCTGTTGCCCATTGCGCCGGCGCAGTGGATCTATGGCGGTGCGGCGCTGCTGCTGGCGGGCACGGCACTGGCCTGCGTCAAGCGGCGCAGCGATTGAGACGAACCACCCCCGCCGCCATGGAAAACCGGTTCCGGTTTTTTCATCCACCTTTTTTTGGAGACTTTGAATTGGACATGCATCACACCCTGGTTGTGTGCGCGGGCGGCACCGTGGGTCTGCCGAAGCGCCCGATGAACCATGGCAGGGACGGCGGGCACCTGCTGGTCAACCCGCCCCGACCGGTCTGGGAACGAAGCGAGTTGACGCCCGATGAGCTGGCCCGTTGGGCCTGTCTGGTGGCCGCCACCGGAAAGGCCATGCTGGACACCTTGCCGCAGCTCGACGGCGGGTGCCTGAACTATTGGGAGGCCGGCAACAACGCGCTCAATGCGCTGGCCCAGCCCGTGGGCCCCAAAACCCCTCGGCTCCATCGCAAGATGCACCTGCATGTGTTTGGACGAAGCCCGCAGGCGACGCATCCCGATTGGCAATGGGGCGAGCCGCCCCGGTTTCCGGCGTTTGCCCAGTCGGACGCTTGGTGCGCGCAGTTCAGGGGGCTGGAGCCCGGTGAATGTGTGGCCATTGCCGCAAGGATCCAGGTGCTGCTGACGACCCGGTACGGGATGGGCCCTTTGGCGTCAGCGCCCTGAGCGTCTCCAGGTTCCAGACCGCCTTGAGCGCCGCCGGGGGGCTTCACCACACGGCCTGCCGCAAAAACGGCCGCGCACCCCGGGCGCTCAGGCGCTGGTGCAGGGCATCGCAAGCCGACGCGTCCGGCGCGGTGATGACCCACTGGCGCGCCGAGGGCGCGGCCACCGCGGCGATCTCGGCTCCGGCGTTGAACGCCACCACGGTGTCGCCCGGCGCGGTGGACACGGCCAGCAAGTGGCGCAGCATGGCCTCTGCCGGGCTGGACGACGGGCCCCAGGGCACCGTCGGGCCGGGCAGGACGGGCTCGACGCGGCGCCGGTGTTTGGCGTAGACATGCACCAGGCCATGGCGCAGGGCGGCGCTGGCCATGCGCGGCGAGGGCGGGGTGTGCCAGAGGATGTCCTGCGCGCTGTTTTCCGAGCCGAACACCGTGTCCACCACGAGCCGGGCGCAACCCGCCGGGTCTTGCCCGAGCCGCACGCGGATGAAGCCGGTGTCCGCGAGCAGCGCGCGCATGAGCAGCAGCCGCAGCGTGAGCCCGGTCAGGCGCTCCTTGTCGGCCTGTGCCGCGCTGCCGGCGCGCGCCGCCGGGGCGTCCGGGCCAGGGTCAAAACAAATCAGACCCACCCGGCCACGCAGCCGGGGCAGGGCGGGGTGGCCGGCCAGCAGCGCGGCCAGCACCGCCAGATCGTCGCCACACACCAGGTGATCGCGGTGGTCGCGGCTGGGGTGGTCCGGGTGGTCGAGGTGGTGCGCGGCGCCGTGGGCGGACAATGCCCGGTGCCGCGGGTGCCATGCGATGCGCTGCCGGTCGTCCAGACCGTCCAGAAAGTGGCTGGCCTGCCGGTGCCCGTGGGCAACGATGTCGGGCAGCCGCAGGAGCAGTGACTTCTTCATGGCTTTTTGTTCCCCCTGGTGTGAACAAAAAGTTTAACAAAACAACAACCAAAAGGTGTTCAGGAGGTTGCTCGAAACTTACTTTCCTGTTCATGAACGAAAAAGCGGAGTTTGCCCAGCGCCTGCGCGATGCCATGACCCAGGCGGGCTATGCGCTGCGCCCAGTGGTGCTGGAACGCGAATTCAACACGCGCTACTGGGGGCGTTCGGTCACGCTGCAGGGGGTGCGCCGCTGGCTGCGCGGCGAGGCCATCCCGTCGCAGGAAAAGCTGCAGGTGCTGGCCGACTGGCTGGGGTTGGAGCCCGAGGTGCTGCGCTTTGGCGTGACCGTGCGCCACTCGGTGCAGGAGCGCCGCCAGCGCTGGGACGAGGGCGTGGGCTACCAGGAGCGCGAGGCCTTCGAAGCCTTCCTGAAGCTGCCGGCCCCGCAACGCAAGATCGTGCGCGAGGTGATCCTGGCGTTCGCGAAGGCGCATGCGGCGCCGGAGTCTTGAAGGCGCGTTTTAAAGCTGGCTTTAAAACGTTGGCTTCACATTCAACGTTGCTTGAATACGGCTGGCCGCTGTGGCGGGGTGGGCGCTTTCGGCGGCCTTGAATACCACGCCCCGCGGCATGAAACGGAGCCGCCCAGGGCACCGCCGGGCCGGCTTTTCCCCACCCCCTGTGAAGGGGGTAGCGCGAAGCGCTGCGGGGGTGTTTCGAATCAGTGCAGCGTCATCGGGTGCGAGGTGGTTTTTACCCGCACCACCGCGGGCTTCGCCTCGTAAGGCACCGGCTCACCCCCGCAGATGTGCGCCGCAATCGCCCGCGCCTGCCGTGCAATGGGCTCGATGAAGCGGCTGGCCTGGCCGTTGATGGTGATGCAGTCGCCCAGGGCGTGGATGCGCTCGTCGCTGGTGCGCAGCGTGGCCGCGTCCACGGCGATGCCGTTGTTCCAGGCCAGTGCGGCGCTGTGCGCCAGGCGCGGCGGGGTCGTGAGGCCGGCGGCGGCGATCACCTGGTCGGCTGCGAACTTCTGGCCGCAGGCGGTGGTGATGCGGTAGCCGCCGCCCAGCTTCTCCACGCCGGCCACCTGCACGCCACCGACGAAGCGGATCGGCAGGTCTTTCCAGGCTTCCAGCAGGGGAGCGCCCGCCTGCTCACCCGGCCAGCGCGCGAGCGGCTGGGCCATCACGTCGAGCAGGGTGATGCGGTGGCCGCCGAGCGCGAGGTCGTTGGCGAGCTCGCTGCCGATCAGGCCGGCGCCGACGATGACCACGTCTTTCGCCGTGTCGCCCAGCGCGGCGCGCAGGCGCTGGTACGCGCCCAGGTGGTTGATGCGCCAGCAGTACGCAGCGGGCAGCGCGGGTGGCAGCGCGGCCTGCGCGCCGTGGGCCAGTACGAGTTGGTCGTAGCGCAGCGTGCCGCGTGTGGTGCGCAGGCTTCGCGTGTCGGGGCAGATGCGCACGGCGTCGGTGTGGGCGAGCAGGCGCACGCCCAGGCGCTTGGCGGCGTCGGTGCCGGTCTCTTTCACCAGCTTGCCGGGGTCCATCTGCCGCGCCACGGCCACCGAGAGCAGGGGCTTGTCGTACACATCGGCGGCGCAGGCGCTCACCAGGGTGATGGGCAGGGCGGCGTCGAGCGCGCGCAGGGCTTCGGCCATCTGCCAGCCGGCGCGGCCGCCACCGACGATGACCACGCCCGGTGTGCCGCCGCGCATCGCCACCGGGGCCGCGCCGGCGGCGCGCGCCCGCAGCTCGTCCAGGCTGGGCGCGCTGTAGGGTTCGAAGTCGCTCTTGGTCACGCCGCAGAGCGGGCAGGCCCAGTCGTCGGGGATGTCTTCGAAGCGCGTGCCGGCGGCCAGGCCGCTGTCGGGGTCGCCCTCGGCCTCGTCGTAGATGTAGCCGCAGGCGTGGCAGATGTATTTGTTGAATGGAGCCCCCACGCTGGCCACTTCATGCGCTGCAGCGGGGGCGAGCGCTTGCAGGGCGGCGGCCGCTGCGGCAAGGGGCGTTGCGTTGGCGGGCGCGGCGTTCATGGAGGCGCCTGCGCTCATGCCGGCATCTCCTCGGCGCTCAGCCGCGCGATCTCTTTGCGCAAGTGCTTGATGGCCGGTGTGACGATGGCGACGAACTGCGCTTCGCGCACGCGGCGCTGCACCTCGCTGCTCATCAGGTAGCCGCGCGCGCCCTGGTGCATCAGCGCGGAGTTGGCGGCGCGCAGGCAGAGCTCGGCGCCGTGGGCGCGCGCGTCGAGCACGTCGATGAAGTAGTCGGTCGAGGTGTCGAACGGCGTCTGTGCCAGCTTCATGATGCGGGCCACCAGCGCGTCGAACTCGGCCTGCAGTTCGGCGGGCCGGTCTTCCAGGTACTGGTTCACATGGCCGAGCTGGCCCTCCACCGCCCACATGCTGTCGATCGCGCCCTGGATGATGCCGGCCGCAATGCCGCACTGCAGCAGCACGAAGCCGCCGCGGATGCGCGCGATGGTCGGCTTGGCCGGGTCGGCCACCACGTCGTCCATGCCCACGAACAGGTCTTTGCAGTGCACGCTGTAGGTGCCCGTGCCTTCCATGCCCGAGAACTCGGGGCAGGCCTTGAGCGTGACGCCGGGCGCGTCGCAGCGCAGCATGAACATCATCTCGCGGCCGGCGCAGGCGCCGTCGATCTGCACCGAGGCGATGGCGCCGAAGTAGTGGTCGGGCCCGAGGTTGCTGACCCAGGGCAGGGTGCCGTTGACGCGGTAACCGCCTTCGACCGGTGTGGCCTTGAGCAGCAGGCTTTCGATTTGCGCAAAGCTCTTCATCGGGTTCGACAGGCCGGTGCCGCCCAGCGTCTCGCCGCGCACGTGGCGCGCCAGCCGCTCGCCGGTGAGCGCCGGGTTGCCCGAGGCCTGCATGTACAGCCCCGCCACGCACTGGCACCACATCATGAAGCCCGTGGCGCCGCAGACCTTGGCCGCCTCGGCCATGGCCAGGATGGCCAGGCCGTAGTCGCCCGGCGTGCCATCCGGCTGCGGCAGGTGCGCGCTCATCGCGCCGGCTGCGGCCAGTTGCTGCATCACGTCCACCGGGTAGGCGCCCCGGTCGATGGCGTAGGCCTGCTCGGCCAGCGGGCCCTGCGCGATGGCGCGCACCGCGTCGATGAGACCAGCGGGTGGGGTGGCGAGTTCGGGGGGCAGGTCGGCGGGGTTCATGGCGGGTCCAGTGGGTGGGGGCCCTTCGACAGGGCCTGTCCTGAGCCCGTCGAAGGGCTCAGGGCGAACGGGGGAGTTCGCTCCTTCCCCCTCTGGGGGAAGGCGGGGATGGGGGCCCGCGCGCCGGCAACGCCGCTTCATGCATGCCCCCACCCCCACCCTCCCCCAGAGGAGGAGGGAGCTAAAAACTTCAAGCCATCGAGATCTCAAACGGAATCGGGTTGCGCATCGTGTTGGCCACCGGCGAATAGAAGTTCGCGTGTTGCACGATCTCGTCCAGCACCTCGCGCGGCGCGTCGCCTTCCACCAGCACCTTCACGCGAATGGCCTGAAAGCCCATCTGCGGCGGCGTCATCTGCAGCGCACCACCGGCGCCCCAGGCGGCCGGGTTGCCGATGTCGCCTTCCAGAAACACCTCCAGCTTGCTCAGCTTCACGCCCTTCCAGGTGGCCACGGCCGTCACGCCCACGGCGATGCAGCCGCCCAGGCCCGAGAGCACGATCTCGCCCGGCGCGGGCGCCGTGTCTTCGCCGAACAGGTGCAGCGGCTCGTCCACCACCACCACGTGTTTCTCGCCCACGTGCGACAGCGAGCGGTACTGCCCCTCCATCACGGTGTGGACCTTGTTGGTGCCGCGCCGCGCCGGGTTGGCCTTGCCGCCCGCGGCGAAGTCGGCCAGGCCCTTGGCGTCGATGGGGCGCAGGTAGGCCTTGACGGTGGTCACGGGCGCGGTGGGGTCGAGGGTGTCGGTGGAAGACATGGGGTTTCCAGAAAGGTGAAAAACGGGTTGAAAAGAAAGCGGTTCAGGCCGCCAGCGCCAGGCTGGCGGGCTTGCTGGACTTGGCCACCGGCAGACCGGTCTCGATGGGCAGGCTCTCGTCGCGCGACCACTCGTTCCAGGAGCCGAAGTACATGCGCACGTCGGAGAAGCCGGCCTGCTTGAGCGCGAGGAAGCTGTTGGACGCACGCGCGCCCTTGAAGCAATACAGGTAGACCGTGTCGTCGGGCGCGATGCCGGCGGTGGCGCACTCGGCCTTCACCTCGTCCGGCGTCTTGAATACCGGGCCCTGCGCCGAGGGTTTCATGAAGCGGTACCACTCGATCCACTTCGCGCCCGGCAGGCGGCCCTTGCGCGGCGCGAAGTCTTTGCCGTAGGGCGAAGAGCTGTCGCCGATCCACTCGTCCACGTCGCGCACGTCGAGCAACACGGTGCTGGTGCCCAGCGCGGCCTGCACATCGGCCTGCGTCAGCATCACGTCGCTCATCGGCAGCTCGGGGAAGGTGGCGGGCACGGGCGTGGCCGCTGCGGTCGACACCGGCAGACCGGCGGCCTTCCAGGCGCTGAAGCCGCCGTTGAGCACCTTGATCTTGGGGTAGCCCAGCCAGGTCAACAGGTAGTAGCCGCGGCACGACTGGCCGTAGCCGCTGTTCATCGCGTCTTCGTAGAACACGGCCGTCTCGGCGCCCGAGAGACCGGCCTTGCCCAGCGCTTCGGCGAAGGTGGCCTTCAGCGCCTGCAGGCCCTCGGGCGTGGAGGTGGCGAGAAAGGTGAACACCTCGCGCAGGTTCACCGCGCCGGGGATGTGGCCAGCGGCAAAGGTGTCGGCGTCGCGCGTGTCGATGATCACCACCGGTTCGGCGGCTTGCAGCGTGGCGAGTTGATCGGGTGCGATCAGGGTGGCTTCAATGCTCATGGGGACCTCTTGAAAAGGGCAAAGGCAGGATGGCCTGGGTGCTCTTTTGCAACGGTCGTGCCAGGGTGGCGGGCGGTGGGGTCAACGTGCGCAAGCCGTTGATTTTGCTGGTTTTATGGGGGTTTTCGCAAGATTGCGCTGAGGATCGCCGCTGCGGGCGATTGCCACTGTGTTGACACAATGTCAACACAGTGGCGGTATTGCGGTTTGCAGTGGACCTGGGTGGCAAATGGGAGGTCAAGGCCGGGTTCGACTCGGTGCGGGTATTCAATGCGCCGGATCACTAACTGGTAAGTAGCGGTTTGGGTCGGCGGTGGCAGCGTTCAAGCTCACGGTCCCTGCAAAGTTACAGCCATTCGGGCGTGGTCAACGTGTCAGGAACGGTCGGTAGGTTTATGTGTGCAAACTGGCGAGGTGAACGTTCTCCAGATTTGAGCGACGTTGTAGGATCGCACCTCTGCCTATGCACGTTGTATAGGGATGCACTCCAGCACTTGGGGGCATTGCTGATAAAGTGGCCGGATGATCTTAAACAACCTTGCAACGCTGCCGCGCGTTTGTTAGGCACGGTCGAAATTTGCGCGACGCATACCCGTCGTACAAAAGACAAAGTGAGGATGCCAGTGACAAACATTGCTAAGGTTGCTTTGAAGCGGTTTAAACAATTAAAAGACTTCGAGCTTGACCTTTCCGATACGGCCGTGCTAATTGGTGCGAACAACTCTGGCAAAAGTAGTGTGCTTCAGGCATTGCATTTCGCTGTCTCAGTGGCACAGACTGCCAAGCTTGTTGGGGAAGGCGTCAAATGGGGGGCTGACAAATTCGAACTGTCTTTCAACCCCTCGCAACTCCTCTACTCGCCAATTGCGGACGTGCTCGCACTAGCGCACGGAGGGCAGCTGTACGAGGCGGCCGCTGGGCAGATTGAGGTAGAGGTCGTAATGTCCGATGGGAGCATGTGCCGCGTCGCCGTTCGGCGGGGCAGAAACCGAAATATCGCAGTGTCTCTCTCAGGGAAACTTGTGGGCGAGCGGCTGATGAATTTGGACCGTCCATTTACCGTGTATGCGCCTGGACTCGCCGGGATCGCCAAGGAAGAGCGGTATATGTCCCCCGGTGTGGTTCGGCGGATTGTTGCCCGAGGAGATGCAAACTTAGTGCTCCGGAATGTTCTGCTAATGATCTCTGAGGCTGACTTACGTGAGAGGGCGGAGCTACAAAAGAGACTGAGGGAAAATTACGAAAAGAAAAAGGTGGAAGGAAAGCCTGTCCCATATTGGGGCTACGAATTTTCCAGATTTCGAGGTCCACTTAAACGTTTCCAACAGGACATGCAAGCGCTGTTTCCTGGTATCTCATTCGAAATTCATTTTGACAGAGAACGCGACGAAAATATCCAGGTGTTTTTCACGCAACCAGGAATGCCACGTCTACCGATAGATGCTGCAGGGACGTCGATTTTGCAGGCCAGTCAGATCCTGGCTTACATCACACTTTTTCGTCCGGAGGTCCTTATTCTCGACGAGCCGGACTCGCATCTGCATCCAAACAACCAGCGAGCGCTTTGTGAACTAATTACGACCCTTGCAGAGGATCGAGGATTTCGGGCGTTGTTCAGCACGCACTCCCGACATGTATTGGACGCACTTAAAGATAGAGCGCAAGTCATTTGGGTTAGCAATGGTAAGAAGGTGGCCTATGACGCAGTATCCACACCCGCCATGCTAATGGAGCTAGGCGCGCTGGATTCTGTGGACTACTTTGCGAACGGTCAATTCACATGTTTAGTGGCGACAGAGGATAGCAAGAAGGAGTCTTTGGATGCACTGAAAGCGGTGTTGAGCAGTAACAGCTTTCCACTTCAAAAAATTGATGTCCGCCCGTATGCAGGTTGTTCGAAAATCGACGCTGCCAAGGTTTTGCGAAGTTTCCTATTGGATAAAGCGCCAAACGTAAGGTTTGTACTTCACCGAGATCGTGACTACTTGGATGATATCGCTATTGCAAAGATCGAAGAGGATCTCGCCAAGATAGATGCTCACGCTTTTGTTACAGCCTTAAGCGATGTCGAAAGCTATTTTCTCAATGCAAACCATATTGCACATCTTAATCCCGAACTAACTACTGCGCGAGCACAGGAGCTGATCGATGAGGCGACATCCGCAACGAGAGAAAAATCGATCAACGCTCTAGTTAATATTAGAACCGAGGCAGCGATCAGAGCCCGAAACGGCGGACCGGCTCACAACGCCGGGGAGCTCGCTACTGCGGCCTTCAAGGACTATGACAGTGATCCTGTGACGTGGCGCAGAGGGAAGATCGTCTTCAACGAACTCAAGTCTTTGCTCCACAAGGAGTTGAAGAAACAGGCGAAGATCTTGTACCCTTCCACTTACCTCATGTGTCCAGAGTTGCAGAAGATCAGAAGTTCCGTATGGCCCTCCTAGCTCTGCCACACCGAGCTTAAAGGCATGAGAGGCTGCAGATGTGGCAGGCTACTAGCCAGCTTGTTCGCTCAGACAGAATTCATAAGTCCGCACCGCCATATATCGGGGTGGGCGGCGACTACGAAGCTCGCCCAATATTTGCGTTGAATAACTTTGGTTCCAGCAATAACCGTCGCTCAGTGGCCGTGACGGAACTACGGTAAACAGTCGATTAACCGAAGGACATGAGTGATTGCTTGTTCTTGGTCCACAGACCGCTCCTGGCTGATGAGTGACATGTTCGCCCCAGTCGTCTTGGCAGATGAATCGTCCCGCAACCCGTTCGGCACTTCGTCTATCGGCAAACCAGGTCATCCGCATCCAGCGCAGGCGGACGCATCAGGTCTTCGTCGATGCCCATGACGGCGCTGGCCCGTTCGACGGCCCGCCACAGCAAGGGCGGCATCTTCAAAATCTCGTCGGGCGTGTCGGCCTGTGCGATCCAGCTGCTGATTTGTTGATGCTCATCGGGGGTCAGCAATGCCAGGTTCAGCATCTCGTCAATGGTTTTCATGGTGGCTTCGGTCAAGTCTGGGGGAACAGCGCTGATGCTGTCACACATCCCGAGCGCGGGCTTTCACGGTCATCTTTCACGTCGGCCCTTCACCGCAACCCCGCCTTGCGCAGCCGGTAGCCGAACTGCCGCAGCGTCAACCCCAGGCTCTGCGCCGCCCGCGACTGGTTGCCCTGGTGGCGGGTCAGCGCGTCCTGCAAGGTCTGTGGGTCGTGTGACGTGGCGCTCTGGTAGTCGCGCACCAGCCCGGCGCCTGCGGGCAGGGCCGGCGGTATCGGGGCCGAGGCGGGCGCGGGCCGGGCGCCCGCCAGCGCCTCGGGCATGAAGCGCTCCAGCGCCGCGGCCGTCACCAGCGTGTGGTCGGCCAGCAGCACCAGGCGCTCGATCAGGTTGCCCAGCTCGCGGATGTTGCCGGGCCAGTCGTGCGCCTCCAGCCGCGCCAGCGCGTCGGGCGCGAGGTTGACGTTGCGCTGGTGCGCCTGGTTGGCGCGGCTCACGAAATGCAGGGCCAGCGCGCGCACGTCTTCGCGCCGCTCGCGCAGGCTGGGCAGGCGGATCGGGATCACGTTGAGCCGGTAATACAAATCCTGCCGGAAGCCGCCGGCCTGCACCTCGCGCGCCAGGTCGCGGTTGGTGGCCGCGACCAGTCGCACGTCGATGCGGATCTCGCGCGTGCCGCCCAGGCGCACCAGCGTGCCTTCCTGCAGGGTGCGCAGCAGCTTGCTCTGCATGGCCAGCGGCAGCTCGCCGATCTCGTCCAGAAAAATGGTGCCGCTGTTGGCCTGCTCAAACCAGCCCGCACGCGCCGTGCTCGCGCCGGTGAAGGCGCCGCGCTCGTAGCCGAACAGTTCGGACTCGAACAGCGTATCGGGAATCGCCGAGCAGTTGACCTTGATGAACGGCTGGTCGCGCCGGCCGCTGGCCAGGTGCACCGCGCGGGCAAACAGCTCCTTTCCGGTGCCCGACTCGCCCAGCAGCAGCACCGTGGCCTGCGACTGCGACACGCGCTCCAGCTCGCCCAGCGCCCGCAGCAGCGCGGGCGAGCGGCCGATCAGCCCGTAGCGCGCGCTGCCCAGGTCGATCGCGCGCTCCAGCGCCTCGTTGCGCGCGGCCAGCTGGCGCCGCTCTTCGGCCACCAACTGCTCCAGCTGCAGCAACTGGCCGGCCAGCGTGGCCAGGATGCGCAGCAGCGCCAGGTCGTCGTTCAGGTGCCGCTGGCGGCTGCGGATGCGGTGGCAGGCCAGCACGCCCACGGTGGCGCCGTTCACTTCGATCGGCAGCGCGATGAAGGCCACGGTCTGCGGCGGCAGCTGGGCGCGCGCCACGGTGCGAAAGAGGAACAGTGGCTCGGCGTCCACGTCCTGCACGATGGCGGGCAAGCCGCTGGCCAGCACCCGGCCGGTGATGCCCTCGCCCCAGCGGAACACGCCGCGCGCCGCCTCGTCGGCGGTGAGGCCATAGGCGTGGCGGATGGACGCGGAGCGCTCCGCGCCCGGCGCCGCCTCGTCGGCCAGCACCATGCGCCCCCGGTTCAGGCCCAGCAGCTCGCTCATCAGGTGCAGCATTTCGCGCAACACGAAGGCCGGCGCCAGGCTGCGGCCCACCAGTTTCATGACCTCGCGCATGAGCAGCAGCTCCTGGGCGTGCCAGTCGGTGCCGGGGGTGTCGGGGTCGGTGCGGTGGGGTGGCATGGGCGTGGGAGGGGTTGGCGGGAGCACAAGCAAACATCGCACCAGCGCCGTGCCTGGCGCCGTTGGCGGCTAAAATCACCCCCTCTCAAGGAGCGCTGCAGCGCCGGGGGCATCGGCCAGATGCCCGCACCCGGTGTCAGGCTTGAGACGTCGGGGCCACACGGCCCTGGCTGGTCGTACAGACCCCCAACGGCGCTCACCAGTTTTTGCCCGCAACCCTGGTGAGCCTCATGTCCGTTGTTTCCGATTCCACCGCTTCCGCCCCGTCCCACGCCGCCGCCGTGCCGCCCATGCTGCTGTCCGGCCTGGAGCCGTTGCGCATCGGCGAGGGCAGCCTGTTCGTCAACGTGGGCGAGCGCACCAACGTGACCGGCTCCAAGGCTTTCGCCCGCATGATCCTGAACGGCGAGTACGAGCAGGCGCTGGCCGTGGCGCGCCAGCAGGTGGAAAACGGCGCGCAGGTGATCGACATCAACATGGACGAGGCCATGCTCGACAGCAAGGCCGCGATGGTGAAGTTCCTGAACCTCATCGCGGGCGAGCCCGACATCGCGCGCGTGCCGGTGATGGTGGACAGCTCCAAGTGGGAGGTGATTGAGGCCGGCCTGCGCTGTGTGCAGGGCAAGGGCGTCGTCAACTCCATCAGCATGAAAGAGGGCGTGGACGAGTTCAAGCGCCAGGCGCGGCTGGTGAAGCGCTACGGCGCGGCGGCCGTGGTGATGGCCTTCGACGAAAAGGGTCAGGCCGACACCTACGAACGCAAGGTCGAGATCTGCGAGCGCGCCTACCGCATCCTGGTGGACGAGGTGGGCTTCCCGCCCGAAGACATCATCTTCGACCCCAACATCTTCGCCATCGCCACCGGCATCGAAGAACACAACAACTACGCGGTCGATTTCATCAACGCCACGCGCTGGATCAAGCAGCACCTGCCGGGCGCCAAGGTGAGCGGCGGCGTGTCCAACGTGTCGTTCAGCTTCCGCGGCAACGACCCGGTGCGCGAGGCGATCCACACCGTGTTCCTGTACCACGCGATCAAAGCCGGCATGGACATGGGCATCGTCAATGCGGGCATGGTGGGCGTGTACGACGAGCTGGAGCCTGAACTGCGCGAGCGTGTTGAGGACGTGGTGCTGAACCGCCGCCCAGACGCCGGCGAGCGCCTGGTGGAGGTGGCCGAGACCGCCAAGAGCGGTGCCAAGGACGAGAGCAAGAAGAACGAGTGGCGTGCGCTGCCGATCCGCGAGCGCCTCAGCCACGCGCTGGTGCGCGGCATGAACGAGTTCATCAGCGAAGACACCGAAGAGATGTGGCGCGAGATCGAGCGCGAGGGTGGCCGCCCGCTCAACGTGATCGAAGGCCCGCTGATGGACGGCATGAACGTGGTCGGCGACCTGTTTGGCCAGGGCAAGATGTTCCTGCCGCAGGTGGTGAAGAGCGCGCGTGTGATGAAGCAGGCCGTGGCCCACCTGTTGCCCTACATCGAAGCCGAGAAACTGGCGCAGCAGGCCGCGGGCGCGGACGTGAAACCCAAGGGCAAGATCGTGATCGCCACCGTGAAGGGCGACGTGCACGACATCGGCAAGAACATCGTCACCGTCGTGCTCCAGTGCAACAACTTCGAGGTGGTGAACATGGGCGTGATGGTGCCCTGCCACGAGATCCTGGCCAAGGCCAAGGAAGAGGGCGCCGACATCGTGGGCCTGTCCGGCCTGATCACGCCCAGCCTGGAAGAGATGCAGTATGTGGCCGGCGAGATGCAGAAGGACCCGCACTTCCGCGAGAAGGGCATTCCGCTGCTGATCGGCGGCGCCACCACCAGCCGCGTGCACACGGCGGTGAAGATTTCGCCGCACTACGAAGGCCCGGTGGTCTATGTGCCCGACGCCTCGCGCAGCGTGAGCGTGGCGCAGAGCCTGATCGGCGACAGCCGGGTGAAGTACATCGCCGAGCTCAACGCCGACTACCACCGGGTGCGCACCCAGCACGCCAACAAGAAGCAGGTGCCGCTGTGGCCGCTGGAAAAGGCGCGCGCCAACAAGTGGCTCCCCGCCTTGCCCCCTCTCCCGCAGGCGGGAGAGGGCAGGGGTGAGGGCTCTCCCGAATCCGCCTGGGCCAGCCACCAACCCACCCAGCCGAAATTCATCGGCAAGCGCCAGTTCAAGAACTTCGATCTCGCCGAGATCGCGAAATACATCGACTGGGGCCCGTTCTTCCAGACCTGGGACCTCGCCGGCCCCTACCCCGCGATCCTGAGCGACGAGGTGGTGGGCGAGCAGGCCACCAAGGTGTTCGCCGACGCGCAGGCCATGCTCAAGAAGATCATCGAAGGCCGCTGGCTCAGCGCCAACGGCGTGATCGGCCTGTACCCGGCCAACACGGTCAACGACGACGACATCGAGCTCTACACCGACGAGAGCCGCAGCCAGGTGGCGCTCACCTGGCACGGCCTGCGCCAGCAGACGGAGAAGCAGGAGGTGGACGGCGTGCTGCGCCCCAGCCGCTGCCTGGCCGATTTCGTGGCGCCCAAGGGGGTGGCCGACGACTATGTGGGCCTGTTCGCCGTCACCGCCGGCCTGGGCGCCGACAAGAAGGAGCGGCAGTTCCTGGACGCCAACGACGACTACTCGGCCATCCTGTTCAAGTCGCTCGCCGACCGCCTGGCCGAAGCCTTCGCCGAGTGCCTGCACCACCGCGTGCGCACCGACCTCTGGGGCTACGCGGCCGACGAGGCGCTCAGCAGCGAAGACCTCATCAAAGAGAAATACCAGGGCATCCGCCCCGCACCGGGCTACCCGGCCTGCCCCGACCATTCGGTCAAGCGCGCCATGTTCGCGCTGCTGCAGGCCGACGAGATCGGCATGGCGCTGACCGAAAGCCTGGCCATGACGCCCGCGGCCAGCGTGAGCGGCTTCTACCTGAGCCACCCGGACAGCAGCTACTTCAACGTCGGCAAGATCGGGGAAGACCAGGTGCAGGACCTGGCCGAGCGCAGCGGCGTGGCCGCCAGCGAACTGCGGCGCTGGCTCGGGCCCAACTTGTAACCGTTTGTATGGGAGATTCCCCCGCTCGACCACCTGCGGGGACACAGCATCGGCGCACTGTGCTAGAAAGTGCCCAGACTTCAAGTGACGGGTAGATCATGGCGGTGTGCAAGGCTTGCGGAACAGAAAACAGGAACAAGGCGAAGTTCTGCAGGGGCTGCGCTGCGCCATTGCCGCCAGAGGCCGCGTCGACGCGCGGCGGCGCGCTTCCAGAACACATCTGCCCGACCTGCAAGGTGCGCAACCCGGCCAAAGCCCGGTTCTGCCAGGCCTGCGGCGTGCCCCTGGTTCCGCCGTCGGTGGCCTACCACCCCATGCCCGAGCTTCCCGGGAGCGGCACCCGCCAGCGCGCAGGCGTTCTGCTGGTGGGGGTCGTGCTGGTGCTGGCGAGCCTTGGGACCTGGTGGAAACTGAGCAACACCAGCGACCCGGCCTCGCTGGCCGCCACGCCCGAGGCCACAGTGCCCGCCGCTTCCGCGAACGAACCGGCGCCGCCCGCCCCGGTGCCCGCCCCCGAACCGGCCGTGCCGGACCTCGCCACGGCCTCAACGGCGCCGGGCAGCGAGACGCATCTCTCGGAGGCCGAGCGCCTGCGCCTGTCGCTGGAGCGCCTGGAGCGCGAGGACCAGGCCCGCTCCGCCGCGCTGGAGCAGCAGCGAGCGGCCATGGCGGCGGAACAGCGGCGGCGCGCCGAGCAGGCCCGGCGCCGCGCCGAAGCCACCGCGGCGGCGGCCGCGTCCCCGACGCCTGCGCCGGCACCGTCGCCGCAACCCGCCACGGCGACACCGGCCGAGGCGAAAACCGAAACCACTCCGCCGCCCGCGGCGTCCGCCGCCACGGTGGAGCTGGCCTGCGCCGGCAGCACCAACTTCTTCGCGCGCGACCTGTGCCGCATCCGCGAGTGCCGCAAACCGTCTTTCGCCCGCGACCCGATCTGCGTCCGGTTCCGCGAAATGGAAGAAGCGAGCCGCCGCAAGCTGGACAACTGATCGCCCTGCAAAGCGCGGCTGGCGGCGCGGGCCGTTCGCGCTGAACGGGTCCGTGACGTCCCTCCCCGGGGCGGGCGCCCCGATTGGGCTTGTGGTGTGGGCCCGAATCGCTACCATGCAGCTGTCCACAACGGACAAGACCAGGGAGGTCAAGCGATGAAAAAAAGCATGGTGATCGGGGCCGCGTTGCTGTGGTTCGCGGCGGTGGCCCGCGCGGCCACGCCCACGGAGCAGATGGAAGGTTTCCTGCTCCAGCTGGAGCAACAGGGGGTGGAGCCGGCGGTGCAGGCGTTTTTCCGGCCCAGCCCGGGGGCCAGCGTGGCCATGCCGCAGATTTTGATGATGCAGCAACAGCTCAAGACCGTGCTGCCCACGCTGGGCACCGCGAGCGGTTTCGAGAAGGTGCGGGAATGGAGCCTCGCCCCCTCCCTCATGCGCCTGATGTACCTGGGCAAATACCCGCAGACGCCGCTGATCTGGAGCGCCTATTTCTACAAGAGCAGCGACGGCCAGTGGTGGCCGGCCCGGCTCGACATCAGCACCGATCTGAACAAGGCCCTGGACGGGGTGAATTGAGGGGGCTGGAAGGCCTTCGTTCCGCCTCCGATTCCTTGCACCGCCGCGTTCAGCCCAGGCCGGCCTGCCAGCCGATCTCTGTCACCAGCCGGTGTTCGCCACCCGGGAGCACCGTCACCGCGTCGTCCGCCACGTTGGCGGTTTCCACGCAGACGAAGCGCTGGTATTCGTCGTCCGCCAGATCGGCCATGCCGGCCGCCAGGGTGGCCCCGGGGTTCCACACCACGGCGCTGCGGCTGCCTTCGCTGCGGATGCGCAGCGTGCGTTGCCCGGCACCGTCCTGCACGCTCAAAGCGGCGGGGGCGCCGGTGTAGATGCGGTCCACCTCGGCCGTGAACGTGACCGCGCCCAGCTGCTGCCGCAACGCGCCCGAGGCGCCGGCCGCCTTGTCGAGGTAGGGGCAGTCGTCCAGCCCGGCCACGGCGGTCCGCGCCAGTTCGCCCACCGCCAGGTAGCTGTGCAGCGCCTGGGTGGTGGTGAACGGCTGGCCGCCGGTGTTGCGGGTCAGCAGTGCCAGCCGCAGGCTCGGGCCGACGGTGATCTCCAGCATCAGCTGGAAACCGTGCGGCCAGATCGCCCGGGTGTCGGGTGTGTCCGTCAGCGCCAGCGCGATGCGCGTGGCGCCGTCGGGCAGGGCGGTGGTGCCAGCGACCGACCACAGCCTTGTGCGCGCGAAACCGTGGTTGGGCCGGCCCAGGCCCTCGGGGTCGGGGCCAAACCAGGGCCAGCACACCGGGACGCCGCCCCGGATCGCCGTGCCCACCTGGTACCTGGCGCGCTCGCTCACAAACAGCAGGTCGGCGCTGGCCGTGTGCGGGCGGAACCGCAGCACCTGGCCGCCGTGCAGGGACACCTGCGCGCTGGCGTGCGCGTTGTGGACCTCGATCAGCGGCAGGCCGCCTGGCCCGGCGATGAAGGCCAGTTGATCGGGGATGGCGTGGGCGGCGTTCAGGTGGTCGAGTGTCATGGGAGTCCCTGGGGGGCGGAAGCGGCCGGCATGCGCCACCGCTCGAAGCTGGCGCTCAGTTGCCGAGCAGGCCTTCCTTCAGACGCATGTCGACCGGGTCGTTGCCCAGCCAGATGCGCAGCACCATCTGGAAAAACTCCGCGTCGTCGATGGCATCGCCCTGGGCCACACCCTGGATGAAGAACTGCGTGCCCTTGCCCGGGACGAACTCCATGGCAAAGGTGTGGCCCTCGTCCACATGGCTCTTGCCCGAAAAGATGTCGATCAGGCGCGTGGTCGAGAGCGTGTGCTTGCGCATCAGCTCGGGCGGGTTGTTGTCCTTCAGGCCGCGCAGGAAAGCCAGGCCCAGGTCGGTGCCCGAGACCTTGCGCTGCGCCACGAAGCTCAGTTTCTTCGGGCCGGGCAGCGCCAGCACCGCCTCGGAGGTCTTTGCGGTGGCGGGCAGGTACATCGCCATGTCGTACACCTTGAAGATCGCCTTGTAGCGCGTGCCGGTGCCGTTCATCACCAGCGTGCTGCCCGCCAGGGTGGTGGTTTTTTCAAAGGCGGTGGCCGCGCCGGAAACGCTGGTGGCGGCGAGCAGCGCCGTGGCCAGTATCAGCTGGAGCAGGGAGGAGGGCTTCATCGGGTTGTCTCCGTTGTTGTGGTTGGGGATAGGGTCTCGGGGGTGAAGTATGGGCAGTGCGGGCGCCCGCTCGGTGCCCAGGCGCCGCCGTTGGGCGTCAGCCGCGGCCGCGGGGCGGGCGGCTGGCCGCCTTCCAGTAGCCGAACTCGTCTTCGTGCACCTCGATGTCCAGCTCCTGCACCCGGCCCAGCAGGCGCTCCTGCGCGTCGGCCACGGCCCGGTTGTAGATGCTCGGGCCGATCTCCTTCAGGAAGAAGTTCAGCAGCCCGCCCGCGGCCACGTTGCCGATGGGCTCGTCCATGTGTTCGCGGAAATAGCGCTCGATGGAGGTGGTGGCCTGCTGGCGGGCTTCTTTGGAGAGTTCGATGCTCATGGTGGTCGGGTCCGGGTGGCGTGCGGGTTCCGAGTATCCCGCTTTGGTTCTCCTTTTTGGCGCCGTCCGCGGGCGTTTCAACCGCCCATCCCGGCGCCACGCCCGCTTGCGGGCCGGCGGCGGGCCGCGGCGCCGGGCGGTGCTAGAAACCCTGCAGGAACGGTTCAAACGACAGGTGATTCATGGCGGTGTGTGCAGCATGTGGGGCTGAAAACGGGGACAGAGCGCGGTTCTGCCAAGGTTGCGGGACCCCGCTGGGGGCCAAGCCCTCGGCCCCACGCCACGAGCCCCAGGCCCCCACCCAGGCCGCGGGGCTGTTGCAGACCTGCCCGGCCTGCCAGTCCAAGAACCCGCTGGCCGCCACGGCCTGCCGGACCTGCCGCGCCTCCCTGCTCCCCGCGCTGGCGACGCCCAGCCGCAAGGCCGCGCCCGTGGCCCGGGGGCCGAACGCCGGCCGGCTCGTGTTGGTGGGCCTCGTGCTGGCGAGTGCGGCGGCGGGCGGCTGGTGGTTCGGCACGAACCGCGAGAAAGCCGCGCCGGCAACGCCGAGGGTGGCGCTCGTGGCGCCGGACGCGGGGCCCTCAACCCCCTGACCGCAGCGCCCGCCGGTACTGCACCGCTTCGGCCACGTGGCCCACCCCCACCAGATCGCTGCCCGCCAGGTCGGCGATGGTGCGCGCCACGCGCAGGGCGCGGTGGGTGCTGCGTGCGCTCCAGCCCAGCCGGGCGGCGGCGGTGTTGAGGAACTTGAGGGCGGTGGCGTCGGCCTGCAGGTGTTCGTCCAGCGCCGCGCCCGCCAGCGCCTGGTTGGTGTGGCCCTGGCGCTGCTGGGCGCGGTCGCGCGCGGTCTGCACCCGTTCGCGCACCGTTTCGCTGCTCTCGCCCAGCGCGCCGTGCAGCAGGTCGTCGGAGGGCAGGGCCGGCACTTCCACGTGCAGGTCGATGCGGTCGAGCAGCGGGCCGCTGAGCTTGCCCTGGTAGCGCGAGATCTGGTCGGGCGTGTCGCGGCAGGCCCGGGTGGGGTGGCCCAGAAAGCCGCAGGGGCAGGGGTTCATGGCGGCCACGAGCTGGAAGCGCGCCGGGAACTCGCTCTGCATGGCGGCCCGCGAGATGCGGATGTGGCCACTTTCCAGCGGTTCGCGCAGGGCCTCCAGCGCGGCGCGGGGAAATTCCGGCAATTCATCCAGAAACAGCACGCCGTGGTGCGCCAGCGAGATTTCACCCGGTGGGCACATTCAAAGTTAGGCTAACAAATCACCAAAGTTGTAGTGCAACTTTGGTGATTTGGGCTGAAGTGCGGTTGCGCGGCTGCTACCACGAGTTTCTTGTCTCTCCAGTTTCAGGAGGTTAGGCGTGCGACCAACGTGTCTGAAATGCAGCGATTGGAGCCGGTCGCCGCCGTCAGGCGCGCTCTCGGCATCCCCATCAAGCCGACGCTCGATTCGGCCCCCAGCGCTGGCCCGGGCGGCAGCTATGCGAGGTACAGCTGACCTCGGGTCGCTGCCGAGTTGTCTCGATACTCCGACGACTGTTTCCCTGCAGCGCGACTGGTGGTACCAACCTTTTGCGGTCGGCCAGTTGGACTTCGTTAACGTTTGTTATACGGTGAAGTTGCCCTTCATTCCTTGCCACAGGGTAAATTGGTTTCAGTCCAGGGAGGGGCTGACAGCACTTGATTCGCGGCGCGCCTAACGTCGGCAGAGAAGAATGGATCCCGAAAAATTGCAGTCAAAAGTATTTCAACCTTCACAACAGTTTCATTCTTTCTCTGTTTTCCAAACCTATCCACAATCCATTGATCTGTCGCCAACCCCGATCCTTCCCTGTCTCCGGCAGAGTGTTCTAACAAAATGCCTGCACGGTTAAGAAGAAGATGACATGCCCAAGTCGCAATCTTCCCCAGCCGACGATGCTCAACATCAGGGAGTGCACCTTTAAGTCGACTAAATACATCTTGCTTTACCGCACGAAGCCTATCGTTGACGTCGATCCTTTCCTCTAACAAACTGTATGGATCAATATCAAAAGTGGAGATTTCTGGCTCCGGCTTCACCGAGAATGAGATAGGTACATCTTGGATTCGGAAATCCCATTTTTTCTTTGCCCGAGCAAGATCAAGTTCTGTTATTTCGGTTGCCATTCTCCAAATTTCATCAAACCACGCAACAATTTCCTTGTAGTCTGGCTGAGTTGCTGACACAAAATATCCCGCCTCAATTGTTCCGCTTGGATCGGCGCCCTCTGCACCCAGGCCATTGGATGACATGTTTGCCGACGAAACCACCGCACCAGCAGAGCTAATTACCACCTTTGCATGAAGCCCTGATAGCTTCAGAACTACGCAATTGTTGCGTTTGCGAATTTTGCGTATCACTTCGGGATTGCATGCGCCTGACTCCAAGTCGCAAATTACTTGACAAGCACCTTGTAGCTTATAGTCCGCGCCAGCACCCCAGAAAGCGACAGCCAACCTAACTGGATCAGTGACCTCTCCATTGATGAGAACCTGAATTTGTTCCGCTATTTTCTTTCCTGAGTTCAAGAACATCATTAGCCACCCAAGTATGAGGCGAGAACCTTATGTGCCCGCATCGGATCGGGATAACACATTTTCGGCTCAAGGAAAACTACCACGCACGGCAAAGATCCAGAATCTCTTGTGTCATATTACACGGCACACTGCCGGCTGAAAAATGACGTTCGCCTTTCTCATTCGACTGTCTGATTTTGGCCGGGACCAGGTTTCGCTAAAGTTAGCCTGATGCTAACGTTGTCCGGCATGATCACCAGGCCGAAGCTCAGCCAATTAGCGCCGCCGCGAACTTACACTTTCGGCCAGTAGCGGTCGCTCAACGTTGGAGCTCACCGGAACGCAACACACGCGGCGAAGCCGCAGCCTGGAATCGCGTTTACGTGTCGAGTGAGCTGTTAGCCTGCATTTTCCCCAAATCTTCCAAAAATTTCCGCCAGTTGCTCCGTGTAGTCATCGAATCGGAACAGCGTTGCAGTCGTGCACGATTCCTTTGTCAAATGCATCACGACACATTCACCTCCGATGTAGAGTCGGTGCTCGGCAGGCTTGGCATCTTGGATGGCGCGTTGCTCAAGCATCATAGGTCGAAGGTGATGCAATAGATGACCCTCTGTTGGGAAGGTGCATTCGGGTTTCGCGCGCGTACCGTGGCCCAAGAGTTCTGACTCAAAATCATTCGCCGACCGATATGCAAATGCGCGTACCTCTTCGTCGTCTTCGCTAACCCCGATTTGGTAAACAGTTGTCGTTATTGAATCTGGAATGTCATTTTGTTCCTTTGCCATCGCCCAAAGGGCGCGCAATCCATCCGGTGTGTGGTAGTCCAGGTTTCGAAGCCCTGCGACAATAAGACGATTGTTGACGTGATTCGCCCAATCACTTGCAAACATCCCCAATCCAGTGCCCGCGATGATCGTCCTCATGTGGGGAAGATAAATCGCCTTGCTGCAGAACATCAGAGGCTCACCTCCCGGCTTCACAGCTAACGTGTCGGTAGCTACCAGTGCCTGCGACACGTCGGTGTAGAAAATGAGTGAGGACATGCGGGCTAAGGTCGAATTTCAGCGGATGCCGGAAGCGGTCCGATGGGGAGAAATGTTATGTCGATTGGCAGCGCTGCTCACGAGTACACCCCTGAACTATTTGAGTCGATATCACTGATCGCCTCTGAGATCAAGTCATTCACGTTCGACGCTTCTACATCACTCCCGCGAGGACAACTCGCATCATGTCTTGTATCCAGAAAGTACGCGGCGAATTCTCTGTCTTTGAACACGTAGAGGCGGAGCTGGTCGCCGTCAATGAGTCGGCAAGCGTGAAGGTCAAACCGACTACCTCGGACCTCATGCATTCCCGACCAAATATGTCTCCATTCGAGGCCCGGCTCCCGTTCCTCAACCAACCTGTAGACAGGCGGCAATTCAGACGACATAACGTGAAAGGACAAGCCCGAAACACATCGCGGCAAAGCCACCTTCTGTTGTTGTGGGTGCGTGTCGATTGGCATGTTAATTCTCCTTGGTCACGCCTCGGATGCTTGGGAATACTTCGATCCCCAACGACACACCCAGTGCGGCCGCACGGAACATATCTCTCGCTCTCCAAGAATCGCCTATGTTCCTGTCTCCAGGCAACTGGACGATTACCTCAATTGATCCATTTGTGTCCAAGACTTCACGGACAAAGGTGCTCTTACTTTCCAACCATGAAATAACGTCGGTCACCTCTGAGAATAATTTACGTTCTCCGTGCGTCTCATTAACCCGGGACCAAAACGCGACCTTGCCGTCGGTGGGCTCTCCTGAGTAATCAGGCTCCTCGCCAAGTCCGCGTGTCAGGTCAGCTGCACACATAGCGGGGTGGCGCACGAGAACTCGCATAGAGCAGTAATAGCCGTCCAGCATGTTTAGATTCAAAGTTGATTTAAACGACAAAATGCAGGATGCCCACAGTCGCTGCTGTTGAATAAAGTCGCATGTCAACTCCGAAATTTCTTTGAAATCGATCCTGAAACGCAATCATCTGGATGCATGGACAGGGAGAACAGAATAGACAAACCCGAGGGTGCATGTTTGCGTCCTGCGAAGCAGTCTAGCGGGGAGTCACCAGTTTGGGAGACAGAACTCGCAGTGACCCGGCAAGACATGGGTGACGGTCACACAACATCTGAGGGACGACCGCTCCGGGTCGATTTCGCTTGTTCGGTCAACGCCATCGGACTGGCGGCTCTGCATGAAGAGCGGCGGATCGTGGCCGGCATCCTGCGTGCCACAACGCCTGGTGATTTTGGCTGACCGCCGGGATCACGGATTCACCGTGACCTACGTATACAGCTCATCCCAGTTTTCGCCGAGCACCCATCTAAGGGCTGACAGCTTTCCATTGATCATTCCCCACTCGAAATCCGAGTACGGTCCATAGTTGCCTTCGCCGAGCTTTTTGCGCGCCTTTCCTCTGGACTTCAGCGCCCCTTTCCAGATTGTGTCGATGGTGTGCTTTTGCCCATAGGCCTTGTTCTTGGCCCAACCGGCATCCCACTCAGCCTGGGTGACGATCTTGTGTTTGCCGTGGTCGATTTCCCATTGCGTGTTCATGTTTCGGTTGTGCCAGACCTCAGTCGTGAGCCGGTCAGTCGCTTCCAACATTTCACTGAGGCTTCGCGGCTCTTGGTCGTATGCATACTCGAACAGAACTTCAGCCACCAGCCCAGGTTCGATGCGTCGCAGGCAATCGCCTAGGTTGATGAAGTACAGCGACTTGATCTTGCTGAAGCCCGAAGCGATGTCGGCGTGAGGCAGCTTTCGATTGCCGGCGGCGAGGCTGAAATCGATGAAGTTATGGGTGACAAACGCAAAGCGCTCACCCGGCTTGCCGTTTCGAACGCATTCAAGGTATGTTTCGATTAAGACCGCATCGGCCACCGAGTTCTTGTTCGTGTGACATGGGGCCTGGCGCTTCAAGGCACGCTCTGTGGCTTTGACCTTGACCGCATCGGTTATTTCAATCGGCGTGGCAGTTTCGAGGATCTTCTCGATGCGGTCGAGCGTTGCCTTGGCCGCACCACCCATAAGTGGAATGCGATGATCGATATCCGACAGAAACTCTAGAACTTTGTCCTTCTGACGCTTGTTGTTGCTGCTGTCCTTGCGGATCGCATCCTTCACTAGGTGAAAGTGTGTTGAGAGACTCTTCTCGCTGCTCCTTGCAACTCGATCCCGATTTGCCTTGAACTCGGTAAGAACCGTCCGAGGCACAAGAACAGTCGCGTACCCGCCAGTTAGCATTGCTATCAAGGGATCGAGCAAAGGCACCTGCTTGGGCTCTGCGAGGTCGAGCCAAACGCTGGTATCGATAAGGATGTTGAACATGATCTGACGGGGGCTACTGCGGTCGATACTTCGACGCGTACTCAAGCAGGGCAGCGTTAATGGCGTCTTGCTTCGGCGCGAAGTGCGCCTCGCGGTGGCAGTTCGGGCACAACGCGACGCAGTTCCAAACTCGGTCGCTCTTCTCGACGCCGAGAATATGGTGCACGTCCAAGAAGCCTGGATAGCTACGGCTCTCGTCGCACTCCTCACTCTCACACACACCTTTGGCCCGATTCATCACCTCTCGGCGAACCTTATGATCCCGCTTCACCATCGACCGCAGGACCGGCACTCGCGGTGCGCCGTCGGCACCTAGCTGGCTGTAGTCAACGGAGCAGTCGTCGAACGTGTCGTCAATGCCCGTCCGTTCAACCACCTGATCTGCTAGCTGCACAAGATCGACGACACCCTTGTGTCCCCAAAGGGCATCAGCGACTCGATGAGCACCGGGAGTTCGGTCGTCTTGGAGCCAGATGGTTGGGCTACTTCCGTTCGCGGCATGATTCTTTGTTTTTCGCGGTCCCAAGGCGCCCTGGTCGATCAACCGCTGGCTAGTCGTTCGTTGCCTCTTCCAAATCGGAAGCACCGCCTTCAGCGGTATACACGCCGCGTACACAAACCGTGCATCTTCACGCTGCACGAAGAGCGAATGCGTTACGCCGTGGCTCGCGTCGCGTTGAAGTTTGGCTTGGATCGAGCCTTCCCAGTCACCGTCCTTGATCTTCGCGAGAAGTTGAGCGGCAGAGAAAGTTTGGTTCGCACCTCGACCATTCTCGGTCTCACTGCTGCTGCCGCCTCCACGCCGCCAACACAATTGCACATGAAGCTTGACCTGATCACCATTCGGATCGACAGCCGAAACTAGTTGCGACTCGTTCTTGCCAAATTTTGAGCGTACGTCCTCGATATTCGTGTATCCCTTCTGCTTCAAAAATGGCTCTACCATGCTGCGCGAAATTCGCTCAGACAGGTAGCTTTCTTCGCTTCTGAATGGGCGGCCTTTTGGTGCTTTGATTGTTCCCATGCGTCGACCTCCGCTCAGCAGTGTACTGACCAGGGCGGCTTCGTCCTTGGTGGCTACTTCTCGCGAATCACTTTCCCCTCTTGAAAATACGGATGCGCGAGTGACTGCTCTTCGCCATCGAATCAAGTCGGTGACGGGCCGCTCAGGGTCGCGAAGAGCCGGTCGTCTTGGCGGGTTGGAGTCGCTCGGCATCTCGTTTGGCCCATCGCTGTTGGTTGGCCGCTGCTGATGGTGCAGCGGTCGGTCGCCTCGCAGGTTGAGGAATGGTAGGTTCCGGCGGCAGCTGTCATTGGTCTGCAAAACATGGCCGGCGGCTGTCAGCCTGCAGCTGACCCTGTTACCGTGCCCGGGGTGCACCATTCGTTCGCCGCTGCGCTCAGCATCTGATTGAAGCGGCGCCGAGCTCTTTTCAACTTCGAACAGACCTCATATGACTTCCGTCCTCGCACTGAGCCTCACTCTCCAGATTGATCGGCTAGACAGGGGCCTGTATCAGGCTGAACTGGGTGGGGGAACCATCACCAGAGAGGGAGAGCTAAGCGTATACGACTCGATCGCGGACGCGATCCGAGGGGAAGCCGAAGCCCTGCCCGAGGGCATATGCCATTTCGTCGAGGTGCGCTACTGTGGCTTGTCGAGTGGCAGCGTGCCAGTCGGAGTGATGTCAAAGAATGCGGAGGAAATCGCCACACATCTTGTGGCCCTGGTTGCAGACTTTCATCTCTTCGAAGGGACTTGATCAGGAGATGCCTGCGACGGCCCCGCGCCGCGCCGCAGATAGCAACTACAAGGTTCTCCTGGCCAAAGCCCGCGGCGCACGCGGCCATAAATCGTTTGGCAACCGCCCCCCCCAAGGCTCGCCGATGATCGTTGCGACGCGCAATTGCCCCCAATCACGGGCAGGCAGAGATCGGGTCAGTCAAGTACCAGCAACCGAGCTGGGCCGTGATGGGCTCAATGGCCACCTGCCGCGAGTTGTGCCGGTTAAACGATCTGTTTGACGTTTCTGCATGACATCGAAAGTATCCTTGCACCCATGCATATCGAGCTTGATCGAACATTTCGAACGTTGGTCGATGATCCAACCATCACTGCGTCCGACGACTCGAAGCTTGTTCCTTCGACAACGAATCTCGCATGGAGCGACATCCTCCTGCTCCATCGTGTCGTCGTCCTCTCCGAGGCAGGCGCGGGAAAGACGGAAGAAATCAGGCACACCGCACAGCGGCTGAGGGAGGATGGAAAGACTGCCTTCTTCCTCCGCCTTGAGCACATTTCCACATCGTTTGAAGCAGCGTTCGAAGAGGGAACCTTTGACGAGTTCGAGACCTGGCTGGAATCCAGTCAAGAAGGATGGTTGCTGCTGGACTCCATCGACGAGTCACGGCTGCGGGACCCACTTGACTTCGAGTCTGCGGTGCGAATCCTTAGCTACAGGCTTCAGACGGCGTTGCAACGCGCGCACTTGATCCTGACGGGTCGAGCCGCAGCTTGGCGCCCGCTCGCGGACCTCGCCTTGTGCGCTCGGCATTTGCCGTATTCAGGTCCGAGCAGATCGGCCTTGGTGGATGAGTCCCGCGACGAACCCGGCTCTTTTCGAAAGACCACGGTGCGCGCGACTGACCCGGGCCAAGCCGCCTTCACGATCGTCTCGTTGGAAGGCCTCTCTGTGACACAGGCTCGACTGTTCGCGACCGAAATGGGTGTCCGGGATGTCGACGAGTTATTGGAGGCGATCGAGCGTGCCGACGGTTGGTCCTTCACGGCGCGCCCGCTCGACCTGCTGGAGTTGCTGGAGTTCTGGCAGAGCAACAAGCGCATCGGTTCCCGACTGGAACTGCTGAGGGCAAGCATCGACAGACGATTGCGGGAGCAGGACCAGACACGCGACGAGCAGAGTCCACTGGCGTTCGCGCGTGCGAGAGAAGGCGCTCGACTGGTCGCTGCAGCTTGCACCCTGACGCTCCAACAGACCATTGCCGTTCCTGACCGCTCCAAGATCGTTCGGGGTATGCGTCTTGACGCCCTTCTGCCCAACTGGTCTGCTAAGGAGCACACCACATTGCTCCAGCGAGCGATCTTTGACGAGGAGATCTACGGGACCGTTCGCTTTCACCATCGGTCCGCTCGCGAGTACCTCACTGCGGAGTGGTTTGCCGAGCTGCTCAAGCAGAACACATCACGCAAGGCGATCGAAGGCCTGTTTTTTCGTGAGCAGTATGGACTCGAAGTTGTGCCGCCCGTCCTGCGTCCCGTCCTACCTTGGTTGGCGGTTCTGGACCCGAGGATCCAAGAACGGGCGCTCGTTGTTGCACCTGAGGTGCTTCTGAGCGATGGTGACCCCAGCCAGCTGCTTCTGGCAACGCGCCGGCGTGTGCTCGAGGCAACCTGTTCCGAGCTCTCCGGGGGGGCTCCACGCCCAACCTCCGACTATTCGGCGATCCAGCGATTCGCAGCTGACGATCTGGCGGAAGACGTGAAGCGCCTCCTCGCCAGCCACAAGGACGAAGAGGCGCAGGTATTTTTGCTGCGCATGGTTTGGCAGGGGCGAATGGCCGGCGTGCTTCCAGAGGCCGTGGAAGCGGCGACGTCGCCCACCTTGCCGATCTACGCGCGCAAGGTGGCCATTCGTGCAGTTCGCGCTACAGGTACAGAGCGTGAGATGAGAACGATCAGGGGGACATTTGCCCAGGAAACTCCCGTACTGAACCGCGAAGTTCTTGCGGAGCTTCTCGCGGCGGCTCCGAGGTTCGACGGCACTTCAGCCTGGCTCTGCGATTGTCTCGAGCGAGTGGCAGGGTATCGACAATTCTCTGTGGACTATCTGCGCGAGGGAATCTGCGATTTCGTCCAACAGCTTGAGTCCCGAGACGTCGTGGCCTTGGCCGAGCGGTTCAACCGCTTCATCGACGAGCAGCCGGTCATTGAGAGAGGGCACTGCGACATCTCTACCCGGTACGCCTGGCTGCTGAAGCCGGCCGCGCTGGCGGTTCATCGGTTGGTTCGGGAGCGCCAAGCGGCTGTCTTCAGCGTTGCTGTACTGGCGCTCCTGCACAAGCTGCCGAGTGCCCAGCCATACGACTTATTCGACTTTGGCAATAAGCTGGATCTCGAGGCGCTTGTTCAGGGCTGGCCCGAGCTCAACTTTGAACTGTTCTGGCACTCGATTGAAGCCGCGCGGCGGAGGGTTGGTAAAAAAGGGGAGCGCGTCACAGATTGGTGGCAGGCGCAAATTTGGCACTCGTTTGTCACGTTCACCCCTGCCGACTTTGATGCGGCGCTGGATTGCATGTCATCTCGCAACTTGCTGGATGACAAGCTGGTCGCGTTGTCGCTGGCGTTCAAGCTGTATGTGGAACGGGGTCGGCCGGCCGCGCTACGCCATCGACTCAAGGCGGCTAGCAAGAGTGCGACACCGCTCAGTGAGCGGTTGCAGACACTGTTGCATCCGCCGCGGCAATTGCCTGAGGCCGCCAAGATTCGGCGCATGAACGATCACTGGAGGCGGCGGAGCAAAGCACGCGCTGAAAGCGAGGAGAAGAGCCGCGAGGCGTGGCGCAAGCACCTGCTTGCCAACCTCGACAAGGTTCGCGACCCAGGCCTTGGCCGGGACGGAGTCTCCCAGGACCAGTACTACTTGCTCCAGGAGCTGCGAAGGACCGAGAAGAGCATGACCACATGGTCGGTCTCGGACTGGCGATCGCTGGAGCCCGCGTTCGGCACCGAGGTTGCACAGGCGTTCAGGGACGGGGCGGTGGCCTACTGGCGTCGGTATCGTCCGGTCCTCGTTTCTGAGGGTGCACCACTCAACTCAACGCCGTTTCAGGTCGTTTTCGGACTCACCGGCCTCGCGATCGAGAGTGTCGAGACTGAGGGCTGGGTCGCTCGCCTCAGCGACGCCGATGTGGAAGTGGCATTCCGGTACGCCATGCACGAACTCAATGGCTATCCCGCTTGGTTTTCGTCGGTGTTCAGGCGCAGCCCTACAACTGTTGGGAACCTGTTGCTCGCAGAAATCGACTACGAATTGAGCATAGGGGTCGCGGACAAGGACACCCACTATGTCATCTACGACGTCAATGGGAGTGGTGAGTGGCTCTGGGATCCGCTGGCGCCCGCGTTGCTCAATCGGTTGGCTACGGCTGAGCCAAAGAATCTGCGCAACCTCCAGTACTTGCTCAGCGTGATACAGGGATCGACCGCGACCGATGAGGCCATACAGACTCTGGCGCAATCGAGAGCACTGTCCTCCATGCGGCTTGAGCACTGCGCGCAGTGGTATGCGGTTTGGACCGGCGTCGCTCCTGACGAGTCTTTGCCCGCGCTCATTGCGCACATCGAGAGCCTCCCTGCTGATGAAGAACAGGTCAGGTTCGTGATGAACGTCCTGACGCAGCTTGTGGGAGGTAGGCGGGGCGGAGCCTCTCGTGTCCGCCGCGCGTATGGTACTGCGCGGCATCTGAAGACCCTCTATCTGCTTGCTCACCAGTACGTCCTACTCGAGGAGGACATTGATCGTGCCGGCGGCGGCGTCTATTCGCCAGGAATTCGGGATGACGCCCAAGACGCTCGGGAGCACCTGCTCTCGCTTCTGCGCGCGTTGCCTGGCAAGGATGCTTTCGTGGCGTTGAGCGAGATCGCTCACGAGCACCCAAGCCAGCAACACCGTTCGTACATTGCAATGTTGGCCAAAGCCAAGGCTGAGTCGGACGCAGCAGGCGCGCCTTGGTCGGAGGGGCAAGTCCGGGAGTTCAATGAGGACCAAGAGCGAATGCCCCACAACCACAGCGAGCTCTTCGATCTCGCGGTCTTGCGTCTTCTTGATCTGAAGGAGGACCTGGAGCAGGGCGACAGTAGCGACGCACCCATGCTGGCCCGCGTAGCGTCCGAGCGTGAAATCAGAACTTATATCGGAAACTGGCTACGCAACCTCGCTCGCGGCCGCTACGCAGTCCCGCAGGAAGAGGAACTCGCGGATGCCAAGCGGCCCGACCTGCGCTTCCACGGGATCGCCTTCGACGCACCAGTACCTGTGGAACTCAAGCTAGCAGACAACTGGAGCGGGCCCAAGCTGTTTGAGCGGCTCGAGGCGCAGCTTTGCGGCGACTACCTTCGAGACCGCAGATCGACCCGTGGCGTGTTTCTGCTCGTGCATCGCGGCGACCAGAAGTCTTGGCAACTACCGGACGCCGCCGGCGCGGTGAACTTCGATGGGTTGGTTCGAGCGCTTCAGGCGCAATGGGTGGCTCTTTCCCCGAGCCTTCCGAACGTCGAGGACATCTTGGTGGTTGGAGTCGACCTCACCAAGCGTGCTGGTGCGCCTGCTGCTTGAAACATCGATTCTGATCGAGGGCACAGTTACCGAAAACCCCAGTTCGTCGGGTCCACATGGTGGCGATAAGGCCGGCTGACCGCATTGCCACGGGTGCTGACTGGACCCGCGTCACGAAGGCTGGCGCGCGTTTGTAAACACGCAGACCGCCAACAAGCGCGCGCTCACCGGACGCCAAGAATGGGAGGCGATTATTTTTCACGGATGAACTAATCGACGAAGTAAGTATTTGATTCATAAGGGAAATTTGACTTTTTAGAGATGTTTTGGCCTAATCTGCGCCATCCAAAACTTGGATGGCGCATGGCTACGAACAACACACCGGACACCCGCACACCCGCTACCGATCAGGCCTCGAGTGCCGGCATCGGCAGCTTGGCCGACTTTCGCGCCAACGGTGTGGCCATCACTGATTGGGCGCACCAGCACGGGTTCAGTACACCTCTCGTGTACGCCGTGCTCCGGGGCGAGCGCAAGTGCCTTCGTGGTCAGAGCTTTGAAATTGCGAGGGCGCTCGGCATGAAGTAGTCACCCCGCCCACCACATCCTCATGCACTGGTGCGCGCGCACGAATGCGCGCGCACAAAAACAAAGGGCCAAGCACTCGGCAAAGTGCTCAGCCCTTGATCCCAACCGAAGTTGAGAGCGTTCCTAACAAGACCCAACTCTACCGTCACGTTCGCTGACGGTCAACTCCGGCTTTGTTCGTTTTCGTTTCTCTGCCCAGGGAAGGCCTGATCACGTCTGTACATCCAGCGGATCGGCTTGTCCCGGGGGGAGGATTGGAGGTTCGATGACAAAGCTCAACACAGAGCCATCGCGCGCCTGGCGCGATTCCATATTCAGTTCCGCGCCGCGTCGATGCGTGGCCAAGCAAAGCAAGTCCACGACCCGCGTTCCGGTACTCACCGAAAGCGGGTGGCAGTTTGGTGAGGGTGGACATGAAGCCACTGGATTGATGTTGCTCCGGCATCTGCAACTTTTCGGTGTGGTCAAGCGCTTCAAGTCTCAACCGTTTTCTCTCGAGGAGCTGAAAGGTCCCAAGGATCGAATCCCGGACATTTTGGTTGAGCTTGAAAGTGGTTCACCAGCGCTGCACGTGGTGCAGGTCAAGTCCAAACGCTTCATCAATGAAGAGGTGCAACAGAAGTTCGACATGGAGCGGGAGTTCCTGGACAACAAGGGCTTCGGGTACCACGTTTGGACAGACCGCGATCGGCTTTCTCGACACACCTCCCACACCGTTCGGATGCTGGATCGAGGTTTTCGGCATCGTGTTTCCAGCGATGTTGCAGACCGCATTCACGCTGCTGCGCAGGACGTAGCAACCTTGGCACCACTGCTTCTCGAATTTGGCTGGGACGACGCGATCTCGGCTGCTGCGCTCGGCGCCTTTCACATCAACTCCCTGGAGAAAATTCATGAAAACTCCCCCATCTATCTTCACTTTCCCCGCCACCTGTACGCAGATCTCTTTGCACCAAGGAATGATGCTGCGGACTGGTGGGAAGGACTTGCGGCTTGAGCGGTTGGCAGAAGGTAAGGTACTTCTTCGGCACATACAGACCAATGAAGTGAAGGAGGTGACCGAAAGACAGATCGTTGATGCGATCCATACAGGACAAATACAGATCCAAGGCAGCGCAACCGCAGTCACTGCAATGACGACCGACTCTGGAGCAAGGGCCTCCAGCTCAACCTTGCCTTTTGCGCACATCAGACAGGAGTCAGAAGCAGCAGTGGCTGTCATGCTGGCCAAAAAGAAATGGATCGAGGCCCTGCATCAAAAGGGGATCGTGCGGATTGTGAACGAACCATGGGTACGCATAGCAATCGAGTCCCTTGCCACCAAAGAACTGGCTGGTGTTCATCGGTTTGAGATCAGCACGTTGTGGGCGGCGGCAAATAAGGTTCAAAAGGCCAACGGAGACTGGACTGTCTTGATCCCACGCAACTCCATGAGGGGGGGCCGTGGCAAACCTCGAACTGACCATCGAGCTGAAGAAGTCATCCTGGGGATCCTCGCCAAAAAAGCGGAGACACCGGGCCCCTTGGTTAAGCAAGAGATCGTCGATGAAGTACGGGTGGTCATCAGGTCGCAGAACCTTGCACTGGTCGGCAATGAGATTGAAGTGCCCGGTGGAAGCACGATCTCGCGGAGGATTGATGAGTACTTCACCGGCTACGAGATCTGTGTCCGAAATCGAGGGCGGTCGAGGGCGCGCCGACTGTATCGAAACAACGCACTATCGAGAGATGTAGCCGAGTTCCCTCTGCTTGTGAGTGAGTACGACGATACCGATTGCGGTGTCTTCTTGTTGGACGAAAAAACGGGTATGCCACACGGGCGGGCTTACCTCACGATTGGCGTCTGTCAGAACACGGCTGTTCCGCTGGGTTACGACCTCGGACATGAACCAAGGTCCTACCAATCCGCTATGGGCGCCATTGCAGATTCGATGCTGCCCAAGGACATGAACAGGTCAGACTTCAAGGACTGCAAACGTCCCTGGCTCGGCTATGGCGCACAAGGCACGATCTTGATGGACAACGCCCCCTACAACCTGTCGAAGTCCATGCAGCTTCGCAGAGAAGAAATGCAGCTCATGATGGCTGGGGCCAAGCCCTATGGACCGACAGAAAAATGCGCGATCGAGCACTTCAACTCAGTGCTTAAAAGTGACTTCTGCCCAAAACTGCCTGGCTGGAGAGGTGACAAAAAAGATCCCGATGCTGTCAAGTTTGGGATGAGCCATGCCATTCTCTCCGTCACCGACTTTCGTAGGATATTTGCACGCTGGGTTACTGGCCAGTACCTCATCAAACCGGGCGAAGACGGTTGCAGTCCAACAGAGAGATGGTACAAACACTTCCGCCATCATGGTCCAGCTGTGCGTTGGTCTGCCGAACAGGTCGCGATGCTTCGCTTGCGTCCGAACCTTCTGACGTTCCGCGACAACGGCGGTCTCGAAACACTCAAGTTGCGCTACTGGTCCACGCAACTCTCAATGCTTCATCAGGAGCTGGGTGAAAAAGCTCAAGTGCTGGTATACGCAGACCCAAAGGACCTGTCCTTCCTGCTGATCCAGCACCCAAGAACCAAGTCGTTGAGTCGAATCCCTTGTGTGATGGATCCCGACTACACCAGGGGTTTGACAAGGTACCAGCAGTCCCTGATCCTGCGCTTCGCGCGGACCAAAAAGATCGAAAACCCAAACATGAGCGAGTTGGTTGCTATGCGGTTCGAGCTTGAGCGGTACGTGCAGCAGCTCGCAAAATCAAAAAAGCTCAGGGATAAAAAGATCGCTCTCAATGCTGGGGATCTATCGTTTCGAACAGAAGAGATTGGTGGCAAAAAAGCAAAATCCAGCGCACCTGACACCCACGAGGTCGTGATGACCGAGCTTGAGTACTCACTGCTGGAGCTGGACACCATTGAACTGTGTGAGGAGGATGCATGGTGATGAGCATCCAGAGCCCAGCACCTGAAAAGCAACGATGGAAAGACTGCGACGCCCAGGAGCGACAGTCTTGGCTCAAAGATCTCTTCATCGCATACCCTGCTGTAGCTGACATCCTCGACGACTTCGTTGAAAAGCTCAGTGAATGTGAGCGATCTGGTCAGGCGACCGGCATGCTTGTCCTTGGTGGCTCCGGTGTGGGCAAGACCACGCTGATGAACCGCCTCAAAGCCATCGGTGAGCAAAGGTACGCGCGATACGAAGAGGATCGAAAAATCTGTCCTGTGCTCGTGATCGAAGTGCCAGATCCGTGCACGCCCATCGAGTTCTCTTTCGCCATTCTTGAGGCGCTTGGGGATGCCGACCCGCGAGGCAGAAAGAACAAGCGGGCCACGCACAAGGCAGCCGAGCTCTTCCTGACTCAGTGCGAAGTGCGCTTGATCTTGATCGACAACGTGCAGGACATCCCCGCACGCCGGGCGACCAGAGGGGTTGAGCTGGTCAGCACGCGACTGCGTCAGTTCATCGACAAGTCGTTCGCAGTGTGGGTGTTCCTGGGGACCCAGGAGGCGAGAAAGGTCATCAACAGCGACCCGCAGGTCGTCAAACGAGTTGGGTACCGCGCGCAGCTGGACTACTTCTCGATTCACACCAAGACGGGTATTCGGCTGTTCAGCCGCGTGCTGGAAAAGCTCGATGCCTACCTGCCACTGGCCGAGCCTTCTTGCTTGGTCGACCCAAAAAATCGTTCACGCCTCTTCTTGGGCTCGGATGGTATTTTTGATCGCCTGATCAAGCTGGTTGACCGTGGCTGGCTCGAGGCTTTCAAAGACCATAGGGAGGTGATGACGCTTCAGGACCTGGAGCGTGCATTCAAGTACGTCCATGGCCCATGCGATCCGACACACAACCCTTTCTCGGACGATTTCTCTCCTAG
The DNA here is from genome assembly GCF_059424585.1 of Hydrogenophaga sp. GW101-3F08. Classification (NCBI taxonomy): domain Bacteria; kingdom Pseudomonadati; phylum Pseudomonadota; class Betaproteobacteria; order Burkholderiales; family Comamonadaceae; genus Hydrogenophaga; species Hydrogenophaga sp. GW101-3F08. Next base: position 240,119 of record NZ_JBWKZP010000008.1, read on the forward strand.
GCAGCTTCATCGTGTGGACGAACCATTCGAAATCCTGAAGGGGGCAGAGCTTGCTCATACGACCACAGCCTGAGGCCGGGGAGTCCTGGCCCGGATACCTGCTGCGTGTGGCCACCCTCAATCATCTGGACCAGGGATCCGCGCACTTTGGCAGACTGCTGAACGTGTCCCCTGGTACGTTGATCGCAAGCGAGCCGTCGATGGTGCTTAGCAAGTTAGGACTTGCGCCCAATCAACCGGAAGCAGGTCAGTTCCCCAAACAAGGTACGGGCATTCTTCCGCTCCGAAATTCGCTGAGAGCGCATTCCGCAAGGATCTGCCCACAGTGCATAGAGGAGATGACCAACAAGCACCTTTTAGCAACCTGGGACCGAGCATTCCAGTTCATATGTCACAAGCACGAGATATTGCTGGTCGACAGGTGTCCGCAGTGCTCCAGACCGGTGTCGCACCTGCGGAGGAAGTTGCTTGCATGCGATTGTGGAGCCAGCCTTTTGGGCATGCCACGCCACAGGTCGGCAGTGGATTTTGGGGGTCTCTACAGAGCACTGGATCTGCAAGAAATCTATGCGGCCCCTGCGCAGACATTTGCTGCTTCAAGGCCTGAGGATTTCGCTGCATTGATCTTCTGCAGGCGGTTGACGGTCTTGAAATCGGAAAAGACTCATGGACTCAAGCGGAAGAAGTTGGGACGGATCGAAGAGCTTTTCATGAGGCTTGAGGACCTCATGAAAATTCATGACGCCTTCACTCAGTGGCCAAGAAATTTGCAGTCGATCCTGGAGTCGTATCGCATAGCCTTCAACGGATCACCGGCGCCACTGTTGATGGAAGAGCCACTGAGCGCGCCAGCTCTCTTGCCTACCGTGAAGGCGGCGATTGCGGATTGGATTTCCCATGCTCGCAGATCGCTCAAGCCGCGACGACGAAGTCCACAGCTGATCCAGAAAAGTGTCGAGGAAAAGGTAGGAATCAAGTACCTGATTGAAAGCTCCGGATGCTCCTATGACACCGCGCAATACTGGCTTGAGAGTGGCCGGCTGGGTCCCCATGAAGTCTGTGAACAGCCCAATGGAACGAAGCGCTATCAGATTGGCAAAGACCGGGTTCAAAAGGCGATCCACATCGCCCGATCAAGCGCCTCAGTGAAGGACATGGCCATCGCACTAGGCACCACCAGCGACACAGTTCGGGCACTTGTTCGCGCCGAGGTGGTCCATGCAATTCCCTTTGGGCGTGCACCTTACAACTTCCGCTTGGTGCCGTCCGAGGTCACAGAGTACGCGGCTAGGATTCTTGCATGTGCTCGCGTCCGCAAAAACTTGGACGGTGAGCAGGTGGTTTTTTCAACCGCCATCCGGCGATTCCGAGGGCGGCCAGCTAGGCAGCTACAGGATTTCCTGGAAGCGATTCTCAACGGACGAATTCAGGTGAGCAAGGTGCAACGCTATGTCGTTGCCATCGACGAACTCCTGATCGATCAGAATGCTCTTCGAAAGTGGGAGAGGGCTGGGTTGAGATGAAGAACACTGGTACCCCTTTTCTCATCAGGCCGAGACCACTTCCTGGTGAATCCTCCTCTTCATGGCGTCAACGTGTCGGCTGGGCGAACGGATACGCATTGTTCCCCGTACTTGACGAGCGAACGCGCCGCTCGGATCCGGACGTGGGTGTTTCTTTGGTCGAGATCGACTGGATCGCCAGCCTCCACGCAAGCACGAGCGAGCAAGTCACCTCCATGACTTTGCGCTCGCTGATTGGACGCGTCGTGGCCGACCTTTCCCCAAGGTCTCAGCCTGCCTGGTGGCTGCGCATGCGGATGAGCGCAGCCAATGGTACGAATGGTCCGATGTACTGCCCGCACTGCTTGTCTACCGATGTAGTTCCCTACTATCGTTTGGGATGGCGAATGGGGTTCAACACGCACTGCGAGGTTCACCACACATTGCTCCTGGATCGTTGTCCAAAGTGCGGATGCGCGCCATGGCCATCCGGGTGTGGGATTCAGGGCGCGGTGGACCCAGGCTTCATATCCTTTCGAAGTTGCTGGCGCTGCGGGCACATGCACGACAGCAATGCGGAATCATCTGTTGCGCATGAGATGCCTGGTCCGGCGCAGTGGCTTGGGTCCGCGTCAATTCGCCTGGGCGCGATCCAGGTTCCCCCTATCCAAGCGCTTCAGGCGCTGCGAGCGGTTGGTCAACTTTTTTTGCGCAACCGCTCCATGCGCAAGATTCAAAGCTCCAGAACTGAGTGGGGAGTCGTCTTGGCCAGTCTGTCGGAATCAGCTCAGCACACCCAAGTCATTGAATATCTCGATGTCGCGGACCGAGCAGTCCTGGTGCCGGCAGCTTTCAAGGTACTTGAGCACTGGCCGGCCTCATTCGTGTCCTTCTGTGAAGACACCGAAATCGCGAGGACCCATTTCAATGGCGCAATCCATCTGCAGCCCGCTTGGATGACGGAGGAAGTCGACAAGAACTTGGCCAAACAGAACAGATTCGTGTCTCAGCCAGTGCTTCAAGCAGCCATTGCTGATCTTCAGAGCGAGCATGGACACATGCCATCAAGGACCACCCTTCGAGCCCATTTGAAGTGGCAAGGAGCGAAGGGCCTTGTCGACTTCTACCCACCAAAGCGGGACGAGGCAACCCACGATGAGTGGATTTCCTTTCTCCGTTCTTGCCACCAGATGCTTGACCAGGCCACCTATGAACCACTGAGGACCCGAATGGCCGCTTCAAACGACCTCGTTGCGATATTGCTTGGGCTTCTGGGTGCAGACGGCCTACTGCTCTCCAAGGACACAAGCCGGGAGGAGATGATTAAGGCGCTGGAAATCGCACGGCGGACAAGAATTCAGGACAGCTCAAAACTGGCCGGTCTGGTTGACCGATTGATGTTCGCCATCAACCAGCACAAAGAGGTCTCGCAACGCGTGCTGTCCGAAGAGCGGCAGAGCGCTCGGCAAACTACCAAGCGGTTCCGAGGACTCACCGCTCAACTCCCTGCTGAGCTCGCACGCAGCATCGTGGTTTTTTTGCCTGCGGCAAGGGCTGAAGGACTTGCCACGGCGATCGAAGAAAACGCAATGCCGAGCCCTGGTTGAATTGAGGCAGTTCCAATACTGTCTGGTCAGCCATGCTCTCAAAGACTGGTATTTCGGGCGCGCTTGTCGACGCGATTCAGTCGCATTTCTCACCGTCTTGGACTTGGTTTTGAGCCGCAGGGAATCTCCCTTAAGTCTGTATCATGGTGTAAATTGAGAAGCTCAAGCTAACGAGGGTTTGCTGACTGCAATCACAGCAGCAAGGGGAGGACCATGGAGTCGTCGATCATTGTTCAGGTCTTGGAGGCCGTTGTCAGCCTCTTGTTTGTGGCGACCGCAGCATGGCGATGGTTTCTCCTGTCGCCAGGGGCAGTGCAATCTGACACGAGTGAGCAGCAACCTACACTGCCTACGGGACGTCGAGCGACGAGAGAGCGACTCATCGCATTGCTTTTGCTGGGATTGAGCCTTGCATTCTTGGAGGTGGTCCTTGTGCCCCTCATCGGCAAGATTTTGGGCGCGAATGTAGGTGAGGGCATCGTTGGGCAGATCCGCCTGGCGACAGATCTGAATCCCTGGGTCGAAAAGCTCCTGCTCACGCTGATTAGCGTCGCCGCGACAGCGATCATCATCAAGTTCAACCTGTCCCCGTCCGCGAATATGCAACTGGTCGGGAGTGCTCTGATCGGGCTGATCTGGATCGCTGCGTACGGGTACCTGGCGTTCAAGACCAGTGACCCGATTGAAGGCCCCTGGTTCGACACCGAGGGCAAGCCGCTTCGGTGCTATGTGCTTGACAGCAAGGGCGTTCGGCTGCTTTACCTCGTTGAACGAGATCCACACACCGGTCGGGTCTGTGAACCGGTCAATACGGAACTTGAGCCGCGGTTGCGCCGCTGGTTGATCGCGCAGCGCGATGCGGGCGGGATCCTCCAACTGCGTCCCGTGCTGGCGCCCTCGCGGTTTTTTGGTGTCGACGGCACACCGCAGGTGTGGTTCTATGCCCGAAAGGACGGTACCTGTGAGTACTTCGACTTGCCGGGCGTGCACCCGGGCGTTGGCGTGGAGTTGGATCCAATTACCAGGGAGCATCTCGCGCGCTGCCGCAGCCAAGAGGAGATGCGGAGTTCGGCGGATAAGGCAATGGCTCGCCGAGCGAAATATGTAGGGGTGCCAGTACAGCGGGGATCGGCGATTGTGGCGACGTCCGAGCTTGGGCCGCTTGCCAGTGCAGCGCTTGAAGCGATGCGCAAGCGCGGGCACGTGGTGGCCTTGAAGCCGGCATTCGTTACCGAGGGCTTGTTCGACTTAGTGTGGAATGGTGGCCACGAGTTGTCGACGCTAGGGTTGGAGAAGGGTAGCGGGGCCGTGCTGCTGCGACCAGCAGGCGAGGCTCGCATCACACGAAGCCCGGAACTGGAGGGATATACGTCTATCCAGCAGGCGTTTTCGGTGCTCGTCATCCGGCCACCCTATACCGTGGATGTGCAGTCTGCCGCTTTCACCGCGGAAGGCCTGGGCTTCAGCGTTGACACGGCACGCGCCCAATTCCGCTCCGACTTCGTTGCCAAGCTGCGCAGTTCATTGAGCGACAAGTTTTAGGGAGGAAGGTAATGGTTGTCCAGGTGCTACGAAGCGGTGCCATCCCGCGGTTGGTTTCGCTCGCCATGCTGTGCATGCTTGTTGGGTGTGCGGCGCCCGTCACGAAAGTCGACGTCAGTGTGCTCGAGCCGGCCAAAAGCTCAGACGCGACGCGCCTTCGCCGGATTGCAGTCATGCAGTTCGAAGCGAAGGATCGCGTTGACATCACGGGCGACATAGAGACGATATTGGCTGGAGTTGTGGTCAACGATCGCCGCTACTTCGACGTCGTCGAACGGCGCAAGCTCAATGCGCTTCTCGTTGAGCTGAAATTGGGTGAACGCAGACTACTGGACGATTCCACGGTGTCGCGGTTGGGCAAGATGCTGGGCGCCAACGGTGTCTACATGGGCAAGGTCACGCGAGCTGCGTGGTCTGATCAGCGTAGCAATGAGCCGCGCACCATCTGCTCACAGCGCGAAATGAAGCGCAACAAGAAGGGAAAAACCTATGAAGGTGGCTGCGTGCGTTGGAGGGACACTGTGGCGAACTGCACCACGCGCACGGCCTACTTTGAGTTCTTGCCAAGATTGGTGTCGATCGAAACGGGAGCGATCGTCTATTCGCGTGGGCATGTTGGCGAAACGAAGTCAAAGTCTTGTAGCGAACCCGGTACGGGCGCGAGTGCGCCCATCTCCGATGGCGAGCAACTGCTCATGGAAGCCAAGACACACGCCTTGGAGAGCTTCCGACGTGACATCGCGCCTTCGCAGACCGAACGGGTGATCGATGTTCTTGGGCCTGGCGAGCGCATCAGTTCGCCGCAGATGAAGGAGCACTTCAGCAACGCGCTCGCGTTCGCGAAGGAGCGAAGACTGGATCGGGCATGTGAGATGTGGCGGGAAATCGCGTTATCAGAACGGGATTCACCAGAGCTGGCGTACAACTTGGGCGTCTGCGCCGAGGCGACTGGTGACCTCAAGGGTGCCCTGCACCTGTATACCCAAGCCGACAGGCTGTTGACGCAGCCCAACAAGGCCATCAGTGCGGCGCTGTCACGGGTTCAATTGGACCATGCGTCCCGTGCAAAGCTAAAAGCTCAGCTACAGCGTTGAACGTGCTGGCGGGTCCAAAGACTCACCCTTTGCGGGGCTGGTCAGAACTTGGCGATTGTCAACTCACCGGGCAACGCAGACGGGTAGACGGCTGAGATGCCCGAGTGGGCTGCCGCCGGCTTCGATGATCTCGATGGTGCCAGAAGGAGTACCTCGAAATGGTTTGAGAATCCGACCTGCTCACTGAAGTGGGTCAACTCCAGCTTCACAGGGCCCATCATGCTCCGCAGCCTGGCCAATGAGAATTTCCAAAAGCCCAGACCCCTACTGATAAGCCCCGCTGCGAATGGCGCCCAGCACCTTGGCCACCATAGACACGCCCGTGGTCGAGTCAAGGAGATCGGCGGGCTTATAGCCCCCCAAGGCTGGCTGGGGACGCATGATCCATTGGCCCAGCCACTTCACGGTGTCGAAATTCTTGACCTCGTTCGATGTGCTCTCATCAACAATCGCCTGGGCAAGGGCGAGCAGTTTGACCAGCCCAACAATGGGGCGTCCATCGACCAACGTGTTGCCCGTGATCTTGCGGTGTGCCGCAGCCTTGGAGAATCCCAATGACATAGCGATGCAGGCGGTGGGCAGCTCCATGCGCCGGGCCAGTTCAATCAGGATTGCAGCACTCACGCCCTTTCGCTCGGTCCGCAGCGTCTGCATGGGCGTGGCCTCATGCATCTGCCGAAGAAAGTCATTCAGTCCGCGTCTTCGCGAGTAGGTCAACGCGCCTTCATGGTGTTTGACTGCTGTTGATCGAGTGGAGGTGATGCGAAGCTTTGCAGTGGTCGGCATCTGGCATCCTTGAGTTCATTTGAACCGACCGAAGAATTGCACAACAGTTGCTCCCGCACAAGTCGATTCACCCGAGCTCTGACGCTCGAAGCAGCATTGGCCTGGGTCGGCGTCTTGTTGTCGATCAAGACGTCCGCAGTGCCAATCCCTTGAATCATGGGCTGGTCGCTGGGTAGTATTCCAGCGTCACACCAGGCGCGTAGGCCGCCAGCACAGCCGCGCTGGCACTTTGCTGGCTGGAGAGCGTCGGTACTTCCACCAGCACACACCGGCTGACGCTGCGGGCGGCGCCTTGCAGCTGGTTCATGTTCATGAAGGCCAGCGCCGATTCCAGCGGTGAAAGACTGGGGTTGTAGGCCGCGTTTTCGGCGTTCCGTCCCGCGTAGATGCTCCCGTCATTCAGTTGCACCGCAATGCCCGCGTAACCGTATGCGGTGTCGGTGGGGTAAGGGGCGTAGCAACCCTGCGCTGCTGCGAGCGCGGCCGCAATGACGGGGTCGCTGGGAGCACCGCCAGGCAGGCTCACCGCATGGGTGCACAGCTTGGGGTCCATCAGCCCACCGGTGATGCCCAGGTCGCTCGGCCCGAAGGCATCGGGCAGAAAGGTGGTGAGCGGTGTCATCGTGTACGCGTAAGGATTGTTCGGGTTGGCCGGTACCGGCGGCAGCAGGATGTTGAGCTGCTGGGCGGACACCAGTTCGTACAGGAACTGGCGGCAATACCCGCACGGCGCGGCACTGATCGCCAAGGCCTGCAGACCCGCTTCGCCATGGAGCCAGGCGTTGTTGGTGGCGGCCTGCTCGGCATGCACCGTGAAGCTCAGGGCGACGTCGCTGAACTCGAAATTCGCGCCCAGATACAGGCTGGCCCAACCTGTGCCCGGGACCGGCATGCCGGCCGCCACGGCCCCGACCTGGTAGTGCGAGACAGGAACCACCGCATAGGTCTGTGCCACCGGCAACAGCTGCATCATCAGCGTCCCGATCTCAGCCTGTGCACCGAGCTTGCTCAGAATGCTTCCAACCTGATTGGCCGACAAAAAGCCGCCCTGTTCCCACATCGCATCAACGTCCGAACGGATGTTGGCAGGCAGGGTGTTGATGGCTGTGATCCAGGCGGAACTGCGTTCAGAAGTGCTGGCCATGTTGTCTCCAAAGTGTGTGAATGGACCCTATCCCGAGTGCCACCTTTGAGGCATGGCACCACCGGCTTGAACGTATCAAGGACGGCAACCGGTCAGGCTTGCCTACCTGTCACAGTTGCCAATTCGGTGCGTTGTGGGTTCGTGGGGCGCCAGCGTTGCCTACCGGTTGATTGCGGGCGGAAGTGGCCTTCGGAGTTCGGTGGGCGGCTTTGCAGCGAGAGTAGTCGTTCATCCTTGGGCCTCGTGTTCACGGTCTCGGCCGCCAAGCGGTCATCGAACCGTCGCGGGGATCATTGCTTCACAGCAGCGCATGAACGGATGATCGGGCCATGCAGGCCCATGCCGTCGGCACTAGATCTGCTGTTTTCTTCCCCGCACTTCCACCTGCACGATGTCAAAGGAAGCCTTCTGGGCACGCAGATATGCCCCGTGCTCTTTGATGAAGCTTTCATCGATGCTCCTGAACACTTGGGTGTTAGAAATATCATGAACCGGACCGAAACCCTGGGGGACGTCCTTCAAGGTGATAGGGTTGACGGGCGCCACTCCTATTCCCGAGCGAGCGCTCTTTCCCTGAAGCTGAAGCGCGCACATGCGCTCCAGCGTGTCGTAGTTACAGGCAATTGTCATATCGAGGCGGACATCTTGACGTGAAACGGTTTTCTTCAGTGTTGCCATCCACTCTGTGGCAAAGTCGGCGTCGCTTTTTGGAATGAGAAGTTTCCCCCTGGCGTTATCAACTCTACCCCTACGTAGGCACCGTTCCATCACCGCGCCGACAATCTGTGCGCGAAGCTGCTCCTGCCCTGAGCTGGCGTTGTTGCAGACAGCCAGGAGCGACAGGGCCGCGCCTGCTGCCGTATATGCACTACCCTGCTTGACCAAATTGAGCATGACCCCGTTGAGGTAGGCATGGTCGAATGCACCCTTCGTTCCCAGCCGCGTTGCATGGTGCAGGATGACCGCGCTCCACACATCTACCGCGATGGGATCATTCGACAGCGTGTGCTCGGTGATCTGCTGGATGATGCTTTCGAAGGATGCAAAGAACTCTAGATAGCCAAGTGCAATCGGCCCTGCAGCCCCTTGCAGTGTTGTGTACCAGTCCAGGATGAAGTCTTGGTCAGGTGCCAAGATCAAAAAAGCCGCCACGTCGTCCGTTAGGCTGCTGGAGTATTCGGTATGCGCTGTCGGCGAGGGTTTTACCAAGCGCATCCGTTCTGCGACCAGGAACTCCTGGAAGGACCGGTGGGCAAAGAAGAGCACGCCGGATTCCTTTTCCTCAGTCAACGTCGAGACGATGTATTCGTTGCGCTTGCCCTCATCATCGGCGCTGTTGCCATTGGGCAGATCTCGGAAAAGGATGGCCGGCAGTTCGCGACGGTAGAAACTGCCCTGGGTGCCGTCAGGCTTTCGCCAAGCCCACCAGGCGAGTTCACGTTGAAACTGCAGCCGGGCGTCCAGCGCGATGGAGCGACGAGCAGGCTTGAGCACGGTGTCGCGCTGCACCATGTTGCGGATGAAGTGCTCGTACAGGCGGTGTTCATTGAAACCGCGCAGATCGAATTGGGGGTCTGCAGCCACATCTGCGATCAGTTGCACGTGTACTGGGCGCCGCAACAGGTCTGCAGGTACCAATGCAAAAATTTCGTCTCGGCGCTTCTCGACAAAGTTCGGCGGGTAGGAGAAACGCTGGCTCTCCGCATGCTTGCCCTGGTTGACGCGCAGGCTGGATGTTAGCAGCCGGGATGTCTCTTCTTCGTCGAAGAAGGCAATTTTCCACTCGGGCCAAGCCTGATAGTCTGCACTGGCGACGGTTTGGTCCCCGACCCGAACCAGACCACGAAACACCAATTCGCGCTCATCGAAGGGAAGTGCGTTGGGCCGACCCAAAAGCAGCACCTTAGCTTTGCCAACTAGTAGTTTGTTGAACTCTCGGAAGTTGTTGAGGAAATCCGCCGCCGTCATGGCGTGCTTCATCTCGTCAAATCCGTCCAAGATGATGAACAGTCGGCCTTGCTTGTTTAGGTACTCCAGCGTCGCGTATTGGTAGCCGACACAAGGAAATCGCGACGTGAACTCTTTGCCAAACAGACCTTCAAGTTGGGTCTCATGCACGATCTCGCCCAAACGTAGCAGGATTGGCATGCGGGCAGTAGGATCCTGCAAGTTGATCCTGGCGAAATGAGCGGCAAGTCGCTTGGCAAAGCTGGATTTGCCTTGTCCGTACCCACCCAGGATGGACCGGCTGGGACCGCTGTCACTTTGCAGCCAGTCCTCGACTACTGCAATGGCGGGATCTGAGAAGCCTTCGAGTCGTGCTTCGACGTACTCGGTCTGCTCCGTGGGACGTAGTTCTGCCAAATGTGTAATGTAGGGCTTGAGGCCAAAGACCGATTCGGCCAGCTCGTCGTAAGTTTGGTGCGAGGCGCCGCGCCAATCGTCGATGAACTCCTGCGCGTCTGTAGATACGCCGCAGCGGCTGACGATCAGTATTCGGTCCACTCGCCCCTTGTCACGCATGACCTCGTACTGCGGATAAATCTGGGCGGACACATAACTCTTGTCGAGTCTGCTGCTGTAGTCCTTGCATTCCACGGCCCAGACTTCTGTTTTCCCAAAGTCTTCACGTGTGAATCGGATGTCAACTTTGGTCCCGGATTCTCGGACTTCCACCCTCAGATTGGGGTACTTGGTGCGCAGGAGATCACACACCAAGTCCCTAAAACGGTCACCGCGTTGGGTTGTGCTGAGTGTCTCTATTCGGGTCGCATCAGACGGGGGCATACTGGCAAGAAAAAAACAGTGAGGACGTCGTGTCCCTGACGCTTAAAGCAGGACAGTGCTGGCCTGCTTCAAACATATAAAAGTCACCCATCATAGAGTGTGAACCGCCCCGGGGCGGTTCAAGTGCAGTGCAGCGCAACGATCTACCGGTTCGGTTCGGTTTGTTTCGTTGCGGGCCTACACAGCGACATCACTTCCCGAATAGTGCAGCCGACTTCAGTGCAAATCCTGGCAAAGTCTACTTCCAGCGCTCACCGTCACTCGTGTGCCAAAGTTGACCGCCTGCTCCCAGCCTAACGCGACATGAGAGGATGGCAGGTATGCCCCGACTGGAGCCGATCGCTGGCGGAGGTTGTATTCACGCTCACTGATACCAAGCGGTCGATGGTCGTGGAGAGAAGCAGCGCAGTATGGGTTACTGCTGCCGTAGCAAAAATGTGGGTTGACCAACAAAGACGCTCTTGGCGAGATCGATTTCGATGGTGACAATGGCGGTCATTGAACTCCCTTCGACAAAAATGAGTGAGTTGATGAAAAGTTCGAGCTTCCCATCGTTGCACTACGTTGCCGAGAACCGCAAGACTCTCTGTGCGCGGTTCCTAGGGACGGGGAAGTTCCTTTCATTTCTTAGGGCACATAACCCACTACCCTAGACCGCTATCAGCCTGATCGTGTCCAATTGATGCAAACTGCACTCGAATCTTCGAAAAAAGTTGACGTCCTCCTTAAGGAACACGAGGCTATCTGTTCGCAGATTCGGGAGATGGTCTCGTACTCCGATCGCATCTTTGGGCTCGGGGTCACAATCCTCGGCGCCGTCTTTGTGTACGGTATCAGGGAATCTGTGCACGCAATAACAATGGCAACACCGTTCGCTGTTGTAATGCTTCTGCTTTTCTGCTTGAGCATTTACTCAGCCATTCTGTCGCTTGGAGGCTACCGACGATACTTGGAGGAAAAGCTATCGCAAGCACTTGGCGAGACACTGCTTACCTGGGAGAAAGTGGCAACGAAACTGCTCCACAACTCGTTCGCCGTTGCTGCACTCTCTGTCGGTTCGGCATCCTTGCTTCTCGCCTCAATGTACCTCGGCTTGCACGTCGCGGCGAATGAGTTAGGCGCTGATGGCAGTCGACTACTCGTGGCAGCGTATTCTGCTTGTCTTCTTTTACTGGTTGGCTCATTTCTCAAGCTTCGTCGCTCGCATCTTGAGGCATATCTTGCTGCATCTGGCTCGCTCGAGCGACTTCCCCTCTTCCCGATCCGCTCGCTCCTTCTGGCCTTCCCGCCAGTAAGGTCACTCGCGTCGCACCTCAGTGAGCTACGCGGAAGGGATGTGGCGGGACAACTTCATGAAATGCTCGGCGATGCGCGGAGCGTGCTCGATCTCGGCTGCGGGACTGGCGGGGTCTCCCTCGCACTCATTAGATCTGAGCTGCATGTCGTTTCGGCAGACCTGCTGGACAACTCACTTCATCCTGAAGTACACGTAAACATTGTTCCGGGGAAAGGCCTTCCCTTTTCGGATAACCAGTTCGACGCCTGCATCCTCCATGTCACACTGCATCATTCACAAGAGCCACTGTCGCTGCTGAGGGAGGCTGGGCGCGTCGCGAGCCGTGTGTTAGTCGGCGAAGAACTGGTGAACTCTGCAGCCGGAAAACTCCTTTTGTCCGCCTACGATCGCGTCGCCAATGTTTCATTCATTGACGAGCCGCATAACAATTTCTCCGATCTGATGTGGCGAAAACACTTTGCCGACGCGGGCCTGACTGTCGTTGCATCCAAGCACACGCGCATCTTTGGAGTCATCAAGCAGGCGCTCTACCTGCTCGAGAAACGGTGACAGACATCTTCATCACGGCATATGCCGGCGCAGTAGCAGCGACGGCTTTGATCCTATTTTGCCGAACAGCGTACATCGCGATGTCTACACCAAGACTGCAGCGGTACGTCGGGCAACGACATCCGGTCTCAGTCGACATGCTCGTGCCCGTCCGAAACGAAGCCGCTCGAGGTCTTGAAAAGAACATTCGTCTGTTGCTGGATCAGTCGCATCAGATGGCCAGAGTCATCGTTACGGATGATCAATCAACGGATTCGACTTCTGACATCCTTGCAAACCTTGCATCCCACTATCCCCAGAAGCTCACAGTTGTCCGCGGCGTCGACAAACCGTTTGATTGGATGGGCAAGACCTTTGCGCTTCAGCAAGCGAAGCAAGCAAGTACAGCAAGGTGGCTAGCGCTGGTAGATGCGGACGTCGAGTGTGGTCGTGACTTGATGGTCGCGGCAATCGCACACGCGGAAAAGGAAGGTCTTGACGCCCTCTGCGTGCTTCCACAGTTTGAATACCGCTCATTCTGGATCGGAGTAGCCCTCCCTGTCATGATCTGGCTGTCCGCCATGCGCGTAAGTCCAACGCAGACCAATAGACCTTCATCGCGATATGCCTTTGGCTTTGGCAACTTCATTCTCGTACGTCGAGAGTCTCATGATCGCATCGGCGGCTTCGAAGCGTATCGGTCTTCGGTTCTTGACGACTGCGAGATCTTTGAACGTTTGAAGGCATGCGGCGCGGCAGTTAAGGTTGTCGAGGGCTCACTGTTCTTGCGTTCTCCGATGTACGACTCCCTACTGGAACTCTGGCACGGTTTCAGCAAGAACTCGTTCGCGACTCTTCGCTATAGCTGGCTCCGCTTGCTTGCTGTATTGCTCGGCTTCGCAGCGCTGCCGATTCAGGTGTTCTTGGCTCCCCAGTCCCTTGCTCCAATGCTCGCTCCACTTTCAGTGATCCTCGCATTTGCGGCGGCCGCAACATCGGGTGCCAGGCTGCGGGCGCCGGTTCACTACTACCTACTCTTCCCTTTGGGGTTCTTTGTCGCCGCAGCCATCTTAGTCCGATCTGCCATTTCCCATTCCTCAGCACAAGGAACACGTTGGAAAGGAAGACCTGTCAGCTAGAGTCGAACGCATAAAGCCGAATGCGCTAGGTCGGCCTATTGCAGTGAAGGTCCCCTGGTTGGCCGATAGTACCTACTCGGGCAGGCGGGTTGAGTGCCAGCAACCAGCCTGAAGCAACCTTCGAAGGTCCACGCGCGGCCTTGCAGCGGGAGCTGCCCAGTGGGGTGCTGCAGGGCGCTTTCACGCTGACTGCCAGAAGCAGGCATTCGCACGCATCCGCGTCGGTGTGCTCGCCGTACCCAGCAGCGTTCACACATGGGTTCCAGTATTCAAATAGGCGCTATGGTCTATACACTCATGCCGGAGAACATGGCCACCCGCTTGTCCTTGAGCTTGCCTGGCTGGTAGTCCTTCAGCCACTCCTCCGGGGTCTCTGACAAGAACTGCGGCGCCTTCTTCGGGGTGGTGGTGCTTTCTGCGCGCATCCTCGATGTGATCGTCACCGTAGTTCGGAAGTAGTAGTGGAAGAAGAGGCGATTGAACTCTGTGAAGTAGATGTCGGCTACACGGCGGTCGCCGCGGATGATCAGCATGTTTTCATCATTGCCCGTGGTCGACGGCTCGGAGAAATTCGCAGATCCTGTAACCACGATCGGGTCGGCGCCGAGAGGATCCATAAGGAGGAACTTAGAGTGAATGTAGGCGACGTGCTGGTTCATCTCCAGGGCGCGGTTGTTGGATTCACGCGCAAACTGGTAGACCGCGCCGTTGTCAATGTCCAAGTGTGAGCCAAACGCCTTGTAGACGTTGTTCCTGGAGTTGACTGGCTCCCACTTGTCCTTCTTTTTGCTATTCGGATTAGGCTTGTCTTCCTTCTCTAGCAGCAGGAAGGTCAGCGGACTGGAGGCTGTGTGCGTGAGCAGAGCCTTGCGGAACAGCTCGCCCACGCCAAAGGCTAGCGTGATGCATCCGTGGGTGGCGGCGCCATCAAGCATGCTGACATAGCGCTCCAGCATCTTCTGGCCGCGGCGCGGGCTAAAGATCGGGGTGATACCAGGCGCGACCTCGTCGTCGGGGTACAGGGTCGGACTCAGAGCCTCAACTGCGTCCGTGAATGCCTTGTTCGCGGCGCGTCCTTGCGCGGTCTTCCCATCCGTCGCACCAGGATCTGTAGCGAGCATCTGCCAGTACGCCCTGAAAGCATTGGCCACCTCACGATCACGTACCCAATGGCCTACGTTCGTCTGGCCGTGGATGCCGCCGTCAGACAGATTGGTCGAACCGGTCCACACCTCAGCGGCGTGCTGCTGGCCCTTGCGCGTGAGCACCATGAACTTGTTGTGCTGGATGTCGTTGGATCGCATCTCCCGATGCTCGACGCTCGACCTGGGAAAGCTGTGTTTGTCCAGCATTTCCAGGTTCTCTTTGCGCGGGAAGGCTTCGTGGAATTTGCCCTTCTTGTCTGTGTACGAATTGTCCTTTGTGTCCACGACGAGGTGGACCTTCACGCCCTTCTTGAGCGCGGCACGCAAGGCCGTGGCTGCCGGCTCGTAGCGGAATTCGTAGAAGCAGCCCAGCAACTCATCACCCGATCGCGCCTGGTTGATGAAGCCCAGCAGCGCCTCATCCAGTTCTCGGCTCAGCCACTGAAGCGCTCGATCGCGCTCATTCTTGTCCTTGATCTTGCGGGGCGGAACGTTGTGGAACTCGCGGGCGTAGGCCTGACTACTAGCGACCCCGCGGTTGAAGAAGATGTCGTGTGTGCTCTTGGAGAATAGCTTCTCGGTCTTGATCGTGATGGGTATAGGCTCGGCGGAGTGGTCCAGCTTCTTCGGTTTGCCGCGTACCGGGTAGAAGTTGTAGGTGTAGGTGCTGTCGTCGCGCGCGGTGAAGTCGTCCCACACAAAGCTCTGGATGGGGTGATCCTTGGTGGAGACGCGCGTGCCGACCTCCGGATTGGGAATGACAGAGGGGAAGACCTTCATGCCCTGAACGAAGAATTGCTGGTCTCGCTTTGGGTCTATGCGCTCAACGGCGAATCCGAGCAGGCCTTTGCGGGCAGTGGCCGTGGCCGTGATGCCAAATGAAACGGTGTTCACGCCAGCGACGGCGAACACCTGAAACCCGTCCTTCTTCTGCGACTTGAAACGCATGTTGAGCCCTCCGGTTGAATCAGCCTGCGTTTGTAGGGAGTGGCAGAGTTGCCGTCAAGCCCAAAATTGGTGAAAGGGGGCGCCGGCCAACCTGGATATGCGTCTCCGCTGTGCGCTTGAATCTTGGGCGCTCTCGCCAGAAGGCTACTTTGGGTCGGGCACAGCCGCTCGCCTCGGGCGCGAGGAGTCGTTCTCGACGCGCGACCAGGGTGACATGCATTGAGAGGCTGGTGACGGAGGTGCAGCGGTCGTTCCACCCTTCAATCCTTCAAGGACAGGTGACCTCGGCTGCCGACATTCAGGCGTGCTTGGTCGGCTGCAGCAACCAGCCTGGAACCGACATCACGATTCGAAGGGCAACCGGTTGCCGTCATTCGCGGCTGGTAAACAGGTTCACGGTCCAGTACAAGAAGCCGACATTGGCTCGCCCGTCGTCGTGCCAGCAGCGATGACCGCTGTCGGTGGGGCAGCGGGCCAGGCAGTCTGCCCGCCGCTCAGTGCGTCATTCCAACTTGCGCAGCTGCTTGGCACTTCGACCGAGTCGCCTCAGAGATGAGAGTGGGCCGACGGCAGCCCGATGCCGTTGGTTCCAAAGACGTCGGCGTTCATGACGGTCTTCCGGGCGCCGTCGATGAGGGTTTCCGCGAGGGCACGGGCTTCGGCGGTGAGACGCATGCCCAGATTCTCGCAAGGCAGTTTGCGACGGGCGGGCGGCCGGCACAACCGCTAATACCGCTAGGGAGGGATGCCAAAAAACTCCCGCGCCATGGACATGTAACGAAAAGCTATCGCATACTGTGCCGGTAGAAAACCGGTGCCTTCGGGGCAGCTTTTGCGGGTCATTTGAACCCGCCACGCACGGCGGCTTCCGATTTCCGGCTCATCTTGCGACTTAGTCATGCGAGGGGGGCATCCCCTGAAACCAGCGGGGGGTGTTCGCATGACCAATGGAAAAAACGATGAACAAACAAGTCCCTGACGACGCGGCCATAGAGGCCCTTGACGTCCGCGCCCTGCTGGCAAGGCTGGCACGCACGGATTGGCAGAACGACCCGCTTTTCGTTCCGGATGAGCTCGTGTTCCGCATGTTCGGCCGAGCTCGAAAGGCAAAAGACGAGGCCCGGGTTGGCATGCTTTCCAGGGTGCTGTCACGACGCCTGCTGAGCCTCGCGGGGGGATTTGTCGTGCGTAGTGGCATCTTCCCCGGGCTCATTGGCGACCGAGACCAGGCTGCGGAAGAGCTGGCCTCATACGTGTGGGACTGCCTGGTTAAGCGGCCCGGCGACGCCGCGCATGCAGAAAAACTGTTCGGTCAACTGTTTCGCCGCCGCGCGACGGACTTCCAGCGGCGACTGCTATCCAAGAAGCGCAAGTTTCAGGAGAGCCTAGATGCCATGGGCGTCTCCGACGAAGACGATGACCCGGACAGGACCATTCGCAAGGTCATCGCGCTTCGCCAACCAGACACACCGGCCGACGCCCTGGCCAGCAAACAAGAGCATGCTCAGCTCGTCACCCGCCTCCAGGCTGTCCTTACCAAGCAAGAGTTCTTCGTCTACACGATGCTGTTCGTCGACGAGATGCCGGTCAAGGACATTGCGGTCGCCCTCGGCGTCAGCACTCGAACCATCAACACCTATAAGAACACCGCCCTCGACAAAGTCGCAGAGATGCGCAAGGAGTTCAAGCAATGACATCGCCCATCCGCAGGCTGTCGCTCGATGAAGTTCTGGACGAGTTCTTCTTCTCTGCCGACAAGCCGTCTCCCAACATGGTTCTTCGCGCCTGCGAAGCCCACCCTGAATATCGCGAGGACATCCTCGAGTTCGCCGCTATTTGGTCCGCTTACGAGGCGTCACCCGAAGTGCCCGCGGCAGACGTTGCTGACGTGTGCGAAGAGTCCGTCTCTCGCCTTCAGAGCTACGTTCTAAATCAGCTTCACGAAATCGACGGCCAAGCCACCCCGGCCTCGGACATGGAGGCCACGAAGCGTGCCGTGTCCAGCCTGATTGGTGCCAAGCTGGCCCGCGCTGCGGCTGCCGTGGGCTTTGGCAGCAACCCGCTGCTCATGGTTAAGGTGCTCACCACCATCACCAACGTCCCAGCGAGAGTCGTCAGGGATTTGGCCCAGCACCTTCACGTGTTGCAGGCGGACCTACGGCAATGCTTGGGACCGCGACTCGTTGGCTCCAAGAGCTACAGCTCAACCCGCCCGCCAGATGCGCCTAGCTCGGAGACCTGGGAGAGCGCCGTCTGCTCCTTGCCCGTCAGCGAGGACGAGAAGAAGCGACTTCTGGCCTTCCAGACGGAGGAAGACCCCACGTGACACCCTTCCATCGCGCTCGAGAAGCGGCGATACGGCTGCGGCAGGACCTCTTCAAAGAGGCGGCTGCAACTGGCATCGCCTCCAACGTAGTCATCGATGCCGTCGCACACGAAGACGCTGAGAACTTCCAGATTTCGGACGCTCACCCTTCGGATAAGACGCTTGGTGGGGCCGATGCAGTGCTGGACCACGACTTCCACCTCATCGTTGTGCGCAACGACGTATCAACGCGCGAGCGCGCCTTCCTCGTGGCTCATGAGTTCGGACACTGGAAGCTTCATCACGAGACGCACGAAGGCTGCCACAAGGTCGTTGACAGTACGCTGAAGCCCGAGGACGGTGACACGTTCGGTGCGCAGAAGGTCGAGGCCTATGGCGCTCGCGAGCGCGCGGAGCTCCAAGCCAACATATTCGCCCGTGAGCTACTGCTACCCAGAAAAGTAGCGCGCAGCTTGTTCCTTTCGGGACAAACGGCGGAACAGCTTGCAACCGACCTCGACCTGCCTTTGGAACTGGTCCGGCAACAACTGCTTGATGGCCTCCTGCTTCCCGAGCCGGTTGAGGAGGCCCCTGAAACGCCCAAGGTCATCACTCAGACGGCCGAGCAGGTATCGGCTGCCCAGTCCAAGGCCAAGACATCGCTGGTGAAAGCAGGCCCAGGAACCGGCAAGACGGCCACGCTGCTGATGCGGGTCCAGCACCTCTTGGCGAATGGTGCGAAGCCCGAAGAGTTGCTGCTGCTGACTTTTTCGAACCGTGCAGCGCGCGAACTGGTGGACCGCCTGCAACAGCTCGGCGTTGAGAACGCGCACCAGATGTGGGTCGGCACCTTCCACGCGTTTGGGCTCGAGTTCCTGCGGAAGAACTGCGAGCAGTTCGGCCTGAAGTCCCGCTTCGGGGTCGCGGACAAGATGGCCGAGATTGCAGTGATCGAACCGCACATCTACAGCCTGGGCTTGCAAGCGTTCAACCCCTTGGGCGACCCACTCGACTGGCTGAAGGCCGCCGTTGAAGCCATTCAACGCGCGAAGGATGAGATGGCAGACGCTGCTACCTATGCAGCAGCGGTCGAGGCCTCAGCAGCTGAAACGCCGGCTGACTTGCTTGCCCGTCGACGCGATGTAGCGAAGCTCTACAGCTGCTACGAGGCAAACACGGAGGACAACGCGCGTCTCGTCGACATGGGCGACCTCGTGATGCTGCCGGCGCTCGCGCTGACAAACAACTACGAGAGCTTCAAGGCGAGCGTGGGTCGTTTCAAGCACATCCTGGTCGATGAGTACCAGGATATGAACCGAGCGAGTGCAGAGCTGGTGAAGGCGCTCGCAGCCCATGCTGACACCCTCTGGGTGGTCGGTGACGCCCGTCAGGCGATTTACCGCTTTCGAGGTGCCTCGATGCGCAGCATCGTGAACTTCGGCGAGGACTACCCAGAGCATCAGGCCTTTCCGCTCACCGAAAACCGGCGAAGCTATGAAGAGGTCGTCCGGGTCTTCGAACACTCGGGGCGCGCTACCCACCCGCTGCAGCGCATCCTTCCGCTGGACGATGTCGAGCCCGCCCGCGGCGCGAGCGGCGTGAAGCCTCGCCATGTCAAATGCGCCACCACGGACATCGTTCGCGGTGAAGTTGCGGCCAACGTCGCACGCATCCATGACCTCGGCATTGCGTACAGAGACCAGGTTGTGCTGGCCAGCACGCACGAAACGTGCGGTGACGCCGCGGACGCCTTGATCGCCGCTGGAATACCTG
Organism: Hydrogenophaga sp. GW101-3F08; assembly: GCF_059424585.1. NCBI lineage: Bacteria > Pseudomonadati > Pseudomonadota > Betaproteobacteria > Burkholderiales > Comamonadaceae > Hydrogenophaga > Hydrogenophaga sp. GW101-3F08. Next base: position 259,716 of record NZ_JBWKZP010000008.1, read on the forward strand.
CCCTCCACCTTGGCGACATCTTCCAGCGCCCAGAGGCCAAGGACCTGCTGGCCTTGCTCCAGCTGTTCATCGACCGCTCAGGCAGCGGCCTGCTGCGGGTCTCGCGCCTGCCCGGACTGGAAATGCCTGCTGCGGACCTGGACCTCATCCTCACCTGGCTCGACAGCTCTCGACCGGACGCGCTGTCGTGGCTCGATTCCCCGCCCGCGGGGCTGACAACCCAAGGCACCGCGGCGCTTCTTCGTTGGAAGTACGCCTTTCAAGGTCTTTCCTCGAAAGACTCGCCCTGGGACGTCATCTGCACGCTGCTGCTAGACCGGACACGCATCCTCGCACCGCATCTGGCGGGCAACGGCATCCTCGACGTGACCCGGCGCATTGCGTTTTGGCAGCTCATCTACTTCTTGCGCGTGCCCGATGGCGGTCATGCATATCAGACGGTCGGAAGCTTCATCTCCCAGCTGCGCCGCCGTCTGCGCATAGGCGATGACCGCGAGTTGCGGGTGCCCCCGCCGGAGGCCGACAGTCTCGACGCGGTAGCGGTCATGACCATCCACGGCAGCAAGGGCCTTGAGTTCGAGGCAGTCCACCTTGTAGACATCGACGCCAAGCACTTCCGCATGGGAGCTGACCCGGACTTGGTCCCAGAGTCCCTGCTGCAATCTCTACAACACAGTGATGAGATAGCCCCCTGAACACCCGGACCCGTCCTATCGCTTATCTTTGAAGATAGGAGTAGGACTATGAGTACGAGCA